>NZ_JBIUBT010000012.1:0-305164 GCF_044548235.1 Streptomyces sp. NPDC052043
TACATTCCGAACCCGGAAGCTAAGCCTCACAGCGCCGATGGTACTGCAGGGGGGACCCTGTGGGAGAGTAGGACGCCGCCGAACAAATTGTGAGAAAGCCCCCGTGCCAATGGCACGGGGGCTTTCTGCGTTCGGGGCCTTCCGCCCTCATGTCCGTCGTCCGTCCTTCAAAGCCTTCCCGCTGTCTTCAGCGCCAGGTACGCGTCCGCCAGCGCCGGCGCCAAATCGTCCGGGGTGGCGTCGACGACGGTGACGCCGTGGCGGCGGAGTTGCTCCGCGGTGCGGTGGCGCTCGGTCTGCGCCTGGGCCGAGGCAGCGGCCTCGTAGACCGCGTCCACGTTTCCGCGGGACGTGGCCATCCGTGCCACCAGCGGATCCGCTACCGAGGCCACCAGGACCGTATGGCGCTGGGTGAGTTGAGGGAGCACGGGCAGCAGGCCCTCCTCGACGGGTGCCGCGTCCAGACTGGTCAGCAGCACGATCAGCGAGCGGCGCGGTGCCGTACGCAGCGCTGTGGCGGTAAGGCCACGGGCATCCGTCTCGACGAGTTCGGGTTCCAGCGTCGCCAGGGCGTCCACCAGGGACGGCAGGACATCTTTCGCTGAGCGGCCCTGGACGAGGGCGCGAACCCGGCGGTCGTAGGCCAGCAGGTCGACGCGGTCGCCGGCGCGGGAGGCGAGAGCCGCGAGGAGCAGGGCGGCGTCCAGGGAGGCGTCCAGACGCGGGGCGTCGTCCACACGGCCCGCGGAGGTGCGGCCCGTGTCCAGGACGAGCAGGATGTGCCGGTCGCGTTCGGGGCGCCAGGTGCGGACGGCGACCGTGGACTGGCGGGCCGTGGCGCGCCAGTCGATGGAGCGGGTGTCGTCGCCCGGGACGTACTCGCGCAGGCTGTCGAACTCCGTTCCCTCTCCGCGGATGAGCACACTGGTGCGGCCGTCGAGTTCCCGCAGCCGGGCGAGCTTCGAGGGCAGGTGCTTGCGGCTGGCGAACGGGGGCAGCACGCGTACCGTCCAGGGGACCTTGTGGGTGCCCTGGCGGGCGAAGAGCCCGAGGGGGCCGTAGGAACGAATGGTCACGCGGTCCGCCTCGCGGTCGCCGCGGCGGGTGGGGCGCAGGCGCGTGGTGACACGGCGGCGTTCGCCGGGCGGCACGGTCAGGCGATGCCGGGAGGCCGCCGTTTCGGTGCCCGGCTGCCAGCTGCTGGGGGGCCAGGCGTCACGGAGCCGGGCACGCAACGGGCGGCGTGAGGGGTTGGTGACCGTGAGGGTGACGTCGGCGCTGTCGCCCAGGCGCACGGAGGTGTCTCCGGAGCGGGTCAGGCCGAGGCGCCGCACCGGCGCCGCCAGGGCGTAGTCGCAGGCGCAGGCCACGGCCAGGGGGGCGTTCACGGCGAGGATGCCCGTCCAGCCCGGGTCCCAGATGCCGACGGGGAGCGAGCCGAGGGCCGCGAGGAGCGCGGCGCGTCCGGTGAGGGCCATCAGCGGGGGACCGGCACGTGAGCGAGGATCGCGTTGATGACGGAATCCGCGGTCACGCCTTCCATCTCGGCCTCCGGGCGCAGCTGCACGCGGTGACGCAGTGTGGACAGGGCCAGTGCCTTGACGTCGTCGGGGATGACGTAGTCGCGGCCGGTCAGCCAGGCCCACGCACGGGACGTCGACAGCAGTGCCGTCGCTCCGCGTGGGGAGACGCCCAGGGCCAGGGACGGTGATTCCCGTGTCGCCCGGCAGATGTCGACGACATAGGCCGTGATCTCGGGGGAGACGGTCGTCTCGGCGATCGCGGCGCGGGCGGCGTCCAGGTCGGCGCGTCCGGCCACCGGGCGTACTCCGGCGGCGCGCAGGTCGCGCGGGTTGAAGCCCTCGGCGTGGCGGGTGAGGACGTCGATCTCGTCCTGGCGGGAGGGCAGCGGGACCGTCAGCTTGAGCAGGAAGCGGTCCAGCTGCGCCTCGGGGAGGGGGTAGGTGCCCTCGTACTCGACCGGGTTCTGGGTGGCGACGACGAGGAAGGGCTCGGGGAGCGGGCGCGGGGTGCCGTCGACGGTGACCTGGCGCTCCTCCATGGCCTCCAGCAGCGACGACTGGGTCTTGGGCGGGGTGCGGTTGATCTCGTCGGCGAGGAGGAGGTTGGTGAAGACCGGGCCGGGCTGGAAGGAGAACTCGGCGGTGCGGGCGTCGTAGACCAGCGAGCCCGTCACGTCGCTCGGCATCAGGTCGGGGGTGAACTGGACGCGCTTGGTGTCGATGTCGAGCGCGGCGGCGAGCGTGCGGACGAGCAGGGTCTTCGCCACACCGGGGACGCCTTCGAGGAGGACGTGTCCGCGGCAGAGGAGGGCGACGACGAGACCGGTCACCGCGGGATCCTGGCCGACCACGGCCTTGGCGATCTCGGCGCGCAGGGCTTCCAGGGACGACCGGGCGTCGCCGGTGTCCTCGGTGCGCCCGGCGATGTCAGTGGTCGGGTCCATCATGGACGGCGTACCTCTCTTTCGAGGGCGTCGAGTCGGTCGGCGAGGGAGACGAGGGCCGCGTCGTCGCCGGGCGGCGGGCCGAAGAGCAGGTCGTGCAGGGACTGTCCGCCGCCGTGGAGGTGGGCGGACAGGGCGGGGAGCAGGGCCTCGGGCGTGTGCGCCTGGGTGACGGGGATGCCGACGAGGGGAGCCAGGCGGGTGCGCGTGGTGGAGCGAAGAGCGGAGGCGGCGCGGTCGCGCGCGTTCGCCTTGCGGTAGAGGCGGGCGCGGCCTTCGACGGTTTCGGAGGCGCGGATCGCCACGGGGAGTCTTTCGGGCACGAGGGGGCCGAGCCGGCGTGCCCGCCACAGGGCGGCCAGGGCCGCGGCGATGAAGAGTTGCAGGGTGCCCCAGACCCAGCCCGAGGGGAGCAGATCGAAGAAGCCGCGGTCGCCGGTGTCGTGAGCCGACGCGTCGGAGAGCGAGGGGAGGTACCAGACCAGATGGGGGCGGGAGCCGAGGAGTTGCAGGGCGAGCGAGGCGTTGCCCTGCTGGGCGAGGCGGTTGTTGTAGAGGATGTCGGGGGTGCCGAGGACGACGGTGTCGCCGCCCTTGGTGGTCTGCGGGACGCGCAGCAGGGTGGGCAGGCCGTCACTGGGGTAGCAGGCGTCGGCGGTTTTGGCGGTGGTGGCGTAGCGGATGCCGCCGCCGGTGTCCGCGGTGCCGGCGCGGCGGGCGGCGGGCAGGGAGCAGCCGGGGGAGAGGGTGGTGTCGAAACTGGGCGCGCGAGCCGCGGTGACACCGGGGGCCAGGCCGCTGACGGAGGGAAAGTCGGGGGCGACGAGGACGGTACGTCCCCCGGAGGCGTCGATCGTCGTGCGCAGCCGGGACTGCTGCCGGTCCGTCAGCAGGTCGGGGACGGCGATCAGCAGGGTGGTGTCGGGACCGGCGGCGGCGCGTGCCTCGTCGAGCGTGGTGACCACCCGTGTGGGCACGCCGTGGTCGGCGAGGAGCGCGGCGATGGCACGGCTGCCGTAGGGGTCCGCGGAGCGTGGGTCCAGGCGGCCGTGCCGGTCGCCCGACTGGACCGCGGCGATCGCGACGGCGGCGGCGAGCAGGAGGACGAGGGCGAGCAGGATCCCGCGCGTGCGGGTCCACACCTGGCGGCCGGTGCGCGAGACGGAGGTGGGCGGGAGCGTGGCCTCGGTGGTCATCCGGCGGCTCCCTGGTGCCCGGCCGGGGTCCTGTCCTGGCCGGTGTCGGTGAGCTGGGGCCTGGTGCGTTCCAGGTCGCGGTCGAGTTCGGCGATGCGGTGGTACGCCGCTTCGGTCGCGCTGCGGCCGCCGTATGTGACGGCGTCGAAGTCCCGGGCGGCGGCGCGCAGTCGGTCGGAGTGCGCGGGGAGGGCCCGGCCGGCCTCGGCGGCGGCCTCGTCGGCGGTGCGGCCGGGCCGTATGTCCAGCAGGGCTCGTTCCTCCAGGGAGCGGACGATGGCGCGCATGCGTTCCTGGACGGCCTGGTTCCAGTGGCCCTGGGCGGCGTGCGCCTCGGCGGCGGCGCGGTGTTCGGCGGCGCTGCGGGGGCGGTCGTCGAACAAGGTGGTGGAGGAGATGGGTGCGCGGCGCGGGGTGCCGAGGCGCCACCACAGGGCCCCGAGCACGGCGAGGACGGCCACGATGACGACGACCAGTCCGATGCTCCCGCCCGGGGTGGCGACCGCGGCGGAGCCGAACAGCTTGCCGAGCCACTCCCAGAAGGCGTCCAGGGCGCGTTGCAGCAGGCCAGGGTCGTGCTGGTGGTACATCGGCTTGGACAGCTCACGCCGGGCCGCCTCCCGCGCCGGATCCCGGGGGACGGTCACCGGCGGCTCGGCTCCGGAGCGCGACTGTGCCAGGACCGCGCCGCGGGCGTGCAGCGCGGTCCGCAGGGCTTTGTCCACGGCGTGTGAGAACGCCGGCAGTGCTGTGAGAACTCCCCCCGCCGGGCTCACGGCATCAGCTCCCGGAGGGTGGTGCGTCGGAGCCGTAGCCCTGGACGCCCGCGGCCCGGGCCAGGTCGAGGTCGAGCGCCTCCCGGCGGATGCGCTGGTCGACGTAGAGCAGCACGGTGACGCCTGCCGTGATCGGGAAGGTGACCGTGGAGCCGATCACGGACCCGATCCCGGTGATGATCAGGTAGGCCCAGCCGATGTTCGGGGTGCCGCTGACGAAGGCGGACATGCCGCCACCGCCGAAGGCCATGGCGAGGACGACGAAGGGAATGGCGATGACCGCGGAGACCAGGAACGCGATGATCACCGCCAGCAGCTGGATGCCGAAGACGCGCCACCAGGAGCCGCGGATCAGCTTGGCGGAGCGGCTCATCGACTTGACGATGCCCTGCTTCTCCAGCATCAGGGCCGGCGAGGCGAGCGAGAAGCGGATCGCCAGCCACAGGGCGGGTACGCAGGCGGCCAGGCCGCCCAGGACGGCCAGTGCTATGCCGCCCAGGGACGACGTCGTGACGGCGACGACGATGCCGGGCAGCGCGCCGACGGCGATGACGCCGAGGCAGATGAACAGCAGCAGCAAGACCAGCCCGAACAGCTTGAGCACCTGGGGGCGGGCGTCCCGCCAGGCCTCGGCGGTGGTGACCGGCTTGCCGAGGACCGCACGGCTGGTGACCGTGGTGAGCAGCGCGGTGGCGATCACGGTGGCGATCAAGGAGACGACGAGGACGGCGCCGGAGCTGAGCATGACGTCGCCCATGGCGCGGCCGAGTTCGCCGGGGGTGGCGTTCGGGTCGCTGAGGACCTGGCTGCTCGTGGTGCTGTCGATGACCAGGCGTTGCAGCAGGATGACGATGATCTGGGCGAAGACCGCGACGGCCAGGGTGATGCCCAGGACGGTGCGCCAGTGGGTGCGCATGGTGGACACCGTGCCGTCGAGGATCTCGCCCACGCCCAGCGGGCGCAGCGGGATCACGCCGGGCTTGGCCGCGGGGGGCGGGCCGCCCCAGCCGGCACCCCAGCCGCCGTAGCCGCCGGGACCGCCGTAGGCAGGGCCGCCGTAAGGGCCGTAGCCGCCGGGGCCGTGACCGCCAGGGCCGTAGCCGGCCGGGGGCTGCTGTCCGCCCCAGCCGGGGCCGGCGGGCGGCGGTGGTGCCTGGCCGGAGGCCGGGGCTCCCGTGGGCGCGGACCACTGGCCCGGCGGCGGCTGCTCCTTGGACCACTTCACGCCGGGGCCCTGCGGCTGCTCGCCCGACGGACCCGCGGGTGCTGCGGCGTCGGGGCGGCCGGCGGCGTCGCCAAGTCCGGACGTACCGGTCTCCTGTCCGTCGGACGGGGCGGATCCGGGCGAGGCCCAGCCCGGAGTGTCTGTCATCGTCGCTCCTTCACGGTGCCCGTCCGCCGTCGCGGCGGCAGGTTGGCAGCCATCGTGCCATGGGGTGGTCTTCGGGCGACCGGCGGTGGTGGCGGCTGCGTACCTTCAATTGTTCGTGGGACAAGGGGCAGACTGACGGCATGGCTGATCTGTACGCGCAGACCCGCGAGGACGACCGGGCGGCCGGGACCTCCGCGATCCGCTGGGAAGAGCCGCCCGAGGGCCCGGTACTGGTCCTCCTCGACCAGACCCGGCTTCCCGCCGAGGAGGTCGAGCTGGTGTGCACGGACGCGCCCGCGCTGGTGGAGGCGATTCGGTCGCTGGCCGTGCGCGGGGCGCCGCTGCTGGGCATCGCCGGGGCGTACGGCGTCGCGCTCGCCGCCGCGCGCGGCTTCGACGCGGACGAGGCCGCGACCGCGCTGGCGGCCGCACGGCCCACGGCGGTGAACCTCTCCCTCGGTGTGCGCCGGGCGCTGTCCGCCCACCAGGCGGCGCTCGCCAGGACCGGGGACCCCGGGCAGGCCGCGTCGGCGGCGCTGGCCGCGGCGCGGCAGCTGCACCGGGAGGACGCCCGGGCCAGCGCCCGGATGGCCGAGCACGGGCTGGCGCTGCTGGACGAGCTGCTGCCCGGCGGCGGGCACCGCGTCCTCACCCACTGCAACAGCGGTTCGCTGGTGTCGGGAGGGGAGGGCACGGCGTTCGCGGTGGCGCTCGCGGCGCATCGCGCGGGGCGGCTGCGGCGGCTGTGGGTCGACGAGACCCGGCCGTTGCTCCAGGGCGCCCGTCTGACGGCGTACGAGGCGGCCCGCAACGACATGTCGTACACCCTGCTCACCGACAACGCGGCGGGCTCGCTGTTCGCGGCCGGCGAGGTGGACGCCGTGCTGATCGGCGCGGACCGCATCGCCGCCGACGGCTCGGTGGCGAACAAGGTGGGCAGCTATCCGCTGGCGGTGCTCGCGCGCTACCACCACGTGCCGTTCATCGTAGTGGCGCCGGTCACGACGGTGGACCCGGCGACCCCGGACGGTGCGGCGATCGAGATCGAGCAGCGACCGGGCTACGAGGTGACCGAGTTCGTCGCGCCCCAGGTCCAGGTCACGGGGGCCGGCGGCGGTCTGCCGGTCGCGCCGCTGGGCACGCAGGCCTACAACCCGGCGTTCGACGTGACCCCGCCGGACCTGGTGACGGCGATCGTCACCGAGGAGGGCGCCGTCTCGCCGGTGACCGCCAAGGGCCTGGCAGACTTGTGCGCCAGGTCGCGGGGGGCCACGGCAGACTGAGCGTCGGCACCCCGTTCGGGGACCGGAGGCAGACAGTGACGGCTCCGTACGACTATCGTCACAGGCCAGTGAGCTGTCTCACCTGGATCTTCGCCACCGTTACGAGAATGGGATGATGTCGTTTATGAAGGGACGAGTCCTTGTCGTCGACGACGACACCGCACTGGCCGAGATGCTCGGGATCGTGCTGCGTGGTGAAGGTTTCGAGCCGTCTTTCGTGGCCGACGGGGACAAGGCGCTTGCCGCTTTCCGTGAGGCCAAACCGGATCTGGTCCTGCTCGACCTGATGCTGCCCGGTCGCGACGGCATCGAGGTGTGCCGCCTGATCAGGGCGGAGTCCGGGGTGCCGATCGTGATGCTGACGGCCAAGAGCGACACGGTGGACGTCGTCGTGGGCCTGGAGTCCGGCGCCGACGACTACATCGTGAAGCCGTTCAAGCCGAAGGAGCTCGTGGCCCGTATCCGGGCGCGGCTGCGCAGGTCGGAGGAGCCCGCGCCGGAGCAGCTCGCCATCGGTGACCTGGTCATCGACGTCGCGGGGCACTCCGTGAAGCGGGACGGGCAGTCGATCGCGCTGACGCCGCTGGAGTTCGACCTGCTGGTCGCCCTGGCCCGCAAGCCGTGGCAGGTGTTCACCCGCGAGGTGCTGCTCGAGCAGGTCTGGGGCTACCGGCACGCGGCCGACACCCGTCTGGTGAACGTGCACGTCCAGCGGCTGCGCTCCAAGGTCGAGAAGGACCCGGAGAAGCCGGAGATCGTGGTGACCGTCCGCGGTGTCGGTTACAAGGCCGGACCGAGCTGACGTGTCGGGGGACAGCGCCGCTTCGGCGCCCGGGGGCACCGGGGCCGGCACGGGGCGGCCTGTCGGCCGGACGACCGCCGGATCCCGCTGGGGACGCCTTCTGGAGGGCGGGCTGCTGAACGGCGGCGTCCAGGGCAGCCCGGTCCTGCGTCTCTTCCTGCGCTGGGTGCGCAGGCCGCTGCTGCCCGTGATGCGGCTGTGGCGGCGCAACATCCAGCTGAGGGTCGTCGCCACCACCCTGCTGATGTCCCTGGGTGTCGTCCTGCTGCTCGGTTTCGTCGTCATCGGGCAGGTGCGCAACGGACTGCTCGACGCGAAGGTGAAGGCCTCGCAGAGCCAGGCCACCGGCGGTTTCGCGGCGGCCAAGCAGCGGGCCGACGAGACGGCGACCGCCCCCGGCGACGACGCCTCCGTCACGGACGGCCACTCCTCGCAGAACGTCATCCAGTGGATGAGCGACCTGGTGTCGTCGCTGTCCAGCGGCGGCCAGGGCGCCTTCGACGTGGTCACGCTGCCCGCCGGCGACGACAGCGGGGGCGGACGCGGTCCGCGCGCCTCCGGCGGCGTGGATTGGACGGCGAGCGTTCCGGAGGAGCTGCGCGCCCGGATCAACAACAGCATGGTGGCTGCCCAGAGTTACGCGCGCATCGTCTACAAGGACGGCGACAAGGGTTCCCAGCCCGCACTGGTCATCGGCAAGCAGGTCAACGATCCCAACGGGGATCCGTACCAGCTGTACTACCTCTTCCCGCTCACCCAGGAGGAGAAGTCGCTGAGCCTGGTCAAGGGCACGCTGGCGACGGCCGGTCTCTTCGTCGTCGTCCTCCTCGGAGCCATCGCCTGGCTGGTGGTGCGACAGGTCGTCACACCGGTGCGGATGGCCGCCGGGATCGCCGAGCGGCTGTCGGCCGGGCGGCTCCAGGAGCGCATGAAGGTCACCGGCGAGGACGACATCGCGCGGCTCGGCGAGGCCTTCAACAAGATGGCGCAGAACCTTCAGCTGAAGATCCAGCAGCTGGAGGAGCTGTCGCGGATGCAGCGCCGGTTCGTCTCCGACGTCTCGCACGAGCTGCGTACGCCGTTGACGACCGTGCGGATGGCGGCCGACGTCATCCACGAGGCGCGCGAGGACTTCGACCCGGTCACCGCCCGCTCGGCGGAACTGCTCGCCGACCAGCTCGACCGGTTCGAGTCGCTGCTCGCGGACCTGCTGGAGATCAGCCGATTCGACGCGGGCGCGGCGGCGCTGGAGGCCGAGCCGATCGACCTCAGGGAGGTCGTGTACCGGGTCGTCAGCGGCGCGGAGCCGCTCGCCGAGCGCAAGGGCACGCGGATACGGGTCGTCGGCGACCAGCAGCCGATCGTGGCGGAGGCCGACACCCGGCGTGTGGAGCGCGTCCTGCGCAATCTGGTCGTCAACGCCGTGGAGCACGGCGAGGGCAGGGACGTCGTCGTCAAGCTCGCCGCGGCGGGCGGCGCGGTCGCGGTCGCGGTGCGCGACTACGGCGTCGGGCTCAAGCCGGGCGAGGCGACCCGTGTGTTCAGCCGCTTCTGGCGGGCGGATCCGGCGCGTGCCCGGACCACGGGCGGTACCGGTCTGGGGCTGTCGATCGCCCTGGAGGACGCCCGGCTGCACGGTGGCTGGCTTCAGGCGTGGGGCGAGCCGGGCGGCGGCTCGCAGTTCCGGCTGACACTGCCGAGGACCGCGGACGAGCCGCTGCGGGGCTCACCCGTCCCCTTGGAGCCGAAGGACTCGCGCCGCAACCGCGGGCTCGACGACGCCGGTCTGCCGAGCGGGAAGCGTGCCACCGTGCCGATGCAGGCGACGGGTGAGCGGATCGCGTCGTCGCGGGACCCGATCGCGTCCCGCCCGGCGGCGGTGGCTCCGACGGCCGATCCGACGGCGCTGCCCGGCAACGGGGCGCGTGTGGTGCCCCGGCCGGCCGCGGGCGAGCGACGGCAGCAGACCGTGTCCGCCGTGGACGCGGCGGGGGACGAGCCGGCGGACGCCGCGGCCGGGGCGGAAGCCGGGCCGCTGGACGTGACACAGCAAGGGGAGGCATTTCGTGGGCGCTGACCGCGTGAGGGGCGTGCGGCGGCCGGTGCGCGCGGTGGCGTACGCCGCTTGTGGGGTCGTCCTGCTGGCGGGGTGCGCCTCGATGCCGGACAACGGGGATCTGCGGGACGTGGAGTCCACCCCGCGCCAGGACAGCCAGCTGCAGGTGTTCGCCATGCCGCCCCGGGAGGACGCCGTGCCCGCGGAGATCGTGCAGGGCTTCCTGGAGGCTCTGACCAGTGACGATCCGCAGTATGCGACGGCGCGTCAGTATCTGACGGCGGAGGCGTCGGGCAACTGGCGACCGGAGCAGTCCACGACCGTGCTCGCGGGCGGCCCGGACATCCAGGTCGACCGCACCGTGGGACACGACCGCACCGACGACTACGCGTTCACCCTGACGGGCAGCAAGGTGGCCCGGGTGGACCCGCAGCAGTCGTACACCCCGATGAGCGGCCACTACAGCCAGCCGGTTCATCTGACGCGGGACAAGAAGAGCGGGCAGTGGCGCATCGACGTGCTGCCGCAGGGCGTCGTCATGGGCCAGTCGGACTTCCAGCGCAACTACACGTCCGTCAACAAGTACTACTTCTCCTCCACCACCTGGGCGGACGCGACGGGGGCGGCGACCGCCGTCGCCGATCCCGTCTTCGTGCGCCGGCGCGTGGACGCGATGACTCAGGTGGTGCGCTCCCTGCTCAGCGGGCCCACACGGTGGCTGGAGCCGGCGGTCAGTTCGAGCTTCCCGGCCGGGACGGCGCTGCGCCACGGGGTCACCTCGCTGACGCCTGACGACCAGAACCGGCTGACGGTGCCACTGAACGAGAAGGCCTCCGGGGTCGGGCGCGAGAAGTGCCGGGAGATGGCGACCCAACTGCTGTTCACGGTGCAGAGCCTGACCCCGACCGTGGACACCGTCACGTTCCAGCGCGCCAACGGCGACATCCTGTGCTCGCTCGGAGACGCCCAGGCCGAGAGGGTCGCCACGCGGGGGTCGGTGAAGCGGCCCGACTACCTGTACTTCGTCGACGACAAGCAGCGGCTGGTGCGGATCGCCGGCGGCGACGCCCCCTCGAGCGCCGAACCCGTGCCGGGGGCGCTGGGCGAGGGCACCCAGAAGCTCAGCTCCGCGGCGGTGTCGTGGGACGAGCACACCGCGGCCGGTGTCGGCTACGACGGCAGGTCGCTGTTCGTGGGCTCGCTCGTGCCGGGTGGTGCGCTCGACGAGCCGGTGCTGGTGAGCCAGGGCAAGACCGAGCACGACCGGCTGACGGCACCGAGCTGGGACGCGCGCGGTGACCTGTGGGTGGCCGACCGCGATCCCGCCCGGCCGCGGCTGGTGATGCTGGAACAGGGCGGGGGCAAGCCGCTCGATGTGCAGGTCCCCGGTCTGAAGGGGCGGGTCGACGCGGTGCGGGTGGCCGCCGACGGGGTGCGGATCGCTCTGGTCGTCAAGGCGGAGAACGACAGCAAATCCCTGCTCATCGGGCGGATCCAGCGCGACGAGCGTGGCGGGCGCGACGACCGCGACGACCGCGACAAGAAGGCCGGGGACCGGCCGATGGTGTCGGTGCTCGATCTGCGGTCGGCGGCCCCGGAGCTGGAGGACGTCACCGCCATGTCGTGGGCCGGCGACAGCCGGCTCGTGGTGGCCGGGCGGGAACAGGGGGGCGTGCAGACGATGCGGTACGTCCAGGTCGACGGTTCCACGCCGGAGGGCCCGCCGCCGGCCGCGCTCACGGGGGTGCAGTCGATCGCCGCGTCCGAGGACGACGGGTTGCCGCTGGTGGCGTACTCCTCGGAGGACGGGATCGTCCGGCTGCCGTCCGGGGCGCAGTGGCAGAAGGTGGTCAAGGACGGGATGGCGCCCGTCTACCCGGGCTGAGCGCCCCTTCCCCCTCGACCCCCTCGACCCTCTCGACCGGCTGGGCACCTGGCGCTCCCCGATCAGGCCGAGACACCCCTCGGTCGCCCGTGTGGGGGAAGCCTCGGGGGCGGTGGCGGGAGTTGTCCACAGGGCGTTGTCCACAGGGCTGGCCGAGACGGTGCGCCGTCGGCACAGTAGAGGCATGCGCAGGTGGTGGCAGGACCTCACCGACCTGGTGCTGCCGACCGATTGCGGAGGCTGTGGCAGGCCTCGCACGGTGCTCTGTCCCCGGTGCCGTGCCGCCCTGAGCCGCAGGGCACCACGGCGGGTGCGACCGGTGCCGGAGCCGGCCGGACTGCCGGCGGTGTACGCGGCGGCGCCGTACGCGGACGCGGCACGGGCGGCCCTGCTCGCCCACAAGGAGCGGGGCGCACTGGCGCTGGCACACCCGCTCGGCACGGCGCTTGCGGGTGCGGTACGGGCGGGTCTGCTCGGGGCCGGGGCGGGAGCAGAAGCGGGAGCCGGGCCGGCCGGTGGGGCCGTGCTGCTCGTCCCGGTGCCGTCCGCGCGGCGGGCGGTGCGGGCCAGGGGGCACGATCCCGGGCGGCGGATCGCGCTCGCGGCGGCCGCTGGGCTGCGGCGGTCCGGGACGCCGGCCCGGGCTCTGGCCGTGCTGCGCCAGCGGCGTGCCGTGGCGGACCAGTCGGGGCTGACCTCCCGGCAGCGGCTGGAGAACGTCGCCGGCGCGCTGGAGGTGGCCGCGGGCGGGGCGCGGCTGCTGTTGGGCGGTCCGGTGGTGCTGGTCGACGACGTCATGACGACGGGGGCCTCGTTGACGGAGGCGGCGCGGGCGGTGACGACGGCCGTGTACACGGCGCGGGTCCGGGAAGGGATGAGGGAACGGAAGTCGAGATCGACGCAGAAGGAGGGGAACTCGTTGTATGGCCCACCGGAAAGGGCGGCTGAGTACGGCGCCGGAGATGTGGTCTGCGCGGCGGTCGTCGCGGCCTCTCCGGATTCCTTCGGAATAGACCGGAACTGACTGAGAACCTGCATCGTTGCAGGTAATGAGGGGGTCAATTCACCTGAACGGAGGTACGCGGCAGTAGAGGGTGACGTCATCCGTCCGGGCGAGATATGTTCGGTTGTGAGGGAAAGGCGCAGGCCGTCCCCGCTATATCGGAATGCCGTGCTGCGGGTTTTCGCCATCACCCGTACCGGCCGGGTGGAGATCTCGCCCGCGGGGGAGGAGGAGGTGGACGTCACCGAGTCCGAGGTTCCGGAGCTCGCCGGAACCGGGTGCACAAGGGAGATGCTCCGCCGTCGGAGCGGAGCGATCCGGGAACGGAGTTCTGCGTGGACATCGTCGTCAAGGGCCGCAAGACCGAGGTGCCCGAGCGGTTCCGCAAGCACGTGGCCGAGAAGCTGAACCTGGAGAAGATCCAGAAGCTCGATGGCAAGGTGATCAGCCTCGACGTCGAGGTGTCCAAGGAGCCCAACCCCCGACAGGCCGACCGCTGCGACCGGGTGGAGATCACCCTCCGTTCCCGCGGTCCGGTGATCCGGGCGGAGGCAGCGGCCAGTGATCCGTACGCCGCCCTCGACCTGGCGGCGGAGAAGCTCGGCGCCCGGCTGCGCAAGCAGCACGACAAGCGTTTCTCGCGGCGTGGCGCGCGCCGGATCCCGGCCGCCGAGGTCCCCGACCACGTCCCCGGCGCGGCAACCCTGAACGGCAGCGGTCAGACCGCGACGGAAGCGGACGCGGGCCAGGTGCCCACCAAGAAGGTCGGCTCGCTGGAGGTGCAGGGGGACGGACCCCTCGTGGTCCGCGAGAAGACGCACGTGGCCTCCCCGATGACCCTCGACCAGGCTCTCTACGAGATGGAACTGGTCGGGCACGACTTCTACCTCTTCGTCGACTCCGAGACCAAGGAACCCAGCGTCGTCTACCGGCGACATGCCTATGACTACGGAGTGATCCACCTCAGGACGGACACGATGGTCACTCAGGCGCCCGAGGCAGGCGGAACACTGGGCGGTTGAGCCCAGCCGGCCGACGACAACAGCTGCGACGGTGCCCCTGGAGCGCGGTGTGCGCCCCCAGGGGCACCGGTGTGCGCCCCCTTCGCGCGCCGCTTGGTCACCGCAGTGTCGGCCAGGCATGGAATCATGGCCGCAACGGCCCAACGGATGGGCTGTTGCCTTGGGTTGGCCACCGCACCACAGACCGCACCACAGACCGGGCCACAGCCTCAGGGGGAGGAACAACGATGGCGGACAGCTTCGGACCGATGCGGGACGAGGACGCCGACGGTGGCGTCGTCGGCGTGGGACCGGGGGCGGACACTGCGCGCAAGGAGCCGATCAGAGTCCTTGTCGTGGACGACCACGCCCTCTTCCGCCGCGGCCTGGAGATCGTGCTGGCCGCCGAGGAGGACATCCAGGTGGTGGGCGAGGCGGGCGACGGGGCCGAAGCCGTCGACAAGGCCGCGGACCTGCTGCCCGACATCGTGCTGATGGATGTCCGCATGCCCAAGCGCGGCGGGATCGAGGCGTGCACGTCCATCAAGGAGGTCGCGCCCAGCGCCAAGATCATCATGCTGACGATCAGCGACGAGGAGGCCGACCTCTACGAGGCGATCAAGGCCGGCGCCACCGGCTACCTCCTCAAGGAGATCTCCACGGACGAGGTGGCCACCGCCATCCGCGCCGTCGCCGACGGGCAGTCGCAGATCAGCCCCTCCATGGCGTCGAAACTGCTCACCGAGTTCAAGTCGATGATCCAGCGGACCGACGAGCGCCGGCTCGTCCCCGCGCCCCGGCTGACCGACCGTGAGCTGGAGGTCCTCAAGCTCGTCGCCACGGGGATGAACAACAAGGACATCGCCAAGGAGCTGTTCATCTCCGAGAACACCGTGAAGAACCACGTCCGCAACATCCTGGAGAAGCTTCAGCTGCACTCCAGGATGGAGGCCGTGGTCTACGCGATGCGGGAGAAGATCCTCGAGATCCGGTAGGGGCTCACCGGGCGGCCCGTAAGGTCAGCCGACCGCGCGGGAGAGCTCCAGCACGAGGGGCTCGCGCAGCTCGGGCGCGTCCACCCGTTCCACGCGTACGTCCGTGCAGTCCACCCAGCTCGCCGCCTCGACGAGCGCCTGGGCGACGGCGGGTACGGACCGGACGTCGTCCAGGGTGACCTGCTTGGCCACGAGGGTGCGGCCCTCCCGGGCGGGGTCCACCCGGCCGACCAGGCGGCCACCGGCGAGCACGGGCATCGCGAAGTAGCCGTGGACCCGCTTGGGCTTGGGGACGTAGGCCTCCAGGCGGTGGGTGAAGCCGAAGATCCGCTCGGTGCGCGCCCGCTCCCAGACCAGCGAGTCGAACGGGGACAGCAGCGTGGTGCGATGCCGGCCGCGCGGGGGTGCCGCCAGCGCCTCCGGGTCCGCCCAGGCCGGCTTGGACCAGCCCTCGACCGTGACCGGGACCAGCCCGGAGTCACCGATCACCGCGTCGACCTGCTCGCCCTTCAGACGGTGGTAGTCCGCGATGTCCGCGCGGGTGCCCACGCCCAGGGACTGGCCGGCCAGGCGGACCAGCCGGCGCAGGCACTCGGTGTCGTCCAGCTCGTCGTGCAGCAGCTCCTCGGGGACGGCGCGCTCGGCGAGGTCGTACACCCGCTTCCAGCCCCGGCGCTCGACGCAGACCACCTCGCCGTACATCAGGGCGCGCTCGACGGCGACCTTGGTGCCCGACCAGTCCCACCACTCGCTGGTCTTCTTGGCCCCGCCCAGCTCCGTCGCCGTCAGCGGGCCCTCGGCGTGCAGCTGCTTGACGACCTGGTCGTACGCACCGTCGGGCAGTTCGTGGTTCCAGTGCGGGCGGTTGCGGTAGGCGCGGCGGCGGAAGGCGAAGTGGGGCCACTCCTCGATGGGCAGGATGCAGGCGGCGTGCGACCAGTACTCGAACGCGTGTGGGCGGGCCGGCGGCGTGCCGGTGGACGCGGCCGTCCAGTAGGCCCGCTCGACGGTCCTGCGGCCCACGGCGCCCAGGCGGGCGTAGGGCACGAGCTCGTGGGAGCGGGCGAGTACCGAGATGGTGTCGAGCTGGACCGCGCCGAGGTGCCGCAGGACGCCGCGCACCCCGGACCGCCGGTCGGGTGCGCCGAGGAAACCCTGGGCACGCAGGGCGATGCGACGGGCTTCGTCCGCCGAGAGGTCGGTGCTGGGGCGCGGGAGCGAGGTCATGGCACCGCACGATAGAGGGCGGCACCGACAACGCGGTCTGAGCTGGGCTTTCGCCGACAGGCCCTGCAGTCGACAGACCCTGCAGTCGACAGGCCTCGGAGCCGACAGACCCCGGAGTCGACAGACCCCGGAGGCGGCTGACCCTAGATCTGCGCGGGCAGGTAGGGCGCCGCCGAGGGCAGGCTCAGGTCGGACGGCAGCAGGGAGCCCACCCAGCAGTCCCGCCGTACCCCCTTGTTGTTGAGCCCCGAGCGCAGGACGCCCTCCACGGTGAAGCCGACCCGTTCGGCGACCGCGCGGGAGGCGTGGTTGCCGACCTCGGCGCGCCACTCCAGACGGTCGACGGCGAGGTGGGTGAAGGCCCAGCGGGCGACGGCGAGGGAGGCCTCGGTCACGTAGCCGTTGCCGCGGTGCTCCTTGGTGGCCCAGTAGCCCATCTCGGCCTCGCCCAGCGACCGCATCGTTATGCCGAGCGTGCCCACGAGGCCCCCGCCGGAGCCGGGGAGGAAGAGGCCGAAGGTGAACATCGAACCGTTGGCCCAGCCCACGGGGACCATGTCCTCGACGAAGCTCCGCGCGTGCTCCGGCAGGTAGGGCGAAGGAAGCTGGGAGATCCAGCGCTGGATGTCGGGGTCCTGCACGGCCGCGTACACCGCGTCGGTGTCCTGGGGGCCGAGCGTGCGCAGGAGCAGTCGGTCGGTGGTGAGGGTGACGGGTTCCATCGCCCGATTCTGCTCGGGGGCCGCGAGGGACGCCATCCCTTTCCCGGGGGTGAGGAGACGGCCGTGTCTCCCGGTGTGTGAGGGAGTGATCACAATTCGTACAAATCATCTCCATGACACGGCACCATCCGCGACCCCCGGACGTTGTTCCCGTAGAGGCCCCGCGAAGCTGCGGACGGGTGGCCTTGCGGCAGGCCCTCCCGGCTCGGCCGTGTCCTCGCATACGATGGCCGTTGCTCAGTACGTCAATGGAAACCGTCCCAGGCCCGACCGGCAAGGAGACCAACCCCCGTGTCCGTCCTCTCGAAGATCATGCGTGCAGGCGAAGGCAAGATCCTGCGCAAGCTGCACCGCATCGCGGGCCAGGTCAACTCCATCGAAGAAGACTTCGTCGCCCTCTCCGACGCCGATCTGCGTGCCCTCACCGACGAGTACAAGCAGCGCTACGCCGACGGCGAGAGCCTGGACGACCTGCTGCCCGAGGCGTTCGCCACGGTGCGCGAGGCGGCCAAGCGCGTCCTCGGCCAGCGGCACTACGACGTGCAGATGATGGGCGGCGCCGCCCTGCACCTGGGTTATGTCGCCGAGATGAAGACCGGCGAGGGCAAGACCCTGGTCGGCACGCTTCCCGCCTATCTGAACGCGATCTCGGGCGACGGCGTCCACATCATCACGGTCAACGACTACCTGGCCGAGCGCGACTCGGAGATGATGGGCCGCGTCCACAGGTTCCTGGGCCTGAGTGTCGGCTGCATCCTCGCCAACATGACGCCGGCCCAGCGCCGCGAGCAGTACGAGTGCGACATCACCTACGGCACGAACAACGAGTTCGGTTTCGACTACCTGCGCGACAACATGGCGTGGTCCAAGGACGAGCTCGTCCAGCGCGGCCACAACTTCGCGATCGTCGACGAGGTCGACTCCATCCTCGTCGACGAGGCCCGTACGCCGCTGATCATCTCCGGTCCTGCCGACCAGGCCACCAAGTGGTACGGCGACTTCGCCAAGCTGGTCACCCGCCTGAAGAAGGGCGAGGCGGGCAACCCGCTCAAGGGCGTCGAGGAGACCGGCGACTACGACGTCGACGAGAAGAAGCGCACGGTCGCCATCCACGAGGCCGGTGTCTCCAAGGTCGAGGACTGGCTGGGCATCGACAACCTCTACGAGTCGGTGAACACCCCGCTCGTGGGCTACCTGAACAACGCCATCAAGGCCAAGGAGCTCTTCAAGCGCGACAAGGACTACGTCGTCATCGACGGCGAGGTCATGATCGTCGACGAGCACACCGGCCGTATCCTCGCCGGCCGCCGCTACAACGAGGGCATGCACCAGGCGATCGAGGCGAAGGAAGGGGTGGACATCAAGGACGAGAACCAGACGCTCGCCACGATCACCCTGCAGAACTTCTTCCGCCTCTACAGCAAGCTCTCCGGCATGACCGGTACGGCGATGACCGAGGCCGCCGAGTTCCACCAGATCTACAAGCTCGGCGTGGTCCCGATCCCGACCAACAGGCCGATGGTCCGCAAGGACCAGGCGGACCTGATCTACCGCACCGAGGTCGCCAAGTTCGAGGCGGTCGTCGACGACATCGCCGAGAAGCACGAGAAGGGCCAGCCGATCCTCGTCGGCACCACCTCGGTCGAGAAGTCCGAGTACCTCTCGCAGCAGCTCAGCAAGCGCGGCATCCAGCACGAGGTGCTCAACGCCAAGCACCACGAGCGTGAGGCGTCGATCGTCGCCCAGGCCGGCCGCAGGGGTGCGGTGACCGTGGCGACGAACATGGCCGGCCGCGGTACGGACATCAAGCTCGGCGGCAACCCCGAGGACCTCGCCGAGGCGGAGCTGCGCCAGCGCGGCCTCGACCCCGAGGAGCACATCGAGGAGTGGGCCGGGGCCCTGCCGGAGGCGCTGCAGCGCGCCGAGGAGGCGGTCAAGGCCGAGAAGGACGAGGTCGAGAGGATCGGCGGCCTGTACGTGCTCGGCACCGAGCGGCACGAGTCGCGTCGTATCGACAACCAGCTGCGCGGCCGTAGCGGCCGTCAGGGCGACCCGGGCGAGTCCCGCTTCTACCTCTCGCTCGGCGACGACCTGATGCGTCTGTTCAAGGCGCAGATGGTCGAGCGCGTGATGTCGATGGCGAACGTCCCGGACGACGTGCCGATCGAGAACAAGATGGTCACGCGCGCGATCGCGTCCGCCCAGTCGCAGGTCGAGCAGCAGAACTTCGAGACGCGCAAGAACGTCCTGAAGTACGACGAGGTGCTCAACCGGCAGCGCGAGGTCATCTACGGCGAGCGGCGCCGCGTCCTGGAGGGCGAGGACCTCCAGGAGCAGGTGCAGCACTTCATGGACGACACCATCGACGCGTACGTGGGGGCGGAGACCGCCGAGGGCTTCCCGGAGGACTGGGACCTCGAGCGGCTGTGGGGCGCCTTCAAGCAGCTCTACCCGGTGAAGGTCACCATCGAGGAGCTGGAGGAGGCGGCCGGGGACCGCGCGGGTCTGACGGCCGAGTTCATCAGCGAGTCCATCAAGGACGACATCCGCGAGCAGTACGAGGCCCGCGAGACGCAGCTCGGCTCCGAGATCATGCGTGAGCTGGAGCGCCGGGTGGTCCTGTCGGTGCTGGACCGCAAGTGGCGCGAGCACCTCTACGAGATGGACTACCTCCAGGAGGGCATCGGCCTGCGCGCGATGGCGCAGAAGGACCCGCTGGTCGAGTACCAGCGCGAGGGCTTCGACATGTTCACCGCGATGATGGAGGGCATCAAGGAGGAGTCCGTCGGCTACCTGTTCAACCTGGAGGTCCAGGTCGAGCAGCAGGTCGAGGAGGTGCCGGTCGAGGACACCAAGCCGGTGGCCGACCTGGAGAAGCACGAGGCGGTTCCGGCGCAGGCCGGCGCGCGTCCGGAGATCCGGGCCAAGGGGCTGGACGCGCCGCAGCGGCGTGACCTGCACTTCTCGGCGCCGACCGTGGACGGCGAGGGCGGCGTCGTCGAGGGCGAGTTCGCCGCGGACGGCGAGCCCGTGCGTTCGGAGGCCGACGGTCTCACGCGCGCGGAGCGGCGCAAGCAGGCCAAGGCGGGCCGCCGCCGCAAGAAGTGACCGGCGCTCTCTGAGAGAGCCGGCAGCGGACAGGGAAGGGCCGGGCACCCTCGGGTGCCCGGCCCTTCGCCGTGCGCTGTCGCCGGCGGTCACGGCAGCTCGTCGTCGGAGCAGGTCGTCGCCGCGGCTGCTGGTCTCAGGGCAGGTCGTCGTCGAGGTGGGGCATCCGGGGGCCGCCCAGTTCCACCGCCGTACAGCGCCAGCGCCGGTCCCGGCCCTGTTCCAGGCGGAACGCCATCGCGCGCAGCTGGTCGCCCGCGCCGATGCGGGCGAAGGCCTCCACGGCGCCGGGGCGGGGCTCGTAGTAGCCGATGTCGCACACGACGGGGCGGGCGCCGCGGGTCCGCAGTGCGCCGCGCTCGGCGAGCCAGGCGAGCTCGTCGTAGGCCCGGCCCGCGGTGTGCCGGAGCATCCAGTGCACGGGCCGCTGCCCGCTGAGAACGGCGAGCAGCCGATCGGCGAACAGATCGGTGGCCACGGGCAGCGAAGCCGCCCGCACGGCGTCCTGGGCGCGGACAGCCCCGATGTTCGCCGCGCGGGCGACCCCATCGGTGCGTACCCCCGCCGCGCCTGCGGCGCCCGTGTGGCCGCCCGGCTCGGACCTGTAGGCGGCCACCCGCCGGGCTCCGGCCACGCCCGCGGTACGTCCAGGGGCGGTCCCGGCGGCTGCGCCCACGAGTGGGGTGGACGGCGGGCGGGTGTCGCGGGGGCGGTCTGCCGGGGGCGTGGGGTTGTTGCGGGGCGGGGGGTTGTCGTCGGCTGTGCGGGGGAGGGTTCCTCCGGGGGTGCGGGGTGGGTAGCCGCCGGGGCGGCGTGGGTCGCGGCGGCCGGGCGGGCGGGTGCCAGGGCGGCGCTGGGTCCTGGTCATGATCTTGTGCATGAGTCCCCGTTCGGTGTCGTTGTCCGGCGTGGCCGCCGGGTGGTCGGTCGCGGGGCCGAGGGCATGGGTCGACCCAGGGCACCGGTTTCGTACCAGGCAGTAACTTCCTGCTGGGGCTCTTGTACGGGGCCGAGGGCGCCGGGGCAAGGAAGCCGTGGTGCGCGTCGGACCGTGGACGAGTTCACCTGACCGTGTGATCGAGAAGGGCGTGAGCCGTGCGGGAACTGGGGCGGACCGGGTGAGTCGAGGGGCGCGCGGTGGACGTGTCGCAGCGGTGACCGGGGACTCGAAAGGGGGCTCCCGCACGTATCCTGAAGGCCGTCCGGGCGGCGAGCCCTCCGACCACGAAAGCGGCCTGCCATGCGTGTCTACGTCCCCCTGACCCTCTCGGGCCTCGCCGAGGCGCACAAGGAGGGCGAGCTGGGGGCAGGGGCGGTCACCGCGTACGCCGTGACGCCCGCCCTGCGCGAGTGGTACCTCTCCGACGACATCGAGGAGCTGGAGTACGCCGCGCTGAACCGGGCCGCGCTCGCCTCGCTGCGGCTGCTGGCGCTGGACCCGGGCGCACCGCGGCGCCGCGTGGTGGTCGCCGTGGACGTACCCGACGGCGCGGCGACGGTCGACCCCGACCGCGGGCTCGACCCGACGGCGCTCGGCGAGGTGCGGGTGGCCGGGCCGGTGCGGCTGGCCAAGGCGGCCGCCGTGCATGTCGACGCCGGTGACGCGGAGGCGGACGTGACCGCCGCGGCCGAGGCCCTGGGTGCGGCGGACGCGGGCGACGACGACGCCCAGTTCGTCGTGGACGGGGCCGAGGACCACGAGCTGCTCTGGTACGCCACGCAGGAGATCCCGAACCTCGTCGGGCTCGACGGCTGAAGCCCACGGTCCGCGCCCGCACCGCGGTCCGCGACCTGCCGTTGTCCTGATTGTCAGTGGCGGCGGGTACGTTTCCGGTATGGGGAATCAGTCAGGGACGCACATCGTCTGGGACTGGAACGGCACGCTGTTCCACGACAACGACGCGGTCATCGGCGCGACGAACGCGGCATTCGCCGAGCTGGGCCTGGAGCCGATCACACTGGAGCAGTACCGCGCGCTGTACTGCGTGCCGATCCCGAAGTTCTACGAGCGGCTGCTGGGCCGGCTGCCCACCGAGGGCGAGTGGGAGACGATGGACGGCGTCTTCCACCGGTACTACTCCGAGCACCGCGTCAGATGCACCCTGACCGAGGGCGCCGTGGAGCTGCTCACCGGATGGACGTCGGCCGGGCACAGCCAGTCGATCCTCAGCATGTACGGGCACGAGGACCTCGTCCCGCTGGTGCGGGGCTTCGGCATCGAGCCGCACTTTCTCCGGGTGGACGGGCGGACGGGCCGCTCCGGCGGCAGCAAGGCCGAGCACATGGTGCGTCACCTCGGCGCGCTGTCCGGCCGGGTGAACCCCGTGCGCACGGTGGTGATCGGGGACGCGGCGGACGACGCGGTGGCCGCACTGCACGTCGGGGCACGGGCGGTGCTCTACACCGGCGGTTCGCACAGCCGGGCCAGCCTGGAGAAGGCGGGCGTGCCGGTGGTGGACACCCTTCGGGAGGCGGTCGCGGAGGCCCAGCGGCTGGCCGGGTGAGGGCCGGGTGAGGGCCGGGTGAGCGGCGCGCGCGGCGGAGCCATACGCCGCCTTCACCGCCACCACCCCTGTGCAGAACGTCAAACTTCCACCCCCGGTTTTGTACACATACGGCTCATGACGGGCCCCCGGTGAGGAGCGATAGCCTGGTGGGGTGATCAGCGCGATAGTTCGCGGGGGCGCCGCCGCCTCCGTTGTGCGCCCGGTGAGCACGGACCGCATCCGTGTCCGGGCGGCAGTCGCTGGTCCTCGCGGGCGGGAAGGGGCCCCGGCGGCCCCGAGGACGCCGCGTCATCCACGGGTACGGACACGGGTACGGACGCGATGGAGAGCAGCGTCACACCCGCCGGACGCGTCGAAGATGGCTGATATCCCCCCGCACATCTCACTTTCCGGCATAGCGTCGAAGCACACCGGACATTCCGGGCCGCGGCGTCACGCCGGAGAGGAAGAGACCGTACTTCCTTCTACGTCACGCAACGGCGCGCGACAGGAGCCAGAGGACAATGCAGACCAAGCTGGACGAAGCCAAGGCCGAGCTGCTCGAGAGGGCCGCCCGGGTAGCTGAGAACAGTCCGCTCGGGGGACATATCCCGACCGGGTCGACGGGCGAGGGCATGCCGGACCGGGAGTCCGTGCTCGCGTTCCTCCAGCGTTTCTACCTGCACACCGCCCCGGAGGACCTCGCCGACCGCGACCCGGTCGACGTCTTCGGCACCGCCTACTCCCACTACCGCCTGGCCGAGAACCGCCCGCAGGGCACGGCCAACGTCCGGGTCCACACCCCGACCGTCGAGGAGAACGGCTGGACGTGCAGCCACTCCGTCGTCGAGGTCGTCACCGACGACATGCCCTTCCTCGTGGACTCCGTGACGAACGAGCTGACCCGCCAGGGCCGCGGCATCCACGTCGTGATCCACCCGCAGTTCGTGGTGCGCCGTGACGTCACCGGCAAGCTCATCGAGGTGCTGCCCAGCGCGGCCCCCGGCGAGGAGCTGCCGCACGACGCGCACATCGAGTCCTGGATCCACGTCGAGACCGACCGCGAGACCGACCGCGCCGACCTGAAGCAGATCACCGCCGATCTGGTGCGCGTGCTGTCCGACGTCCGCGAGGCCGTCGAGGACTGGGAGAAGATGCGCCAGGCGGCGACCCGGCTCGCCGAGGAGCTGCCCGCCGAGCCGGTGCCCGGCGACCTGCGCACGCAGGACGTCGAGGAAGCCCGTGAGCTGCTGCGCTGGCTGTCCGACGACCACTTCACCTTCCTCGGCTACCGCGAGTACTCGCTGCGCGACGACGACTCCCTGGCCGCCGTGCCCGGCACCGGTCTGGGCATACTGCGCGCGGACCCGCCGCACGCCGGCGACGACAGCCACCCGGTCAGCCCGTCCTTCGAGCGGCTGCCCGCCGACGCCCGCGCCAAGGCCCGCGAGCACAAGCTGCTGGTGCTGACCAAGGCCAACAGCCGGGCCACCGTCCACCGGCCGTCCTACCTGGACTACGTGGGCGTCAAGAAGTTCAACGACAAGGGCGAGGTCGTCGGCGAGCGCCGCTTCCTCGGCCTGTTCTCGTCCGCCGCCTACACCGAGTCCGTGCGCCGGGTGCCGGTCATCCGCCGCAAGGTCGAGGAGGTCCTCGAGCGCGCCGGCTTCTCGCCCCACAGCCACGACGGGCGCGATCTGCTCCAGATCCTGGAGACCTACCCGCGCGACGAGCTCTTCCAGACCCCGGTCGGCGAGCTCCAGGCGATCGCCACCTCCGTGCTCTACCTCCAGGAGCGCCGCCGGCTGCGCCTGTACCTGCGCCAGGACGAGTACGGCCGCTACTACTCGGCCCTCGTGTACCTTCCGCGCGACCGCTACACCACCGGCGTGCGCCTGCGGATCATCGACATCCTGAAGGAGGAGCTGGGCGGCACCAGCGTCGACTTCACGGCCTGGAACACCGAGTCGGTGCTCTCCCGGCTGCACTTCGTCGTCCGCGTGCCGCAGGGCACCGAGCTGCCCGAGCTGTCCGACGGCGACAAGGAGCGCATCGAGGCCCGCCTGGTCGAGGCCGCCCGCTCCTGGACGGACGCCTTCTCCGAGGCGCTGACCGCCGAACTCGGCGAGGAGCGCGCCGCGGAGCTGCTGCGCCGCTACTCGGGCGGCTTCCCCGAGGGCTACAAGGCCGACCACACCCCGCGCGCGGCGGTCGCCGACCTGTGCCACCTCGAGCAGCTGAACGAGGACAGGACCTTCGCGCTGAGCCTGTACGAGCCGGTGGGCGCCGCCCCCGAGGAGCGCCGGTTCAAGATCTACCAGAAGGGCGGCTCGGTCTCCCTGTCCGCCGTGCTGCCGGTGCTCAGCCGGCTCGGCGTCGAGGTCACCGACGAGCGGCCGTACGAACTGCGCTGCGCGGACCGTACGACGGCCTGGGTCTACGACTTCGGTCTGCGGATGCCGAAGGAGTCCGGCGCCGGCGACCACCTCGGCGACGACGCCCGTGAGCGCGTCCAGGACGCCTTCGCCGCCGCCTGGACGGGCAAGGCCGAGAACGACGGGTTCAACGCCCTGGTGCTGGGCGCCGGGCTGACCTGGCGCCAGGCGATGGTGCTGCGCGCCTACGCCAAGTACCTGCGCCAGGCGGGCTCGACCTTCAGCCAGGACTACATGGAGGACACCCTCCGCAACAACGTCCACACCACCCGGCTGCTGGTCTCCCTGTTCGAGGCGCGGATGTCGCCGGAGCGCCAGCGCGCCGGGCACGAGCTGGTGGACGCGCTGCTGGAAGAGGTCGACGCGGCCCTGGACCAGGTGGCCTCCCTCGACGAGGACCGGATCCTGCGGTCCTTCCTCACCGTCATCAAGGCGACCCTGCGCACCAACTTCTTCCAGGAGGCGCGGGGCGGCGGGCCGCACGAGTACGTCTCCATGAAGTTCGACCCGCAGGCCATCCCGGACCTGCCCGCGCCGCGCCCGGCGTACGAGATCTGGGTGTACTCGCCGCGCGTGGAGGGCGTGCACCTGCGCTTCGGCAAGGTCGCCCGCGGCGGTCTGCGCTGGTCCGACCGGCGCGAGGACTTCCGCACCGAGATCCTCGGCCTGGTCAAGGCGCAGATGGTGAAGAACACCGTCATCGTGCCGGTCGGCGCCAAGGGCGGTTTCGTCGCCAAGCAGCTGCCCGACCCGAGCGTGGACCGGGACGCGTGGATGGCGGAGGGTGTCGCCAGCTACAAGACCTTCATCTCGGCGCTGCTCGACATCACCGACAACATGGTCGCCGGCGAGGTCGTGCCCCCGCAGGACGTCGTGCGGCACGACGGCGACGACACCTACCTGGTGGTCGCCGCCGACAAGGGCACGGCGCGGTTCTCGGACATCGCCAACGAGGTCGCCCAGTCGTACGACTTCTGGCTCGGCGACGCCTTCGCCTCCGGCGGCTCGGCGGGCTACGACCACAAGGGCATGGGCATCACCGCCCGCGGCGCCTGGGAGTCGGTCAAGCGGCACTTCCGGGAGCTGGGCGTGGACTCCCAGACCCAGGACTTCACGGCCGTCGGCATCGGCGACATGTCCGGTGACGTGTTCGGCAACGGCATGCTGCTCAGCGAGCACATCCGGCTGGTCGCCGCCTTCGACCACCGGCACATCTTCATCGACCCCGAACCGGACGCGGCCGTCTCCTACGCCGAGCGCCGCCGCCTGTTCGAGCTGCCGCGCTCCTCGTGGGCGGACTACAACGCCAAGCTGATCTCGGCGGGCGGCGGGGTGTTCCCGCGTACGGCCAAGTCGATCCCGGTCAACGCGCACATCCGCGAGGCCCTCGGCATCGAGTCCGGCATCACCAAGATGACCCCGGCCGACCTGATGCGGGCGATCCTCCGGGCCCCGGTGGACCTGCTGTGGAACGGCGGCATCGGCACCTACGTCAAGGCGTCCACCGAGTCCCACGCCGACGTCGGCGACAAGGCCAACGACGCCATCCGCGTCGACGGCCGCGACCTGCGGGTCCAGGTCGTCGGCGAGGGCGGCAACCTGGGCTTCACCCAGCTCGGCCGGATCGAGTGCGCCATGCAGGGCGCCCGGATCAACACCGACGCCATCGACAACAGCGCCGGCGTGGACACCTCCGACCACGAGGTGAACATCAAGGTCCTGCTCAACGGCCTGGTCGCGGACGGCGACATGACCGTCAAGCAGCGCAACAAGCTGCTCGCCGAGATGACCGACGAGGTCGGCGCGCTGGTGCTGCGCACCAACTACGCGCAGAACACGGCGATCGCCAACGCGCTCGCCCAGTCCAAGGACATGCTCCACGCCCAGCAGCGCTTCATGAAGCACCTGGTGCGCGAGGGCCATCTGGACCGGGCGCTGGAGTTCCTGCCCACCGACCGGCAGATCCGTGAGCGGCTGGCCGCCGGGCACGGCCTGACCGGTCCGGAGACGGCCGTCCTGCTGGCCTACACGAAGATCACGGTCGCCGAGGAGCTGCTGCACACCTCGCTGCCGGACGACCCGTACCTGCGCGGCCTGCTGCACACCTACTTCCCGACCGCGCTGCGCGAGCAGTTCACCGAGCGGATCGACAACCACCCGCTGCGCCGTGAGATCACGACGACCGTCCTGGTCAACGACACGGTCAACACGGGCGGTACGACGTATCTGCACCGCCTGCGGGAGGAGACCGGCGCGTCGCTGGAGGAGATCGTCAGGGCGCAGACGGTGGCCCGCACGATCTTCCGCTCGGCGCCGGTGTGGGACGCGGTCGAGGCACTGGACAACAAGGTCGAGGCCGATGTCCAGACCCGGATCCGTCTGCACTCGCGCCGCCTGGTCGAGCGCGGCACGCGCTGGCTGCTGAACAACCGGCCGCAGCCGCTGGAGCTCGCCGAGACCGTGGAGTTCTTCTCCGAGCGGGTCGGGCAGGTGTGGGCGGAGCTGCCCAAGCTGCTCAAGGGCGCGGACCTGGAGTGGTACCAGCAGGTCTACGACGAGCTGTCCGGCGCCGGTGTCACGGACGAGCTGGCCACGCGCGTGGCCGGGTTCTCCTCCGCTTTCCCGGCGCTCGACATCGTCTCGGTGGCCGACCGCATGGACAAGGACCCGATGGACGTCGCCGAGGTGTACTACGACCTCGCCGACCGCCTGCACATCGCCCAGCTGATGGACCGCATCATCGAGCTGCCGCGCGCCGACCGGTGGCAGTCCATGGCCCGTGCGGCGATCCGCGAGGACCTGTACGCGGCGCACGCGGCGCTGACCGCGGACGTGCTGGCCGCGGGCAACGGCACCGCCACGCCGGAGCAGCGCTTCAAGGTGTGGGAGCAGAAGAACGGGGCGATCCTGTCCCGGGCGCGGGCCACGCTCGAGGAGATCCGCAGCTCCGACGCGTTCGACCTGGCCAACCTGTCGGTGGCGATGCGGACGATGCGCACGCTGCTGCGGACGCACTCGTAACCGCGGGAGGCCGACCCGTACTCGAGGGCGCCCCGGACCTTGCCGGTCCGGGGCGCCCTCATGTCGTCCATGCCGTCTTCCCGCCCTGGGCCGGGAATCGCCCTGGTTCGGGAATGCCCCTATCCAGGAATCGTCCCGGTCCAGGAAACGCCGCACGCCGAATTTATCTTTTCCGGCTGAACGGGATCATTCGTATAAAGTTGCCGCGTGAACTCCCTCGGTAGTCGCACCCGGCTCTTCCGGCACGATGCGCACCGCGCCGCCTGAGGTACCGTCAGCGCCCGCAGTCGTCCCCCGGCCGACGGCCGCCCCGGGAAGGGTCCACGCGCCCGGTGTGGCCGCCGCGTTGGTCGCCGCCCTGCTGCTCCTGGTCATCGTCCGGCTGCCCTGGGCCGGCGACCTGGGCATGCACGCGGCGACCGTGCAGAGGCTGCGCCACAGCCTGTTCCACCCCGGCAATCCGCTGGTCGACGTCGTCACCCCGAGCCCGTACTACTCGCCGTGGATGGTGCTGCTCGGCTGTGCCGCCCGGATGAGCGGCCTGTCGGTGTTCGTCGTGCTGCGGATCGCCGCGCTCACCGGGCTCACGCTGCTCGCGACGGGCGTGTGGCGGTACGTCAGGACGCTGAGCGCGCACCGGGCCGCGCCCGCCCTGGCCGCCCTGAGCCTGGTTCTCCTGTGGGGTACGGAGCTCATCAACTGGAGCGGGTTCCTCTCCCTCAACTCCCTCGCGCTGACGGTGTCGTACCCCAGCGTGTTCGCCTTCGGCCTCGCCTTCCATTACTGGGCGTGGCTCACCCGGGCGCTGCGCGCGGCGGCCGGGTGGGAGGTGTGGCTGGGCCTCGGGGCGCTGTGGGCACTGATCCTGCTGTGCCATCAGTTCACCGGATTCGTCGCCACGCTCGGCGGTCTCGCCGCGGTGCTCGCGGACCGGCCCCCGCGGGCCCTGTGGCCGCGGCTCGCCGCCGGGGCGGCCCTGGGGCTGCTGGTGCTGTGGCTGTGGCCGTACTACGACTTCTTCGCCCTGCTCTCGGCCGGACGCGATCTGGAGGAGGTGCACCGGGCCCTCTACGCACGCTTCGTCGGCCGCTACTGGCTGGCCCTGCTCGGAGTCGCCGCGCTGGTCCTGCGGTGGCGGCGCGACCGCCGGGACCCGCTGGTGATCTTCTGTCTGCTGGGCGCGCTGGTGTGCGCGGTGGGCTTCGGCACGGGCCACTACGCCTGGGGCCGGACCCTGCCCGCCGCCCTCGTCCCGGCCCAGCTCGCCGCCGCGCTGGAGGTGGTGCAGGGCGGCCGGCGGGCCGTGCGGACCCGCTGGGCGTGGATGCTGGGCGGGGCGCTGGCCCTGGGCGCGTGGGCCCAGGCGGGGGTGCTCGGGTACGCCGTCGGGAGCGCGGCGCTGCCGGACGTGCTCGCGGCCGACTACACCCCGCCGTGGACCGGGTACCACTGGATCACCCCGTACGTGAAGTACGGGGACGTGGTCATGGCCCGGGACCTGCCCTCCCGGCTGATCCCGGCCTACGGCGCCTACACCGTCGCCCCCGGCTACCCGGACTTCTTCCTGCCGGACGAGTCGCGGCGCGAGTGGGCGGTGCGGCGCTACTACACGCGCCGCACCCCGGAGGACGTGCGCAGGGACATCCTGCGCACCTATGACGTGCGCTGGGTCGTGGACGGGAGCAGGCCCCGCCGCGACCGCGAACTGCGCGTGGTGACCCGCGGCCCCGACGGCCAGGTCCTGTACGCGGTCACCCCCTGACCGGCCCGCCGGACGCGGGACGGGCGGGACCGTCGCGACAGGACGCCGCTCCTTGACGGGCAAACGTTGCCCGCCGCGGCACTAGCTCTTGGCCTTCTTCTTGTCGGGGCCGCCCGTGAAGGCCTCGTAGGCCTCGAGGACCTCCTCGGTGGGGCCGTCCATGCGCAGTTCGCCGCGCTCCAGCCACAGGACGCGCTCGCAGGTGTCGCGGATGGAGGCGTTGCTGTGGCTGACCAGGAACACCGTGCCGGCCCGGGCACGCAGCTCGCGGATCCGCTGCTCCGAGCGGCGCTGGAAGGAGCGGTCACCCGTGGCCAGTGCCTCGTCGATCAGCAGGACGTCGTGGTCCTTGGCGGCGGCGATGGAGAAGCGCAGCCGGGCGGCCATGCCGGAGGAGTAGGTGCGCATCGGGAGCGTGATGAAGTCGCCCTTCTCGTTGATGCCGGAGAAGTCGACGATGTCCTGGTAGCGCTCCTTGACCTGCTCGCGGGACATGCCCATGGCCAGTCCGCCGAGGAGGACGTTGCGCTCGCCGGTCAGGTCGTTCATCAGCGCCGCGTTCACACCGAGCAGCGAGGGCTGGCCGTCGGTGTAGATCCTGCCGTTCTCCACGGGCAGGAGTCCGGCGACCGCCTTGAGCAGGGTGGACTTGCCGGAGCCGTTGGTGCCGATCAGGCCGATGGCCTCGCCCTTGTAGGCGACGAACGAGACCTTCTTGACCGCGTGCACCCGGCGTACGCCGGCCGCCTTCTCGGCCTTCTCGCGGCGCAGGATCCGGTTGAGGGCGGCGGTCGCCGAACCTCGACCGGAACCGGTGCCGTTGACCCGGTAGACGATGTCGACCCCGTCGGCGACGACGGTGGGAATCTTGTCGGTGTTCAGCTCAGCCACGGCCGTACGTCTCCTCAGCCTTCCAGAAGTAGATGAAGCCGCCGACCCCGGCGAGCAGGGCCCAGCCCACCGCGAACGCCCACACGTGGTGGGGGAGCTGGTGCGCCTTGAAGCTGTCGATCAGCGCGAAGCGCATCAGGTCGATGTAGACGGCGGCGGGATTGGACTGGAGCAGCACCTTCAGCACGTGCGGCATGCTGCTGTGGTTCAGCGTCTTGTCGATGCTCCACATCACGCCCGAGACGTACATCCAGGTGCGCAGCAGGAACGGCATCAGCTGGGCGACGTCCGGCGTCTTGGCGCCCATCCGGGCCATGATCATGGAGACGCCGGCGTTGAACACGAACTGGAGCAGCAGCACCGGGAAGGCCAGTACCCACGACAGGCCGGGTGTCATGCCGAAGCCGAGCAGGATCGCCACGAGGGCGACCATCGAGAACAGCAGCTGCTGGAGCTGCTGGAGCGCGAAGGAGACCGGCAGCGCGGCCCGCGGGAAGTGCAGGGCCCGCACCAGGCCGAGGTTGCCGGAGATCGCCCGGGTGCCCGCCATGATCGAGTTCTGGGTGAACGTCCAGATGAACACGCCCGTCACCAGGAACGGGATGTAGTCCGCGACGCCGCGGCTGGTGCCCATGAGGACGCCGAAGATGAAGTAGTACACCGCCGCGTTCAGCAGCGGGGTGGCGACCTGCCAGAGCTGGCCGAGCTTCGCCTCGCTGTACTGGGCGGTGAGCTTGGCGGTGGCGAAGGCGCTGATGAAGTGGCGCCGCGCCCACAGCTGGCGGACGTACTCGGACAGGGAGGGGCGGGCACCGCTGACCGACAGGCCGTGGCGGGCGGCGAGCGCCGCGAGGCCGTCCTCGGCCGGGGCCGGGGTGGGAGGCGGTGTGTGGAGGACCTGGCTCACATCCGCTGCTTTCGCTCGGGGGGAGGGGGTGCGGGCGTCCGGCTTGTTGTCGCCGTCGTTTCCTTACGGTTCTCTTCACGTTCTCTTACGTCGGAACGGCACCGTATCGTCGCAACGCGAGCGTACGGCGAAGTGACGTCGCAACGCAACCGTTTCGTCGTAACGCCCTATGCTGGGGCCCATGACGACGAACGCCGACGAGCCCCAGACGAGCCCCCGCCGCCGGGTCCCCGCCGGAGCGGCGGTGCTCCGCGAGGATGTGACGGAGGCGATCCGGGCCGCGGTCTTCGAGGAACTGGCGTCCGTCGGCTACGCGCGGATGTCCATCGAGGGGATCGCGCGGCGCGCGGGCGTCGGCAAGACGGCCGTCTACCGCCGGTGGCGCTCCAAGCTGCACCTGGTGCTGGACATCGTCTCGGCGCTCGCCGTGCAGGGCCTGCCCGCGCCGGACACCGGCTCCCTGGAGGGCGACCTGCGGCTGCTGTACGAGGTGACCTCCCGGGCCCTGCGCCACCCCGTGGCCTCGCAGATCATCCCCGACCTCCAGGCGGAGGCGGCCCGCAACCCGGACATCGCCGAGGCCATGCAGAAGGCGCTGCGGGACGGTCAGGAGAGCGTGGCCAGCAGCATCCTGGCGGCGGCCGAGCACCGTGGCGAGATCCGTCCCGGTCTGGACCTCGACCTGGCCCTCGACCTGATCTCGGGTCCGCTGTACTGGCGCGCGGTCGTCATCCGCACACCGAAGCTCCCCAAGGGCTACCTGGCCGCCCTCACCCGGGCGACGGCCGAGGCGATCAAGGCTCTTTGACGGCATAAGTGCGGGAAGCCGTGGAACGCGGAGCATGCGTGTGGACGCGGTTGTATGCCGGCGCCGGCAGGAGGTGGGTCCGTGACTGGATCAGGCGGCAGGGTGGCACTGGTGACAGGGGCCGGCAGCGGAATCGGTGCGGCCACCGCGCGCCTTCTCGCCGCGCGAGGGATGCGTGTGGTGGTCAACTACCTCCGCAACACCAAGGCGGCCGAGGAGGTCGTCGCCGGCATCGAGGCCGCAGGCGGCCAGGCCATGGCGGTGCAGGCCGACGTGCGCGAGGCGGCGGCGGTCGAGGGGATGACTGAGCAGGTCCAGGCGGCCTGGGGAGACGTCGACGTGCTCGTGCACAACGCGCTCACCCCGTATGTGATCAAGCCGTTCCAGGACATGACGTGGGCAGAACTGGGCGGCAAGCTCGACGACGAGATGCGTGCGGCGTTCACGGTCACCAAAGCCGTCCTGCCCGCCATGACCCGACAGGGTTGGGGACGCATCGTCTATCTCGGCACCGGCCTCAGCCGCCGCCCCCGGGAGGGCATGATCGCACTGGGCACGGCCAAGGCGGCGCTGACGCAGTTCGCCCGGTACCTCGCCCAGGAGCTGGGCCCTCGGGGCATCACCGTCAACATCGTCGAGCCCGGCCCGGTGGAGGACACCCGCATGGCGGGTGCGCTCGACGAGGAGTACAAGCGGCGGCAGGTGGCCGCCACTCCTCTGGGCCGTCTGGCACACCCGGACGACGTCGCCCAAGCTGTCGCGTTCTACGCCGGCGAGGACAACGCCTTCATGACCGGTACCACGGCCGCGGTCAACGGCGGGATGTCCATGGACTGATCCCCCGATCAAGGTGAGTGCTCATGCACACGATCGATCTTGCCTACGTCGGGCGGGGCCTGCACGAGGAACTGGTCGCGTACATCGCCGACCAGCAGGGCTACTACGCCGACGAGGACGTCCACGTCGCGCTGCACGACGGCTGCTCCTGGGACGTGGAACGGCTGCGCCGGGGCGCCACCATCGGACTCGGCAGGGCACTGCTGTCCCGACTGGTCGACGGCATCCCCTGGGTCGCACTCCAGGTCAACACCCACCGCCCGCTGTTCTGGTTCCTCGCCCGCCCCGGCCCGACCTCCCTGGCCGATCTGGCCGGCCGACGGCTGGCGGTGCACGCCCCCCGCACCCCACCCGGGTGCTTCGCCCGGATCGTGCTGCGCCAGGCGGGCCTCGACCCGGACCGCGACCTCCACACCGTCGTCCGCCCGCCCGGCGACTACGGCATGGATCTGCGCCGGCTGCACGAGGGCTCGATCGACGCCGCCTTCGTCGGCAGCACCATGGCGCCGGAGGCGATAGCCGCCGAGTACGGCTGGCGCGTCCTGGCCTGGGTGGGCGACCACTTCCGGATCCCCACCGTGGGCCTGGCCGTCGATCCCACCCGCGTGCACCCGGACGACCCCGCGGTCCAGGCCGTCGTACGAGCCCACCGGCGCGCCCTGCGGGTCATCCACGACGAACCCGACACCACGGTGCGGTACATCCGGACGTTCCTCGGCCGGCACACCGCAGACGAAGCCCGAGCCCACCACGAGACGTTCATCGCGCCGTTCTTCACCACCGACGGCCAAGCCGACCTCGCCGTCGGCGCCACCGCGATCACCGCGGTCGCCGCCGAACTCGGCGTCCCCGTCACCGTCACGGCAGCCGAGTTCTACCGCACCACGGCAGGGCGAACGGATGAGCGAAAGCCGGAAGCCGGACCGGTCAGGTGCGGGCCGCTTCCGGGTGGTGGTGGAGCCAGCCCTGCCAGGCCGAGGTGATCATGTCGTGGAGGTCGCGCCGGGCCTTCCAGTCGAGTTCCCTGGCGACGCGGTCGGCGGAGGCGACGACGCGGGCGGGGTCGCCGGGGCGGCGGGAGGTGACCGTGGGCGGGGTGTCGTAGCCGGTGACGGCGTTGATCGTGTCGATCATCTCGCGCACCGAGACCCCCTCGCCGCGGCCGATGTTCAGGGTGAGGTCGCGGCCGGGGGAGGAGGACAGGGCGCGAGCCGCGGCCACATGGGCCTCCGCGAGGTCGGCCACGTGGATGTAGTCACGGATGCAGGTGCCGTCCGGCGTGGGGTAGTCGTCCCCGAAGATGCGCGGCGGCGCGTGCTCGGTCAGCTGTTCGAAAACCATCGGGACCAGGTTGGAGACACCGAGGTCCGCCAGCTCCGGGCTCGCCGCGCCCGCCACGTTGAAGTACCGCAGGGACGCCGTGGACAGGCCCGTCGCCCGGCCGGTCGCACGCACCAGCCACTCACCGGCCAGCTTCGTCTCGCCGTACGGCGACATCGGCACGCACGGCGTCTCCTCCGTGACCAGGTTCACGTCCGGCATGCCGTACACGGCCGCCGAGGAGGAGAACACGAAGGCGCCGACCCCGGCCGCCGTCACCGCCTCCAGCAGGACGCGCAGGCCCTCGACGTTCTCCCGGTAGTAGTGCAGGGGCCACTCCACCGACTCGCCCACCTGCTTCTTCGCCGCCAGGTGGACGACACCGGTCACGTCGTGCTCGGCGAGGACGCGCGCCACCCGGTCGCCGTCCAGCGTGGAGCCCACGACCACCGGGACGTCCCGCGGGACGCGCTCGGAGATGCCGGTGGACAGGTCGTCGTACACCACCACCCGCTCGCCCGCTTCGGTCATCGCGTGGACGACGTGCGCTCCGATGTAGCCGGCGCCGCCGGTGATCAGCCAGGTCATGCGGGCGTCTCCTCGTCAGTTGGCCCAGGTCGTCGTGCGGATGCGGGTCGCGTGCTCATTGTGACGCGGCCCCGTGGAACAGACGGCGCAGTCTGCCACGCAGTATGGACGTCACCCCGCGCAGCCCCATCGCCAGCCGCAGCGCCAGCGCGCCGGAATGCGTGGCGTAGGGCTGGACCAGCAGGGCGCCGTAGCGCAGGCTCGGCACGGCGCGGCGGCGCAGCAGGCCGGCGCCCGCGCGCGCGTGCGCCGTCACGTCGCGGCTCGTGCCGTCGGCGAAGCACACCCGAAGCCGCAGGTCCCAGGTGCCGGCCCCCAGCCCCGCGAGGTCCACGCCCGTCTCGGCCGACCAGGTGCCCTCCGCCGCCGCCGGCGTGAGCGGGACGGTGACCTGCTGGGCCGTGCGCCCGCCCTCACGGTGCCGCCACGCCACCTCCAGCGCCTCCGGTCCGGCGGCCGCCACCCTGCCGTACAGGTCGTGCAGGCGCAGCCGCAGCACGCTGCTGCCCGCGTGAGGGTGCAGTTCCGCGTCCACGGCCAGGGGCAGGACGTGGACCGGCCGGACCAGGTAGGGCTCCAGGCTGATCTGGGGGAGGTCCTCGGTCCATACGGGGGTGCCGTCCCTGCCCCGGGCGTAGGGCGGGCACAGGCGGGCCGGGCGGGCGGCGAGCTCCTTCAGGCGCGGCAGGTCGCGCGGCTCGGGCGACGCGAGGATCACCCGTCCGAGGAGCCGCCCGGCGGCCGTCGGGTTGACGGCCCAGTCGGCCGCGTCGTACTCGCCGAGGAACTGCCGCGTGTGCTCCCACCAGGCGCGCCGGTACTCCGCGTCGCGCAGGCTCAACTCGCGGGCGTACATGCGCAGTTCGTGGTCGAGGAACTTGGCGCGTGCCGCCCGCGCAAGCTCCTTCTGCCCGGCGTTCAGCAGGATGTCGTACGCCGTCCTGCTCGCCTCGGTGCGGGCCCGCCAGTTCTCGATGTGCGCGCGGTCCAGCGAGATCGACAGATGTCCGGCGGACCGGCGCACGTTCCACACGTACACCTGGTCGGGGATGAGGGCCAGGCGCGGTTCGGCGGCCAGTAGGCGCGCGCTGAACACGAAGTCCTCGTACGGGTAGTGCCCGTCCGGGAAGCGGATCGCGTGCTCGCGCAGGAAGTCGGTGCGGTACAGCTTGTTGACGCACAGGGTGTCGTGCACCAGACGCGGGAGCCGCGCGGGGCGCGTGAGGACGGCGCCCTCGCTGTAGAGCTTGCGCTGCCAGGGCACCTCGCGCCCGGAGGGCAGCTCACGGCGCACGCACAGGCCGCTCACGACCTCGGCCCGCTCCTCCCGGGCGGCGGCGAGCAGCGCGTTCACCGCGCCCGGCGGCAGCACGTCGTCGCTGTCGAGGAACATCACGTACGGCGTCGTCACCGCGTCGATGCCGGTGTTGCGCGGGGTGCCGCAGCCGCCGCTGTTGTCCTCGCGCCGGATCACCCGCACTCTCGGTTCGGCCGCGGCCAGGCGTTCGAGCAGTTCGAAGGTGCCGTCGGTCGAGCAGTCGTCGACGGCGACGACCTGGCTGACGGAGGGGCCCTGTGTGAGAGCCGAGCGCACAGCGTCGGCCATGTGGGTGACGTCGTTGTAACCGATCACGACGACGCTGACGTCGGTGGCATGGTCGGGGTGCAGATGCATGGTATCCACGAGCGGAGATAGTAGGGATAGTCGGTAATCTCCCGTTAAGAGGGACTTGGTGTCCCGTCCGGAAGACGGTGAGTGTCCGACTCGGGTTCCCCTTGAGGCCTCACCAATTCCGTCGACAGCCACAACCGGACGAAGGAGAACGGCGTGGCGGTGGCCGGTGGCGGCGATCCGGTCCGCCGCGGGCAGACGGACTCGCGAAAGAGCAAACGGTGTTCCACGGCTCTGGGTAACGGTCTGGCGGCCGCGGATGGGGACACGGACCCGAGCGGGCTTCGACTCGGGGCCGCGACCTGCGACGACACCGGACGGCAGGGGAGGACGGCGACCGGCTGGGCCACCCCGTGCGCGACGGGACCCGCAGCGCGGCGACCCGTAGCGCCGTGGCCCGCAGCGCGGCGATCCGTAGCGCCGTGGCGCGCAGGACACGCAGCGGACGGACGGCCGGTCCGACCGTCCGGTGGCACAGGGCCGCCACCAGTCGCAGTACCCGGATCGCGCGGTGCGGGCCCAGCCTGACCAGGGCGTACCGCAGCCCGATGTACCCGATGCGCAGCGCCGGCCACAGGCCGAGGGTGCGGTAACGGCGGCGGCACGCCTCAAGGCATGCGCGCGGGTACGCCGGGACCCGGTGCGCGGGGACGTTGACACTGAACCTGGGCAAGGGGGCATCCAAGGGCCGACACGGGCGTTCTGCCCGGGAACGGCCGGTGGAGCGGGTCGGTCACGGCCCGCTGAGGCATCCGGGGGACGGCGGGCCGGCGGTGGCGGAGGGCGGGCCCGCGCCGGCCCGCCCCGAAATGTCTTACCGTGCGCTTACTTGACCGCGCCCGCCATCACACCCGAGACGAACTGTCGCTGGAAGGCGAAGAACACGGCCAGCGGGATCACCATGGAGATGAACGCCCCGGGCGCCAGTACGTCGACGTTGTTGCCGAACTGGCGTACCTGCGTCTGGAGGGCGACGGTGATCGGCTGCGTGCCGGACTTGGTGAACACCAGCGCGACCAGCATGTCGTTCCACACCCACAGGAACTGGAAGATGCCCAGGCTCGCGATCGCGGGCCCGCCCAGCGGCAGCACCACGCGGGCGAACAGCCGCAGTTCACCGGCGCCGTCGAGGCGGGCCGCCTCCAGCAGCTCGCGGGGGATCTCCGCGAAGAAGTTCCGCAGCAGGAACACCGCGAACGGCAGGCCGAAGCCCGTGTGGAACAGGACCACCCCGAAGATCGTGCCGAACAGGCCCAGCTTGCCGAAGAGTTCGGCGATCGGGATGAGCGCCACCTGCACCGGCACGACCAGCAGTCCGACCACGGCCAGGAACCACCAGTCCCGGCCGGGGAACTCCATCCACGCGAAGGCGTAGCCCGCCAGCGAGCCGACCAGGACCACCAGGACGGTGGCCGGGACCGTGATCAGCACGGTGTTCAGCAGGGAGTTGGTGATGTCGCTGTTCTCCAACAGCTTCTGGTAGCTGTCGAAGGTGAGCTGCGAGGGCTTGCTGAGCACCGACCACCAGCCGCTCGCGCTCATGTCCGTCGGCGAGCGCAGCGAGGACAGCAGCAGACCGATCGTCGGGACCAGCCAGAACAGGCCCACCACGATCAGGAACACGCGGAGCACGCCGCCGCTGACGGCCTGCGCCAGCCGCGAACCCAGGGACGGTTTCGCCCGCACGGCCCGGGGGACGGGCACCGTTTTCGGCGGAGTCCCGGCTTCCGTCGTCATCGCCGCACCTCCCGCCGCAGCCTGCGCAAGTTGAACAGCATCACCGGGATCACCAGCACCAGAAGGAACACCGAGATGGCGCTGGCGATGCCCGGCTGCCCCTCCGAGAAGCCCTTGCGGTACAGCTCCAGGGCGAGGACGTCGGCATCGGCCTGGGAGGAGCCCGGGGCGATGATGTAGACCAGGTCGAAGATCTTCAGCACGTTGATCATCAGGGTGACGGCGACGACCGCGAGCACCGGTGCCAGCAGCGGCACCGTGACCCTCCGGAACACCTGCCACTCGTTCGCGCCGTCGACCCGGGCCGCCTCCAGCAGTTCCCGGGGCACCGCCGCGAGGCCGGCGGCGATCAGCACCATCGCGAACCCGGCCCACATCCACACGTACGCCCCGATGACGGCTGGGGTGACCAGCGACGGGCCCAGCCAGTTCACGCCGTTGTACGGCGCCTTGAAGTTGCTCGCCGGGAGCCGGAGCAGTGCGCCGTCGGCGGACGCCGGCAGGGTGAACGTGCCGTCGTCGGCGGCCTTCGTGGATGCCACCACCGTGCCGTCCTTCACCGCCTCGATCCGCATCCCGGCATAGCCCGGCTCGCCCGGGTCGACCACGCCGAGCCTCCCGACGCCCTTGCCGCGCGTGAAGTCCTGCCAGGTGGTGCCGGTGATCCTCCCCGGCTCCGACGTGGCCTGGACGGCCTGCTCGGCGCTCTTCGGCATCTGGTCGGGGGCCACTCCGACCAGGGGGAGCGTGACCGACTGCCCGGTGTGGACCGGGTCGGCGGTGAGGAAGCCGCCCTGGTCCGGCTCGAGCGGCGAGTCGCGGCCCGGGTGGGCCTTCGGGAACGCCGAGGACTGCGCGAACGTGTCGTGCACCCCGACCCACACCGCGTTGGCGACGCCCCGGTCCGGGTCCTGGTCGTACACCAGCCGGAAGATGATCCCGGCCGCCAGCATGGAGATCGCCATCGGCATGAAGACGACCAGCTTGAACGCCGTTCCCCAGCGCACCCGTTCGGTCAGCACCGCGAAGACCAGACCGAGCGCGGTGGCGACCGTCGGCGCGAACACCATCCAGATGACGTTGTTCTTCAGCGCGGTGCGGATGCCGTCGTCGGTGAACAGGGCCTTGTAGTTGTCGAACCCGGCGAAGCCGTCGCCGGAGGCGTTGGAGAAGCTGCGGACGAGCGAGTACCCGATGGGGTAGACCACGAGCGCGCCGAGCAGCACCAGGGCGGGCAGCAGGAACAGGGCCGCCACGGTCCTGCGGGTGCCGGTCACGCTCTTGCGACGACGGGGCGCGGCGGGGCCCGTCGAGGCTCCCGCCGCCGTGACCGGCGCCATCGCCGGATCAGCTCCCGCCGCCGTACGCCGCCGCCGCGTCCTTCTCCAGCCTCGCCTGGGTGCCCGCCACGTCCGAGGGGTTCTTCAGGAAGTCCTGGAGGTCCTGCCACTCACCCTTGCCGGGCGTGCCCCCGAAGGCCTGCGGGGCCTGGTCGGACATGTCGAAGCGGAAGGAGTCGCCCGACGCGATCAGCGCCTGGGCGATCGTGCGCTGCACCTCGTTCGGATACGCGGAGTTCGGCACGTTCTTGTTCGGGGACAGATAGCCGCCGAGCTTCGCCTGGATCGTCGCCGCGTCCGGCGAGGCCAGGAAGGTGACCAGGGCCTGGGCCGCCTTGGAGTCCTTCAGGATCACGGCCGCGTCGCCGCCGGAGACCACCGGCGCGGTGGAGCCCACGGCCGGGAACGGGAACACCTTCGCGTCCGTGCCCACCTTCGCCTTGGTCTCACCGATGTTGACCTGCACGAAGTCGCCCTCGTAGACCATGCCGGCCTTCGGCTGGTCGCCGCCGGTGAAGGTCTGGGTGACGGAGGCCGGGAACTCGATCTGCAGCGCGCCGGTCGGGCCGCCCGCGACGTAGTCCTTCTTGGACCAGATCTGGGCGAGCGTGGTGAGCGCGTCCTTGACGGACGGGTCCGTCCACTTGATCTTGTGGTCGGTGAGCTGGTCGTACTTCTCCGGCCCGGCCTGGGAGAGATAGACGTTCTCGAACCAGTCGGTGAGGGTCCAGCCGTCGGCGCCGCCGACGGAGAACGGGGTGACCCCGGAGTCGTAGACCTGCTGCGCGGCGCTCAGCAGGTCTTTCCAGGTCTTGGGCTCACTCGCCCCCGCGTTCTCGAAGACCTTGGCGTTGTACCAGATCAGCGACTTGTTCGCGGCCTTGTAATAGGCGGCGTACTGCGTGCCGTCGACCTTGCCGAGGTCCTGCCAGCCCTGCGAGTAGTTCTTGGCGAGCTGCTCCTGGGCTTCCTGGCCGAGGGGCTTGGCCCACTTCTTCTCCACGGCCTGCTTGATGGCCCCCGGCTGCGGGAGCAGCGCCACGTCCGGCGGCTGACCGCCCGCGATCTTGGAGCCGAGGAAGTTGATGATCGGGTCCTGGGCGGGGACGAAGGTGACCTTCGCGCCGGTGCGCTTCTCGAACTCGGCGAGGACCTGCTTGAAGTTCTTCTGCTCGCCGCCGGTCCAGACGGCGGCGACCTCCAGCGTCGCGCCGTCCAGCTTGGGGAGGGTGACGGAGGCGGCGGTCTCCGTGGCCCCGCCGCCGCTGTGGTCGTCGCCGCTCTTCTTGTTGTCGCTTGTGCCGCCGCACGCGGTGAGGGAGAGGGCCAGTGCCCCCGCGGCGACGGCCGCCGCGGTCCTCGCGGCCCGGTGACTGAGGAGGGTGCTGCTCGTGCTGCGCATGACTGCCCCGTTCTCCGTTCCTCGTCGAACGTCCGAACGCTGTCCCGTGGGCTCTGGTGTACGCCGGGGTCCGGGAGTCGGCAAGAGCGCCCACGGCGTCAACCGGGCGATCGTGACCACGTCGTGACTCCGCGTCAGATGTCGATCACGGCAGCGGGACCGGTCACAGCAACGAGGGAACGCGGGCCGCCGACACCTCCCGCGCCGCGCGCTCCAACGCGCTTGCCAGCAGAGCGAGATCGGTCGGCCCGTTGCCCAACTCCCGTACCGAGCGCCGGGTGGGAGGGTCGCCCATGCGGTGCCACTCCAGCGGCACGACCGTGGGGCGCTGGGTCGCGGTGCGGGGGATACGGCCGGTGACGCGACCGCCCTGGAACGCCGTCACGCGGCCGTCCGGACAGGCCAGCCGCCCACGTCCGGGCGCCGGCTCGTCCGGTCCCGGTGCCGGTGCGTCCAGCGTGACCCGCAGCGCGGCCCGGCGCGCCGGTTCGGTCTGCGCCGTACGGCCGCCGGGCGTGGTGGCCGCCACCAGGTGGACGCCGAGCCGCTCGCCCTCCCGGGCCACCGCCTCCAGCGCGCGGATCACCGACCCGGCCGAGGGCCGGCCGGGCGACCCGAGCGAGGGCGAGACCAGCGCGTCCAGGTCGTCGACGACGACCACCAGCCGGGGCAGCGGCGGCGCGGTGCCGGCCTGCCGACGGGCGGCGGCGGGCCGCAGCCGCATCGTCGAACTGGGCGGGCTGTCGAGATCCCCCGCGTCACCGGTGCCGGCGGCGCCCGCGCCGCTCGTCCGCGCGCCGGGTACGCCCGGGTGGGCCGTGCTCGGGCCGGCGGGGCCCGTGGGGGTGCGTCCCGGCTCGAAGCTGCCGCGGGTCGCCGTCGTCCGCTGCGGGGCGCGGGCGGTGTCGGCGCCGGCCGCCGCGCTCGGGGCGGTCGGCGCCCCGTAGGTCGGGGTGGTCGGGGTGGCCGGGCCGGGCGTGCCGGAAGCCGTCGGTGTGCGGGGGGAGACCAGGCGGCCGGAGACCTCGCGTCGGGTGTGCCACTCGGTGAAGTCCGTCAGCCCGACCAGTTCGGCCCGGCGTTTCAGCTCGGCGCTCAGCGACTGGGCGAACTCCCGCATGCGGACGGGGTCGTTGGCGGTGAGGTGGGTGGTCACGTGCGGCACGTCCGTGCACACCCGCAGGCCGTCGCCGTGCCCGCCGCCCGCGCCGGTGCCGTCCCGGCCGTCCACCAGCACGATGCCGAGGCGGTCGGGCCGCTCGGCGGCGGCCAGCGAGGCGACGACGGAGCGCAGCAGTTCCGTACGGCCGCTGCCCGCGGGCCCCTCGATCAGCAGATGCGGTCCGTCGGCCACGAGGTCGGCGCAGACCGGCCCGCGCGGACCGGCGCCCAGTATCGCCCCGGCGCGCCCGCCCAGGGCCGCCGTGTCGTCGGCCGCGTCCGCCCAGCGGGCCTGGAGCGAGGCCGGGGTGGCCCGCGCCAGCCCCAGCTCGTCGAGCAACCGCGCCGACAGGGGCAGCGGCGCCGACACCCGGGCCGGCCGGTTCGCTCCGGGCCCGTCCGTCCGCAGGGGCGCCAGGGCCCGCGCGAACCGCTCGGCCCAGGCGAGGGACACCGCGTCGACGACGGCGACGGTGCCGGGGGATATGGGGGTGCGGTGCGGGGCCCGCGCCGCCGGGGCCTGGGCGGGTGCGTCGGCGCGCGGTGCGCGCAGGGCGTCCGCGTGTCGTCGGAACCGCTCGGATCCGCTGTTCCGGTGCGCCGCGGCCGGGTGTCCCGCGACGCGCATCAGCCGCAGCGCCGTCGCCACGTCGCCGCTGAGCAGGGCGACGGCTCCGCACGCCCCGAACGCCGGCGTCACCGCGCACGCCGCCTCGTAGGTGTCCGTGACCGGGGACGCGGGCGAGGCGGGTGTCGTCTCGGCGAGACACACGACGTGTATCCCGGCCCGGGGGCCCTCGTGCGCCAGGCGTGCCACCGCCTCGCGCACCGTCGCGCCGCCCGGGTCGCCGTCCACGACCACCACCGTGTACGGCCCGGCGAAGCCCGGCTCGTCCACCGCGTTCTCGTCCCGCACCCAGGAGGGACACCGGGCGTCGTCGCGCGCGTCCTGGGCCCGGTGGTCGCCGACCGCGGGGCCTGTCCCGGAAGCGAGGGCGCCGCCCGGGTGGTCCGCCGTGCGGTCCTCCACGCGCCGGAGGAGTTCGTCCGTGCGGGCCGCGGCCTGCTCGCGGTCGTAGGCGAGCAGGAGGCGGCAGTCCTGGCCGTGGGCCGGGCGGACGTGGGGCAGCCAGCCGAGCCAGGACCACTCGGCGGTGCGCTCCTCCAGCGGGCGGGTGCCGTCGGCGCTGAGCAGCACGATCTCGAGCGCGTCCGGGGAGTGCGCCGCGGCGAGCTGGGCGAGCACCGCGCGGGCCAGCCCGGACAGGCGGGCGCGCGGTCCGGCCAGGCCCAGTGCCCCCACCTCGCGCAGGTCGGTGGTGACCGGGACCGCGGGCAGCAGCCCCGAACCGTCGGGGGCCGGCCGGTCGGCCGTGCCGAGCCGCACGGTGAGCGCCTCCGGGTGCCCCGGCCCGCGCTCCCACAGCCGCGGTCCCGGGCCGAGGGCCGCGAGCAGCAGCGCCGCCGGGTCCGGCCAGGTGTCCGGGAGCTGCGGCGCGGTGCGCCACGCGGGCGCGTCCTGCGCGCGCACGTCCTCCGCCGTGCCGTCGTACGTCCCGCGCCGGTCGGCCCCCTGTTCGCCGCGCCCGCCGGTCAGCCGCCGCGCCCACGCGCCGAGCCCGCCGCGCCGCCGCAGGACCTGCGGTACGCCGGTGCCGCCGTCGGCCGTGATGGCGAAGGGCACCGGCGCGGGCGTCGTGCCGGGAGCGCCGTCGCCGCTCTCGGTCCGGGGCACGCCGGCCTGCGCGGGGGCCGCGGGGGCCGCGGAGGCTTCTGAGGATCCGGGCGCCCGGGTTTCCGGCGGGTGCGGCGCGAGTGTTCCCCGGTGGGTCACGGTCGGGCCCGTGGCATCGCCGTACGTGTGCGGGTCCGCGCCTCGCGCACCGCTGCCGTGGCCGTCGCCCGCGCCGTCCTGTACGCGCTCATGTGCGGGGGCGGGAGCGGGGGAGGCGGCCGTGGTGGCGGGCGCGCCCTCGGAGGGGAACCGCACATGGCCCTCCCCGTCGGGTGTCGTGCGTACGCGAGCGTCCGGTCCCGCGGCCGGTGTCAGGCGCAGGGCCGACTCGCCGATGCGCAGCAGCGCCCCGGGGGCGAAGCGGACCGGGCGGGACCCGACGGGGCTGCCGTCCAGCACCGTGCCGTTGGTGGAGCCCAGGTCGGCGACCGAGACGCCGCCGTCGGGGGCGACCGTCACCGCGCAGTGCACGCGCGAGACGTCGGGGTCGTCCAGCGGCACGTCGGCGTCGGCGGAACGGCCGACCGTGATCTGCCCGCCGTGCAGCAGGTGCACCCCGCCCGCGTCCGGCCCCGCGACCACGTGCAGCTGGGTCGGGGCGTCGTCGAGTTCGGGGTGCGGCTCGGGGTCGGCGGGGGCGCCCAGGGACAGCACCGCGCCGTCGAGCAGCGGGGGCTCGCCGAGCGTGCAGCGCTGGGCGTCCAGCCGCTCCGCGCCCGCGTACAGCACCACGGGACCCGTCCCCGGCTCCCGGCCGCCGGACGCGCCCCGCTCCCGGCCGCCCCGCTCGGACGCCGAGGTCCCCTCGCCGCAGACCGCCGCGGCCAGCGCCGCGGCCACCGCGGCCAGGGCGGTGCCGGCGGGCGCCGTGACCAGCACGTCGCAGCGCGCGGAGCGGCTCCGCGCCGGTGGGTGGCCGGCCTGCTCCTGCGAGGCCGGGACCGTGGGGGAGGGCGGGCCCTGCGGATCTACGACGGTCAGCCGGATCTGCATCGCCGTCAGCAGTCCCTTCTGCGCGGGCGCCCGCGACCGGCGTGGGGCGAAACCGCCCCGCGGTCCCCCACCGCGGACTTTCCCCCACCGCCGGACGAGCACGTCGGCCAGTTCTGGAGGCATCCTCGCACCTGCCACCGACACCGCGCCCGCCGCCCACCGGCAAGTGATCTTGATTGGTCGGCTCTGCCCGCAAAAGTTCCCGGCCGATGCTCGGCGGATGTCCGTTCGATGCCTGCTTGAGATCGTTCACGTCCGTACCGGGCAACCAAGCGACCCGAGCCGAGCGTCTTTCCATCGAACATGTACGGAGCCCCGTGCGTACGTCGCCGTGGAAGGAGCCGGCGCGGCGCGGGCGGACAACCGGGCGCGGGACCGGGCGCGACAGCTCGACCGTCCGGCACCGCGGGGGGCGGCAAACTAAAGTGGGTCGGAACACCCGTGTGGCGGGTCCCGGCACTCGCGGGACGCCCCGGAAGCGCGGGTTCACGCAGGCAAGCAACTTCAGGCAAGTAAGCAACTTCAGGCAAGCAGCCCAAGCAACGCAAGCAATGCAAGCTACGCAAGCAACAGGGAGCGCATGACGTGCGGCCGGTAGGCAGCAAGTACCTCCTGGAGGAGCCGCTCGGACGCGGTGCCACCGGGACCGTCTGGCGAGCCCGCATGGGGGCACCCCCTGCTCCGGAGCTCGTCGCAGGAGCTTGGGGGAGGGAGGCGGCGGGCGCGGAGGCAGCCGTGCCCGGGCAGCCCGGGGAGACCGTCGCCATCAAGGTCCTCAAGGAGGAGCTGGCGAACGACTCCGACATCGTGATGCGGTTCCTGCGGGAGCGGTCCGTCCTGCTCCGGCTGACCCATCCGAACATCGTGCGGGTGCGCGACCTGGTGGTCGAGGGCGATCTGCTGGCGCTGGTCATGGACCTCGTCGACGGCCCCGACCTGCACCGCTACCTGAGGGAGAACGGCCCCCTCACGCCCGTGGCCGCCGCGCTGCTGACCGCCCAGATCGCCGACGCGCTCGCCGCGAGCCACGCCGACGGGGTCGTGCACCGCGACCTGAAGCCGGCCAACGTCCTGCTCAAGCAGGACGGCGGGCAGATGCACCCGATGCTGACCGACTTCGGCATCGCCCGTCTGGCCGACTCCCCGGGACTCACCCGCACCCACGAGTTCGTCGGCACGCCCGCGTACGTCGCGCCCGAGTCCGCCGAGGGCCGGCCGCAGACCTCCGCGGTCGACGTCTACGGCGCCGGGATCCTGCTGTACGAGCTGGTCACCGGCCGGCCGCCGTTCTCCGGCGGCTCGGCGCTCGAGGTCCTGCACCAGCACCTGAGCGCCGAACCGCGCCGCCCGTCCACCATCCCCGACCCGCTGTGGACGGTCATCGAGCGCTGCCTGAGCAAGAACCCCGACGAGCGGCCCAGCGCCGAGAACCTCGCCCGGGGGCTGCGTGTCGTCGCCGACGGCGTGGGCGTGCACGCGAACCCCGCGCAGATCGCCGCAGCGGAGGCCGTGGGGGCGCTGCTGATGCCCGATCCGGCGCCCGCGACCGTGCCCGCCTCCGACATCCCCGGCGCCGCCGACCCCACACAGGTGCTGCCGCAGGGCGCCGCGTCGTACGACCCGAACGCCGCGACCAGCGTCCTGCCGCACTCCGGCCCGCCCGGCGCGGCCGATCCGACCACAACGCTGCCCGCGCACGGCGGCGCCGACTCCACGCGCGTGATGCCGCCGATGCCGCAGGGAGCGCCGGGCGACATGAACGGCGCCGGCGGCGGGCCCTACGGGGACCAGCAGCCCGAGCAGCCGCACCCCTGGCAGAACCAGCTGCGCGCCGCCCGCGACCGCAACGAGCAGACGCAGGTCCAGTACCTGGACCCCGGCGAGGACCCGCTGCGCCGCCGCCCCCAGCGGCAGGTCGCCCGGCCCCAGCAGCAGCCGCAGCGCCGGCCGCGTCCCCAGGCGCAGCCCGGTCGCGGCTATCAGCAGCAACAGCCCCAGCGGTACGCGCCGCCCGCCCAGCCGGAGCCCCGGCAGCCGGCACGCGAGCCGAGGCCGCCGCGGCAGCGGAGCGCGAACCCGATGAAGATCCCCGGGCTCGGCTGCCTCAAGGGCTGCCTGTTCACGATCATCATCCTGGTGGTGGCCGGCTGGCTCATCTGGGAACTGACGCCGTTGCAGCACTGGATCGGGACCGGCAAGGGCTACTGGGAGCAGTTGAGCTCCTGGGCCGGCGACGTGAGCGACTGGGTCAAGGAACTGGGCGGTGGCAGCGGCAATGGCAACTAGGCGCGGTTCTGGGGATTTGTCGACAGCCGGGAGGTGAATTCCGGCTCCGTGGTGAGGGTTGGCTCGTCGGACGCGTAGCTTTGTCGGCAACACGCGTCTGTAGGAGCAGTCTTGGCACGGAAGATCGGTAGCCGGTACACCGCGAACCAGATCCTGGGGCGGGGCAGCGCCGGCACGGTGTGGCTCGGCGAAGGACCCGACGGCCCCGTCGCCGTCAAGCTGCTGCGCGAGGACCTCGCGTCCGACCAGGAACTCGTGGGCCGCTTCGTACAGGAGCGGACGGCGCTGCTGGGTCTGGAGCACCCGAACGTGGTCTCCGTACGGGACCTGGTGGTCGACGGCAACGACCTGGCCCTCGTCATGGACCTGGTCCGCGGTACGGACCTGCGCACCCGGCTGGAGCGGGAGCGGCGGCTGGCGCCCGAGGCGGCCGTGGCGATCGTGGCCGACGTGGCGGACGGGCTCGCCGCGGCGCACGCGGCCGGGGTCGTGCACCGGGACGTCAAGCCGGAGAACGTGCTGCTGGACATGGAGGGGCCGCTGGGCCCCGGCGGTGCGCATCCGGCGCTGCTGACCGACTTCGGTGTGGCCAAACTCATCGACTCGCCGAAGCGGACCCGGGCGACGAAGATCATCGGTACGCCGGACTATCTCGCGCCGGAGATCGTGGAGGGGCTGCCCCCGCGGGCCGCCGTGGACATCTACGCGCTGGCCACGGTCCTGTACGAGCTGCTGGCGGGCTTCACTCCGTTCGGCGGCGGACATCCGGGCGCGGTGCTGCGCCGGCACGTCACGGAGACGGTGGCACCGCTGCCGGGCATCCCGGACGAGCTGTGGCGGCTGATCGTGCAGTGCCTGGCCAAGGCGCCGGCGTCGCGGCTGCGGGCCTCGGAGCTGGGCGCCCGGCTCAGGGAGCTCCAGCCGATGCTCGTGGGGATGCCGCCGCTGGATGTGGACGAGCCGGGTGCGGAGCCGGAGCAGGAGCCGGAACCGGGGGAGTCGTTGTCCGGCCGGTCCGCGGAATCGGCCGGGGCCGGGGCCGGGGCCGGGTCTGAGGGCGGGGCCGGGGAGCGGGTACGGCGACGGGGAGCGGTCCCGTTGGTGCCCGGGGCGAGGCCGGACTCCAACCGGGACACGCACACGTCGATGCGGGTGCCGGCGCCGGACGAGCTGGCGGGGGGCGCGCGGGGGACGGCGCGGGTGCCGCGGGCGGTGGGGGCGCCGCGGCCCGGTTCGGCCGCGCGTCATCGCGCCGCCGCGCGGCGGCGCAGGGTGACGTTGGGGATCGCGGGAGTGGTGGTCGCCGGCGTGCTCGGGGCGGGGGTGTGGTGGGCGTCGTCGGGGGACGGGGCGGACGGGACATCGGGGGTGCCGGGGCAGTCGGCGTCTCCGTGACGCCGGGATTTGGGGGCCGGCCCCTGCGGGGTGCCGTCTGCGTCCCTGTTTTCGTCCACCCGCCCGCCCGACTCGGTGGGCTGAGAGGTCCCGCCCTGGGGCTCCGCCCCAGACCCCGGCGGGGCTCTGCCCCTGCACCCCCGGTTTCCCACCCGCCCACCCGTCTCGGTGGGTGGGGAGGTGGGCCGGGAGGGGGCGGTGCTCGGTACGGGGTGGGGCCTGGTGGGTGGGTGTGCCCGTACGCGGTGAGCCCAGCGGACGGGTGCGTCCCGTAGGTGCTGGGGCTCAGTGGGTGGGTGCCTCCCGTACACGGTGGGCCCAGTAGGCGGGTGCGTCCCGTAGGCGCTGGTCCCCAGTGGGTGGGTGCGTCCCGTGCGTGGTAGGGCCCAGTGGGTGGGTGCGTCCCGTGCGTGGTGGGGTCTCATGAGGGCGGGGCGTCTGGGAGTGGTGGGCCCTGTGGGGTCTGTGTGCCCCGGGAGGGCGGGGGCGTGCGGCGTTTGTCGGCCGGCGGAGCCGTTACGCTGGTTGCGTGGCAGTCGTCGATGTATCCGAAGAGCTGAAGTCCCTCTCCTCGACCATGGAGTCGATCGAGGCCGTTCTGGACCTCGACAAGTTGAGGGCAGACATCGCCGTGCTCGAGGAGCAGGCGGCCGCGCCCTCCCTGTGGGACAACCCGGACGAGGCGCAGAAGATCACCAGCCGGCTCTCCCACCTCCAGGCGGAGGTCAGGAAGGCGGAGGCCCTGCGCGGCAGGATCGACGATCTCGACGTGCTCTTCGAGCTCGCCGAGGCCGAGGACGACCCGGACACCCGCGCCGAGGCCGAGGCCGAGCTCGCCGACGTCAAGAAGGCGCTGGACGAGATGGAGGTCCGGACGCTGCTCTCCGGGGAGTACGACTCCCGCGAGGCGCTCGTGAACATCCGGGCCGAGGCCGGCGGCGTCGACGCCGCCGACTTCGCCGAGCGGCTTCAGCGCATGTACCTGCGCTGGGCCGAGCAGCACGGCTACAAGACCGAGATCTACGAGACGTCGTACGCCGAAGAGGCCGGCATCAAGTCGACCACCTTCGCCGTGCAGGTGCCCTACGCCTACGGCACCCTCTCCGTCGAGCAGGGCACCCACCGCCTGGTGCGCATCTCCCCCTTCGACAACCAGGGGCGCCGCCAGACCTCCTTCGCCGGCGTCGAGATCCTGCCCGTCGTCGAGCAGTCCGACCACGTCGACATCGACGAGTCCGACCTGCGTATCGACGTCTACCGGTCCTCCGGACCCGGCGGCCAGGGCGTGAACACCACCGACTCCGCGGTGCGCATCACCCACATCCCCACCGGCATCGTCGTCTCCTGCCAGAACGAGCGCTCGCAGATCCAGAACAAGGCCACCGCCATGAACGTCCTCCAGGCCAAGCTGCTCGAGCGGCGCCGCCAGGAGGAGCAGGCCAAGATGGACGCCCTCAAGGGCGACGGCGGCAACTCCTGGGGCAACCAGATGCGCTCCTACGTCCTGCACCCGTACCAGATGGTCAAGGACCTGCGCACCGAGCACGAGGTCGGCAACCCCGAGGCCGTGTTCAACGGTGAGATCGACGGGTTCCTGGAGGCGGGAATTCGCTGGCGCAAGCAGCAGGACCAGGGCAAGTAGCAGCCCGGGAAACCAGCAGCCGACTCTTTGTCGACAAGGCAACTGCCGCTCCTGCAGCGGTAGTTGCCTTTTCTGTTGGGCGATGTCCGGGTTTTACGTCACACTCACAGACTCCAACCATGTGCAAACAAGGCACAGTTGGACATCACGCCCGCAACGACCTTGACGCTCCCCTGAAAAGCGGGAAGGGTAAAACGTGGCATGCGCATTTCTGGGGCGCATGTGAACCGGGGGGATCTGCAACTGCGCCAACCACCCCCGTTGATCACGGCCCCGCGCGCCGCTCGAAGACGATTCAGCTACTGGGGGTAGCAACCATATGACGAAGAAGACGCGGGTTCGTGTCGCGCGTATCGCGGCCGGCGCCGTGATCGCAGCCGGCGCCTCGCTGACCGCCGCGGGCGCGGCCTCGGCCCTCGACCTCGGTGTCAACGCCGGCATCGGCGGCACCGGCATCAAGGCGAACGTGTCGCTGACCGGCGACGATGACAACGGTAACCAGGGCGGCGACGAGGGCGGCGACGACAACGGCGACCCCTGCGACATCGGTGCCGGCCCGGACTGCCCCGACGACCCGGGCAACCCGGGTGGCGGTGACGACAACCCGGGCAACCCGGGTGGTGGCGACGACAACCCGGGCAACCCGGGTGGCGGTGACGACAACCCGGGCAACCCGGGCGGTGGCGACGACAACCCGGGCAACCCCGGCGGTGGCGACGACAACCCGGGCAACCCCGGCGGTGGCGACGACAACTCCGGTAACAACGGTGGTTCCGGTAACAACGGTGGCTCCGGCAACAACGGCGGTGGCTCCGGCAACGCCGGCGGCAACGGTGGCAACAGCGGCGGTGGCAACAGTGGCACCACCCCCAACGGTGGCAACAACACCGTCCCGCAGGAGCAGGGCTCCTCTGCCCTGACCGAGACCGGCGCGGACCGCAACCCGTCCGCGCAGGGCAACGGCAAGGAGCTCGCCGAGACCGGTGCCGCGGAGACCACGTTCCTGCTGATCGGCGCCGCCACGATGATCGCCGGCGGTATCGGTTTCCGGTTCCTGCCGCGTCTGATGGAGGGCCGCGGCGGCGCCGCTGCCTGAGCGTGGCGACCGGTACACGCACGGTACGCGGCGTCCGGTACGCGGCGTAAGGGTGAGTGAATGACCAGGGGGCCCGGAGCGGCAAGCTCCGGGCCCCCTGCGCGTCGTCCGCGTAGTCCTCGGTGGCGCCCTACACCGTCTGGTGGGCCAGCAGCGCCAGCGCGCCGATCAGCACCACCAGCAGCGCGATCAGCGCCACAGGGTTCAGGCCCGCGAAGAAGTTCTCCTGCTGAAGGCGCTCGCGGTTCGCACGGCACACGGGGCACCGGCCCTCGCTCACGGGCGCCGCACAGTTCGCGCACACCAGCCGGTCGTACGTCATGCGCTCGCCCTCCTTGCACCGGTTCCACTCAGTCAACGCCCACGCGCGCGCGAACGTTCCCTCCCCCACCATGCCAGGTTCGCCGGATCGGCGCGCGGGTCGCTCCGCAAGCGTGGGTTCTGTATCAACTCCGCGAGAATATGCCCCGTACAAAAACACACATCCCCTACGTAAACCCAACCGGCGACTGCGCGCCCCTACCCGGTTCGCGTATGGTCACGCTCACCTACCCCCGGCGATCCGTGGTGCATCCGTGATCCGATTCGACAATGTCTCCAAGGTCTACCCCAAGCAGACCCACCCGGCCCTCAGGGATGTCTCCCTGGAAGTGGAGAAGGGTGAGTTCGTGTTCCTGGTGGGGTCCTCCGGCTCCGGAAAGTCCACCTTCCTGCGGCTGATCCTCCGCGAGGAGCGGTGCAGCCACGGCCAGGTGCACGTCCTGGGCAAGGACCTCGCACGCGTCTCCAACTGGAAGGTCCCGCAGATCCGCCGCCAGTTGGGCACGGTCTTCCAGGACTTCCGCCTCCTGCCCAACAAGACGGTCGCCGAGAACGTCGCCTTCGCCCAGGAGGTCATCGGCAAGTCCAAGGGCGAGATCCGCAAGTCCGTGCCGCAGGTGCTCGACCTCGTCGGGCTCGGCGGCAAGGAGGACCGCAGACCCGGCGAGCTGTCCGGCGGTGAGCAGCAGCGCGTCGCCATCGCGCGCGCCTTCGTCAACCGGCCCAAGCTGCTCATCTGCGACGAGCCCACCGGCAACCTCGACCCACAGACCTCCGTCGGCATCATGAAGCTGCTCGACCGCATCAACCGGACGGGCACCACCGTGGTGATGGCGACCCACGACCAGAACATCGTGGACCAGATGCGCAAGCGCGTCATCGAGCTGGAGAAGGGCCGCCTCGTCCGCGACCAGGCGCGCGGCGTCTACGGCTACCAGCACTGACCAGTCCACGACGGAAAGGCTTGACCAGACGCCATGCGCGCCCAGTTCGTCCTGTCGGAGATCGGTGTCGGTCTTCGTCGCAATCTGACGATGACGTTCGCCGTCGTCGTGTCCGTCGCCCTGTCGCTCGCCCTGTTCGGCGGGTCGCTCCTGATGAGCGACCAGGTCAACAACATGAAGGGCTACTGGTACGACAAGATCAACGTCACCATCTACTTCTGCAACAAGAGCAACGCCCAGAGCGACCCCAACTGCGCGAAGGGCGCGGTCACCGAGGACCAGAAGAAGACGATCCTCGCCGACCTGAAGAAGATGTCGGTGGTCGAGAAGGTCACCTACGAGTCCCAGGACGAGGCGTACAAGCACTACCAGGAGCAGTTCGGCGACACCCCGCTGGCCGGCACCATCACGCCCGACCAGATGCAGGAGTCGTACCGGGTCAAGCTGAAGAACCCGGAGCAGTACAAGGTCATCGCCAGCGCCTTCAACGGGCGGGACGGCGTGTACTCCGTGCAGGACCAGAAGGGCATCCTGGACAACCTCTTCGGGCTGCTGAACGGCATGAACTGGGCCGCGCGCGCGGTGATGTCGCTGATGCTGGTCGTCGCGCTGATGCTGATCGTCAACACCGTGCGTGTCTCGGCGTTCAGTCGCAGGCGTGAGACCGGGATCATGCGCCTGGTGGGCGCTTCCGGCTTCTACATCCAGGCGCCGTTCATCATGGAGGCGGCGGTCGCCGGCGTGATCGGCGGCGGAGTCGCCTGCGCGTTCCTGGTGACCGCGCGGTACTTCATCATCGACCACGGTCTCGCCCTGTCGCAGAAGCTGAATCTGATCAACTTCATCGGCTGGGACGCGGTGCTGACGAAGCTGCCGCTCATCCTGGCGACGAGTGTGCTGATGCCGGCGTTGGCCGCGTTCTTCGCGCTGCGCAAGTACCTGAAGGTGTGACGCACGCCAAAGAGGTCGTACGGTCGAGCAACCGTGCGACCTCGGGGCGTTGTCCTAGACTCACCGCCATGTCAGGCCGTGACCTGTTTCGTCAGCCCCGCCGCGGTCGCGCCGGGGCCGCCCTGACATTGGTCTTCGCAAGCGTGCTGGTGGCGGGCGCCGCGACGGGCTCCCTGCCCGGCCACGACGACCTCAAGTCCCAGGAGGACGAGGCCCGTTCGGTGCAGCCGGTGGGCCGGTCCGAGGAAGTGACCCGGGCGGCGGCCGAGGCCGTGGCCGACGGCGAGTCCCCCCTTCAGGCCGCCGAACGCGCCGTCAGCCGCAGCGGTGACCTCTGGGGCGCCGTCTACTCCCGGGGCGAGTACGAGGAGTTCCAGGAGGCCCTGGACGGCCAGTACACCGGCGTCGGCCTGTCGGCGCGGCGCCGGCGGGACGGCCGGGTCGAGGTGGCGAAGGTCCGGGCGGGCTCGCCCGCGGCGGCCGCCGGTATCCGCCCGGGCGACCGGCTGCGCAGCGTCGACGGCGAGCGGACCGACGGGCTGCCGGTCACCGACGTGGTCGCGCTGCTGCGGGGCGACGCCGACGACGCGCCCGTCGGCACCACCGTCGCCCTGGGCCTGCAACGCGGCCGGCGCGTGTGGACGCAGTCGCTGCGCCGGGCCCGCCTGTCGACGGACCCGGTCACGGTACAGCGGTCGGCGGGCGGTGTGACCGTCGTCAGGATCGCGGCGTTCTCGAAGGGCGTGGGCGAGGAGGTCCGCACCGCCGTACGCCGGTCCCCGGCCACCGGTGGGATCGTCCTCGACCTGCGCGGCAACTCCGGCGGTCTGGTCGCCGAGGCCGTCACCACCGCCTCCGTCTTCCTCGACGGCGGCCTGGTCGCCACCTACGACGTCGACGGCGACCAGCAGGCCCTGCACGCCGGCTCCGGCGGCGACACCACCCGGCCCCTGGTCGTGCTCGTCGACGGCGGCACGATGAGCGCCGCCGAACTGCTCACCGGCGCCCTCCAGGACCGCGGCCGCGCGGTGGTCGTGGGCTCCCGCACCTTCGGCAAGGGGTCGGTGCAGATGCCGAGCCGGCTGCCGGACGGCGCGGTCGCCGAGCTCACGGTCGGGCACTACCGCACCCCCGGCGGGCACGCCGTGGACGGCCACGGCATCACCCCGGACCTGGACGCCGGGCCGGACGCGCTGCGGCGCGCGCAGACGGTTCTGACCGGTCTGGGCGACTCGACCTGAGGCCCGTTTAATGCGCTTCCCACACACCGCCTCCGTAGTGCGAAAATGGACCGCACTATGGCTAAGGAAAAAGGGCGCAAGCTGATCGCGCAGAACAAGAAGGCGCGGCACGACTACCTCATCATCGACACCTACGAGGCCGGTCTGGTGCTGATGGGGACCGAGGTGAAGTCGCTGCGTCAGGGGCGGGCGTCGCTGGTCGACGGGTTCGTGCAGCTCGACGGGCACGAGGCGTGGCTGCACAACGTGCACGTGCCCGAGTACAGCCAGGGCACCTGGACCAACCACAGCGCCCGCCGCAAGCGGAAGCTGCTGCTGCACCGCGCGGAGATCGACAAGCTGGAGTCGAAGTCCCAGGAGACGGGTCACACGATCGTGCCCCTCGCGCTGTACTTCAAGGACGGCCGGGCCAAGGTCGAGATCGCGCTGGCGAAGGGCAAGAAGGAGTACGACAAGCGGCAGACGCTCCGCGAGAAGCAGGACCGCCGCGAGACGGACCGCGCGGTGGCGGCGGCGCGGCGCAGGCAGCGGGCGTAGCGGCGGGTCCGGGACGCGGGGAATACGCTGGCACGGACCCGCGTTGGTCACGTACGATGGCACCAGCACCGCGAGGCAGGTGCGACCCCCTCCTCGGAGGGTTTTTGAAAAGTCAACATGGGGATGATCGGTTTCGACAGCGGCTGTCGAAGCAGGGGAAGCGTGTCGAGGAAGCGGCCATGATCTCGTAAACCACAGGCCGAAAAAATAATCGCCAACACCAAGCGCGATTCCTCCCAGCAGGCCTTCGCCCTCGCTGCCTGATCTCAGGTAGCAGAGCGAGCCTCCTACAAAAGGGAGTGTCAGCCCGGGGCTGTTCCCGACCCGGATCCTGGCATCAGCTAGGGGACTAAACCTTGATCCCGGTCACGGGGTGAAGAGGGAAACCACACAGTGACTGAGCCCGTCGGAGACTTGTCCGCGTGATCTCCGGGGCTGAGAAAAGCGAAGCGGACTGCACACGGAGAAGCCCTGATTCCGCACCGTTGGACGCGGGTTCGATTCCCGCCATCTCCACGATCGGGAGGCTCCCGAGCCTCCTTCACCCATGTGGGCAAGGCCCCGTCGCTTTCGAGCGGCGGGGCTTTTCTCGTCGTGCCCCGGCCGCCGCGCACGGTTCGCCGGGCGGGTCCGTCCGATCTGGCGGATAGTGAAGGAAGGACGACGTCCCTCGCAGTTCCTCGTACCTCAGGAGGCTCGATGCCTTCTTCACGGTCGCAGGCCGCGCTCATCGGGATCGCGTTGCTCGGCCTCGCGCTCACCGCGTGCCAGGACACGGCGTCCGGTCACGTCGTGGGCCGCAACGGTGCCCGGGTCGTGGAGACCGTCACCAACCCGCCGATCGACGGATGCCACCGTTTCCCCGAGGGCGTGACCAACGTCGACAACCAGACGCAGAGCAACCTCGTCCTGTACACCACACAGGACTGCACCGTGCCGCCGGGCGGACAGAGCAACTACCTGGACATCGGGAACTCCGACCAGGCCGTCAAGGCCACCGGTCCCTGGCACAGCTTCTCCTTCGCCTCCGAGTGAAGCTCGAACCACACCGTCTTGCCGATGCCGCCGGGGCGGGGCTCGGCGCCCCAGTCGTCCGCCAGTGCCTCCACGAGGGCGAGCCCCCGGCCCGACTCCTCCTCCGGTGACGCCTCCCGGACCGTGGGCAGCGTGTCCTCGGCGTCCGCGACCGAGACGCGCAGGCGGCCCCCGTCGCTCAGTACGCAGCGCGCCCGGATCTCCCGGCCGGGAGCCTTCGCGTGCCGGTAGGCGTTCGTCATCAGCTCGCTGAGCAGGAGCACCGCCGTCTCCGTCACCTCGTCGGGCAGCTTCCACGACCTGGCCTGTTCGCGCAGGAGCAGCCGGGCCCGGCCCACGCTGCGCGCGTCGCGGGGGAAGCGGAACTCGATGTCCCGGGGGAGCGCGGTGGGGGAGCGGTGCGGTGTCGGCATACCGGCGGGTTCCTTGCGTGTGATTCTCCGTCGTTCGGCGGGAAAATCCTGCTGGCCTGTGCCTAGCCTCGAAAGGAGCGGGTCGGGTACGCGGCGTGGCTGTACACGGTGCGGCGGCGGGAGGCGGGTGAGGGCGCGTGGCCACGGGGGAGTCCCAGCAGGCGCAGCAGAACTGGCGTTACTGCGGTGGGCAGATCAAGTTGTGGCGGGAGGAGGCCCAGGTCACCCGGCAGTCCCTGGCCGAAGAGGCCGGCTACGACTACGAGTACGTCAAGTCGATGGAGTGCGGCCGACGCCGACCGACCCTCAGGTTGCTGCAGATCGCGGACCAACTGTGCCGGGCCGGCGGCAAGTTGGTTGCCGCACACGAGTTCCTGAAACCCGAGCCGTTTCCGGCGCGGTCACAGGAGTACATGGCGCTCGAGGCCGAGGCCATCGCCGTGCATGACTACTCGCTCGGGCTGATTCCCGGTCTCCTGCAGGTCGAGCAGTACGCGCGAGCACTGATCGGCGAGAGCTGTCCGCCGCTGGACGACGAGACAGTTGAGGAGCGGGTCAGAGCGCGACTGGAAAGGCAGGGGGCGCTGACGTCTCGCAGCAAAGTGGTCTACGGCTTCGTCCTCTACGAGGCTGCGCTCCGCACGGAGGTGGGCGGACGGGAGGTGATGCGTCAGCAGCTGCTCCACCTGCCGGAGATCGGCGGGCGGCGCAACGTGGCCATCCAGGTGTTGCCCTTCGGTAGGTGCGGCGGCCTCGCACTCAACGGCTCGTTCATCCTGCTTGAGACTGACGAACACGAACGCTTCGCGTACGTTGAGGGTCCGGAGACCAGCGTGCTGCACGCTGACGCAAATAGGGTCAGCGACCTGGTGCAGGTACATGGGATGATCCGTATGCAGGCTCTGGGAGTTGAGGAGTCGGCCGCATTCATCAGGAAGGTGGCGAAGGAGCTATGAGCGAACCCCTGACATGGTTCAGGTCCAGCTACAGCGACTCGCAGGGCGGCGCCTGCGTCGAAGTCGCCGTCTCCCCCCGCACCATCCACGTCCGGGACTCCAAACTCGGCGTCGAGGGCCCCCGTTTCGTGGTGGACGCCGACGCCTGGTCAGTCTTCCTTGCGTATGCCGCGCATTGAGCGCGCGCCCGCGAGCGAGATCAGCAGGGCGATGGTCGCCGCCACCACCGGGACCGCGTAACCCGCCGTCGGCGAGACGTGTTCGACCGCCCAGCCGCCGGTCGCGCTGCCGCAGGCGATGCCGCCGAGCAGGCCGGTCACCGCGAGGGTCATGCCCTCGTTGAGGCGGCCCTCGGGGGTGCGGTGCTGCACCACGGTCATCGTGGTGACCATCGTGGGGGCGGTGGCCATCCCCGCGAGCAGCAGGGCGGCGGCCAGTGCGACCAGGGACCCGGTGATGCCCGCCGCGAGCAGGGGCAGGGTCATCAGTGCCGCCATCGCGGCCAGACACCACAGAAGACGGCGTTCGGCGGGCCCGGACGGCTTCACCGCTCCGTACAGCAGACCCGCCGCGCACGATCCCGCCGCCTGGAGGGCGAGCACGGCACCCGCGGCCGACCGGTGACCCTGGGCGTCCGCGAAGGCGATGGTGACGACCTCCATCGACCCGAAGACCGCGCCGGTGGCGACGAGGGAGAGCAGCAGCGGCGGCATACCGGGGGCGCGCAGCGGGGGCGCCGTCCTCCCCGAGGGGCTCGGCGGCGGTTCGGTGGCCCGCTGGGCCGTGAACAGCAGCATGCCCGTCAGCAGCAGGATCCCGCCGGTCAGCGTGCCCGCCTCCGGGAAAAGGGACCCGCACAGAAACGCGGCCAGCACCGGGCCCAGCATGAAGCACAGCTCGTCCGCGGCCTGTTCGAAGGAGTTCGCGGTGTGCCGGGCCTCCGGGTCGCTCCGGAAGAGGTGGGCCCAGCGCGCCCGGGACATCCCGCCGATGTTGGGGGTCGTGGCGGTGGCGGCGTAGGCGGCGAACAGGGTCCAGTCCGGGGCGTCGTAGTGCACGCACAGCAGCAGGGCAAGACCGCCGAGCAGGGCGAACGTCGTCGCGGGCACGGCGACCCGCGCCTGGCCGTGGCGGTCGACGAGCCGGGCGATCCAGGGGGCCACGACGGCCGTCGCCGCGAGGCCGGTGGCGGTGACCGCACCGGCGAGGGCGTACGACCCCCGGGAGCCGGCGATCATGATGACCGCGCTCACGCTGAACATGCCCATGGGCAGTCGGGCGACGAGGTTGCCGAGGGTGAAGGCGACGGTGCCGGGCTGGGTGAACAGACGCCGGTACGGGTTCCGGGCCGGTGCTGCGAGAGACGGTGAAGGCGGCATGCGCTTACCGTCACCCGCGGCCCGACCTGCGGTCCAACACCTGATCGGATGCGATTGACGCATCCGCGTTGTAAGTTCTGCCGGTGCCTGCCGAACCCGGACCGCCCCTCTCCGTCGAGGACATCGCCCCCCGCCTGCTGCGTGCCTTCGTCGCCGTCGCCGAGGAACTGCACTTCACCCGCGCCGCCGCCCGGCTGTACGTCGCCCAGCAGGCCCTCAGCCGGGACATCCGGCGGCTGGAACGGGAGCTGGGCGCCGTGTTGTTCGTACGGACCACCCGGCAGGTCGCGCTGACCGCCGAGGGCACCCGGCTGCTGCCGTACGCCCGCCGGGTGCTCCAGGCGCAGCGCGCGCTGCTCGACGCCTTCGGCCGGGGCGGCTCGGAGCGGCCGCTGCTCGTCGACGTCAACAGCCCGGGCCTGTTCGGGGAGCGGGTGCTGGACCGCGCCCGTTCCCGCGTCCCGCACCTGGAACTGATGACCCGTTTCGAGAGCGGCCTGACCGGTGCCGCCGCCGAGATCCTGGCCGGGCGGCTCGACGCGTCGTTCGGACGGTTCGCCGGGCTCGACCCCGTGGTCCGGCAGGGACTGCTGCACCAGCCCGTGCGGTACGAGCGGATGGCCGTCATCCTGCCCGAGGGGCACCGGCTCGCGCACCTGGAGCAGGTGCCGCTCGACGCGCTGGCCGGGGAGACCGTGTACGCGGGCGCGGGCAATCCGCGCACGCTGGAGTGGACGGACCTCGCCCGTGACCTGTTCGAGGGACGCGGCATCCGCGTCGCACCGCCCGCTCCGCTCGCGATCGGCGTGGCCGAATTCCGGCGGATCATGGCCAAGCACCGGAACCCGATCCTCGCCGTGGTCGACTTTCCGGCGATGCCCCAGACGGTTCTGCGGCCTCTTGTCGACCCTGTGCCCCTGTCGCCGGTTTCGTTGGTGTGGCGGAAAGGTCTGATTCATCCGGGATTGGAGGCGCTCAGGCGTTCCGCCGTCGAACTGGCACGCGAGGAGGGGTGGTTGTGCAGACCTGTGGAGGAATGGATTCCGGCCATGGACGAGGTGGTGATGGGTGTGCACATTTGAGTCCCATCTCCATGGCATGGCCACATGCGATACATTCAGGGGCCCGGGTGCACTGTGGTAAGGGGGGCGCTCGGGCCGGGTGGGGGTCCTTGCCCGCCGACAGTACATAGGCCCGGATTCGTAACCCACCTGGAAGTCATGCCCCTGGGGGGGAAGTACGTGCGCGTCGACAAATGGCCAAATCACGCCCAACCGAGCGGCTCCGGACCGCTGTCCGGAGGCGGCCGCGAGAGGGCCGCGGACCCGAGTGAGTCACTCGTATCCGCTGACTCCTCCGGCACGGAACCGGAATCGGGCCGTCCCGCCGAAACGACACCGGAGACCGGTGGCCGGGACGCGCGGTCGGACACCGCCGGACCGACGGCGGCCTGGCCGAAGACCGGTCCGGACGGTGCGCAAGGGCACCCGCGGGGAGCCGGCGAGGGCCTGAACCAGAGGCCGGCGGCCGGGTCCTGGTTCGACAACGGCCACTTCACCGACCCGGACGCCGCGGCGGAGACGCAGCTGCTGCCCGGGCCGGGTCCGGTGGCGGACCCCTGGACGACGGCCGACCCGGCCGCCGCGGACACCCCGATGCCGTCCGGCTCGGCCGCCGCCGAGACGCAGATGCTGCCGGGACCCGCGCTCGCCGCGGAGACCCAGGTACTGTCCGGAACGCCGAATGTCGCGGTACCCGGGACGTCGGCGGGCGCGGACACGGACCAGGCCGACCCGGTCGGCGGCGGCCCCGCGGGCACCGGACCCCTGCGGGTCCAGGTCGAGGACCCGTGGGAGAACCACGACCCGCACGAGGTGACCGTGCAGCTCGACGCCGTGAGCCTGCGGCCGGGCGGCACTCTCGGCTCGGCCGGGCCCGTCGCCAAGGAGGCCGACCGGCCCGTCTTCGTCGACGAGTCCGGCCGCCGCAGCCGCCGCTTCCGCCGGCTCGGCATCGCCATCGGCCTCGCCTGCGCGGTCTACGCGGTCGTCATCGTCGTCACGCTGCTGTCCGGGAACGCGGCCGCCCCGTGGGTGCCGCTCCCGGTCCCGGGCTCCGACGAACAGCCGTCGAGCAAGGTCAAGGAGTCCCCGCAGCAGTCGGACGCCACCAGCCCGTCCCCGGACGCCAGCGGCCTGCCCGACGCCTCCGTCGACCCCTCCGCCCCCGTCGACCCGAGCGCCGGTGTGAACCCGCCCGTGGGATCCACCGCCGGACCGGGAGCCCCGGCCGCGCCCGGCAGCGCGCCCGCCGCGTCGACCAAGCCCCAGCCCTCCGCGTCCAGCACGAAGAAGGACACCCCGGGCAGCTCCACGCCGCCCGTCACCGGGGGCGGCGGCTCGTCCCCGGACCCGGGCCCGTCGTCGACCGATCCGGGCTCGACCGACCCCGGCCAGGACACGGACCCGCCCACGCCCGACAATCCCACCAACGCCGGGGGAGCCCCCAAGGCGGACCCCGTCGCCACCACCGACCTGGCCGCCGACCAGCCCGGCGCCGCATCCGACAACTCCCCGGAGAACGTCCTCTGATGGCCTCCCGTTCCAACCGTCGCCGCTCCACCGGAGGCGACGGGAGATCCCAGCGTGCCCCGGCACCCGTCAATCTGAGACGCCGCCGGCTGCCCATGCGCTGGGTGCTCCCCGTCATGCTGCTGCTCGCCATGACCGCGATGCTGATGCTGCGCGGCTACGTGCACAGCGAGATCCTCGCCGACTACCGGGTCAGGCCCGAGGTCTCCTACGACAAGGTGCCCGAGGAGATCATCGAGGGCGGCCCGGTCATCGACACCCGCGGCGACAAGATCTCCAGCCTCAGCGTGCCCAGGCACCGGCTCGTCCTCACCTTCGACGACGGTCCCGACCCCACGTGGACCCCCAAGGTGCTCGACGTGCTCAAGAAGCACAACGCGCACGCGGTGTTCTTCATCACCGGGACCATGGCCTCGCAGTACCCGGACCTGGTCAAGCGCATCGTGGCCGAGGGACACGAGATCGGGCTGCACACCTTCAACCACCCCGACCTGTCCTACAAGTCGCCCAGCGGCATCGACTGGCAGCTGTCCCAGAACCAGATGGCCCTGGAGGGCGCCGCCGGCATCCGCACGTCGCTGTTCCGGCCGCCGTACTCGTCCTTCGCCGACGCGATGGACAACGCGTCCTGGCCGGTCACCAAGTACATCGGCTCCCGCGGCTACCTCACCGTCCTCAACAACACCGACAGTGAGGACTGGAAGAAGCCGGGTGTCGACGAGATCATCCGCAGGGCCACCCCGAGGCACGGCGACGGCGCCATCGTCCTGATGCACGACTCCGGCGGTGACCGGCACCAGACCGTCGAGGCGCTCGACAGGTTCCTGCCCGACCTCCAGGCCAAGGGCTACAAGTTCCAGAACCTCACCGAGGCCCTCGGCGCACCCAGCGCGCACACCCCGGTCACCGGCTCCGAACTGTGGAAGGGCCGGGCCTGGATCTTCCTGGTGCAGGCCTCGGACGACATCACCGGCGGGCTGGTCGTCGGCCTCGCCGTCATCGGCACCCTCGTCCTCGTCCGCTTCGGCCTGATGCTGCTCCTCTCCGGGGCGCACGCCCGCCGGGTGCGCAAGAAGAACTTCCGCTGGGGCCCCGACGCGCCGATCACCGAGCCGGTGACGGTGCTCGTCCCGGCGTACAACGAGGCCAAGTGCATCGAGAACACGGTGCGTTCCCTCGTCGCGAGCGACCACCCGATCGAGGTGCTCGTCATCGACGACGGCTCCAGCGACGGCACCGCGCGCATCGTCGAGAACCTGAACCTGCCGGGCGTGCGTGTCATCCGCCAGCTCAACGCGGGCAAGCCGGCCGCGCTCAACCGCGGCCTGGCCAACGCCCGGTACGACATCATCGTGATGATGGACGGCGACACCGTGTTCGAGCCGTCCACCATCCGCGAGCTGGTGCAGCCCTTCGCCGACCCGAAGGTCGGCGCGGTCGCCGGCAACGCCAAGGTCGGCAACAAGGACTCGCTCATCGGGGCCTGGCAGCACATCGAGTACGTGATGGGCTTCAACCTCGACCGCCGGATGTACGACATGCTCGGCTGCATGCCGACCATCCCCGGAGCCGTGGGCGCCTTCCGGCGCACCGCGCTGGAGCGGGTCGGCGGCATGAGCGAGGACACGCTCGCCGAGGACACCGACGTCACCATGGCCCTGCACCGCGACGGCTGGCGCGTGGTGTACGCGGAGAACGCCCGCGCCTGGACCGAGGCCCCGGAGTCCGTGCAGCAGCTGTGGTCCCAGCGCTACCGCTGGTCGTACGGCACCATGCAGGCGATCTGGAAGCACCGCAGGGCCGTCGTGGAACGGGGACCCTCCGGCCGCTTCGGTCGCGTCGGACTGCCGTTCGTCTCCCTGTTCATGGTGGTGGCTCCGCTGCTGGCCCCGCTGATCGACGTCTTCCTGCTCTACGGGCTGCTGTTCGGACCCACGCAGAAGACCGTCGGCGCCTGGCTCGGCGTGCTGGCGGTGCAGGCGATCTGCGCCGCGTACGCCTTCCGGCTGGACCGCGAGAAGATGAACCACCTCATCTCGCTGCCGCTCCAGCAGATCCTCTATCGGCAACTGATGTACGTCGTCCTGCTCCGGTCCTGGATGACGGCGCTCACCGGCGGTCGGCTGCGCTGGCAGAAGCTGCGGCGTACCGGCGTGGTGGAGGCGCCGGGTTCGATACCGCAACAGCGGACCGCGGACAGCGGCAGTGAACGGAGGCCCGTCGGATGACGGCACACGAGTACGGCTCGGCGGACGGCACACCGCCGCCGGGCGTACCGGGGAGGCCCCCGGGCCCGGACCCCGTTTACGGCTCCTCTGCACCCGCCGGCTCGGGGCAGGCCCCGGGGAACTGGCCGTACGGGGACGCGACGGGGGCGACGGCCGGTTCCGCGGGCGGGTACCCGGCAGGTACCGCGGGTGGATTCCCGGCCGGTTCCGGTTCTGCGGGCGGGTACCCGTACCCGGCAGGTACCGCCGGCGGATTCCCGGCCGGTTCCGCGGGCGGGCATCCGGTCGACACCACTGCCGGGTGGCCGTACGACGGTGCGGGCGAGGTGCGGATGCCCGCGCAGAAGATGGGGGACGCGGCGAACGGCGCGGTCCCGGTGGGCACCGCCGGTGCGGTCGGCACGGTCGACGCGACCGGCGCGGTCGACGCCACCGGTGGCGCGGACGCGGCCGCCGCGGCGAAGAAGCCGGCGGGCGCGGGTCGTGACCGCTATCTGGACCTGCTGCGCTCCGTCGCCCTGGTGCGTGTGGTGGTGTACCACCTCTTCGGCTGGGCCTGGCTGTCGGTCCTCTTCCCGTCCATGGGCGTGATGTTCGCCCTGGCCGGCTCGCTCATGGCGCGCTCGCTCAGCCGGCCCACGTGGTCCGTGATCAAGAGCAGGGTGCGCAGGCTGGTGCCCCCGATGTGGGTGTTCAGCGCGTTGGTGCTCGGCATCCTGTTCGTGCAGGGCTGGAGCCCGGCGAGGGACCCGGACCTCGGGGGCTCCTTCTGGGGCCCGGTCAGCGTGTTCAACTACCTGGTGCCGATCGGCGCCCCGCCGTACCCCTTGAGCATCGGCTCCGAGTCCGGGCTGCTGGAGAGCAGCTGGGCGGACCAGGCGGCGGGTCCGCTGTGGTACCTGCGGGCCTACCTGTGGTTCGTGCTCGCGTCCCCGCTGCTGCTGTGGGCGTTCCGCCGGGTGCCGTGGGCGACCCTGCTGTTCCCGCTGGCGCTTACCGCCGTGATCGGCACCGGCCTGGTCACCATCCCCGGCGAGACCGGCAACGCGGTCCAGGACTTCGCCGTGTACGGCAGCTGCTGGGTGCTCGGCTTCGCCCACAACAACGGCATGCTGAAGAAGATCCCGCGCTATGCGGCGGTGTCCGGCGCGGCCGCGGTGATGGCGTTCGGGCTGTGGTGGGCGTCCGGTCATCTCGGCCCCGACGGCTGGGACCTGAACGACATCCCGCTCGCGCAGGCGACCTGGTCGTTCGGCATCGTGGTGATCCTTTTGCAGTACTCCCCGTCGTGGCAGACGCTGCCGGGCCGGCTGGCCAAGTGGGACAAGCTCATCACCCTCTCCAACAACCGAGCGGTGACGATCTACCTCTGGCACAACCTGCTCATCATGGCGACGGTGCCGATACTCGACCAGGTCTACAACCTGCCCTTCATGGAGAGCGACGCGGCCTCCTCGTGGCTGGACTCGACGGAGATGTTCTGGCAGTTCGTGCTCATCTGGCCGTTGATAGGCCTGGCCGTACTCTCCGTCGGCTGGATCGAGGACCTGGCGGCGAAGCGCAAGCCCCGGCTGTGGCCGAACGGGGCGAAGAAGAAGCAGGCGGCGAGAGCCCGCTGAGCCGGGCCGCCCACGGGGGCGGTGAGGCGGGCCGCCGCTGAGGCGGGTCCACTGAGGCGGGGTGCCCCGCGTCCCTTCGGGCGCGGGGCCTTCGCGTCGGTGCCCCCGGCCGGGCGTTCGGGCCGCGCGGACCGGGGTCGCCGCCGGGGGCCCGGGAACCCGGGGACGAAGTCTCTTCGCAGACCGCGGAGTCGGAGTGCTGCGGGGCTCTGGCCAACGCGCGTAGACGGGCGCATCATGGGGATGCTCTGTGCGCACAACCCTCACCCTGAAATTGTCATGCACTCGTCAAAACAACGGGGGATGCACGCTCACTCACGCGCGTCATTCAGCGACAAAGGGAGACGGCACGATGGCTTGCGGATCGACCAGCCTATGGGCCGGTGAAACGAGCTGGTTCTGTTGCGGATCCTCCTGGGGTCCGTGCGGTAGCGCGGGCGGCGGCGCCTGCGGCAACTGCCAGTCCAGCGCGCATCACGGCGCCTGGCCCAACGCGTCACAGGCGTGCTGGGACATCACCCGGCCCGACCTGTGCGGCGAGAACATCCCCAGACGCGGCTGCGGTTCGGTGATGAACGTCAGGCACCAGTGCTCCGGCGCCACCGTCTGCATCACGATCACCGACTGCGGACCGCGCACCAAGTCCTGGTGCGGCGAGGCCACCTGCTGCAACGGCGCCTGCCGCACCAACCGCGTCCTGGACCTGACCCCGGCCGCCTTCTCGGCGATCGGCAACCTCAGCTCCGGCATGCTGCCGGTCTACATCTACGAGTGAGGAGGACTCCGGCATGACGTATCGACAGAAGAACGACAACGGCGGTCTGGGCCGCCGGCGCTTCCTCACCACGGCCGCGCTCAGCGGCGCCACCATCGTCGGGGCGTCCGCCCTCGGCGGCTTCGACGCCGACGCGGCCTTCGCCGCCGAGCCGTCGCTCGACCCGGCGATCCCCAAGTCGGCCTTCGTGGAGGGCCGGATCACCGGCATCACCGGCAGTGTCCTGGAGGTCGCGGGATCCTACGGCGACCACTCCCGGGTCCAGATGACCAACGTCACCAGCGTCTGGAAGGTCCGCCCGACGACCGCCCGCGACATCGAGATCGGGGACGGGCTGTACGCGCGGGGCGTACCGATGCCGGACGGCACCGTCGCCGCCGACGCGGTGTGGGTGAACATCGTGAACATCGACACCACGATCCGCGGCATCGCGAAGGACCGGCTGCACTTCTCCCACGGGCAGCACGAGATCGTCGGCCACCTCCACCGGGACACGACGAACGCCTCCTACGCGGGCCGCGCGCTCACCCCGGACCTGTCCCGGCTGCGCATCGGGCAGAGCGCCCAGGTGCTCGGGGCCTGGCGGCCGTCCGACAACGCGGTGGACGTCGTCCGCATCTCCGTCGGGCACTGACGGCCGGATCCGAGGAGGAGAAGGGGAGACAAGGATGCTCTCACTGACAACGGGCCTCGTACCGCTGGTCCTCGCTGGTCTGCTGGGGTGGACCGGCTCGGTCAAGCTCTTCGACCGGGACACCGTGCGCCAGGCACCGAGGACGGCGCTGGCCCGGATGCTGCGCAGCAGCGAGCGGGCGGCGCTGGTGCTGCGCGGCACCGGCGCCGTGGAACTCCTGCTCGCCGCGGGCCTGCTGGCCGTACCGGCGAACCCGGTGCCGGGCGCGGCCACCGCCGTCCTCGGGGCCGGGTTCCTCGGCTATCTCGGCTACGGCCGGGCGCTGGCACCGGAGTCCTCCTGCGGCTGTACGGCCAACGAGGACACCCCGATCACCTGGCGCGCGTTCGTGCGCGCCGCACTGGTGCTCGCGGGCGGTGCGACGGCGGCGGTGGCGCACGGAGCCTGGTGGTCCACGCTCACCGGACGGCCCGGCGGTTCGCTCGTGTTCCTGGCCGTGGCCGCGGCCGTCCTGGTGGCACTGTCGGTCGATCTCGACCGGTGGTGGCTGCTGCCGCTGCGCCGGCTGAGGCTGCGTGTCTTCGGGCATCCGCTCTTCGGCACCGAGGCCGGCGACCGGGTGCCGGTCGCCGCCAGCGTCGAGCTGCTGGAGAACTCCCTCGCCTGGCAGACCGCCTTCCCGGTGGTCCGGTCGAGTCTGCTGGACCACTGGGAGGAGGACGGCTGGCGGATCCTCCTGTTCTCGGGTGTCTACGGGACGCGGGAGAACGCGCGGCCGGTGTCCGTGGTCTTCGCCCTGGACGCCACCGCCAGCCGCGACACCGCCGGCGACCCCGTGGTCCGCGTCAGCTTCGTCGACGCGGACACCGGGGAGCCACTGGCATCGGACCTGCTGAACGCGATCCCCCCACGCAGGGCCCTGCCCACACTCGGCTGACGAACCGGTCCCGCCCGGCTCACCGCCCCTGCCTTCCTCGCAGGGGCGGTGAGCTGTGAGCGGAGGCGCGGGCTCCGTTCGCGTACGTCTCATGCGCGGACGTGGCGGATGCGCATCGCGCTGGTGTGGGCTTGGGTGGTCTCGATAGCGTGTCGGCTGTTTCGCCCAACCCACCTGCCCCACCAGGAGCCTGCTGTGACCCGCCGTCCAACCCGCCTGCTCACCACAGCCGTCGCCGGTACGGCGACCGCACTGCTCCTCGCCGGTTGCGGCGGGAGCGACGCCGGCGGCTCGAAAGCCAACGACAAGATCGCGGGCGCGGATACCGGAGGAGAGACCTCGGCTTCGCCGAGCGCATCGGCATCTCCGGCGGTGGAGCGGCCCAAGATTCAGCTGCCGTCGGATCTGTCGTACACCTTTGACTGGCCGAAGACGGGAGACCGGGACAAGGACGCCGTGCTGGCCGACAGCGAGCAGTCGATCAAGTCAGTGGACCTCGCCATCGTGAACCAGAACCCGCTCGACGCGGCGTACCGGTTCTACTACGAGGGCGAGGCTGCCGCGCAGACGCAGCAGTTCATCGAGGCGTACGTGAAGGCCGAGGCGCGTACCACCGGCAGCTACCGCTACTACAACCCGGTAGTCGATGTCAGCGGCTCCAACAGCGCGTCCCTTCTCTACTGTGAGGATCAGGGCAAAGCGTACGACCTGTACCTGAAGTCGAAGAAGGTCGACAAGACCCCCGTCACCAAGAACAGCTACGTGCTGTACAGCACTCGGCTGCACCGGAACGACAAGGGTGTCTGGACCATCGAGAAGCTTGCCTCGCAGCGGGGGAGTGCCAAGTGCCAGCCGTGAAGCGGCGCCTACGGGGACTGCTTGTGCTGGCCCTGATTACATCGACCTTCGCAGGTGCTTCTCCTGCCCTGGCGGACAACAAGATCGGCGGCGGTGCCCGGACTCCGTCCTCAGGGGAGGGACCTTCGGGCGGAGCCGACGGTGACACGATCTCCGCGACGGCCGGTGGCATTGTTTTCGATCGTTCCAAGAACGGGACCGGCAGCTCCGTGGGACCGGTCGCGCCGGTTACCTCCTGGACCCCGCCCGCCTGCTGGTATGCCCCCAAATACACGCCGGGGCAACTGCAGAAGTACCTGGAGCCGATCTGGGAGGCCGAGTCCACCGGGCCCGAGTGGGACGCCCAGCAGCGTGACCGGTACGTCGACGGACACCCGTACAAGGACTTCAACAAGGACAAGGCCGGCAAGGGCTACTGGTGGGACTCGTACGTCAACAGGGACTTCCCGCCGGGGTGGGACAAGTGTGATGAGCCGATCTTCTGGGTTGATCGGGGCGCTGCTCCACCCGCGAACATCGAAAACGCCGTGACCCCCCAGATCCTCGCCGAACTCGCCTACAACGAGATCCGGGTCCCCGGTACCGAGGTGACCCTCGCGCCCGCGGGGGCGACCAAGGTGAATCTGCCGACCTGGGCGTGGCTGGACGGGGCGCGGTTCAGGCCCGTGTCCGTGACGGCTTCGGTTCCGGTGCTGAACATGTCCGCGACGACGACCGCCGAGCCGGTCTCGTTGAGGATCGACCCCGGCACGGCGGACGCCGAGACCTACCCCGCCTCGGGGGTCTGCGCGATCAACGGTGGCCGTATCGGGGAGGCGTACGCCAAGGGGAAGGCCGACCGGACGCCGCCCTGCGGGGTCAGGTACCTGCGGTCGTCGGGTGACGGTTCCTACCGGTTGAGGGCCACGATCACCTGGAAGATCCACTGGACGGGCACCGGCGGCGCGGGCGGCGATCTGCCCGAGGGCACGTTCGGCGACACCCAGGACGTCACGGTCCAGGAGATCCAGGCCGTCAACCGCTGAGCAACGGTGAAGAGACGAAAAAGGGGGCGTGGTGAGTAAGCAGCAGGTTCGGAAGATGCTGGAACTGGTGCGGCAGGGGCAGCCCGTCGAGCTGACCATTCCCATGGGATCGGTGAAGAAGGCCGCGAAACTCTCCTTCGTGGCCCAGCAGTTCGGGTACGAGTACGCGGACGCGCGCCTTTCCGGGGGACGGAACAACGTGCTCACGCTGCTGCTCGTGCCCGACCCCGGTCCGCAGGCCCAGGCGCGGGCCGCGCAGAACTGGGCGCAGTATCCGAACGCCGGGGACGGGGTGTCGCTGCCGCCGCTCGTGCCGGACGCGCTGGAACTCCTCAAGGCGCGCATCAACTTCGACCTCACCGACAAGAGCGCTGAGAAGCGCATGGTGTACGGAGCTCTGGGCGTAACCGTCGGGTGCGTCATCCTCGCGGTGCGGCTCGGTGCCGATGCGTCCGCCTTCCTCGTCGCCGCGAGTGTGTGGGCCGGGGCGATGGTGCTTCTCGGCATCGGAGTCCTCGTCACGCGCAAGCGCCACGCCAAGTTCGCGGCACGGCTCGGGGCCGCGGGGTTCGTGCCGGTGACGCAGGAGGACGGACGGGTCCGGTATCTGCCGTCAGGCGCGCAGGTTGCGGGGCAGGCGGCGCAGGCGGGGCCGTACGGTCATGGGCCGTACAACAACGGGGCGTACAACAACGGGCCGTACAACAACGGGCCCTACGGTCAGCCGTACTCGAGCGGTCCGTACGCCGCCCCCCAGGCGCCTCACCCGCAGGCGTACCCCCCGCCGGGGCCGTACACCCCGCCGCAGCCGCCGGGTCCGTACCACCCCCAGTAGGGCGCCCCGGCCGGACACCGGAGGCGGACCGCCCGGGGGCTACCGGTCCGGCCGGTGGGCGGGCACTGTGGGAGGGAAGCGGTTTTCCGGCCTCCGACGATGCCCCGGTGAGGCCTGCCGGCCGGGGTGAGCCTAGGCGGTGACAGGCACATGGCACTGGCTGCGGCCACGGCCCCGTACGAGCTGAGGTTCGACGCCGGGCGGGTCTGCCTGGATCTCCTCTCCACCACCCACCCCGAGGAACGGCTGGACGCCGTCGCGCCCCTGCGCGCGTGGATCATCGGCTCGGGGCTGGTGCCGCCAGGCTCCCCGCTGGCGCACGCGGACGCCTCCTGGCTCGCCGGTTTTCGGGAACTACGGGGAAATGTGGGGAAGTTGGTCCGTGGGTATCTCGCCATCGAGCCCCGGGCGTACGATCCCGCGCTCGCCCGCGTCAACGACGTCGCTCGCACCGCGCCGCCCGCACCCCGCGCAGTACGGGGCGAAGACGGAGCTTTGGTACGGGAGTTGGCGGGGCCGCCCGAGTGCGCCGCCCTGCTCGCGGTCATCGCCCGGGACGCCGTGGAGTTGCTCACCGACCCGGTGGCCCGGGCGGGCCTGCGCCAGTGCGAGGGCGACAACTGCCCGATCGTGTACCTGGACACGTCCCGCGGGCGCAGGAGGCGCTGGTGTTCCAGTGAGGTCTGCGGGAACCGCGAACGGGTGGCCCGCCACCGCCGCCGCACCGCCCACTCAAGGGCGTAGAGGGGGTGGGGGTGGTAACTCCCGCAGCCGATTTGCCGGTTGTGTGAGTCCGGTGGCGAAGTGATTTCCGTAACACCCCGTTTGGTCTTCACTCGGAGCGGGCAGCGCACGCATCTTCGTGTCTGTGTCGGAAATGTGAAGGCCACGCGGGGGGAATGTGCGCCCATGTCCTCCCTCGTCACATCACCCCACGGAAATCCGTCGGCCGGTTTTGAACACGGTGTGCCCGGCATCCGTACCCGTCGGCGAGCGACCGACTGGGGGGAAGCCCCGGACACCGGAGGTGGGCGTGCGCAAGGATGCGGCCGTGGCCAATGAACGTGGATCGAGGGCCCGACATCGCATGTCCCAGTCCTCGGAACCTGATGAGGAGTTGATGCGTGCGCTCTATCGCGAGCACGCCGGACCTCTCCTCGCGTATGTCCTGCGGCTGGTGGCCGGAGACCGGCAGCGCGCCGAGGACGTGGTGCAGGAGACGCTCATCCGTGCCTGGAAGAACGCCGGCCAGCTCAATCGAGCGACCGGTTCGGTACGCCCCTGGCTGGTGACGGTCGCCCGACGCATCGTCATCGACAACCACCGCAGCCGGCAGGCCCGGCCGCAGGAGGTCGATCCGTCGCCGCTGGAGGTCATCCCCGCGGAGGACGAGATCGACAAGGCGCTGTGGCTGATGACGCTGTCGGACGCGCTCGACGACCTGACCCCGGCTCACCGGGAGGTGCTCGTCGAGACGTACTTCAAAGGGCGTACCGTCAACGAGGCGGCCGAGACGCTCGGCATACCCAGCGGCACCGTCCGCTCACGGGTGTTCTACGCCCTGCGGTCGATGAAGCTGGCGCTGGAGGAGCGGGGGGTGACGGCGTGATGAGCAGGTACGGGGGATTCGGAACGGGTGGTGCGGGTATGTCTGGGGCCATGCAGGGAACCCCGGCTCCGAACGAGCACGAGACCGTCGGCGCCTACGCCCTCGGGATTCTCGACGACGCCGAGGCAACCGCTTTCGAGACGCACCTCGCCGGCTGCGAGTGGTGCGCCCAGCAGCTCGACGAGCTGGCCGGGATGGAGCCGATGCTGGCCGCGCTCGCGGACCTGCCGGGCTCCGGCACACCCGAGGTGGTCGGCGAGTCCCTGTCGGCCAAGCCCGGCCCGCGCCTGGTGGAGAAGCTCGTCGACGAGGTCGCCGAACGCCGCGCCCAGAAGCGCCGGCGCGGCTTCTATCTGGTCGCGGCGGCGGCAGCGCTGATCATCGGCAGCCCGCTGACCGTGTTCGCGGTGAGCGGCTCGGACGGCGGTGACAACAACACCACGGTGGCCGTGAGCCCCGCGCGGTCCGCCTTCGAGTCGATGCCCGACAAGGTCACGGCGACGGACCCGACGACGAAGGTCACCGCGACGGTCGCCGTCGAGAAGAAGGACTGGGGCACGAACACCGTTCTCGAGCTGAACAACGTCACCGGCCCGCAGAAGTGCTCGCTCGTCGCCGTCGGCAAGAACGGCGAGCGCGAGACGGTCACGTCCTGGTCCGTCCCGAAGTGGGGCTACGGCGTCCCGAACGCGAAGACGGAAGAGGCGAAGAACCCCCTCTACGTCCGCGGCGGCTCGGCCCTGGAGCCGAACCAGATCGACCACTTCGAAGTGATGACCTTCGACGGTCAGCGACTCGTCGAGGTGCCCGCGTAACTTCCGTGAGCGGGCCCCCTTCGCGTACGGTTGACGGCTGCCCAGCACGTCAGAAGGGGGCCCGGTGGCCGCACAGGCTCAACAGGATTCCGCGGTCGGATCGGTCCACGGCGCAGCGCACGAAGCGGCGCACGACTCCGTACGGGACCGTGAGATCGGTGTGGAACAGCAGCACCTGGACCGGGTGTACCGCCGCCTCGAGGAGAAGATCCACGAGGCCGAGTTCCTCATGCGCGACGCCGCCCAGCGCGGCCAGGTGGGCACACCCGGCGCGATGGCCGAGCGGGACGCGCAGGTCTTCCGGGCGGGCGTCCACCTCAACCGGCTGAACAACGAGTTCGAGGACTTCCTCTTCGGCCGGATCGACCTGCTGCTCGGCAAGGACGGCAGGAAGGGCCCGGACGGCGCGTACACCGCGGTGGAGCCGGCCGAGGGCGCGGTCCGCGGGGACGGCACGGCGGACATCGCCGAGACCCTGCACATCGGCCGCATCGGCGTCCTCGACGAGGACTACGCCCCGCTGGTCATCGACTGGCGGGCACCGGCCGCGGCCCCGTTCTACCGCTCCACCCCGGTCGACCCCGGCCGCGTCGTACGCCGGCGGGTCATCCGCTCCAAGGGGCGGCGTGTGCTCGGGGTCGAGGACGACCTGATGCGCCCGGAGCTGAAGGCCTTCCTCGACGGCCACGAGCTGCCCGCGATCGGCGACGGCGCGCTGATGGCCGCGCTCGGCCGGGCCCGCAGCCACACCATGCGGGACATCGTCTCCTCCATCCAGGCCGAGCAGGACCTGGTCATCCGCGCCCCCGCCGCCTCGGTGACGTACGTCGAGGGCGGCCCGGGGACGGGGAAGACGGCGGTCGCCCTGCACCGGGCGGCCTACCTGCTCTACCAGGACCGGCGCCGCTATGCGGGCGGCATCCTGATCGTCTCCCCGACACCGCTGCTCGTGGCCTACACCGAGGGTGTGCTGCCCTCGCTCGGCGAGGAGGGCCAGGTCGCCATCCGGGCGATCGGCTCGCTCGTCGACGGCACCGAGGCCACGCTGTACGACGCTCCGGCGGTGGCGCGGGCCAAGGGCTCGTACCGGATGCTGAAGGTGCTGCGCAAGGCGGCACGGGGCGCGCTGGAACAGAACGGCGCACCGGACCGGCTGCGGGTCGTCGCCTTCGGCCGCCGGCTGGAACTGGAGGCCGAGGAGCTCGACCACGTCCGGCGCACCGCCCTCGGCGGCACCGCGCCGGTCAACCTGCTGCGCCCGCGCGCCCGCAAGCTGCTCCTGGACGCCCTGTGGGAGAAGTCGGGCGCCGCCGGCCGGCACACCGACCCGGAACTCGCCGCCGAGCTGCGCTCCTCCTTCGACGAGGACGTCACCGGCGAGGACTCCTTCGTGGCCTTCCTCGACGCCTGGTGGCCCGAGCTGACCCCGTCCGCGGTGCTCACCGCGATGGCCGACGAGCGGCGGCTGGGCCGCTGGGCGCGCCGGATCCTCAACCCGGGGGAGGTGCGCCGGGTGGCCCGCTCGCTGCGGCGCGGCGGCCACTCGGTGCACGACGTCGCCCTGCTCGACGAGCTCCAGGCGATCCTCGGCACCCCGGCCCGCCCGCGCCGCAAGCGCGAACTGGATCCGCTGGACCAGCTCACCGGCCTCGAGGAGCTGATGCCGGTGCGCGAGGAGTCGCAGCGGGAGCGGGCGGAGCGACTGGCGCAGGAGCGCACCGAGTACGCGCACGTCATCGTGGACGAGGCGCAGGACCTCACGCCCATGCAGTGGCGGATGGTCGGCCGCCGCGGTCGGCACGCCACCTGGACGGTCGTCGGCGACCCCGCACAGTCCTCCTGGTCCGACCCGGACGAGGCGGCCGAGGCCCGCGACGAGGCCCTGGGCACCCGGCCGCGCCGCCGCTTCGAGCTGACCGTGAACTACCGCAACCCGGCGGAGATCGCCGAGCTGTCCTCCAGGGTCCTCGCCCTGGCCATGCCCGGCTCCACCGCGCCGAGGGCCGTGCGCTCCACCGGCGTGGAGCCGCGCTTCGCCGTCGTCCGGGGCTCCGTGGAGAAGACCGTGCGGGCGGAGGCCGAACGGCTGCTGGACCTGGTGGACGGCACGGTCGGCGTGGTCGTCGCCATGAACCGGCGCGAGGAGGCCCGGCGCTGGCTGGCCGGGCTCGGCGACCGTGTGGTGGCCCTCGGCAGCCTGGAGGCCAAGGGCCTGGAGTACGACGCGACGATCGTCGTCTCGCCCGCGGAGATCGCGGACGAGTCCCCGGCCGGCCTGCGGGTCCTGTACGTCGCTCTGACCAGGGCCACCCAGCAGCTCACGGTGGTCTCCGGCGAGCGGGACGAGCCGGACGGGGCCGGGGTGCCGGATCTGCTGCGGGACTGAATCCGGGAGTAACCGCTGCGACGGGAATGGCCACAAGCCATCCGTTTGTTAGCCTGGACACGGCACCGGCCCGATCCAAGCCCCCGGGCCCAACCTTTGTCGCTACGAGCGACCACTTGCCGCGAGGCGAGCATGGCGGGTCGGTGTCGTCAAACTTCCAAGAGGCTCACGTCACGATGTGACGTGAGCCTCTTTTGTCGTTCCCCGCCGCCCCTGCGTCTTCCGTGACCGCACCGATTCTCGTATGGTGGAATTCACTTTCCGAAAACGACACCTCCCGGTGAACACTACGTCCGCAATCAGGGGCGGCTACCGCGTACCCGGGGGTAGGTGCGACGATCGGACGGCAGAACTTCGCGACACGGTGAAAGCAGAGGAAGTCGGCCATGGCAACGGCGCCCAGCGTCTCCTACTCGATGACCATCCGTCTGGAGGTGCCGGCGGGCGGAACCGCCGTATCGCAGCTCACCACGGCCGTGGAGTCCTCCGGAGGGTCGGTGACCGGCCTCGACGTCACCGCGTCGGGCCACGAGAGGCTCCGGATCGACGTCACCATCGCGGCCACCTCGACGTCCCACGCCGAGGAGATCGTCGAGAAGCTGCGCGGCATCGAGGGCGTCACGCTGGGCAAGGTCTCGGACCGTACGTTCCTCATGCACCTCGGCGGCAAGATCGAGATGGCGTCCAAGCACCCCATCCGCAACCGTGACGACCTGTCCATGGTCTACACCCCCGGCGTGGCCCGCGTGTGCATGGCGATCGCGGAGAACCCCGAGGACGCTCGGCGCCTGACCATCAAGCGCAACTCCGTTGCGGTCGTGACGGACGGCTCGGCCGTGCTCGGCCTGGGCAACATCGGCCCGAAGGCCGCCCTGCCGGTCATGGAGGGCAAGGCGGCCCTCTTCAAGCGCTTCGCCGGCATCGACGCCTGGCCGATCTGCCTGGACACCCAGGACAGCGACGCGATCGTCGAGATCGTCAAGGCGATCGCCCCCGGCTTCGCGGGCATCAACCTGGAGGACATCTCCGCGCCCCGCTGCTTCGAGATCGAGGCCCGGCTGCGCGAGGCCCTCGACATCCCCGTCTTCCACGACGACCAGCACGGCACCGCGATCGTCGTGCTCTCCGCGCTGACCAACGCGCTGCGCGTGGTCGACAAGTCGATCGACAGCGTGCGCGTGGTGATGTCCGGCGCCGGCGCCGCCGGTACGGCGATCCTGCGCCTGCTGCTCGCCGCGGGTGTGAAGAACGCCGTCGTCGCCGACATCCACGGTGTGGTGCACGCCGGCCGTGAGGACCTGGTCGGGGCCGCCCCGGACTCCCCGCTGCGCTGGATCGCGGACAACACCAACCCGGAGGGCCTGACCGGCACGCTGAAGGAGGCCGTGCACGGCGCGGACGTCTTCATCGGCGTCTCGGCGCCCAACGTGCTCGACGGCGACGACGTGGCCGCCATGGCGGAGGGTGCGATCGTGTTCGCGCTCGCGAACCCCGACCCCGAGGTCGACCCGGCAATCGCCCGTCAGACAGCGGCGGTTGTGGCCACCGGCCGCTCCGACTTCCCCAACCAGATCAACAACGTGCTGGTCTTCCCGGGTGTCTTCCGCGGCCTGCTGGACGCGCAGTCCCGTACCGTCAACACGGAGATGATGCTGGCCGCCGCGCAGGCCCTCGCCGACGTGGTCACCGGGGACGAGCTGAACCCGAACTACATCATTCCGAGCGTCTTCAACGAGAAGGTCGCCGGCGCGGTCGCCGGGGCGGTCCGGGAGGCGGCCGCGAAGACTGCGGCAACGGCGTGAGGATGGCCACGACGCGCCGCGAAACCGGCGCGTCGTGGCACCACGCCGCCGGTGCGGCCCTATCGTGACGGCCAGGCTCGGGCATCTCTTCGTGTGACTCCCAAGGGTGTTCTCACGACTCCTATGGGTGCTGGATTGGCATTCGCGCCGCAGGTGGGGGCAGGATGCCTCCCTGGGCGCGAGGGTTCGGCGACGGACCCGGGTCCGGGGACTCACCGAGGACCCTGGCAGCATCGGCTTCGCTGTGCCCAACATGCGGCCTCGCCGCAACGGCAAGAAGAACACGGGAGTAACAACATGAACCGCAGTGAGCTGGTGGCCGCGCTGGCCGACCGCGCCGAGGTGACCCGCAAGGACGCCGACGCCGTGCTGGCCGCGTTCGCCGACGTCGTCGGCGACATCGTCTCCAAGGGGGACGAGAAGGTCACCATCCCTGGTTTCCTGACCTTCGAGCGCACCCACCGTGCCGCTCGCACCGCTCGCAACCCGCAGACCGGCGAGCCGATCCAGATCCCGGCCGGCTACAGCGTGAAGGTCTCCGCGGGCAGCAAGCTCAAGGAAGCGGCCAAGGGCAAGTGACCTCGGCGTCCGTACGCCATGGGACGGCGTACGAGGCGCTGTAGGCCGGTCCTTCCAGGCCACCACGACGCCCTTGGGGCGGTCCCCTCACCGGGGGCCGCCCCAACGTCGTACGCGCCCCCCGGCGCCCGCCGGGGGGCGCGGATCAGCCCAGGGCCCGGCCCGGCGGGGGAGGGCTCGGTCAGCCCAGGGCCTGGCCCGGGAGCTCCACCTTGGCGCCCAGCTCCACGAGCTTCTCCATGAAGTTCTCGTAGCCGCGGTTGATCAGGTCGATGCCGTGGACGCGGGAGGTGCCCTGGGCGGCGAGGGCCGCGATCAGGTAGGAGAAGCCGCCGCGCAGGTCGGGGATGACCAGGTCGGCTCCCTGGAGCCGGGTCGGTCCCGACACCACGGCCGAGTGCAGGAAGTTGCGCTGCCCGAAGCGGCAGTCGGAGCCGCCCAGGCACTCGCGGTAGAGCTGGATGTGGGCACCCATCTGGTTGAGCGCGGAGGTGAAGCCCAGCCGCGACTCGTACACCGTCTCGTGGATGATCGACAGGCCCGTGGCCTGGGTCAGGGCGACCACCAGCGGCTGCTGCCAGTCGGTCTGGAAACCGGGGTGCACGTCCGTCTCCAGCGCGATGGACTTCAGCTGGCCGCCCGGGTGCCAGAAGCGGATGCCCTCGTCGTCGATCCGGAACGCGCCACCCACCTTCCGGTAGGTGTTCAGGAAGGTCATCATCGACCGCTGCTGGGCGCCGCGGACGTAGATGTCGCCCTCGGTCGCCAGCGCCGCCGACGCCCAGGACGCGGCCTCCAGCCGGTCCGACAGGGCCCGGTGGTCGTAGCCGCCGAGCTTCTCCACACCCGTGATCCTGATGGTGCGGTCGGTGTCCATCGCGATGATCGCGCCCATCTTCTGCAGAACGCAGATCAGGTCCTCGATCTCCGGCTCGACGGCCGCGTTGGACAGCTCGGTGACACCCTCGGCCAGCACGGCCGTCAGCAGCACCTGCTCGGTCGCGCCGACGGACGGGTACGGCAGCCGGATCTTCGTCCCGCGCAGCCGCTGCGGGGCCTCCAGGTACTGCCCGTCGGCCCGCTTCTCGATGACCGCGCCGAACTGCCGCAGCACGTCGAAGTGGAAGTCGATGGGCCGGCCGCCGATGTCGCAGCCGCCCAGGCCGGGGATGAACGCGTGGCCCAGCCGGTGCAGCAGCGGCCCGCAGAACAGGATGGGAATGCGCGAGGAGCCCGCGTGGGCGTCGATGTCGGCGACGTTCGCGCTCTCCACGCGGGTCGGGTCGAGCACCAGCTCACCGGGTTCGTCACCCGGACGGACCGTCACCCCGTGCAGTTGCAGCAGACCGCGGACGACACGCACGTCACGGATGTCCGGAACGTTGCGGAGGCGACTTGGCTCACCGCCCAGCAGGGCGGCGACCATGGCCTTCGGTACGAGGTTCTTCGCACCGCGGACACGGATCTCACCCTCCAGCGGGGTTCCGCCATGGACAAGCAGTACGTCATCAGTGCCGTTGACGGTCATGTATCTCGCGTTCCGATGAGGTGGGCAGGAGCCGGCCGATCATTTCGGAGGGGGCCGGAGAGACAGGGTAATCGCCATGCGCCCCCCTTCAGAAAGCCCGTCGGCGGCCCGGGTTGGCCTACCACACCGCACCAACACGCCCCGTTGAGCACCGGGCACGTGCGGTCACCGCACACGCCGTGCGCCGGTGACGCTTCGGTGTCCCCTGAGCTGCGCTCACCCCCGTAGCCGGATTGGCTCCCCATGCGCGGGGAAGATGCGGGATCATGTCTGGCATGACCGAGGTGTCCTCGCTCACAGGGCGGCTGCTCGTGGCCACGCCCGCCCTGGCGGACCCGAACTTCGACCGTGCGGTGGTGCTCCTTCTCGACCACGACGAGGAGGGCTCCCTCGGTGTCGTCCTCAACCGTCCCACCCCCGTGGACGTGGGCGACATCCTGGAGGGGTGGGCGGACCTCGCCGGGGAGCCCGGCGTCGTCTTCCAGGGCGGCCCGGTGTCGCTGGACTCCGCACTCGGCGTCGCCGTCATCCCCGGCGGCTCCGGCGAAGGCGCCCCGCTGGGCTGGCGCCGGGTGCACGGCGCGATCGGTCTCGTCGACCTGGAGGCACCGCCCGAGCTGCTGGCCTCCGCCCTCGGCTCACTGCGGATCTTCGCCGGATACGCCGGCTGGGGACCCGGCCAGCTGGAGGACGAGCTGGCGGAGGGTGCCTGGTACGTCGTCGAGTCGGAACCCGGCGACGTGTCCTCACCGGCCCCCGAGAAACTGTGGCGCGAGGTGCTGCGCCGCCAGCGCAACGAACTGGCGATGGTCGCCACATATCCGGACGACCCTTCGCTCAACTGATGCGCGGCGCCTTCAGTACCCTTGCCGTATGAGCACTCTCGAGCCCGAGCGCGGCACTGGTACGGGTACCCTCGTCGAGCCGACGCCGCAGGTGTCCCACGGCGACGGCGACCACGAGCGCTTCGCCCACTACGTCCAGAAGGACAAGATCATGGCGAGCGCCCTCGACGGTACGCCCGTCGTGGCGCTGTGCGGCAAGGTGTGGGTGCCGGGCCGTGACCCGAAGAAGTACCCCGTCTGCCCGCTGTGCAAGGAGATCTACGAATCCATGACCGGCGGCGGCGAGGGCGGCGACGACAAGAAGAAGTAACCCGCTGCCCGCTCGGCAGAGACTCGCAGGGCCCCCGAGGCGCGTCTGGCGCGCCTCGGGGGCCTGTGTCGTGGGGCGGCCGGTGCACCATGTGCAACGGGCGTTGCGCCGTGTCGCGGCCGCCGCTACCCATGGGGGCATGACCGACGTGATTCCGGCCCCGCGCGCCGTGGCCGGCCTCCCGGACCGCGCCGTCCCCCTCGACCGGGGCACCACCCTGTGGGCCGCCGAGGGCACCGGCGGCACGGAACGCTGGCTGCGCGGCACGCTCGGCGCGGCCCTCGGCCTGCCCCTCGCGCCCGGCGCCGAGGACGACCCGGACTCCGTACGGCTGCGCCTGGACGACTCCCTGGAGCCCGAGGGGTACCGGCTCGCCGCCGTGCCCGGCCGGGGCGTCGAGATCCGCGGCGGCTCCCCGGCCGGGGTCTTCTGGGGTGCGCAGACCCTGCGCCAGCTGCTCGGCCCCGACGCCTTCCGGCGCGCCCCCCTGCGGCCGGACGCCGCCCACGCGGTCCCGGCGGGCGTGATCGAGGACGCCCCCCGCTTCCGCTGGCGCGGTCTGATGCTCGACGTGGCCCGCCACTTCATGCCGAAGGACGGCGTCCTGCGCTACCTCGACCTGATGGCCGCGCACAAACTCAACGTGCTGCACTTCCACCTGACGGACGACCAGGGCTGGCGCGTCGAGATCAAGCGGTACCCGAGGCTGACGGAGGTCGGTTCCTGGCGGGCGCGGACGAGATTCGGCCACCGGGCGTCCCCGCTGTGGGAGGACAAACCGCACGGCGGTCACTACACCCAGGACGACATCCGGGAGATCGTCGCCTACGCCGCCGAGCGGCACATCGCCGTCGTCCCCGAGATAGACGTCCCCGGGCACTCGCAGGCCGCCATCGCCGCGTACCCGGAACTCGGCAACACCGACGTCGTCGACACCGCCGCCCTCACCGTCTGGGACGACTGGGGGGTCAGTCCGAACGTCCTCGCCCCCACCGACACCACCCTGCGCTTCTACGAGGGCGTCTTCGAGGAACTGCTCGACCTGTTCCCCGTGGACGCCGTGGCGAACACCGGATCCGGGGGGTCCGCGGGGTCCGCGGGGTTCTCGGGGTCCGCAGCGTTCTCAGCGTTCTCAGCGTTCTCAGCGTTCTCTGCGTTTTCGGCGTTTGTCCACATCGGCGGCGACGAGTGCCCCAAGGAGCAGTGGCGGGCCTCGCCGGCCGCGCAGGCGCGCATCGCGGAACTCGGACTGGCCGGCGAGGACGAACTCCAGGCCTGGTTCGTCGGCCACTTCGACGCCTGGCTCGCCGCGCGCGGGCGCCGGCTCATCGGCTGGGACGAGATCCTGGAGGGCGGCCTGGCGGCGGGGGCCGCGGTGTCGTCCTGGCGCGGGTACGCGGGCGGGATCGCCGCCGCGCGGGCGGGTCACGACGTCGTCATGTGCCCCGAGCAGCAGGTGTACCTGGACCACCGCCAGGCCCCGGGCGAGGACGAGCCCGTGCCGATCGGCTTCGTGCGGACCCTGGAGGACGTCTACCGGTTCGAGCCGGTACCCCCGGAGCTGGACGCGGCGCAGGCCCGCCGGGTGCTGGGCACGCAGGCCAACGTGTGGACCGAGGTGATGGAGGATCAGGCCCGCGTGGACTACCAGGTGTTCCCCCGGCTGGCCGCGTTCGCCGAGGTCGCCTGGAGCGCCCTGCCCGCCCCGGCGGAACGGGACTTCGCGGGTTTCGAGCGGCGGATGACCGCCCACTACGGGCGCCTGGACGCCCTGGGAGTCCGCTACCGGCCGCCCGCCGGACCGCGCCCGTGGCAGCGGCGCCCCGGCGTTCTCGGGCGGCCCCTGGAGGGGCCGCCGCCGTCGAGGTAGCGGGACGACCGGTTCCGCCCGCTGTCTCGAACAAGTGCCGGAAAAAGACCGCAAGAGTCAGCGAAGAGTGGGAATTCGCTCGCATCGGTGATGGTGTGCCAAATCGGACGATGTCCCCGATGAGGTGGGCGAATGTCACCTAGCGGACCCCTGTCCTCGGGCCCTGCGAAGATGTGCCAGAGTTGCCACGTCCGCCCTGTCGGCACGTACCGTACGGCAGCACAGGTGGGACCAGCGGGGGCAGCGGGAAGGGGCAGCCGGTTTTGACCACGCACGCACCTCAGGCGGCGCAGGCCGTCACGTTGCCCACGACGCTGAACGAGGCGGTGGCGGCACTCACCGCCATGCCCGCCGCGGTGCCCGTGGCGGGCGGCACCGACCTCATGGCGGCCGTCAACTCCGGGCAGCTCAGGCCCACCGCGCTGGTCGGCCTCGGCCGGATCAGCGAGATCCGCGGCTGGCAGTACCAGGACGGCCACGCGCTGCTCGGCGCCGGCCTCTCCCACGCCCGCATGGGGCGTCCCGACTTCGCCGCGCTGATCCCGGCGCTGGCCGCCGCCGCGCGCGCCGCGGGCCCACCGCACATCCGCAACGCGGGCACCCTGGGCGGCAACATCGCCACCGCCGCCCCCACCGGGGACGCGCTGCCGGTGCTGGCCGCCCTGGAGGCGACCCTGATCATCGCGGGCCCGGGCGGAGCCCGCCGGGAGATCCCGGTGTCGCACCTGCTGGCCGGCGTGGAGATGCTCCGCGGGGGCGAACTCATCGGCTACGTGCGCGTGCCGCTGCTGCACGCGCCGCAGGTCTTCCTCAAGGCGACCGGCCGTACCGGACCGGGCCGCGCGGTCGCGTCCGTGGCGCTGGTCCTCGATCCGGCCCGGCGCGGGGTGCGGTGCGCGGTGGGCGCCATAGCGCCGATGCCGCTGCGGCCGCTGGACGCCGAGCACTGGGTGGCCCAGCTCATCGACTGGGACAACGGCCGCGTGATCGTCCCGGAGGCGCAGAACGCCTTCGGCGAGTACGTGGCCGCGGCCTGCATCCCCGATCCGGTTCCGGCCGAGGACGGCTCCGTGCAGCAGCTTCCGCCCGCCGTACTGCATCTGCGGCGCACCGTCGCCGCGCTGGCCCGACGAGCACTGGGGAGGGCGCTGTCGTGACCGACGACCAGCACGCGGAGGGCACGCCGGGCGGCAGCCGATGGGATCCGCTGCCGCAGGGCGAGTACGACGACGGCGCCACCGCCTTCGTGAAGCTGCCCGAGGGCGGCATCGACGCCCTCCTCGCCGCCGACAGCCCGCTCGCGGCGCCCGGCCACGGCTACGTGCCGCCGCGGATAGCGGCCACGCCCTCCCCGGGGGGCACCGACCCGGCGGGGCCCGGCGGTTGGGGCGTGCCGGGCGGGTCCGCCGAGGGCGCGCAGTGGCCCGACCCCAACGCCGTGCCGCAGGACGCGGGCACGGACGACCGGTTCACGTACCGTCCGGAGGCCACCCAGCAGTGGAACTTCGGCGAGTCCCAGGGGGGCCCGGTCGCCCAGGCCCCTTCCGCGCCCGGCCAGGACGTGCCGGGCCAGGATGTGACCGGGCAGTGGTCGATCCCGGTCGCCGGGGGCGACATCCCTGACGAATCGGGCGAGTTCACCACGTCGTCGCTGATGCAGCAGTGGGGCGGCACCCCTCCGACCACCCTCCCCGGCGGCGCGGCCGCCCCGTGGGCCACGGAGGAGGTCGGCCAGGCCTGGAGCCGCCCCCGCGCCGAGCCCGGGACACCGGGACAGCCCGGCGAGCCGCCGATGGGCGGCCCCCACGAGAGCGCCTACGGGACCGGCCCGGCTGAAGCGGCGTACGGGGCTGCACCGGGCGGTTCGGGCGCGGGTGTGCGGTTGCCGGGGGCTTCCGGTGCGGGTGGTGCGGCCGATGGCGGCTTCGCGGCCGGTCGGCCCGGTGGGGTCGGACAGGGTGCCGGCGCCGAAGCGGCCGGTGGCGGGGCCCCGGCCGGAGGGCCGGGTGCGGCTGGACACGGTGCCGGGCAGGCCCAGGGCGTGTACGGGGCCGGGACTTCGGCGGACGGCGCGCACGGAGGCGTGCGGCTGCCGGGGGCTTTCGCCGCGCGGGACGTGACCGGTGGCGCGGCCCCGGCCGGGCGGCCGGACGGTGCCGGGGCGGCTGAAGCCGCGTACGGGACCGCGGCGCGCGAGGGCCGGGCGGCATCGGGTGCGGGCCGTGTGGAGGGCCGTCCGGCGGAGGGTCCGCGCGCGGCCGAGCAGCCGGCGCCGCAGGCCGCCTCCTCCGCGGCGACCGCCCCTCCCTTCCCGTCGGCCGCGGCCGGAACCGGCGCGGACACCGCCGCCGCCCAGGGGCCCGGCGCCCCGCACGGGCACGGCGCGGCAGCCGCACCCGGGCACGGCACCGCCGGCGCCCCGGCGGAGCGGCAGGCCCAACTCCGCGCGGACCAGGGCGCCCAGGCCCCGCAGGCCCGGCCCGAGCACCCGGCGGAGTCCCCCGCGGACTCCCCGCGGTCCACGTCCGGCGCGGCCGAGGCCGGCGAGGACGCCCGAGGGGCCGTGGAGGCCGCCGAAGGGCCCGCCGAGCCGCCCGCACGGCCCGGCCCGGCCGAGGATGCCCAGTCGCCCTCCCGGGCCGCCGAGGAGCCCGCAACGGGCTCCGCGACCCCGGACCCGGACGCCGAACAGCCGGACGCCGGACAGCCGGACGCCGCCCAGGAGGACCCGCCTCCGGCACCCCCGCAGGACGAGCACCCGCTCGCCTCGTACGTGCTGCGCGTCAACGGCGCCGACCGGCCCGTCACCGACGCCTGGATCGGCGAGTCCCTGCTGTACGTGCTGCGCGAGCGGCTCGGACTCGCGGGCGCCAAGGACGGCTGCTCGCAGGGCGAGTGCGGCGCCTGCAACGTGCAGGTCGACGGACGCCTCGTCGCCTCCTGCCTGGTGCCCGCGGTCACCGCGGCCGGCAGCGAGGTGCGCACGGTCGAGGGACTGGCCGTGGACGGTCAGCCCTCGGACGTCCAGCGGGCGCTCGCCCGGTGCGGCGCGGTGCAGTGCGGCTTCTGTGTGCCCGGCATGGCGATGACCGTGCACGACCTGCTGGAGGGCAACCCGGACCCGACCGAACTGGAGGCCCGCCAGGCGCTCTGCGGCAACCTGTGCCGCTGCACGGGCTACCGAGGCGTCCTCCAGGCCGTCAAGGAAGTCGTCACCGAACGCGAGGCGCACACCGCGACGGACGAGGCCGAGCAGGAGGCCGACGAGCCGCGCATCCCCCACCAGGCGGGTCCGGGCGCCGGCGGTGTCCACCCCTCCGCGTTCGACACCCCGGCACCGCACGACCCCTACGGCCAGGACGGAGGGCAGGCGTGAGCAACGAAGCCGCCACCGCCGCCGCGGAGACCGCCCCCGCACCCGAACCACTGCCGCTCGGTCTCGGTTCCTCCCTGCCGGCCGCCGACGCCCGCGCCAAGACGGAGGGCACCTTCCCGTACGCGGCCGACCTGTGGGCCGAGGGCCTGCTGTGGGCGGCCGTGCTGCGCTCCCCGCACCCGCACGCGCGCATCCTGTCCATCGACACCAAGCACGCGCGCGAGATGCCCGGCGTACGGGCCGTCGTCACCCACGAGGACGTCCCGGGCCGCCCGGTGCACGGCCGCGGCACAGCCGACCGCCCGGTGTTCGCCTCCGAGGTCGTACGCCACCACGGCGAGCCCATCGCGGCCGTGGCCGCCGACCACCCGGACACCGCGCGGATGGCCGCCGCCGCCGTCATCGTCGAGTACGAGGTGCTCGACCCGGTGACCGACCCCGAACAGGCCTTCGAGGCCGAGCCGCTGCACCCCGACGGCAACCTGATCCGGCACATCCCGCTGCGCCACGGCGACCCGGAGGCGGCCGGCGAGGTCGTCGTCGAGGGCCTGTACCGCATCGGCCGCCAGGACCCGGCCCCCATCGGCGCCGAGGCCGGTCTCGCGGTGCCCCGCCCCGACGGCGGCGTGGAGCTGTACCTCGCCTCCACCGACCCGCACACCGACCGCGACGCGCTCGCCGCCTGCTACGGCCTGGAACCCGAGCGCGTGAAGATCGTCGTCACCGGTGTGCCGGGCGCCACCGCCGACCGCGAGGACCAGGGCTTCCAACTCCCGCTCGGCCTGCTGGCGCTGAGGACCGGCTGCCCGGTGAAGCTCACGGCGACCCGCGAGGAGTCGTTCCTGGGCCACACCCACCGCCACCCGACACTGCTGCGCTACCGCCACCACGCCGACGCCGAGGGCACGTTGGTCAAGGTCGAGGCGCAGATCCTGCTGGACGCGGGCGCCTACGCCGACACCTCCTCCGACGCCCTCGCCGCCGCCGTGTCCTTCGCCTGCGGCCCCTACGTCGTCCCGAACGCCTTCATCGAGGGCTGGGCCGTGCGCACCAACAACCCGCCCTCCGGACACGTCCGCGGCGAGGGCGCGATGCAGGTGTGCGCCGCCTACGAGGCGCAGATGGACAAGCTGGCCAAGAAGCTCGGCCTGGACCCGGCCGAGGTGCGGCTGCGCAACGCCATGGCGACCGGCGACGTACTGCCGACCGGCCAGACGGTGACGTGCCCGGCCCCGGTCGCCGAACTGCTCCAGGCCGTACGGGACCACCCGCTGCCGCCGCTGCCCAAGGACGTCCCCGAGGAGGAGTGGCTGCTGCCCGGCGGCCTCGAGGGCGCGGGCGAACCGGGCGCGGTGCGCCGGGGCGTGGGCTACGGCCTCGGCATGGTGCACATGCTCGGCGCGGAGGGCGCCGACGAGGTCTCCACGGCGACCGTGCGGGTCCAGGGCGGCGTGGCGACGGTGCTGTGCGCGGCGGTGGAGAGCGGCCAGGGCTTCACGACGCTCGCCCGGCAGATCGTCCAGGACACGCTCGGCGTCGACGAGGTGCACGTGGCCCCGGTCGACACCGACCAGCCGCCGGCCGGCGCCGGCTGCCGCGGCCGCCACACCTGGGTGTCGGGCGGCGCGGTGGAACGCGCGGCGAAGATGGTCCGCACCCAGCTGCTCCAGCCGCTGGCCCACAAGTTCGGCATGTCCACCGAGCTGCTCCAGATCACCGACGGCAAGATCACGTCGTACGACGGTGTGCTGTCCACCACGGTCACGGAGGCGCTGGACGGCAAGGAGCTGTGGGCGACCGCCCAGTGCCGCCCGCACCCCACCGAGCCGCTGGACGAGTCGGGCCAGGGCGACGCCTTCGTGGGCCTGGCGTTCTGCGCCATCCGCGCGGTGGTGGACGTGGACGTCGAACTGGGCTCGGTGCGGGTCGTGGAGATGGCCCTCGCCCAGGACGTGGGCCGGGTGCTCAACCCGGCCCAGCTGGCCGCCCGGATCGAGGGGGGCGTCACCCAGGGCGTGGGCATCGCCCTCACCGAGAACCTGCGCACCCCGCGCGGGCTGGTGCGCCACCCCGACCTCACCGGCTACGCCCTGTCCACCGCCCTGGACGCCCCCGACGTCCGGATCGTGAAGCTGGTCGAGGAGCGGGACGTCGTCGCCCCCTTCGGCGCGAAGGCGGTCAGCGCGGTACCGGTGGTGACCTCCCCTGCGGCCGTCGCCTCCGCGGTGCGCGCCGCCACGGGCCGTCCGGTCAACCGCCTGCCCATCCGGCCGCAGGCCGCGGTGGTGACCACGCAGTGAGGGAAGTCCAGGGGGACCGCCCGCGGTGAGGCGGGCCGGAAGGCAACGCCGGGCGTCCGCCCGGCGTCTTCCGTTTTGGGGTGTTGTCAGTGAGGGGGCGTAGTCTTCTGGCAGTGGGGCGAGGGAAGTTGCCCGCGACGGAGCGCGCCCGGACCCACCTAGTGCCGCGACGGGCAACGTTTGCCCCGTCGCGACGCCCGGCACGCACTCTCGCCGCACCGGCCGAAAGCCCGAGTACATCCAGTACGAGGACTTCCGGCCGGCACACCGAGAGCACGCACCGGACGCCGCTCCTTGACGGGCAAACGTTGCCCGCCGCGGCACTAGCCCGGGACGCCGTCCGTCCCGGACCTGAACCGAACAGCACGGGGGACCGATGAGTACGACCGACACCGTTGTCAGGGTGATCACCCTGCCCGAGGCGGGGTGCGACCCACGCCGTGCCTACGCCGAGTTCGCGTTCCACCCGGCGGTGGCACCCACCCGCCCGGCGGCCCGCGTCCGCCCGGCGGTGCCGGCCGTGCGGCCCGGCACCGCCTCCGGGCTGACCCTCGACCTGCGCGCCCGCCTGCTGCACCGTGACTTCGGCCACGGCCGCGTCGCGCGCTACGAGGAGGTCGACTTCCCCGCCGCGCTCACCCACGAGCCCACCCGCCGCTTCCTGCGCGACACGGGCCTGCCCGAGGACGGCGTACTCCTCCAGTCGGACAGCGACGTACCCCTGCCGACGCTCGCCGAGTTCTGCGCCGACGAGTGCCCCGACGACTTCTGGCCGGACGAACTCCCCGCGCGCGCGGCCCACTTGATACGCCTCGGCCGCTTCGCCGGCGGCGGCAACCTGCTGGTCGACGGCACCACCGGCGAGGTCCTCACCTGGAGCGGGCCCGCGGCCGAGCCGGCCCCCCTCACCAAGGACGTCTCCACTCTCGCCTTCACTCTGTGGCTCCTGTGCCGCGGACGCAACGGGACTGCCACGCGGCGTTCATGAACGGGGCCCTCGCCCTGGTCCTACGACCAAGGTCCTGACCGCGGACCGACTCCCGACAGGGGCCAAAGCGGACTGCGCACCTTACGCTGGCGACCATGAGCGCCCTGGAACCACGCGACACCGAGGTCGCGGACATCCCTGATAGACCCGGCTCCCCTGACGGGGCGACCGACACCGTGCTGAGCCGCAGCTACCGGGCGCTGAGCATCGGGATCGTCTCCGTCGTCCTGCTGATCGCCTTCGAGGCGACCGCCGTCGGTACGGCGATGCCCGTCGCGGCGCGGGAGCTGGACGGGGTGTCGCTGTACGCGTTCGCGTTCTCGGGGTTCTTCACCACCAGCCTGTTCGGGATGGTGCTCTCCGGGCAGTGGTCGGACCGCCGGGGACCCCTGGGGCCGCTGACCACGGGGATCGGCTCGTTCGTGGCCGGGCTGCTGCTGGCGGGCACGGCCGGCACGATGTGGGTGTTCATCGCGGGGCGGGCCGTGCAGGGACTCGGCGGCGGCCTGGTGATCGTCGCCCTGTACGTCGTCATCGGCCGGGCCTACCCCGAGCGGCTGCGCCCGTCGATCATGGCGGCGTTCGCGGCGGCCTGGGTGGTCCCGTCGATCGTCGGACCGCTCGCCTCGGGCGCGGTGACCGAGCACCTGGGCTGGCGCTGGGTGTTCGTCGGCATCCCGGTGCTCGTGGTGTTCCCGCTGGCCATCGCCCTGCCGCAGATTCGGCGGCGGGCGGGCGGCCCGGTCGGCGAGGGCGCCGGGGAGGACGGCGAGGAGAGCGGCGGGCAGTCCTCCTTCGACCTGCGCCGCATCCGGCTCGCCTTCGGCATCTCGCTGGGCGCCGGGCTGCTCCAGTACGCGGCCCAGGACCTGCGCTGGCTGTCGCTGCTGCCCGGTGTGGTGGGGGCCGCGCTGCTGGTTCCGGCCGTGCGGGGGCTGCTGCCGCGCGGCACCTACCGGGCGGCGCGCGGGCTGCCGTCCGTGGTGCTGCTGCGCGGGGTCGCGGCGGGCTCCTTCATCGCCGCCGAGTCCTTCGTGCCGCTGATGCTCGTCACCCAGCGGGGGCTGTCCCCGACGCTCGCCGGGTTCTCCCTCGCGGCCGGTGGGGTCACCTGGGCGCTGGGCTCGTGGGTGCAGTCGCGGCCGCGGATGGCGCCGCACCGGGAGCGGCTGATGACCTTCGGGATGGTGCTGGTGGCCGCGGCCGTCGCCGCCGTGCCCAGTGTGCTGATCCACGCCGTCCCGGTCTGGACGGTCGCCGTCTCCTGGGCCTTCGGCTGCTTCGGCATGGGCCTGGTCATCGCCTCCACCAGCGTGCTGCTGCTGCGGCTGTCCGCCCCGGAGGAGGCCGGCACCAACTCCGCGGCCCTGCAGATCTCCGACGCCCTCTCCAACGTCGTCCTGCTCGCCGCCGGCGGCGCCGCCTTCGCCGCCCTGGGCGGCGGCACGGTGGCCCACACGACCGCGGCCACCACCGGCTCCACCTCCCACCCGGCCGCGTTCGCGGCGGTGTTCCTGCCGATGGCGGCGGTGGCACTGACGGGGGTCTGGGTGACGCGGCGGTTGCGAATTCACCCTTGAGCGGTACCGGTCCGCCGCCCGGCTACCTGACCGCCGAGTGGGCGGAGCTCCCGGAGCGGCTGAAGTGACCGTGCGTCGGTGACGGCGCTGTTGTGACCTCAGTCCCATCCCCGGGTGACGTTGTGCCGTCGGCGCGTGGGCATCGTCGGGCCGCCGGTAGGGTGGCCCGGTCGTCATACGTAGCCGAGACCCCCAGCACAGCGAACCGGAGACCGTGACTACTACCGCCGCCAGCTCGTCCCACTCCTCGCATCACCTTTCGCCCGCCTTTCCTGGTCGCGCCCCCTGGGGTACGGCCGGGAAGCTGCGTGCCTGGCAGCAGGGGGCGATGGAGAAGTACGTCCAGACCCAGCCCCGCGACTTCCTGGCGGTGGCCACCCCCGGCGCCGGAAAGACGACCTTCGCGCTGACGCTGGCCTCCTGGCTGCTGCACCACCACGTCGTCCAGCAGGTCACCGTGGTCGCGCCGACCGAGCACCTGAAGAAGCAGTGGGCCGAGGCCGCCGCGCGGATAGGTATCAAGCTCGACCCGGAGTACAGCGCGGGCCCGCTCGGCAAGTCGTACCACGGCGTCGCCGTGACGTACGCCGGCGTCGGCGTGCGCCCCATGCTGCACCGCAACCGCGTCGAGCAGCGCAAGACCCTCGTCATCCTCGACGAGATCCACCACGCCGGCGACTCCAAGTCGTGGGGCGAGGCGTGCCTGGAGGCGTTCGAGCCCGCGACCCGCCGGCTCGCCCTCACCGGTACGCCGTTCCGCTCCGACACCAACCCCATCCCATTCGTCACGTACGAGGAGGACGGGGCCGGCATCCGGCGTTCGTCCGCCGACTACACCTACGGCTACGGCTCCGCCCTCTCCGACGGCGTCGTCCGGCCCGTCATCTTCCTCTCCTACAGCGGCAACATGCGCTGGCGCACCAAGGCGGGCGACGAGATCGAGGCCAGGCTGGGCGAGCCGATGACCAAGGACGCCGTCAGCCAGGCCTGGCGCACCGCGCTCGACGCGCGCGGCGAGTGGATGCCGGCCGTGCTGCGCGCCGCCGACCAGCGGCTCACCGAGGTCCGCAAGGCCATCCCGGACGCCGGCGCCCTGGTCATCGCCTCCGACCAGGACTCCGCCCGCGCCTACGCCAAGCTGATCCGCGAGATCACGGGCAGCAGCGCGACGCTCGTCCTGTCCGACGACGCCGGCGCCTCCCAGCGCATCGACGATTTCAGCGGCAGCGAGGACCGCTGGATGGTCGCCGTCCGCATGGTGTCCGAGGGCGTCGACGTGCCCCGGCTCGCGGTCGGGGTGTACGCGACCACCATCTCCACCCCGCTCTTCTTCGCCCAGGCCGTCGGCCGTTTCGTGCGGTCCCGCAGGCGCGGCGAGACCGCCTCCGTGTTCCTGCCGACCGTCCCGGACCTGCTGACCTTCGCCAACGAGATGGAGGTCGAGCGCGACCACGCCCTCGACAAGCCGAAGAAGGACGGCGAGGAGGACCCGTACGCCGAGTCCGAGAAGGAGATGGACGAGGCGAACCGGGAGCAGGACGAGGACACCGGCGAGCAGGACATGCTGCCCTTCGAGGCGCTGGAGTCCGACGCCGTCTTCGACCGGGTCCTCTACGACGGCGCCGAGTTCGGCATGCAGGCCCACCCGGGCAGCGAGGAGGAGCAGGACTACCTCGGCATTCCGGGCCTGCTCGAACCCGAGCAGGTGCAGATGCTGTTGCAGAAGCGGCAGGCCCGGCAGATCGCGCACAGCCGCAAGCGGCCCGACACCGAGGCCGACCTGCTCGAACTGCCCGCCGACCGGCGGCCGGTGGTGACCCACAAGGAACTGATGGAGCTGCGCCGGCAGCTCAACACGATGGTCGGCGCGTACGTCCACCAGAGCGGCAAGCCGCACGGGGTCGTCCACACCGAGCTGCGCCGGGTGTGCGGCGGGCCGCCCAGCGCCGAGGCGACGGCGGGTCAGTTGCGCCAGCGCATCGCCAAGGTGCAGGAGTGGGCCACGCGGATGAAGTGACACCGGGGTGCCGCCGGGCGTTCCTGAGGCGTCGTCCGACGGCATCACCGGAGTACGTATCGGGAGGAACACCGCACTCCGTACCGGACGATGACCGGATTCTGGACGGAGTCTTCCGCTCAGCGAACCGGCTTCGCTAATGTCCCGCTACGCCGACGCACCGTGGCAGCGCCGCCGCGGAGCGCAGCCGTGAAGCGACTTCAGTCCGGGACGGCCCGGACCGCCGGCCGATCGGCGGCCTCTGCCGCGCGTCACCGACGGGACCCGGTGACGCGTCCGACGTGGAGAGAGCCGCCTACCTCACCACGAAGGAGTGGGCGTCGTGACCGCGGAGACCTCCCAGACGCTCGACCGGGGACTGAGAGTCCTCAAACTGCTGGCCGAGACGGACCACGGGCTGACCGTCACCGAGCTGTCGCACCGGCTGGGCGTCAACCGGACCGTGGTGTACCGGCTGCTCGCCACCCTGGAACAGCACATGCTCGTCCGCCGTGATCTGGGCGGTCGTGCCCGGGTCGGGCTGGGAGTGCTGCGGCTGGGCCGCCAGGTGCATCCGCTGGTGCGGGAGGCGGCGCTGCCCGCGCTGCGGTCGCTGGCCGAGGACATCGGGGCGACCGCGCATCTGACGCTGGTGGACGGCGCGGAGGCGCTGGCCGTCGCCGTGGTCGAACCGACGTGGACCGACTACCACGTGGCCTACCGGGCCGGTTTCCGGCACGCCCTGGAGCGGGGCGCCGCGGGCAAGGCGATCCTCGCGGCCCGCCGGCAGCCGGCCGCGGAACCCGGCTACACCCTGACCCGCGGCGAGCTGGAGGCCGGGGCCTGCGGGGCGGCGGCCCCCCTGCTCGGCGTGACGGGCCTGGAGGGCAGCGTCGGGGTCGTCATGCTGGCGGACGCCGTACCGGAACGGGTCGGCCCACGCGTCGTACACGCGGCCTGCGAGGTGGCGGAGGCCCTGCGCTGACCGCCGCCGAACCCACCTGGCCCGTCCTGTCCCGTCCGGCCCGTCCCGCCTCGTCCTCCGTCGGCCGGCCGGAATGCGTGCGCGGGATAGATTGAACCCGTGCTCTCTCGTCTCACGCGTTCCCAGGCCCTCACCGTCTGCGCGCTGCCCGTCGCGGCTCTGATCGCCACGGCGGTGTTCGCGCCGCTGCCGTTCTCGGTGGCCCAGCCCGGGATGACGGCGAACGTGCTCGGGGAGAACAAGGGCACCCAGGTCATCACCATCTCCGGCGCGCCCGTCCGCAGCACCAGCGGGCAGCTCCGTATGACGACCATCGAGGCGACAGGGCCGGACGCGCAGGTCTCCCTGGGGGACGTGATCGACGGCTGGTTCGCCACCGACCGGGCGGTCATGCCGCGCGACGCGGTCTACCCGAGCGGCGACAGCGTCAAGGAGATCGAGCAGCACAACGCCGAGCAGATGAGGCAGTCCCAGGACGCGGCCACCCGGGCCGCCCTGAAGTACCTCGGCGTCAGCGACAAGAACGTCGAGGTCACGCTGAAGCTCGCCGACGTCGGCGGCCCCAGCGCGGGCCTGCTGTTCTCCCTCGGCATCGTCGACAAGCTCCACGGCGACGGCAACGGCGGCGACCTCACGGGCGGCCGCACCATCGCCGGTACGGGCACCATCGACGCCGACGGCACGGTCGGCGCCGTCGGCGGCGTGGCCCTCAAGACCCAGGCCGCCCACCGGGACGGCGCCACCATCTTCCTGGTCCCCCGGGCGGAGTGCGCCGAGGCCAAGTCCGAACTCCCCAAGGGGCTGCGCCTGATCCCGGTGACCACCCTGAAGGGCGCCGTCAACGCCTTGGGCGCCCTGGAGACGGGGAAGGGCTCCGTCCCGAGCTGCTGACGACCAACAGGCCCTAGACGGCAGGGGCCGGCCTGGGAGCGGCGGCCAGGCGCAGGCCGAGCTCCACGAGGGTCCAGCCCAGCCGGGTGCGCAGGGCGCCGGGGGCGTCTCTCCGGGCGGCCGACCGGTACGCGTCGGCCTCGGCCCGGAGCTCGGCGGCGCGGGTGCGGTGCAGTACGAGGTGGGTCTCGGAGTGCATGGGGCGGCCTTTCAGTCCGTGCGGATGGGGAAGACGTGCGTGTGGACGCGCACCGTCTCGCTGTCAGGGGTGCCGTCCTCGGGGGCCAGGGCCCGGTAGCTCTCCAGGAGCTCGTGCATCTTCTCGATGAGGTCGGCGGCGAGCGTCGGCGTGAGACGCAGCATCCAGTCGCTCATGTCCGAGGCGCGGCGCCAGGCCTCGGGCCAGTCGTTCCTGGTGCCGAGCCAGGTCGCCAGCTCCTGGGTGCGCTGGTTCGCGATCTCGTGCAGGTACAGGTCCGCGGCACCGCGCACTTCGGGGTCGGTGTCCATCAGCACGGTCTCGTCGAAGGTCACTCCCATGTGGACCGCCCGCCACCAGCGCTCCCGTCCCTTGCCGTGCTCGGGAGCGTCCTCGACGAACCCGTGCGCGGCGAGCTGGCGCAGGTGGTAACTGGTGGCCCCGCTGGACTCACCCAGTTTCGCGGCAAGTTGGGAGGCGGTGGCCGGCCCGCCACGCCGCAGCGCGGTCAGCAACCGCATGCGCAGTGGATGGGCGAGGCCCCGCAGCGAGCGGGCGTCGAGAGGACGGACCGACGATTCGCTGGGCTCGTTCATGCGTACAAAGATAGTGTTGCAAAGGCCTCTTTGCAACAGGTCCTTTGTAACTCTGCCGCGTCGGTCGCCCCGGTCCTCACTCCTGCGCCGCCTGCTCCACCAGCGGGATGATCCGCAGCGGCACCGGGTTCTCCATCACGATCGCCGTGGACGCCCGGTCGATGCCCTCGAACCCCACCACCCGGTCGATCACGCGCTGGAGATCGGCGTTGGAGCGGGCGACCAGCCGGCACAGCATGTCGCCGGTGCCGGTGGTGGTGTGCAGTTCCAGCACCTCCGGCACGCTCGCCAGATGGGCCCGTACGTCCGGACCCTGCCCCTGCCGGATCTGGAGCGTCGCGAACGCCGTGACCGGATACCCGAGCGCCGCCGGATCCACCTCCGGACCGAAGCCGCGGATCACCCCGCGCGCCTGAAGGCGGTCCAGACGCGCCTGGACCGTCCCCCGCGCCACCCCCAGCCGCCGTGACATCTCCAGCACGCCGATGCGCGGCTCGCGCGCCAGCAGCACGATGATGCGGCCGTCCAGATGATCGATCGCCATGTCCCGTCTCCCCAATGGTCATCCTGTACAGAAAGCCCGAAGACTCGCCGCCTCCACCGAGCACATTGCCCAGCAAGTGCGCGAACTATTGCGCACCTTGCGAGACCGGGTGACGCTTCCGCTATGACGCAGACCACACACCTCACTCCCGACGCGACCGCCCGGCAGGCCGACCCCTTCCCGGTCAAGGGAATGGACGCGGTCGTCTTCGCCGTGGGCAACGCCAAGCAGGCGGCGCACTACTACTCCACCGCCTTCGGCATGAAGCTGGTCGCCTACTCCGGACCGGAGAACGGCAGCCGCGAGACCGCGAGCTACGTCCTGGAGAGCGGCTCCGCCCGCTTCGTGTTCACCTCGGCGATCAAGCCCGCCACCGACTGGGGCACCTTCCTCGCCCAGCACGTGGCCGAGCACGGCGACGGCGTCATCGACCTCGCCATCGAGGTCCCGGACGCGCGCGCCGCGTACGCCTACGCCATCGAGCACGGCGCCCGCTCGGTGACCGAGCCGTACGAGCTGAAGGACGAGCACGGCACCGTCGTCCTCGCCGCGATCGCCACGTACGGCGAGACCCGCCACACCCTGGTGGAGCGGTCCGGCTACGAGGGCCCGTACCTGCCCGGCTACGTGGCCGCGAAGCCCATCGTCGAGCCGCCCGCCCAGCGCGTCTTCCAGGCCGTCGACCACTGCGTCGGCAACGTCGAACTCGGCCGGATGAACGAGTGGGTCGGGTTCTACAACAAGGTCATGGGCTTCACGAACATGAAGGAGTTCGTGGGCGACGACATCGCCACCGAGTACAGCGCGCTGATGTCGAAGGTCGTGGCCGACGGCACGCTCAAGGTCAAGTTCCCGATCAACGAGCCCGCGGTCGCCAAGAAGAAGTCCCAGATCGACGAGTACCTGGAGTTCTACGGCGGCGCCGGTGTCCAGCACATCGCGCTCAACACCAACGACATCGTGCAGACCGTACGCACGATGCGCGCGGCCGGGGTCGAGTTCCTGGACACCCCCGACTCCTACTACGACACCCTCGGCCAGTGGGTCGGCGACACCCGCGTGCCCGTGGAGACCCTGCGCGAGATGAAGATCCTCGCCGACCGCGACGAGGACGGCTACCTGCTCCAGATCTTCACCAAGCCGGTCCAGGACCGCCCGACCGTCTTCTTCGAGCTCATCGAACGGCACGGCTCGATGGGCTTCGGCAAGGGCAACTTCAAGGCCCTGTTCGAGGCGATCGAGCGCGAGCAGGAGCGCCGCGGAAACCTCTGATCCCGCCGCTGGGCCCGCACGCCGAGCTCGCCGCGAGCCCGCCCACGCACCACGCCCGGGGCACCGCTCGCGGCATCCCGCCCGCCCGCGCCGCGACACCCGCGCGGCGGGCGGGCCGCCGTCGTGCCGCCCACCGGGCGCCTTCCCGGCCCGCCCGGTCCCGGTGCGGCGCCCACCGAGGGCCAGGCGCAGGGGGGTGCGGCCGACGGGTTCCCACCGACGGTCCCCGGGTGCGAGGCTGTGATCGTGAGCCGTATTGAAGCCGCACCCGACGCATCCCTGGGCAACCTCACCGATCGGCTCCTGGCGGGCCTGCCGGCCGAGGCTGTCCTCATCGATCCCGACGTCACGGCCGCCTACGCCCACGACATGGCGAGCTTCTGCCCGTCCGGCGCCCCGGCCGTCGTCGTCCTGCCGCGCACGGTGGAACAGGTCCAGCACGTCATGCGCACCGCCACCGAGCTGCGCGTCCCGGTCGTGCCGCAGGGCGCCCGCACCGGACTGTCCGGCGCGGCCAACGCCTCCGACGGCTGCATCGTGCTGTCCCTGACCAAGATGGACCGCATCCTGGAGATCAGCCCGGTCGACCGGATCGCGGTCGTCGAGCCGGGCGTCGTCAACGCCGCGCTCTCCCGCGCGGTGAACGAGCACGGCCTGTACTACCCGCCGGATCCCTCCAGTTGGGAGATGTGCACCATCGGCGGCAACATCGGCACCGCCTCCGGCGGCCTGTGCTGCGTGAAGTACGGGGTCACCGCCGAGTACGTGCTCGGCCTGGACGTCGTGCTGGCCGACGGGCGGCTGATGTCCACCGGCCGCCGCACCGCCAAGGGCGTCGCCGGATACGACCTGACCCGGCTGTTCGTGGGTTCCGAGGGCTCGCTCGGCATCGTCGTGCGGGCCGCCCTGGCGCTCAGGCCGCAGCCGCCGCAACAGCTCGTGCTGGCCGCTGAGTTCGCCTCCGCGGCCGCCGCCTGCGACGCCGTGTGCCGGATCATGTCGGGAGGACACGTGCCCTCCCTGCTCGAACTCATGGACCGTACGACGGTGAAGGCCGTCAACGACCTCGCCCACATGGGCCTGCCGGAGACCACCGAGGCGCTGCTCCTTGCCGCGTTCGACACGCCGGACCCGGCCGCCGACCTCGCCGCGGTCGGCGCGCTGTGCGAGGCGGCCGGCGCCACCCAGGTCGTCCCCGCCGACGACGCCGCCGAGTCCGAGATGCTGTTGCAGGCGCGGCGGCTGTCGCTCACCGCGCTGGAAGCCGTCAAGGGCACGACGATGATCGACGACGTGTGCGTGCCCCGCTCCCGGCTCGGCGAGATGCTCGAGGGTGTCGAACGGATCGCCGAGAAGTACCGGCTCACCATCGGGGTCTGCGCGCACGCGGGCGACGGCAACACCCACCCGACCGTCTGCTTCGACGCGCAGGACCCCGACGAGTCGCGGCGCGCCCGCGAGTCCTTCGAGGAGATCATGGCGCTCGGCCTCGAACTCGGCGGCACCATCACCGGTGAGCACGGCGTGGGTGTGCTGAAGAAGGAGTGGCTGGCGCGTGAGATCGGCCCGGTCGGGGTCGAGATGCAGCGGGCGGTCAAACACGCCTTCGACCCGCTGGGCATCCTCAACCCCGGCAAGCTGTTCTGACACCCCGCGCTCACGGGGCGAGCAGCCCGGCCAGCTCGTCGTCGATGCCGAGCTGCTCGCCCTCGCTGCCCGGCTGCACCAGGCGCAGCGTGCGCTCCAGCCAGGCCGACACCTGCGCGGCCGACGCCTCCAGCAGGGCCTCGCCGTCGGGCGCGCTCAGCGCCAGCAGGACCGTGCTGCGGCCCAACGCCTTCGAGGGCCACACCCGCACGTCGCCGGTCCCGCACGGCCGGAACACCCCCTCCACGAGCAGTTCCCGGGCGAACGTCCAGTGCACGGGATGCTCGGAGTCGACGTGGAAGACGATGTGCACGGCGTACGGGTCGTCGGTGCGGTAGGCGAGCCGCGCCGGGACGGGGATGCCGTACTCGGGCGACAGGATCAGTCTCAGCTCCAGTTCGCGGTCCACCACGGTGTGCCCCATGGTTGTCTCTCCTCTCTCCGACGGGCCCCTGGACGGACCCCTGTGAAGGAAGAGCACGGTGAGCGCCGGGCATTACGCGGGCCACTCGAACTTTTTCGATCCGGATGTCACCTGATCGTGAAGTACGTGTACGAGGTTGCCCGGAAAGGAGTGGGTCCGGCCGGACCGCGGGTGTTGCCCGCCTCGGTCTGATAGATGTGGAGGCCCTCAAGAGACCCCCGAGCAGATACGGGACGACGGACATGAGCGCCCCAACCCCGGCACCCGGTGACGACAGGCCCCGCGAAGGCTACTACCCGGACCCGTCCATCCCCGGCTACGTGCGGTACTGGAACGGTGCCGCCTGGGTGCCGGGCACCAGCCGCCCGGCACCGGCCGACGGCGAGCCCCTCGCGCCGCCGCCCGGCGTGCACACGACGCTGGTCCCGCCGGTCGAGGAGACGGGGCCGCACTTCTTCGACGAGGACCCCGTGACCGACCCGGGCCCCGCCGCTCCACCGCAGGGCGGCCGCCCCGAACCGGCGTCGGCCTGGGGCGCCGACCGCAACCGGCAGTCCGGCTTCGGCGGCGAGCAGGACCGCCGCGTCTCCTGGGGGTCCCCGGCACCGGTCGACCCGAGGGTGGCCCACGCGGCGGACCCCGCACCGGCCGACGCGGAGCCGGCCCCGGACGCGGGCCGCGCCGCCTCGGACGGCACGTTCGTCTTCCGCCGCCCCACGGCGGGCGGTACCCCGGGGGCCCCGGCCGACGCCGCCCCCGGGGTTCCGGGACCGGGCACGCCCGTCGACGAGGGCACGATGACCTTCCGTACGGTGCGTCCCAGGCCCCCGGCGGTAGGCGCGCCGGGCCGGCCCGGCCAGGGCGCGCCGGCCTCCGGGACCCCGTCCTGCACCGGGCCCGCCGGGGCTTCCGCCGCCGGTGGGCCCGTGGCAGGCGGTGCCGGCGGTCACGGTCTCGGGGCCGGACATGCCTCCGCCGGGCGGGCGGCAGCGGCCCAGCCGCCGGGCCAGGCCGGAGCCAGGGCGGGTGCCGCCTCCGCACCGGCCGCGCCCCCGGCGTCCTCCGCGTCGTCCCCGCCCCTTCAGCGCGGTGGACCGCAAGCCCCCGGCGCCCCCGCAGCGACACCGCTGACCAGTGGTGCCGGCGGCGGGCAGTCCTCCTGGGCGCAGCAGGTGCACCAGCTCGCCGGCTCGGGTGAGCAGCAGCCCGTGGCGCCCTGGAAGCCGCCGGTGGAGGACCCGTTTCAGGCGGTGGTGCGGCGGCAGGCGGCGGCCCGGCCCGCCGGCCTCGGCAAGCGGCTGGCCGCCCGGCTCGTCGACTCGGTGGTCCTCGGGGGCGTCACCGCCGTGGCCGCCGTACCGCTCGGCACCAAGGCGATCGACCACGTCAACGGCAAGATCGACGAGGCCAAGCTCTCCGGCCGCACGGTGACGGTCTGGCTCCTGGACGGCACCACGGGGACGTACCTCGCCGTCGTCCTCGCCGTCCTGCTGCTCGTCGGCGTCGTCTACGAGGTGCTGCCCACCGCCAAGTGGGGCCGCACCCTGGGCAAGAGGCTGTGCGGTCTGGAGGTGCGGGACATCGAGGGCCACGAGCCCCCGTCGTTCGGCTCGGCCCTGCGCCGCTGGCTCGTCTGGGGTGTCCCCGGGCTCCTCGGCATCGGGCTCGTGGGCATGGCGTGGTGCCTGTTCGACCGGCCGTGGCGCCAGTGCTGGCACGACAAGGCGGCGCACACGTTCGTGGCGGGCTGACCGGGCTGACCGGGCTGACCGGCTGGGCCGACCGGGACGGAGGGGCGGGCGGCTCCGTACCCGCGCCGCCGCTGCCCGAGCCGGTCTCATCCGTACGGCCGCGTACCGGATGCGGGGCGGCCGGGGGCACGATCCATTGGGTGCATGAGCACCGAACCGCCCCCCGGCTCCGGACCGCAGCCCCCTTCCCCCGGAGGGCGGCGACCATCCCACGGTGACGGCCCGTGGGGCGGCGGTGCGTGGACTGGCGGCGGAGCGTGGGGCGGTGGGCAGGGCGGCGGACGGTCCGGCGGCTCCCCGTACTCCGACGACCCGTCAGCTGGCATGCCCCCGCCCCCGGGCGAGCAGCCCCCGCCACCCGGAGAACAGCCGCCCCCCGGCGGTGGCCCGCAGGGCGGCGGGCCGTACGGCGGTGGCCCCCAAGACGGCGGGTACGGCGGTGGCGGCCCCTACGGCCCGCAGGGCGGTGGCTACGGCGGCGGTTCCTACGGTGGTGGCCCGCAGAGCGGCGGGTACGGCGGCGGCCCCTACGGCCGTGACCCGCTCGCCGGTATGCCCCCGCTCGCCGACAGCGGCAAACGCACCCTCGCGCGGATCGTCGACCTGATCCTCGTCGGTATCGTCGTCACCCTCGTCACCTGGGCCCTGCGGGTCAACGAGTACGCGGTCAACGCCGGGAACGTGCAGGTGGGCAAGTCCGTGGCGCAGTCGGTGGTCGGTGTGGTGCTCTACATGGCCTACGACACCTTCATGATCTCCCGCTACGGGCAGACCCTGGGCAAGAAGTGGCTGGGCATGCGGGTGGCGAACCTCGACGACGGCTCCACCCCGTCCGTCCCGACCGCGCTGGCCCGCGCGGCGGTGCTCTGGGTCCCGTGCTGGTTCTGCTGCGCCTGCCTCTGGCTGGCGATCAGCGGAGGCTGGAGCTTCTTCGACCGCCCGTACAAGCAGGGCCTGCACGACAAGGCGGCCAAGACCGTGGTGGTCAGCACCGGTTGACCCCGGTCCGGGGCGGCGAGGAGGTCAGGGAGCCGTCGGCCCCCGTACCGGCTCGACGCCGGCCGGAACGGGCTCCCGGTGTGCCCGCGCCCGCATCCGTGCCTGGACCCGGGCCTGCGTCCGAACCTGCCCGGCGTCGGCGGTGCGGGCGCCGGACGACTCGGTCGTGCGGGCCTTCGGCATGGGCACCGTCAGGGCGACCAGGAGCCCCAGCGCGAGTGCCGCGAGGGTGATGACCACGATCCCCAGGCCCGAACTCGTCCTGGACAGCAGCAGCATGGCGAGCGTCGAGAGGATCACGGTGCAGGAACCGTAGGCGACCTGTGCGGCAGTGGGACGAGGCATGGCAATCGGTCCTCGGAAGTGGGGGTCTCCCCCCGTGCCTCTCGCTGCGGGGGAGGGTGCGGACAGGATGTGTAGGTGTGACGCGGGCGTGGCCTGGCTTTCCACCCGTGTGCGGGCGGTCCGCCAATCGACTCTATTCGCCTGTGTGCCCGACGGGAACCGTTGGTAAGCACGACCTAACCCGTGGTGCCGGTGCACGGGGGGCGCACGGAGTCATGCGATCCACGGAGCGGACGGGCGCACGCGCCCGGAGGGGCCGTTCGGCCCTGGCTCTTTCGTGTCCGCAAAGCGAACACCGGCTCCGCATAGTGCAGTTGACGGGGTCAAGTCAAGATCTGGTTTTTCTTGCGAACGTCTAGTCGAATGGCGTCACTTGACTACACGCGTTCGTCGCACGCGCGGATCTCTCCAGGATCCATGGGCCCATGACCCTGGCCCATGACCGCCCTCTCCGCGCGCCCGGACGCGGCAGGGGAGGACCACAAGTGACCAGTAGACGCTGGGCGTTCAGAACGACCGCGATCGGTGTCGCGCTCGCGGCGGCCACCGCCACGTTCTCGACGTTCGCCGTGGCGGAGGCCGCGACGACGGCCGACTCCGCTCCCGTGACCCGGCACGACCCGCAGCCGGTGGAGCAGCACGCGCACGACCTGGACGGCCCGCTGAGCAGGACGCAGAAGGCCCAGCGCCAGGAGGCCCTGAGCCAGGTCATCGCCGGCAAGACCAAGGTGAAGGACCACAAGGGTTCCAAGGTCGTCGAGCTCAAGGGCAAGAAGGGCGACACCAAGTACGTCGAGCTGGGCCGGGAGAAGACCGACAAGATCTTCACCATCCTGGTCGAGTTCGGCGACCAGGCGGACTCGAGGTACGGCGGCACCCCCGGTCCGCTGCACAACGAGATCGCCGCGCCGGACCGCAAGAAGGACAACTCCACGGCCTGGCAGAAGGACTACAACCAGCAGCACTACCAGGACCTGTACTTCGGCACCGGCAAGAACGTCGAGTCGATGAAGAAGTACTACGAGACCCAGTCCTCGGGCCGCTACTCGGTCAACGGCACGGTCTCCGACTGGGTCAAGGTGCCGTGGAACGAGGCCCGTTACGGCAACAACGCGTGCGGTTCCAGCACCTGCTCCAGCGTCTGGAACATCGTCAGCGACGGTGTGAACGCCTGGGTCGACCAGCAGAAGGCGGCCGGCAAGACGGACGCCCAGATCAAGGCGCAGCTGGCCGAGTACGACCAGTGGGACCGCTACGACTACAACGGCGACGGCAACTTCGACGAGCCGGACGGCTACATCGACCACTTCCAGATCGTGCACGCCGGTGAGGACGAGTCCGCCGGCGGCGGCGCCCAGGGCACCGACGCGATCTGGGCCCACCGCTGGTACGCCTTCGGCACCGACGCCGGCTCCACCGGCCCCGAGAACAACAAGCTCGGCGGCGCGCAGATCGGCGACACCGGCATCTGGGTCGGCGACTACACCATCCAGCCGGAGAACGGCGGCCTCGGCGTCTTCGCCCACGAGTACGGCCACGACCTCGGTCTGCCGGACGAGTACGACACCGCGGGCGGCGAGAACTCCACCGGCTTCTGGACGTTGATGTCCTCCGGTTCCTGGCTCGGCCGCGGCAAGGAAGCCATCGGCGACCTGCCGGGCGACATGAACGCCTGGGACAAGCTCCAGCTCGGCTGGCTCAACTACGACCTCGCCAAGGCCGGCGTGACGTCCGCGCACAAGCTGGGTCTGTCCGAGTACAACACCAAGCACCGGCAGGCCGTGGTGGTCTCCCTGCCCGACAAGGCGGTCACCACCACGATCGTCACCCCGGCCCAGGGTGCCACCCAGTGGTGGAGCGGCAGCGCCAACAACCTGAAGAACACCCTGACCCGGTCCGTGGACCTCACCGGCAAGACGTCGGCCGCCCTCACCCTTGACGGCTGGTACGACATCGAGGCCGACTACGACTTCCTCTACGCCGAGGTCTCCACCGACGGCGGCGCCAACTACACCGCCCTGGACGGCACGGTGGACGGCCGGCCGATCCCGCGCGACGGCAGCGGCAACCCGGCCCTGACCGGCTCGGTCGACGACTGGACGCAGCTGTCGTACTCCCTGGACGCCTACGCGGGCCAGAAGATCCTGCTCCGCTTCCGCTACCAGACCGACGGCGGCGTGGCGCTGAAGGGCTTCACGGCCGACCGGATCACGCTGACCGCGGACGGCTCGGTGGTCTTCGCGGACGACGCCGAGAGCGCGGACCCGGAGTGGACGGCGAGCGGCTTCTCCCGCATCGGCGCGTCCTTCACCAAGGACTACCAGCAGTACTACATAGCCGAGAACCGCCAGTACGTCTCGTACGACACCACGCTGGAGACCGGCCCGTACAACTTCGGCTTCGCCGACCGTCCGGACTGGGTCGAGCACTACCCGTACCAGAACGGCCTGCTGATCTGGAAGTGGGACACCTCCGAGGCCGACAACAACACCAGCAAGCATCGGGGCACCGGCCGGATCCTCCCGGTCGACTCGCACCCGGACGCGCTGCGGTGGTCCGACGGCACGCTGATGCGCAACCGGGTCCAGACCTACGACTCGCCGTTCAGCCTGTACGGCACGGACGGCATCACGCTGCACCAGGCGGGCGTCAAGACCAAGATCAAGTCGTCGAAGGGGGTGTCGGTCTTCAACGACCACGCCAGCACCTACTACGACCCGGCGAACCCGACCGGCAGCGTCAAGGTCACTGACACCAACACCAAGATCAAGATCACCAAGGAGGCCAAGGACGGCTCCACGATCGAGATCGAGGTCGGCAGCGCGCTGAAGTAATCGGCGTCCTCGCAGGTCAAACGCACATCGGCGGCAACCCTCTGGCGGGTTGCCGCCGATCGTGTTTAGGTGCGTGCTGTGACCTGCTTATTGACACCGACCGGAACGGGGAAGTGACCGCATGGCCGCAGGAGGCTTCTGCAAGCTGCCGAACGGCACCGTGGTGGTGGCGCTGAACCTGCCCAGCCCCACTCTCGACGGGACCGGCGGCGTGCGCGTGCTCGTCCACGCGCGCAACCGCGCCCGGGCTCTGACCCGGCTGCGCAACCTGGGCCTGCGCGCCGTCTACCTGCGGGGCAACGCGGCCCCGCCGACCCCGGACGAGGTCACCGCGGTCCTGCACCACCCCGACGGCCTGATATGGCGCACGTCACCCGGCGACACCGTCGGCGCCCCGGAGCTGTGGCACCCGATCAGAGCCCTGCTGCGCAGACCGGCCACCCAACCGGCAGGCGTCGTGACAGACCGCACCGGGCCCTGACGGGACTTTCGCAACAGGCCCTAGGCGACGACCGGCTTGCCCGTGAGTTCCACGCCCGCCTGCCGCAGCTCCTCCAGCGCCCGTTCGGTGGTCGCCTGGGCCACCCCGGCGGTGAGGTCCAGCAGCACCCGGGTGCGGAAGCCCTCCTTCACGGCGTCCAGGGCGGTGGCGCGCACGCAGTGGTCCGTGGCGATCCCGACCACGTCCACCTCGTCGATCTGCCGGGCCCTGAGCCAGCCGGCCAGCGACTCGCCGTTCTCGTCGGTGCCCTCGAAGCCGCTGTAGGCGGCGGAGTAGGCGCCCTTGTCGAAGACCGCGTCGACGGCCCCGGAGGCGACGGCGGGGGCGAAGTTGGGGTGGAAGCCCACGCCCTCGGTGCCCGCGACGCAGTGCGCGGGCCAGGAGCGGACGAAGTCGGGGTTGTCGGCGAAGTGGCCACCGGGCGCGATGTGGTGGTCCCGGGTCGCCACCACGTGGCGGTAGCCCGCAGGGGCCTGCCCGACGAGCTCGGTGATGGCGGCGGCGACGTCGGAGCCCCCGGCCACCGCGAGGCTGCCCCCCTCGCAGAAGTCGTTCTGCACATCGACGACGATCAAGGCGCGGTGCATGGGCGGTGTCCTTCGGCTGTCGGATCGGTGGGCGGAGGGGGAGCGGGGCCGGACAGGAGGGGACTTTCGGGGGCGTACCGAAGCGGGGGCACGCGCTTTAGCTACCCGACCCTCCGTGGACGTACTCCGTCGGAAGGACGGGTTCCCCTCGAGAGAGCTGGGTCGCCGACAGCGGCAGGTTGGCGCGGGCGGCCGTGTGCCGGTCCCGGGCGGCGTCCAGCGGCTCGCGGGCGACCACCTCGCCGCCCTTGACCAGCTCCACCAGGAGCTGCCGGCCGGCCAGGTCGTCCGGCACCGGACCGGTGCCCACCACCTCGGCCTCCGCGACCCCGTGCGCGTCCAGCCGGCGCGCCGCCCACTTGCGGCCGCCGACGGAGGTCTTCCCGCCGGTGGACCTCTTCGCCACCGGCACCAGCGGCGCCCCGGCGTCGCCGGTCTCGGCGCGCGCGACCAGCTTGTAGACCATGGACGCCGTCGGGTGGCCGGAGCCGGTGACCAGCTGGGTGCCCACGCCGTACGCGTCCACGGGCGCCGCCGCCAGCGAGGCGATGGCGTACTCGTCCAGGTCCGAGGTGACGATGATCCTCGTGTCCCGGGCGCCCAGCTCGTCGAGCTGCTGGCGCACCCGGTGCGCGACCAGCAGCAGGTCGCCGGAGTCGATGCGCACCGAGCCCAGCTCCGGCCCGGCGATCTCGACGGCGGTACGGACCGCCTCGGCCACGTCGTAGGTGTCCACCAGCAGCGTGGTGTCCCGGCCGAGCGAGTCGACCTGCGCCTGGAAGGCGTCCCGCTCGCTGTCGTGCAGCAGCGTGAAGGCGTGGGCGGAGGTGCCCACCGTCGGGATGTTGTAGCGGAAGCCGGCGGCCAGGTCGGAGGTGGAGGTGAAGCCGCCGACGTAGGCGGCCCGGGCGGCGGCGACCGCGGCCAGCTCGTGGGTGCGGCGGGCCCCCATCTCGATCAGCGGGCGGTCGCCGGCGGCCGAGGCCATCCGGGAGGCGGCGGCCGCGATCGCCGAGTCGTGGTTGAGGATCGACAGGATCACGGTCTCCAGCAGCACGCACTCGCCGAACGACCCCTCCACCCGCATGATCGGCGAGCCCGGGAAGTACACCTCGCCCTCGGGGTAGCCCCAGATGTCCCCGCCGAACCGGTAGTCGGCGAGCCACTCCAGGGTCGGCTCGTCCACCACCCGGCGCTCGCGCAGGAAACGGAGGACGCCCGCGTCGAAGCGGAAGTTCTCCACCGCGTCCAGCACCCGTCCGGTGCCGCCCACGACGCCGTAGCGGCGCCCGTCGGGCAGCCGCCGGGTGAACACCTCGAACACACTGCGCCGTCCGACCGTCCCGGCCCTCAGCGCGGCCTGGAGCATTGTCAGCTCGTAGTGATCGGTGAACAGAGCCGTCGAGGGAACGTCCACCGGCAGCCCAAGGTCCGCAACGCTCACCGAAGCTCTCCTAGACATGTCGTGCGGGTGCCCCCGGGCGTGGCCGGGGGTTCCGGGGACCGTCCCCGGATGATGCCTGGCGAGGAATCGTACTCCCATTTCGTCAGACTGACGATTTGACCCTTGGTTTATGCGAGTACCCCCTCGGGGTGGCAGCATGGGGCGTGTGACGGCAGCCGCACCCATCGAGATCGAGAAGACCGAGTCGGCGGAGGAGGTTTTCGCCGTACCCGAACCCGACGTGCCCTGGGTGACGATCGTCCACAACGACCCCGTCAACCTCATGAGCTATGTGACGTACGTCTTCCAGACGTACTTCGGCTACTCCAAGGACAAGGCCACCAAGCTCATGCTCGACGTCCACCACAAAGGCCGGGCGATCGTCTCCAGCGGGTCCCGCGAGGAGATGGAACGGGACGTGCAGGCCATGCACGGCTATGGTCTGTGGGCCACCCTGCAGCAGGACCGGAAGTAGCGAACTCCCTCCATGCCCGGAACCTTCGAACCGCTCCCCGGCGGCGGCGCGTCCGTCGCGCTCGACGACGTCGAGATCTCCATCATCCGCTCGCTGGCGGTGCAGCTCCTCGAACTGATCGGCCCGGGTCCCGCCGAGGACGCCCCCGCCGACCCGCTCGCCGAGCTGTTCGCCGAGGGCCCGAGCGAACCGCCCTCCGACCCCGTCCTCAAGCGGCTCTTCCCGGACGCCTACCGCGACCCCGAGACGCCCGGCACTCCGCGGGAGGCCGCCGAGCAGCGCGCCCACTCCGCCGAGTTCCGCCGCTACACCGAGAACGACCTGCGGGCCGGCAAGCGCGAGAACGCCCTCGCGGTGATCCACTCGCTCAACGCGCTCGCCCCCGGCGGAGAGGGCCCGGCGGTGCTCGAGCTGACGCCGGACGAGTCCCGGCGGTGGCTCGGCGCGCTCAACGACCTGCGCCTCGCCATCGGCTCCCGACTGGAGATCACCGACGAGGACGACACGGACGACTTCTACCGCCTGCCGGACGATGATCCGCGCAAGCCGATGGTGATGGCCTACCTGTGGCTGGGCGGGCTCCAGGAGACCCTCGTCTCCACTCTCCTGCCGTAGCGCCGCGCCTTCCATGACGTAGTCCCACGCCTCTCGTGCCGTGGTCCCACGTCGTGATCCATCCGGTCCAGGCCCGCCCGGTGCCGTGATCCACCCGGTATATCCGGATTTCGCGTTCGCTCAGAGGACGCTCAAATCCGGATAACGATCGGGTCTCCGTGGCGGCCGGGTATGAGTGCGCTCTGCGTGCTTTGTCCGCTTCTTCCTGTGGCATGCATCACACAGCTCCCCGCCGATCAGCGATGCGGCCGTGGTACATCTTCACGACCGCCCGGCGGACACCACCCACGTCCGGCCGGGTGCGCCACCGAGCCGGCAACAGCCGGCCAGGCACAGCGGATCCGGGGAGACCCGGGCACGCACTCCATCAATCCGGGGGGATCGAAACCCGATCCGGGGCCGACCGAGGGCCCGGGTCGGCATGGAGAAAGGCGCACACCACATGACCTCCCCACAGGTCACGGAAGCTCCCGAAGAGGGATACGAGCGAGGGCTCGGCAGCCGCCAGGTCCAGATGATCGCCATCGGCGGCGCCATCGGCGTCGGTCTCTTCCTGGGCGCGGGGGCGAACATCGCCAAGGCCGGACCCAGCCTCATCGTCATGTACGCCCTCGCGGGCCTGATCATCTTCTTCATCATGCGGGCGCTCGGCGAACTGCTGCTCTACCGCCCCGTCTCGGGCTCCTTCGCGGAGTACTCCCGCGAGTTCCTCGGCCCGTTCTTCGGCTTCTTCACCGGCTGGACGTACTGGCTGATGTGGGTGGTGACCGGAATGGCCGAGCTGACGGCCGCCGCGATCTACGTCCACTACTGGTTCCCCGCCATCCCGCAGTGGGTGACCGCCCTGGTGTTCCTGGTGGTCCTGTTCGTGGCCAACCTGATCTCCGTGAAGGTCTTCGGCGAGATCGAGTTCTGGTTCTCGATGGTCAAGGTCACCGCCCTGATCGGCATGATCGTGATCGGCCTGGGCGTCCTCACCTTCGGCTTCAGCGCCGCAGGCGACACCGCGGCCGTCAGCAACCTCTGGGAGTTCGACGGCTTCTTCCCCAGGGGTGTCGGCTCCTCCCTGATGACCCTCCAGGGCGTGATGTTCGCCTACCTCGCCGTCGAACTGGTCGGCGTCACCGCGGGCGAGTCCGAGAACCCGGAGAAGACCCTCCCCAAGGCGATCAACACCCTTCCCTGGCGCATCGCCCTGTTCTACGTCGGCGCCCTCACCGTCATCCTGTGCGTGGTGAAGTGGACCGAGTTCGGCGAGGGCGTCAGCCCCTTCGTGAAGGCGTTCGCGGTCATCGGCATCCCGGCCGGCGCGGGCATCGTGAACTTCGTGGTGCTCACCGCGGCCCTGTCCTCCTGCAACTCCGGCATGTACTCCACCGGCCGGATGCTGCGCACCCTCGCGGACAACGGCGAGGCCCCCCGGTGCTTCAGCCGCCTGTCGAGCTCCAAGACCCCCGCGTTCGGCATCACCGTCTCCGTCGCCTTCATGGGTATCGGCGTGGTGCTGAACTACGTCGTCCCGGAGAAGGCCTTCGGCTACGTCACCTCCGTCGCCACCGCGGCCGGCATCTGGACCTGGCTGATGATCCTGATCAGCCACGTCCTGTACCGCCGGGGCGTCGAGGCGGGCCGGCTGCGCGCCTCCTCCTTCCCGGCCCCCGGCGGCGCCAAGTGCTCCTACGTCGCCATCGCGTTCCTGCTCTTCGTCACCGGCCTGATCGCGTACGACGCCGACTCCCGCGTCTGCCTGTACGTGATGGCCGGGTGGGCCGCCGCCCTGGCCGTCGGCTGGGCGGTCCTCAGGACCCGCAACCCACAGGTCGCCGACCGCCGCGAACCGCAACTCGAGAAGATCGGCTGACCCCGAGGCACTTACCGACCGGACGTTCGGCAGGAGCGGGTCCCCCAAGCACCCGCTTCCGCGGCCGCTCAGGACGTCCAGCATGTGGGCCGTTCCGTACCGAACTCCGGTACGGAACGGCCCACATGTCTATGCTGGCCGCCATGCTGACCCTTACCCAGGCCCTCTACGACCAGATCGTCGCCCACGCCCGCAAGGACCACCCGGACGAGGCGTGCGGCGTCGTGGCCGGACCCGTGGGCTCCGGCCGGCCCGAGCGGTTCATCCCCATGGTGAACGCGGCCCGCTCGCCCACCTTCTACGAGTTCGGCTCGCAGGACCTGCTCAAGCTCTACCGGGAGATGGACGACCGGGACGAGGAGCCGGTGATCGTCTACCACTCGCACACCGCGACCGAGGCCTACCCCTCCCGCACCGACATCGGCTACGCCAACGAGCCCGGCGCGCACTACGTCCTGGTCTCCACCGCCGACACCGACGGGCTCGGCGAGTTCCAGTTCCGCTCGTTCCGCATCGTGGAGGGCGAGGTCACGGAGGAGGAAGTCAAGGTGGTGGAGGCGTACTGAGCGCCGAACGTCTCGTGACGCGGATGCGAAGTGTCCGAGTCCCGAGATCACACTCCGGGTCCCGGACCGGGAATCGATACGATGACCGCATGGTTTTCCACGACGTGAGCGACAAGACGCCGGGCATGCTGCTCGTGGCGCGGCTGCACGTCGACCTGTGCAGGCTGAAGAGCGCCATCTGTTGACGTTCCGCGCCGCCGCACGGCCGTGAGGGCCGCGGCGCTCCCTTCCCCGTGCCGAAAGCCCGGGGTATCCCGAACGTGCGCCCGGCCGCGTCCGAGCCGGGGATCCACCCCCGACGACATCCTTACCGACAGGAGCCCGCAACCATGGCCATCGAGGTCCGCATCCCCACCATCCTCCGCCAGTACACCGACGGCCAGAAGGCCGTGGACGGCAACGGGGAGACCCTCGCCGACCTCATCGCCGACCTCGAGGCCCGGCACCCGGGCATCCAGGCCCGCATCGTGGAGGGCGAGCAGCTGCGCCGCTTCGTCAACGTCTACCTGAACGACGAGGACGTGCGCTTCCTGGACGGCATCTCCACCAAGCTCACCGACGGCGACAACGTGACGATCCTGCCGGCCGTCGCCGGTGGGATGCGCTGATCGGTCGCTGAGCAGCGATGCGTTACGACTCCCCGCTGGCCGCGGTGGGCAACACCCCGCTGGTGTGCCTGCCGCGGCTGTCGCCGTCGGCCGACGTCCGCCTCTGGGCGAAGCTGGAGGACCGCAACCCGACCGGCTCGATCAAGGACCGTCCCGCCCTGCACATGATCGAGCAGGCGGAGAAGGACGGCCGGCTCACCCCGGGCTGCACGATCCTCGAACCCACCTCGGGCAACACCGGCATCTCGCTGGCCATGGCGGCCAAGCTCAAGGGCTACCGCATGGTGTGCGTGATGCCCGAGAACACCTCCCAGGAGCGCCGCGACCTGCTCGGCATGTGGGGAGCGGAGATCATCCCCTCCCCGGCCGCGGGCGGCTCCAACACCGCCGTGCGGGTGGCCAAGGAACTGGCCGCCGAGCACCCGGACTGGGTGATGCTCTACCAGTACGGCAACCCGGACAACGCCGGCGCCCACTACGCCACCACCGGCCCCGAGATCCTCGCCGACCTGCCCTCGATCACCCACTTCGTCGCGGGCCTCGGCACCACGGGCACCCTCATGGGCGTCGGCCGCTACCTGCGCGAGCACAAGCCGGACGTGAGGATCGTCGCCGCCGAGCCGCGCTACGACGACCTGGTGTACGGCCTGCGCAACCTCGACGAGGGCTTCGTCCCCGAGCTCTACGACGCCTCCGTCCTCACCACCCGCTACTCGGTCGGCTCCGCCGACGCGGTCACCCGCACCCGCGAACTCCTCCAGCAGGAGGGCATCTTCGCGGGCGTCTCCACCGGCGCCGCCCTGCACGCGGCGATCGGCGTCGGGAAGAAGGCACTGAAGGCGGGCGAGAGCGCCGACATCGTGTTCGTCGTCGCCGACGGCGGCTGGAAGTACCTCTCCACCGGCGTCTACACCGCGGCCACCACCGAGGAGGCCATCGAGACCCTCCAGGGCCAGCTCTGGGCGTAGGGCCTGTGCGAAAGTCCCGACCGCGGGGCCCCGGCCGTCGTATCCGGCCGGGGCCCCGCGTGCGTGGGGGACGGGATCCTGATGTGCTGGAGGAACGCCACACCGGCAGAAGGACAGGGCACGGCATCCCGGGCACAGCAGAAAGGCGGCCGCCCCCATGCGCCGTTCGACGCTCCACGCCACCGCCGAGGCGGCGGCCCTGCTCCTCCTCGGCCGCGCCGCACCGCACGACGGCGCGGACCGCGGCGAGGACGCCACCCCCGCCGGCCCGGGCCGGAGCGCCTGTCACGGCATCCGGCGGTGGACGGTCACCGTGCGGGTGACGGGGTCATGAACCCGACGGGCCGCGACACACGGACACGACAACGCCGCGCCCGTCCCGCCCAGCCCGCCCGCGCACGTCCCGCTCAGCCCGCGAGGTACCGGACCTGGTCCCAGAGCACCGGGTCCACGACCCCCACCCGGCGGCGGAAGTCCCACACCGGCACCTCCCGGACCTCGTCGGTCTCCAGGAAGCTGGTCCGCCCCTGCGTGTCCCCCACCGAGCCCGGCGGCAGCGGGATCACTCCGGACCGCTCGTCGTGGTACCTGCTGGTGATCTCCGCGACCCTGGCGCGCTTGCCGTGCACCGCCAGCACCAGACAGGGCCGGTCCTTCGCCCCCGGCCCGTCGCCGTGGGGCAGACTGGCCCACCAGATCTCCGCGGGCTGCGGCCGCGCCGCGGCACGCCGCCCGCCCGGACGGCCGGGACGCAACCTCTTCGGCGGCCTGCGGCCCCGTCCCCAGCCGTCGACGAGCGTGGCGACGAGCGCGAGCAACACCACCGCCGCGAGCGCCAGCCACCAGGACGTGTCCACAACCATGACGTTACCGGCGTGCGACCCTCGGTGCGCGCCCTTCAACGCCCCCCATGCGCCCCAGGTCCAGCCGAACCGGTGACACCACAGGTGAGTTCGCCCACAACGGGCTTTGCCGGAGGAGCGACCGGCCGTATCCCGCCTTAGGCTCGACGGACCGCACGACCCCCGTCACCTTCCTCTCTTCTGAAGTTTTCCCGCCAGCGGAGGTTTCTGCTTCATGAAGCTCACCGTCGTCGGCTGCTCGGGGTCGTTCCCGTCCGCGGAATCGGCCTGCTCGAGCTACCTCGTCGAGGCCGACGGCTTCCGGCTGCTCCTCGACCTGGGCAACGGCGCCCTGGGCGAGCTGCAGCGCCACTGCGGTCTCTACGACCTCGACGCCATCTTCCTGAGTCATCTGCACGCCGACCACTGCATCGACATGCTCGGCTACTTCGTCGCACGCTACTACCGCTACGACGGAGGCCGGTGCGACCCCATCCCGGTGTACGGGCCCGAGGGCACCGAGCACCGGCTGACCACCGCCTACGCCGACACCCCCACGGCCTCCTCGATGAGCGAGGTCTTCGACTTCCACACGGTCAAGCCCGGCACCTTCGAGATCGGCCCGTTCACCGTGCACACCGAGCGGGTGGCCCACCCCGTGGAGGCCTACGCCATCCGCGTCGAGCACGGCGGGCGCGCGCTGACGTACTCCGGGGACACCGGGGTGAGCGCGGCGCTGGAGGAACTCGCCCGAGGCAGCGACCTCTTCCTGTGCGAGGCCGCCTTCACGGACGGCAAGGAGACCGTCCCCGATCTGCACCTCAACGGCCGCGAGGCGGGCGAGGCCGCCGCGCGTGCCGGAGTCCGCCGCCTGGTCCTCACCCACATCCCCCCGTGGACCGACCCGCAGATCAACCTCGCCCACGCCCGCGCGGCCTACGCCGGCCCGGTGGAGCTCGCGGCGCCCGGAGCGTCGTACGACATCTAGGCCCAGGTCAGCAGGCCCAGGACGCGAAAAGGCCCCCGGAGTCGTGGAACTCCGGGGGCCCTCTCACGCTGTGACCGGGCTCACGCCTTGGTGAGGTCCTCGGTCTCCTCCTCGGGCTCGCGGCCCGGGGTGGGGAGGTTGAACTTGGTGATGGCGAAGCGGAACACGGTGTAGTAGATCGCCGCGAACACCAGGCCGATCGGGATGATCAGCCACGGCTTGGTCGCCAGGTTCCAGTTGAGGGCGTAGTCGATGAAGCCGGCGGAGAAGGTGAAGCCGGCGTGCACGCCGAGCGCCCAGGTGATCGCCATGGACAGGGCGGTCAGCACCGCGTGGATCGCGTACAGCACCGGGGCTATGAACATGAACGTGAACTCGATCGGCTCGGTCACACCGGTCACGAAGGAGGTCAGCGCGAGCGAGATCATCATGCCCAGGACGGCCTTGCGGCGCTCCGGCCGGGCCGAGTGCGCGATGGCCAGGGCGGCAGCCGGCAGACCGAACATCATGATCGGGAAGAAGCCCGACATGAACTGGCCGGCGTGCGGGTCACCCGCGAAGAAGCGGTTCAGGTCGCCGTGGACGACCTGGCCGGCGGAGTTGGTGAAGTCGCCGATCTGGAACCACGAGACGGTGTTGACGAACTGGTGCATGCCGACCGGGATCAGCGCACGGTTGACCAGACCGAACAGTCCGGCGCCTACGGCGCCCAGCCCAGTGATCCACTTGCCGAGGTCGGTGATCACGTCACCGATCGGCTGCCAGCCCACCACGACCAGAACACCCAGCGCGGTACCGACGAAAGCCATGATGATCGGGACCAGACGGCGGCCGTTGAAGAAGCCCAGCCAGTCGACGAGCTTGGTGCGGTGGAACCGCTGCCAGATCACGGCGGAGAGCAGACCGAGGATGATGCCGCCCAGCACGCCCGGGTTCTGGTACGACGCCGCGGTGATCTCGGAGCCGTGCTTCCACACACCGCCGAGACCGGTTGAGACGAACTCGGCGCCCTTCGGTACACCGTCCTCGATCGGAAACTGGTGGATCACCGTGTAATAGGTGAGGAAACCGACCACCGCGGCGAGCGCGGTCGAGCCGTCGGACTTCTTGGCGAAGCCGATGGCGACGCCGATGCAGAACAGCAGCGGCAGGCCGAGCGAGGCATCCAGCAGCGCGCCACCGGCGCCGGCGAACACCTTGGCGACCTTGTCCCAGCCGAGTCCGTCCGCGCCGAACACGTCCGGCTGTCCCAGACGCAGCAGGATGCCGGCCGCCGGTAGTACGGCGATCGGGAGCTGCAGGCTGCGGCCGACCTTCTGCAGGCCTTGGAACAGACCGGATCCCCGTTTCTTCGCCGGGGCCGCCGTCGCGCTGGCGGTGCTCATACATCCTCCATCGGGTGGTGGTCTACACCACTCAGTGGTGTAGACCTTTTGTAACACGATGAAGGGGGCGTAAGGAACCCGTGATTCCCGCGACCGAACCACTACGCACCGTGTGAATTCGAGCTCGGAGTCGGTGATGTGGGGCAGGGTGCCGGGCGTCGAGCCGCGTTTTGGCCACCGCCCCTACGCTGGTGTAGACCAGTCGGCGGACGGTTCCGCTGCCATGAGCGCACCATTGTGCACCCATGGCACGACCGCTCGCAAAAACGGTCCAACTATGGGTTACTGCGACAAAGCGGTTCGGATCAGGGAGAAGGAACATGGCCACCAAGGCTGAGAAGATCGTCGCCGGGCTCGGCGGCATCGACAACATCGACGAGATCGAGGGCTGCATCACCCGACTCCGCACCGAAGTGCACGACGCCTCCCTGGTCGACGAGGCCGCCCTCAAGGCCGCCGGCGCTCACGGCGTCGTCAAGATGGGCACCGCCATCCAGGTCGTCGTCGGCACCGACGCCGACCCCATCGCCGCGGAGATCGAAGACATGATGTGAACCCCGCGGTCCGCCGCGGTTCACCTTCGAGGGGCTCCTCCCGATGCGGGAGGAGCCCCTTGTCCCTGGGGGACTACGCTCGACGCCATGTCTCGTATCGACGGCCGCACCCCCGAACAACTCCGCCCGGTCACCATCGAACGCGGGTGGAGCAAGCACGCCGAGGGCTCCGTCCTCGTCTCCTTCGGCGACACCAAGGTCTTCTGCACCGCCTCCGTCACCGAAGGCGTCCCGCGCTGGCGCAAGGGCAGCGGCGAGGGCTGGGTCACCGCCGAGTACTCCATGCTGCCCCGCGCCACCAACACCCGCGGCGACCGCGAGTCGGTCAAGGGCAGGATCGGCGGCCGCACCCATGAGATCTCCCGCCTCATCGGCCGCTCCCTGCGCTCGGTCGTCGACTACAAGGCACTCGGGGAGAACACCATCGTCCTGGACTGCGACGTCCTCCAGGCCGACGGCGGCACCCGCACCGCCGCCATCACGGGTGCCTACGTGGCGCTGGCCGACGCCGTCGCCTGGGCCCGCGGCAAGAAGCTGATCAAGGCCGGCCGGCAGCCGCTCACCGGCACGGTCAGCGCCGTCTCGGTCGGCATCGTCGGCGGTGTGCCGCTGCTCGACCTCTGCTACGAGGAGGACGTCCGCGCCGAGACCGACATGAACGTCGTCTGCACCGGCGACGGCCGCTTCGTCGAGGTCCAGGGCACCGCGGAGGCCGAACCCTTCGCCCGCGAGGAACTGAACAGCCTCCTCGACCTCGCCGTGGCCGGCTGCGCCGAACTCACGGCGATCCAGCGCACGGCCCTCGAGACGGCCCTGGCGAAGTAGAAGGAGAGGAGCAACCCCGCATGACCCGCTTGATCCTCGCCACCCGCAACAGCGGCAAGATCGTCGAACTCAGGGCGATCCTGGCCGACGCCGGACTGCCCCACGAACTCGTGGGCACCGACGCCTACCCGGACGTCCCCGACGTCAAGGAGACCGGCGTCACCTTCGCGGAGAACGCCCTGCTGAAGGCCCACGCCCTGGCCCAGGCCACCGGCCTGCCCGCGGTCGCGGACGACTCCGGCCTCTGCGTCGACGTCCTCGGCGGCGCCCCCGGCATCTTCTCGGCCCGCTGGGCCGGCCGCCACGGCGACGACAAGGCCAACCTGGACCTGCTCCTGGCCCAGCTCGCGGACATCACCGAGGATTACCGCGGCGCCCGCTTCGCCTGCGCGGCAGCCCTCGCCCTGCCCGATGGCACGGAGAAGGTGGTCGAGGGTGAACTCCGAGGCACCCTGCGCCACGCCCCCGCGGGCACGAACGGCTTCGGCTACGACCCGATCCTCCAGCCGGAGGGCGAGACCCGCACCTGCGCGGAACTGACCCCGGACGAGAAGAACGCGATCAGCCACCGCGGCAAGGCGTTCCGGGCGCTGGTGCCGGTGGTGCGGGAGCTGTTGGGCTGACCATGAAAAGACCCGACGCCTTCGATTGAAGGCGTCGGGTCATTTTCCCTGTGGGCCCGGTGGGACTCGAACCCACGACACACCGCACCTAAAGCGGCGCCCTCTTAGCCAGCTGGGGTACGGGCCCGCAGCGCTGCATACTCTACTGGGCGCCGGGCGCTGTTCGCTGCCTGCCCCCTCGACACCACGTGCTGGTGATCGCATGACAGTTGGGGCACAGCAGCCGCAGGTTCTCACGCCGGTCGTCACTCCAGTCCCCGTTGACGTGGTCGATCTCCAGAGTCATGGGCCTCCCGAGCCACTCGGGGCCGACCCCGCACTTCGCGCATTCCTCAGGCACTCCGATTTCTCGGAGGGCGCGGCGCAGTAAAATTGTCTTTGTCCGTCGCCTGCCGTCGTGTTTGACCAGGATGTCCTCAGGGCGCTTGGTAGCTTCCGGGCGGGCCTTGCCTCTCTGATGTGCCTGCCCCAGAAAGTGTGCGGTCGATAGCTTTTCTTCGGCGATCCACTCACGAAGCATTGCGCGTTGGGTTTCGTTGTCGGGGCGGTCCAGGCGGCGGAGAACTTCGGCGATGGAAGCTGATTCCGCAATCGCAGCGCGCAGTACTTCGGGAGTGGGCCGGGTCTTGCGCCTGGTCATGTTGCCGGAGCGGCGGAAGTGCGAGATGTCGATGCCGAAGTGATCGAAACGTTTCGTAAGGTACCCGCGAAGGTAGCCGTAAGGCCGAGTGCCGAAGAAAGCAATGACTTGGTCGATGTCAGAACACTGCGCGGCGGCCTCCGCCAACCGCTCGCGCGTGTACTGCACACCGCTGCTCATGCAGCACCGACCTTGCCGCGTCCCTTGCCACGCCCTCGGTAGTTGTCCGTCGTCGAATGGCAGTTGGGGCAGATGAACCGCAGGTTCTCGATGCGGTTGTCCCACCAGTTGCCGTTGATGTGGTCGACTTCCAGAGGAAGTGGACGCCCGCGCCAGACCGGCTCTGTACAACACAGAGCGCACCGCTCGTTCACGCCCATCGCGACCATTGCCCACTTGAGGCGATCGCTCGGGATGCGTCGGGCCTGAGCAGTCGGCTGCTCGACGAGCAGACCTTCCGGTGTTCGGGGGCGCCAAAGTTTCCCTCGCCGGGTCGGCACCCGGAAATGCGACGTGTCGATGCCGTAGGCCTTGATTCGCCGGCTGATGTGGGTGTGGTGGCCGCCCACGACCTCCAGCCCGAGATGGCGTAGCACCTCGCACATGTTCGTGGAGGCCGCCACCGCTCGTTCAAGGACCTCCTTTGTCCACTTCACCCCCTCCCGCTCGAAGTGCACCACATCCACGCCCAACTTCTTCATCCGCGCCCGGATGTAGTCCCGCGTCGAGCTCTTCGGATCCACCCCCAACCTCTCCAACGCCTCCGACAGTGTCCGTGCCCCCCGAGCCGCCTTCTCCAGGCGCTCCTTGGTGTACGCGCTGGCCCCCATGGGTCCCCTCCGTTCTCGGCCACGTGTTCATGGCCCATACGGAGTAACGAACCGGTTATCGGACAGTCACGCACGGCATGCGGAGGGGAACACAAAGGCGGCCCGCGCCGGTCACCCGGTGCGGGCCGCACGAGCCGCGGCGGAAGCGGTCCCTCAGATCCCCAAGTCCTTGATGATCTTGGCCACGTGGCCGGTCGCCTTCACGTTGTACAGGGCGCGTTCGACCCTGCCCTCCTCGTCCACGACGATCGTGGAGCGGATGACGCCGACGACGGTCTTGCCGTAGAGCTTCTTCTCGCCGAAGGCGCCGTAGGACTCCAGGACCTTCTTGTCCGGGTCGGCGAGCAGCGTGACCTCGAGGGACTCCTTGTCGCGGAACTTCGCCAGCTTCTCCGGCTTGTCGGGGGAGATGCCGATCACGTCGTACCCCGCGCCCGCCAGCAGGTCCAGGTTGTCGGTGAAGTCGCAGGCCTGCTTGGTGCAGCCGGGGGTGAGGGCGGCCGGGTAGAAGTAGACGATGACCTTCCGGCCCTTGTGGTCGGCCAGCGACACCTCCTTGCCGTCGGCGTCGGGGAGGGCGAAGGCGGGGGCCACGTCCCCGGGCTGGAGTCGCTCGGTCATCGAAGCTCGTCTCCTCGTGCGTGCGGATACGGTGTCGCTCCGAGGGTAACCGGGGGTGCCGACAGTGCGGTCGGAGCGAGAACTGACAGACTGTCCCGAACAGGCATCAGTTGACTTCGGAGGCGGCACGGTGGCGGACACCGCGGACACCAGAACCCCGGCTGAGATCGAGGCGGACATCAGGCGCCGCCGCGAGGTGCTGGCCGAGACGCTCGACGAGATCGGGGTGCGCGTGCACCCGAAGACCATCGTCGGGGACGCCAAGGCCAAGGTCGCCTCCCACGTCGATCACACGCTCGGGCGGGCCTACGTACAGGTCAACCGGGTGGTGAGCGATGTGCGGGCGCAGTTCGTGGACGAGGAGGGCGCCCCGCGCATGGAGCGGGTGGTGCCGGTCGCCCTCGTCGCCGTCGGTCTGGTCGGGCTGCTCGCTCTGGGCGCGCGCCGGCGTCGCCGCTGAGCGGCACGACGCCCCACCGCGTGACGACGTGCCGAAGGCAGGTAGGTTCGAGGCGTGAGCGCCAACAGAAATGAGCACAGCAGCCAGCACGACAAGCTGCCCATCCGGATGCTGCACGACCGGGTGCTCGTCCGGCAGGACACGAGCGAGGGCGAGCGGCGTTCGGGCGGTGGCATCCTGATCCCCGCGACGGCGGCGGTGGGACGCCGGCTGGCCTGGGCCGAGGTCGTCGCGGTGGGGCAGAACGTGCGGACCGTCGAGCCGGGGGACCGGGTGTTGTTCGATCCGGAGGACCGCGCCGAGGTCGAGGTGCGCGGGGTCGCGTACGTGCTCATGCGCGAACGTGATCTGCACGCGGTGGCCGCGGACCGGTTCGAGGGTTCGGAGGACTCCACCGGCCTGTATCTGTAGGAAGACGAAACGAGGGGCTGGTGACCATGGTCACCAGCCCCTTTGTCCTTTCTTTGCCGGCCTCCGGACTTTGCTAGCCTCGGGGCTAACCCGACGAGACGCGCCGTACCGGGATGAACGCAAAGACGACGCACCCCCGTTCATGTCCTTACGTCGTCCCGGAGGTGCCCGTCATGGCCTGGGTCCTGCTTGTCCTCGCCGGTCTGCTCGAGGTGGGCTGGTCGATCGGAATGAAGTTCACCGACGGCTTCACCCGCCCCCTGCCCAGCGTGCTCACCGGCGCGGGGATCGTGACCAGCATGGTCCTGCTGTCCTACGCCGCCCGCTCCCTGCCCATCGGCACCGCCTACGGCGTGTGGGTGGGCATCGGGGCGGCCGGTGCGGCGGTGGTCGGCATGGTGGTGCTGGGGGAGCCGGCGACCGCCGCCCGGATCTTCTTCGTGAGTCTGCTGCTGGTGTCCGTGGTGGGGCTCAAGGTCACGTCCGGCCACTGAACACGCCTTGCAGGCCGGTGTTCAGGCCGCCGTCGCCGGAGGCACCGGCCGCCGCGCCCCCGCCCGGCGGGGTGCCGGTGCCGCCTTGGCCGGGCGTGCCTCCCGGGCCGCCCGGCGGGGTGACTCCGGAGTCCCCGGGCTCCCCGCCGGCGGGTCCGCCCGGCTGGGTGCCGTCGGTCGCGCCGGTGGAGGGGTCGCCGCCGGTGTCGCCCGTGTCGCCGTCGCCCTGGCTCTGCCCAGGGTCCTGGCTCTCGTCCTGGCCCTGGTCCTGGCCGCCGGTGTCGGAGTCGGTCGCGCCGTTGTCGTCCTGACCCTCGTCGCCCGGGTCCTCGGCGGACTCCGAGGGCGGCGGCTGGACCTCGTCGGCACCCGGCTGGAGCTGGAGGTCGAAGTCCGTGGCCAGGGTGTTCTTCAGGGCGGCCCCGGTGTACTGCGCCCAGATCTGGGCGGGCGGCCCGCCGCCGTTGACGCGGGCAAGACCCATGGCGCCGTAGAGCGACTTGTGGTGGGCGGTGTCCGGGTCCTGGCCCATGACCGAGACGACGGTGGCGAGGTCGGGCGTGTAGCCGGCGAACCAGGCCGCCTGGTCCTCCTCGGCGGTGCCGGTCTTGGCCGCGGCGGGCCGGCCGGCGGCCTGGGCGGCGGTGGCGGTGCCGTTCTGGACGACGCTGCGCAGTATCGCGGTGGTGGTGTCGGCGGCCTCGCGGCTGACCGCCTGGACCTCGGTGCGCCGGGGCAGCTCGACCGTGTCGGTGCCGTCCTTGGTGATCTTCTTGATCATCGTGTACGGGGTGTGCTGGCCGTGGTTGGCGAGCGTGGCGTAGGCGTCGGCCATGTCGACGACGCTGGCCGTGGCCACTCCGAGCGCGATGGACGGGGTGGGGTACAGCGACGGGGTGTCGGCCGGCAGGCCGAGGGCGATGGCGGTGTTCTTGACCTTGTCGGAGCCGACGTCGGCGGCCATCTGCGCGTACACCGCGTTGACGGACTTGTCCGTGGCCTCGCTCACGGTGATGTCCCCGTAGGACTGCTGGTCCTCGTTCTCGGGGGCGTAGGTACCGCTCCAGCCCTCGACGGGGCGCTTGTTGGTGCCGTCGTAGTACGTGTTCGGGGTGATCGCGCGGCCGTCCTGGGTCTCGGAACCGTTCTGGACGGCGGAGGTGAACACGAACGGCTTGAAGGTGGAGCCCACCTGGAAGTCCCGGCGGGTGGCGTTGTTCGTGTACTGCTGGACGTAGTCGATGCCGCCGTACATGGCGACGAGCTCGCCGGTCTTCGGGTCGACGGAGGCGGCGCCGGCCCGGACGTAGGTGTCGACCTTGCGGTCCTTCTTGTCGAGCTTGCTCACCACCTGGTCGTTCACGGCCTTGACCAGGGCGTCCTGCTTGTTCTTCTCCAGGGTCGTGGTGATCCGGTAGCCGCCCGCGGAGAGCTGGTCCTCGGTCAGGATCTTGTGCGCGGCCAGGTAGTCCTTCACCGCGCGGACGATGTAGCCGCGCTGCCCGGACATGCCCGTGGGGACCGTGGCCTCCTTCGGCATCGGGAACTTCATCCCGGCCCGCTGCGAGGCGCTCAGCCAGCCCTTCTTGACCATGCCGTCCAGGACGTAGTTCCAGCGGGAGAGGGCGGCGGACTTGTTCTCCGGGTGCGCGACGACGTCGTACTCGCTGGGCGCGTTGACCAACGCGGCCAGATAGGCGGCGCGGGCCGGGTCGAGGTCCTGGGCGTTGACGCCGTAGTACGCCTGGGCGGCGGCCTGGATGCCGTAGGCGTTGCGGCCGAAGTAGCTGGTGTTGAGGTAGCCCTCGAGGATGTCGTTCTTGGACACGGTGCGGTCCAGCTTGACCGAGATGAAGAACTCCTTCACCTTGCGGGTGACGGTCTGCTCCTGGCCCAGGTAGTAGTTCTTCACGTACTGCTGGGTGATCGTCGAACCGGACTGCTTGCCCTTGCCGAGGGCGGTGTTCCAGCCGGCGCGCAGCATCGCCTTGGGGTCGACGGCGGACTCGGTGTAGAAGTCGCGGTCCTCGGCGGCGAGCACGGCGTGCTGGGCGGCCTTGGAGACCTGGGCGAGGGTGACGTTCTCCCGGTTGATCTCGCCGTCCCGGGCGATCTCGGTGCCGTCGGCGTACAGGTAGACGTTGGCCTGCTTGACGGCCAGGGCGTTGGCGGGCGGGATCTTCACCAGGGAGTAGCCGAGGAAGAACGCGCCGATGACCAGCAGCATGACGGTGAGGACGCCGCCGAGCACCATCCGCCAGGTCGGTACGGCGCGGCGCCAGCCGGTGCGCCGGGGCCGTCCGGCCTCCCCGTGGTCCGCCGGCTCCCCGTCCCCCGGCTCGCCGTCCGCCCCGTGCTCCGCCCAGCCCTCCGTCTCGGTCTCCGTCTCGCCCCCGGTCCCGGGCGCCGCCGGTGGCCGGTGGTCGGGCCGGCCCTGGTTCCGCTGCTGCGGCTGCGGCTCGTCGCTCATGTCGTGCTCGGACTCCTGTTTTCACGTCGTACGTCGCCGTACGTTCACGTCGTACGTCCCCGTACGCCCTCATGCGCCTTCGGCGCCCCCAGATGAAGACTGTCGCAGCATCCGTTCCGTTCCCGGTCCCGGTCACCTGTCCGGACCAGAAAATGCGTGGCACGTCACGCCCCGGGCGCATTAAGCTCCCGCGCTTTCGGTGTCGTGACCTGGGAGGCGGTGCACGTGGGCGCTGGACGGTTGTACGCCGCCGTCGCGGCGGGGGGATTCAGACGGTACGCGACGTATCGGGCAGCGACCGCGGCCGGGGTGTTCACCAATACGGCATTCGGGCTGATCCTGGTGTACACGTACCTTGCGCTCTGGGATGTCCGGCCGCACCTGGGCGGATACGACCAGGCGCAGGCCGTGACGTACGTGTGGCTGGGGCAGGCGTTCCTGGCGGCGCTGGCGATCGGCGGGGGCGGCGTCGAGGACGAGTTGATGGAACGCATCCGAACGGGTGACATCGCGGTCGACCTGTACCGGCCCGCCGACCTCCAGCTGTGGTGGCTGTCGGCCGACGCGGGCCGGGCGATGTTCCAGCTGGTGGGCCGCGGGGTGCTGCCCTTCGCGTTCGGGGCGCTGTTCTTTCCGGTGCACCTGCCGTCGGACCCGGTGACCTGGCTGGCGTTCCTCGGGGCGGTGCCGCTGGCGCTGCTGGTGGGCTTCGGGATCCGCTTCCTCGTGGCGCTGAGCGCGTTCTGGCTGCTGGACGGCGCGGGTGTGGCGCAGATGGCCTGGCTGGCCGGGTACTTCTGCTCGGGGATGCTGCTGCCGCTGAACGTCTTCCCGGGCGCGCTGGGCGAGGTGGTCCGGGCGCTGCCGTGGTCCTCGCTGCTCCAGGCCCCCGCCGACATCCTGCTGGGGCACGCGGACCCGCTGGACACGTACGTCTTCCAGGGGGCGTGGGCGGTGGCGCTGCTGGGGGCGGGGCGGCTGGTGCAGTCGGCGGCGACGCGGCGGGTGGTGGTGCAGGGTGGCTGAGCTCACCACGGACCGGACCGGCAACCGGCTGGTGGAGGGGGCACGCGCCTACTGTCTGATCGCCGCGATGTGGATCCGCTCGACGATGGCCTACCGCGCCTCCTTCGTCATGACCACGGCCGGGAACTTCGTCGCGAGCGCGCTGGACTTCGCGGCCATCCTGCTGATGTTCTCCCGCGTGGACGCGCTCGGCGGCTACACACTGCCCGAGATCGCCTTCCTGTACGGGCTGTCCGGCACCGCCTTCGGGCTGGCGGACCTGACGATCGGCTCCATGGACCGGCTGGGGCGGCGGGTGCGCGACGGCACCCTCGACACGCTGCTGGTCCGGCCGGCACCGGTGCTCGCGCAGGTGGCCGCCGACCGGTTCGCGCTGCGCCGGCTGGGCCGGGTGACGCAGGGGGCGCTGGTGCTGGGCTGGGCGCTGACACGGCTCGACATCGACTGGACGGCGCCGAAGCTGCTGCTGATGCCGGTGATGGTGCTCAGCGGCTGCGGGATCTTCTGCGCGGTGTTCGTGGCCGGGGCGGCCTTCCAGTTCGTGGCGCAGGACGCCTCGGAGGCGCAGAACGCGTTCACCTACGGCGGCACCACGCTGCTCCAGTACCCGCCGACGGTGTTCGCGAAGGAACTGGTGCGCGGGGTGACCTTCGTCCTGCCGCTGGCCTTCGTCAACTGGCTGCCCGCGCTGTACGTGCTGGGGCGGCCGTATCCGCTCGACCTGCCCCGGTGGACCGCGTTCGCGTCGCCGCTGGTCGCGGTGGCGTGCTGCGCCCTGGCGGGGGCGGCCTGGCGGGTGGGCCTGCGGTCGTACCGGAGCACCGGGAACTGACGGGAATCGACAGGAACTGACGGGTACTGACGGGAACTGACGGGAGCCGGCGGCATCCGGGGCGGGCGTCCAACGGGAACTGACGGGATTCTGCGGGATCCGGCGAGACGAAGAGGAGAAGGGGCGTACAGGGCGTATGGCGACGGCGGTGGACGGTGTGGAGGGCAGGGACGGTGCGGCCGGGGCGGACGAGGCGGGCGGTGGTTTCATCGCCCTCGACCGGGTCGAGAAGGTCTTCGAGGTACGGAGGAAGACCGGATTCCTCCGGCGTGAGCGGCGGCAGGTCCGGGCGGTCGACTCGATCTCCTTCAGCGTGGCGCGCGGTGAGATGGTCGGCTACATCGGCCCGAACGGCGCGGGCAAGTCGACGACGATCAAGATGCTCACCGGCATCCTGACGCCCAGCGGCGGCCGGCTGCGGGTCGCCGGCATCGACCCCTCCCGCGAGCGGACCCGGCTCGCCCGGCGCATCGGGGTGGTGTTCGGGCAGCGTACGACCCTGTGGTGGGACCTGCCGCTGATCGACTCCTACCGGCTGATGCACCGCATGTACCGGATCCCCGACGGCCGTTACCGCGAGAACCTCGACCGCTGCGTCGAACTCCTCGAACTCGGCGACCTGTTGGACGTACCGGTACGGCAGCTCTCGCTGGGCCAGCGGATGCGCGGCGACATCGCCGCCGCCCTGCTGCACGACCCGGAGGTCCTCTACCTGGACGAGCCGACCATCGGCCTGGACGTCATCAGCAAGGCCAAGGTCCGTACGTTCCTGCGCGACGTGAACGCCGAACGCGGCACGACGGTGCTGCTGACCACGCACGACCTCCAGGACATCGAGCAGTTGTGCTCGCGGGTGATGGTCATCGACCACGGGCGCCTGATGTACGACGGCCCGCTCACCGGCCTGCACGAGGCGGGCGAGAGCGAACGCACCCTGGTGGTCGACCTGGAACGCGAGCTGCCGCCGATCGAGCTGCCGACCGCGCGTGTGGTGCGGGTCGAGGGGCCCCGGCAGTGGCTGGCCTTCCCGGCGGCCGAGTCGGCGGCGCCCCTGGTGGCGCGGATCGCGGCGGAGTACCCGCTGGTGGACCTGTCGGTGCGGGAGCCCGACATCGAGGCGGTCATCGCGAGGATGTACGCCGAGAAAGCGGTCTCGTAGGCTGCTGTCATGACGGAGGACCTGCCGGAGCTTCGCGCTTCCGACGCCGATCGTGAACGAGTCGCCGAGCAACTGCGGGACGCCCTCGCCGAGGGGCGGCTCGACATGGCCGAGTTCGAGGAGCGGCTGGAGGCGGCGTACCAGGCGCGCACGTACGGCGAACTCACGCCGATCACGCGGGACCTGCCCGTGCCCGGGGTGGCCGCCCCGGTGGTGAACATGGTCAAGCAGCCGGTGCTGGACGGCGGTTGGGCCTCGCGGGTGGTCGGTGGCGAGGGTACCTCGTCGTGGGCCGTCGCCATCATGGGCGGGTTCGAGCGCAAGGGGCGCTGGACCGTGCCCAAGCGGTTCAACTGCTTCACCTTCTGGGGCGGCGGCGCCGTCGACCTGCGCGACGCCAACTTCGCCGACCACGAGGTCGAGATCAACTGCGTGGCGATCATGGGCGGTGTGGACGTGATCGTGCCGCCCGGTGTCGAGGTGGTCGTGCGTGGCATCGGCATCATGGGCGCCTTCGACCACCGCGAGGACGACACGCCGGACGAGCCCAGCGCCCCGCGCGTGATCGTGACCGGTCTGGCCTTCTGGGGCGGCGTGGGCGTCCGGCGAAAGATCACCGAGGCGGAACGGCGCCGTCTGAAGGAGCAGCGCCGCCAGGAGAAGCTGGAGCGCAGGGCGGAGCGCCGCCGCCTCGGGTAGCCACCTCCGGGCAGCGCCCCGGACGAGGGCGGCCGGGGCGGGAAAAGGGACCTCTCGACCCTAGAGGCGTGCCCGAGCCGCGCCCTTCAGCAGACTCGGCTCGAACACGTCGGCCATCTCCCGGTACCCCCGGTCACTGGGGTGCAGATGGTCACCGGAGTCGTACTCGCCCCGCAGCCGCCGCGGGTTGTAGGGGTCCCGCAGTGCCTTGTCGAAGTCGACCACGGCGTCGAACACCCGCCCGCTCCGGATCTCCGCGTTCACCCGCTGCCGTATCTCCTCCTTGGCGGGCGTGTACCCGCGGCGTCCCTCGAACGGCATCAGCGTCGCCCCGACGACCTTCAGCCCGCGCGCGTGCGCCTGCTCCACCAGCGTGCGCAGCCCACCGGTGATCTGCTCCGGGTCGGCGAGCTGCGGATTGCGCAGGATGTCGTTGATGCCGAGGTCGATGACGACGACCTTGACCCCGGTCCGCTCCAGCACGTCCCGCTCGAACCGGCTCAGCCCGCTGGGGTTGTCCGCGGGCCGCCCGAGCCCGCCGGTCAGCACCTGGTTGCCGCTGATGCCCTCGTTGACGACGCTGTAGTTCGGTACGTCCCGGCCCTTCTCGACCGCCGTCCACAGCCGGGTGGACAGGACGTCGGTCCAGCGGCGGTCGGCGCCGAGGGTGGAGGTGACGCCGTCGGTGAGCGAGTCGCCGAGGACGACGACGGCCCCGTCGGCCGCGTCGCTGAGCACGTCCACCGCGCTCAGATAGCGCCAGACCGACGTCTGCTCGGTGTACGGCGTCCCGGTCACGTTCTCGGCGAGGTCGCCCTGGGCGACGTACGAGATCTGGCGGGCGTACGGATGGTAGGTGACCGGGCCCGACGGGGTGGGGGAGTAGGTGGTGACCAGGACGTCGGCGCCCCGCGGCACGGCGAGGGACACGGCGTCGCTCATCACCTGCCCGCCGGACGGTACGACGACCGAGGGGGCGCCGGCGAAGGTGAGCCGCCGCATGGTGTGCGGGGCGGCGGCCGCGGTGGTGCCCCCGGCGGCGAGGGCGATCGTGGCGTGGGTGACGCTCAGCGGCGATCGGCCGTAGAGGTTGGACAGCGTGATACGGGCACTCGTCCCGGCGACGCTGGTGTGTACGACGTTGCGCACCGAGCGGCCCGCCATGCCCGTGGTCTCCGTGCCGGGCTCGGCGGCGGCCGGGGAGGCGGCCCAGGTGGCGACCCAGGTACCGGAGGAGGCCGGGGCCGCGTGATGGACCGGCCCACGGCTGTCGGCCGGGGCGGCGGCCCGGCGGCCGGTGCCGTAGGAGACCCCGGCGTAGAGGGCGGCGGAAATGACGACGATCAGTGCGACGATCGCGGTCAGCAGGGCGTAACCGTGACGTCCGGTCATGCGGTCGATGCTCTCCTCGGGCGGGGCCGGCCGGAGCCCAGGGGCTCCGGTCTGATGGGCACATGATGGGCCATGAGCCGAGGGAGGATCGACGAGGTCCGGCCGAAACCCCTCCGGGCAGACGTCGGGAACTCCTGTTCCGTTCCGGGAGTCGGACGGGAAGGGACAATGGTGCGCGGGATCACCGAACGGGTGGAGTGGATGGAACAGACGACCCAGACCGGTCCGGAGACGGCGGGCGCCGTCTCCCACCGCGCGATGACCGTGTTCAGCGCCGCCGACGAGGAGCGGCGCCGCGGGGTGCGCCGCATGAAGCTGACCGCCACCGGGCTGCTGCTGTTCGTCGCCGTGGTGTACGTGCTCGCCAAGTGGGGCCAGCACGCGGGCGCCGGCGCCTGGACGGCGTACGTCGCCGCCGCCGCCGAGGCCGGCATGGTCGGCGCGCTCGCCGACTGGTTCGCGGTCACCGCCCTCTTCCGCCATCCCCTCGGCCTGCCCATCCCGCACACCGCGATCATCCCGACCAAGAAGGACCAGCTCGGCATCTCGCTGGGCGAGTTCGTCGGCGAGAACTTCCTCTCCGAGGACGTCGTGCGGCAGCGGCTGCGCGCCGTCGGCATCGGCAGCCGCCTCGGCGCCTGGCTCGCCCAGCCGGAGCACGCCGACCGGGTGACCGCGGAACTGGCCACCGCGCTGCGCGGCGCCCTGACCGTCCTGCGCGACTCCGACATCCAGGCCGTCGTCGGCGAGGCGATCACCCGCAGAGCCAACACGCAGGAGATCGCGCCCGGCATCGGCAAGCTGCTGGAGCGGATCGTCGCCGACGGCGGCCACAAACGGGTCGTCGACCTCGTCGTCTCCCGCGCGCACGACTGGCTGGTGCTGCACAGCGACTCCGTGATGGACGCCGTGGAGGGCGGCGCGCCCGGCTGGACCCCGAGGTTCGTCGACAAGAAGGTCGGCGAGCGGGTCTACAAGGAACTGCTGCGCTTCACCACCGAGATGCGGGACATGCCCTCGCACCCGGCGCGCGGCGCGCTCGACCGCTTCCTCACCGACTTCGCCTCCGACCTCCAGTCCGACACCGACACGCGCGGGCGTGTCGAGCGGCTCAAGGGCGAGGTGCTGCGCCGCGGCGAGGTCCAGGACCTGATCGCCTCCGCCTGGACGGCCGTACGGTCGATGATCGTCGCGGCGGCCGAGGACGAGCGCAGCGAGCTGCGGCTGCGGGTCCGCGCCTCGCTGCTGTCCCTGGGCGCCCGGATGGCCGAGGACTCCAAGGCGCAGGGCAAGGTCGACTCCTGGGTCGAGGGCGCGGCGGTCTACGTCGTGACGACCTACCGCAAGGAGATCACCTCCCTGATCACCGACACCGTCGCCGGCTGGGACGCCGAGCACACCACCCGCAAGATCGAGGCCCACATCGGCCGCGACCTCCAGTTCATCCGCATCAACGGCACGGTGGTGGGCTCCCTGGCCGGGGTGGCGATCTACGCGGTGACGCGGGCGCTGGGAGCGTAGGCCTCCCGCGGACGGGCCCTGACCCGGCGCTCGCCCGGCCCCGGCCCTCGTCCAATCGGCCGTCCCCCGAGCGTGATCCACGCGGTTCGGGGGAACTCGCATGGCGTTCCGTTCGACGTGGAGGGAGCCCATGGCCACCGCCGAGGCCGAGACCGGCCGCACCGTGACCACCGACATCCCCGCCCGCCTGGACCGGCTTCCGTGGTCGCGCTGGCACTGGACGATCGTCGTCGGTCTCGGCACCGTGTGGATCCTCGACGGTCTGGAGGTCACGGTCGTCGGCAACATCGCCAGCCGCCTGTCGGAGCCCGGCAGCGGCCTGTCGATCAGCTCGGCACAGGTCACGGGCACCGCGGCCGCCCTCTACGTGGCGGGCGCCTGCACCGGCGCCCTCTTCTGGGGCCGTCTGACCGACCGCTACGGCCGCAAGAAGCTCTTCATGATCACCCTCGCGGTGTATCTGGCGGCCACCGCCCTGACCGCGGTCTCCTTCGAGGCCTGGTGGTTCTTCCTCTTCCGCTTCCTGACCGGCTTCGGCATCGGCGGCGAGTACGCGGCCATCAACTCCGCGATCGACGAGCTGATCCCCGCCACGTACCGCGGCCGCGTCGACCTGATCATCAACGGCAGCTTCTGGGTGGGCGCCGTCGGCGGCTCCCTGCTGTCGATCCTCGCCCTGAACACCGGCATCCTGGCCGCCGACCTGGGCTGGCGGCTGACGTTCGCGCTCGGCGCGGTCCTCGCCCTGGTGATCCTGCTCGTCCGCAGGCACGTCCCGGAGAGCCCGCGCTGGCTGCTGATCCACGGCCGGGACCGGGAGGCGGAGGAGGTGGTGACCGACATCGAACGCCGGATCGAGACCGAGCGGGACGAGCCGCTCCCCGTGCCGCACAGCCGGATCACCATCCACCAGCGCCGCAGCGTGAGCTTCGTCGAGATCGCCCGCACGGTCTTCGCCGCCTACCGCAGGCGCGCCGTCCTCGGCTTCTCCCTCTTCATCGGCCAGGCGTTCCTCTACAACGCCATCACCTTCGGCTTCGGCGCGATCCTGGCCAAGTTCTTCCACGTGCCGCCCGACCGCACCGGCTACTACTTCGCCGTCATCGCGGCGGGCAACTTCCTGGGCCCGCTGCTGCTGGGCCGCCTCTTCGACACGGTCGGCCGCCGGGTGATGATCTCCTCCACCTACCTGCTGTCCGGCCTGCTCCTGTTCGGCACGGCCTGGCTGTTCGGCCGCGGTGTGCTGAGCGCCGGCACGCTGACGGCCTGCTGGTGCGTGGTGCTGTTCTTCGCCTCGGCCGGTGCCTCCAGCGCCTACCTGACGGTCTCCGAGATCTTCCCGATGGAGACCCGGGCGATGTCCATCGCCTTCTTCTACGCCCTCGGCACCGCCGCCGGCGGCATCAGCGGCCCGCTCCTCTTCGCCGGGCTCACCAGCACCGGCAGGATCGGTGACACCGTGCTCGCCTTCCAGATCGGCGCCGCCCTGATGTGCGCGGCGGGCCTGGTCGCCGCCTTCCTCGCGGTCAGGGCCGAACGCCGCTCCCTGGAGGACATCGCCACACCGCTGACGGCGGTGAAGCCGCCGGGGGCGCTGCACCGCCCGTCGTGACACCGCCCGCCGTGACAGCCCCGTCAGGCTCCGGTCGTGGAGCCCGGCCGGACGATCATCAGCACCGTCACGGCGGCCCACAACAGGTTGAACTGGCCGGTGAACATGGCGAGCCGCACGGTGGCCCGGTGGGTGGCGGCGGGGGCCGCCTCCGCGCCCCGCCCTTCCTCCAGGGCCTCGGCGAGGGCGGTCTGCCGGGGCAGCACCAGCGCGACGAGGACGACGGCGGCGAGAGCGGTGAGCGCGATCGACACGATCAGCCAGGTGTCGCCGAGCACCCCCATGTTCTTGGCCGTGGCGAACCCGAACACCGGGACGGCGACCCCGACGACGGCGTACACCCGGCAGATGCGCAGCAGCAGTTGTACGGTCTCGGCCGCCCGCGGATCCTCGGGCGCGGCCAGCGCCCGTCGCGCGGCGGGCGGAAACATGCTGGCGGCGACGGTGACGGGCCCGATGGCGACGATCGCGGCCAGGACGTGCACGGCGAGAAGGAACTTGGTCACGCCTCGACGCTAGGCACCGCGCCGATCTTGAAGAAGTGGCGAGAGTGACAGGGATCAACGGATTCCCGCCACCCCGGCCGCTGCTGCGCTGCGGGCCTACCGGGGCCTACCGGGGCGCGGGGCCTACCGGGCGTCCCGCCGGTCGGCGACGGCCCAGGAGGCGAGGGCGACCGCGCCCGCGACGGTGAACACGGACGGCCAGGCGCCCATCTTCTTGGCCAGCGGATGCGACCCGGCGAAGGCGGCGACGTAGGCGGCGGTGAGCGCCCCCGCGGCCTTCCCGCCGGCCTGCCGGCGCCACTGCCACGCGGAGGCGGCCCCGGCGGCCGCCAGCACGGCCCCGCCCAACTGCCGCTTCCCGGACCACCGGGCCACGCCGTACCCACCGACGAGCCCACTCGCGGCGACCACTGCCGCAGGAACCCTGGCCATCACTGCCTCCCGCACTCGTAGGACAAACCAGGCTAACCCGCGCGTCGTACGGCGAACCGGCGGGCCCGCGGCCCCGGCGGGGCGGTGAGACGCGGGTCACACGAATCGGCCCGGCGGGTCTGTCACACATCGCGGACCGGCGCCGTCGTAGGTATGTAAGCGCAACGAAACCCGGCAAAAACCAAGCGAAGCAGAGCGAACCACCACAAGGAGTCCAGGATGGAAGCCCGTCTCAACCTCTTCGGCAACGCCTTCGCGGCCACGTTCCTCCGGCAGGTCAACGCAGCGGGCAAGACCGTGTCCGACTCGACACTCCCCGCCTCGACCCAGGAGCTGGTGAAGATCCGCGCCAGCCAGATCAACGGCTGCGCCTTCTGCCTCGACATGCACACCAAGGAGGCCGCCCACGCCGGCGAGACGGCCGTACGCCTCAGCATGGTCGCCGCCTGGCGCGAGGCCAAGGTGTTCACCGAGGCCGAGCGCGCCGCCCTGGAACTGGCGGAGCAGGGCACCCGCATCGCCGACGCCGCGGGCGGCGTCACCGACGAGGCCTGGGCCAACGTCGCCAAGCACTACGACGAGGACCAGCTGGCGGCCCTGGTCGCCCTCATCGCCGTGATCAACGCCTACAACCGACTGAACGTCATCATCCAGCAGCCCGCGGGCGACTACGAGCCGGGCATGTTCGGCTGACCCGGACCCCCCGCCGCCCGGGCGGTGGTCCGGCGGGATCCGTTCCGCCCTCCGGCCCCGGCCGCGGCCGCGCGCACGATGGTCAGTTCGCGGCCGGGGAGGCCGTTTCGTCGGCCTTGATGTCGAAGTTGATCTGCTTGCCCTCGACCGAGGTCACCGTGACCGATATGCCCAAGGTGCTGCCGTCCTCCGCCGTGAGCGTGCACCGGGTGGTGGTGCCGACCTTGCCGGCGAGGTTCTCGGGGCAGGTGATGTCCGGTTTCGGTCGGCCCGTCGTGGCGGCGAGCTTCTCGGCGACGGTGTCGGCCAGCTTGTCCTTGGACAGCTTCGGCGTGGAACCTCCGATGTTGACCGAGGCCGAGCAGCCGACGAGCAGCGCACCGGCGGCTACGGCCGAGAGGATCGAAGTCGCTGCGGACAGCCGGGTCGTGGCCATGGTGGACTCCATCTGGGTGGTCATGACAACTGGCCCGGGGAGCCTACCTGCCCTCGGAGCGGCCTGCGGAGCCGTCCGGGGCGGGCTCCGTGTCGCACTCGGCCGGCGGGTTCAGCAGGTGAGCGATGTCACGGGCGGCGGCCACGATCTGCTCGTTGCTCGCGTCCAGGTCCTGGCCCGCGAAGAAGGCGAGGTTGACGCTGAACAGAGCCATGCGGATGCGCAGTGCCTCCTCCACGGAGGCGTCGGGGCCGGTGAGGGCGTCGAAGAGGGCGGTCAGCCGCTCGAAGACGTTCTCCCGGCCGGGATGCAGTTCCTTGACGACGTGCTGGTTGGCGAAGGCGAACCGCACCGCCTGAAGGCCCCGCTGGGAGAGCAGGTCGATCATCCGGTCGATGGCCTGCGCGCGCAGTCGCGGGCCGGGAGGCTGCGTGCGGGCCCATTCGACGAGTTCGTCCAGGGCCTCCAGGTGCTCGGCGAACAGCGAGCGGACGATGTCTTCCTTGCCCTTGAAGTGGTAGTACAGGGCCGCCTTGGTGATGCCCAGGCGCTCGGCGATCTCTCGCAGGGAGGTGGCCTCGTAGCCCTGCGCGGCGAACAGTTCCAGGGCCACCTCGCGGATCTCGGCCTTGGTGTCGCTGCCTCGCCGGTGTCCCGCGCCCGCCATCGCCATCCGCCTTCTTCCGTCCGTGCCGCGTCCGGCCGATCTTCGCCGCCGGGGGGTCTCACTTGCAAGCTTACCGTCCGGCAAGTAACTTACTTGACGGCCGGTAGGTGAAGCCGTGACGCCGTGACTCCGTGATGTCGAAGCAGGCTCGCCCGCACCGCCCGCCCGGACAGGCGCTGTCGGGCGGGTGTGCCACGTGCTGGTCCGCCACCCGCCAGAAATCCGTTCCCGAGAAAGGCACCGCCATGGCGTCGACCGCAGCCACCCCCGACCAGGGGTCACCGCCCCGCTTCACCCACCGCGAGATCATGGTGACGATGAGCGGCCTGGTCATCGCGCTGCTGCTGGCCATGCTCGACAACATGATCGTGGCCCCCGCCCTCCCCACGATCGTGGGCGACCTGGGCGGGCTCAACCACCTGGCCTGGGTGACCACCGGCTACATCCTGGCCTCCACCGTCGCCACCCCGATCTGGGGCAAGCTCGGCGACCTGCTCGGCCGCCGGATCACCTTCCTGGCCTCCATCGTGATCTTCCTGGTCGGCTCGGCGCTGTGCGGCATGTCGCAGAACATGGGCGAGCTGGTCGGCTTCCGTGCTCTCCAGGGCCTCGGCGCCGGCGGCCTGATGGTCGGCGTCATGGCGGTGGTGGCCGAGGTCGTGCCGCCGCGTGAGCGCGGCAAGTACCAGGGCGTGATGATGACCGTGATGCCGGTCGCCATGATCGGCGGACCGCTGGCCGGCGGTTTCATCACCGACCACCTCAGCTGGCGCTGGGCCTTCTACGTCAACCTGCCGCTGGGCGTCGTCGCCCTGCTGGTGTGCTGGTTCACCCTGGCCAAGCTGCCGCGCGGCACCGGCCGGGTGCGCATCGACTGGACCGGAACGGCCCTGCTCTCCGTCTGGATCACCGCGCTGGTCCTGATCACCAGCTGGGGCGGCAACGAGTACGACTGGTCCTCGGCGATGATCATCGGCCTGGCGGTGGTGACCGTGGTGGCCTTCGTCGCCTTCGTGTTCGTCGAACGCCGCGCCGCCGAGCCGATCATGCCGCTGTCGGTCTTCGGCAACCGTGACTTCTCCCTGGCCGGGGCGCTGAGCTTCATCGTCGGCTTCGCCCTCTTCGGCGGAGTGACCTTCCTGCCGCAGTTCCAGCAGTTCGTCCAGGGCTCCTCGGCCACCAACAGCGGCCTGCTGCTGATGCCGATGATGCTCGCCTCGATGGTGACCTCGCTGGCCGGCGGCCAGATGATCAGCCGCACCGGCCGCTACCGCCTCTGGCCCATCGTCGGCACGGTCCTGATGGCCGCCGGACTGGGCCTGTTCGCCACCATGGACATCGGCACCTCCCGCACCGTCACCTCGCTGTACATGGTCGTCCTCGGCGCCGGCATGGGCTGCCTGATGCAGACCACCATGCTGATCGCCCAGAACAACGCCCCGCTCAAGGACATGGGCGCCGCCACCGGCGCCGCCACCTTCCTGCGCAACATGGGCGGCTCCCTGGGCGTCTCCCTGCTGGGCTCGATCTACGCCTCCACCCTCACCGACTCCGTCGTCTCCCACGGAGGCATGGCGGCCGGCTCCGGCGGCTCGGCCTCGGTGTCGCAGATGACGCCGGAGATCCTCAAGAGCCTGCCCGCGGCAGCCCGCCAGGTGTTCCAGCAGGCCGTCACCGACGGCGTCGCCTCCGTCTTCACCTGGGGCGCGGTGGTGGCCGCCGCGGGCCTGCTGATCGCCGTGCTCATCCGCCAGGTGCCGCTGCGGGGCTTCGAGGCACCGGCCCCCGCCGACACCTCCGCACAGCCCGGAGCGGCCCAGGACGACCAGGAGGCCACCGAGAAGGCGCCGGCCGGCAGCTGACGCCCCCTCGCCTCCCCTCTCCGCGCGCGGATGTGCAGGAGAGGGGACTCTCCCTCCCCGTCAGGGGACGGCCGGGGAGGGAACGCCGCCCGGGCCGGTCCGTCACGGACCGGCCCGGGCGGACCGCGTTGGCGCCGCGGTGGCCGTGATCAGCCTTCCTCGCGACCCGTCCGGTCCTTCCTGTGCCGCGGAAGCCGGTGCGCCGCGACCGGCCGGCCGCCGACGAGGTGGTCGGCCACGATCGTGGCGGCCGCCGCCGGGTCCACGTGCCCGTACCAGACGTCGTCGGGCTGCACGCTGACCACCGGCGCCTGGTTGCAGGGGAACTGGCACCCCGTCTGCACCACGAGGACGTCGTCGTCGCCGAGCCCGTGCTCCGCCAACCGCCCCACCAGCGCGCGCACGCTGTCGTCCGCGCCCTTGGCCGTGCAGCGCGGCCCGCGGCACACCAGGACCTGGTGCCGGTGGCCGGTGACCTCCTCCCAGGCCGGAGAGGTGAGGCCGGGCTCCCCGCCGGTGACCGGCCTGACGGACGCCGCGGCCGCGGCCACGGCGTCCGCGGAGTCCGCGAGCCGGGTGGCGACGAGCAGCCCGGGGCGGTGGCCGGCGCGCTCCCGCCACCAGTACGCCGCGATCCGCCGCAGCCAGGAGTGGCCGGGACCCGAGGCCCCGAGGCGGACCCCGATCAGGACGACGGTCTCCGCGCCCGTGTCGGCCAGCCTGGTCAACTCGGCGGACAGGGACGGCTCGCCCTGCTGCAGGAACGCCGTCGTGGCACCCAACGGCGCGGCGGCTCCGTCCAGTTCGGCCCGGCGGTTGGCCTCCGCGAGGGACATGCCGACCAGGACCGTGGCACCGCCCGCGTCGGGGGCCGTTGAGGGGGCGCGCGTACGGTTCCGGCTCATGACGCGGGCCCCTCGGGAAGCAGTCCGTTCCACCGGATGTGCGGTCTGTCGTGCCGCGGGTGCCGCTCCACGGTCGCGTCGACTCCGTAGACGCGCGCGATCGTGGCCGAGGTGAGCACCTCGGAGGCGGGTCCATGGGCCACCAGGCGGCCGTCGAGCAGCACGGCGACGTCGTCGCAGTAGGCGGCGGCGAGTTCGAGGTCGTGCAGGGCCGCGACGGTGGTGATACCGAGCCCGCGTACGCTTTCGAGGAAACCGAGCTGGTAGCGCAGGTCCAGGTGGTTGGTGGGCTCGTCCAGCAGGAGCACCCCGGGTTCCTGTGCCAGGGCCCGCGCGAGCTGGACCCGCTGGCGCTCTCCGCCGGACAGGGACGACCAGGTCCTGTCGAGCAGCCCGCCGACGTCGGTGGCGGCGACGGCCCCGGCGAGCACCGACCGCTCGTGGTCGGCCACCGCGCCCGCCACGACGGGCCACCGGCCGCGGTGCGGCGTGCGCCCCAGGTCGACGACCTGACGCGCCGTCAGCGGCAGTGCGGTGTCGGCCTGCTGTTCCATGAAGGCCACCCGCCGCGCGCGCCGGCGGGCCGGCAGCGCGTACAGGTCGTCGCCGTCGAGGAGGACCCGGCCCGACTGCGGCCGGCGCAGTCCGGCCAGCGCCCGCAGCAGCGTCGTCTTGCCGGCCCCGTTCGGCCCGAGCAGGCCGGTCGTCCTGCCGGGGGCGAAGCCGAGCGTCACGTCCGTCAGCAGCGTGGCGCCGTCGACGCGCACGCCGACGCCCTCGGCGCGCAGCCCCACCGGGTTCGCGCTGATCACGGCCGACCCCCTGCGGCCGACCCGCCGCCTGTCCGGCGCCACAGCAGCCAGGCGAAGAACGGCGCGCCGAGCCCGGCGGTGACGACGCCGACGGGGATCTCCTGGTCCGGGAGCACCGAGCGCGCCACGATGTCACTGCCCACCAGCAGGGACGCGCCGAGGAGCGCGGACAGGGGCAGCAGCAGGGCGTGGCGCGGGCCGCACACCAGGCGGACGACGTGCGGCACGACCAGGCCGACGAACCCGATGACGCCGGTGTGGGCGACCAGGCACGCGGTCACCAGCGCGGCCGTGGCGACCAGGGCCCAGCGGGTGCGTTCGACGTGGACGCCGAAGGAGCGGGCCGCGGTCTCGCCGAACGCGAACGCGTCCAGGTCCCGGGCGGCCGCGACCATGACCAGCGTGCCGGCGACCGCCACCGCGGTCAGGAAGACGGCCGTGCCCCACCGCACCCCGGCCACCGAGCCCAGCGTCCATTCCATGACACCGCGGGCGGCGTTGCGGTCACCGAGGACGAGCACGACGAACGACGTGTACGCGCCGCAGATCTGCCCCACCGCGATGCCGGCCAGCACGGTCCGCGCGGCCGGCAGGGACCGGGTGCGCGCGGCGGCCAGCGCCAGCACGACGACGACGGCGAGCAGGGCGCCGGCGAAGGCGGCCGCCGGGAGCGCGCCGACCGCCGCGGCGCCGGTGGCTCCGACGCCGAGGACGATCACGGTGACCGCGCCGACGGCGGCGCCGTTGGAGATCCCGAGCAGGTAGGGGTCGGCCAGGTCGTTCCCCGTCAGGGTCTGCAGCACCGCGCCGCAGACCGCGAGTCCCGCGCCGGTCGCGGAGGCTCCCAGAACCCGGGGCAGCCGCAGCTGCCAGACGATCTGGTCGTCCAGCAGCGTGACGGGGGAGTCGCCGAGGCCGAGCCGGCGCAGAACGACGCCGGCGACGACGTGCGGCGGCTCGTGGACCGATCCCACGGCGAGGCCGAGCAGGACGGTGACCAGCAGCAGGACCACGGCAACGGTCAGGCCCGCCGCCGCGCGACCCGCTCCCGCGGGCCGTGCGGCGGGACGATCCTCCACCGTCATGAACGCGGGTGCAGCTTGCTCAGGCCGGCCGAGACCAGGGCGGCACCGTCGGCGAGGCGCACGCCGGGCGTCGTCTCGGAGAACGGCACGACCACGAAGGCCTTGTGCCGGACGGCGGTGAGCTTGCTGAGCACCGGGTCGTGCTCCAGGTAGTCGATCCTGGACTGTGCGCTGTCCCAACTGGCGTCCGCGAGCACGATGACGTCCGGGTCCGCCGCGGCCACCTTCTCCCAGCTCACGGTCTTCCAGCCACCGGGCAGCGTGCCGAAGACGTTGTGGGCGCCGACGGCATCGAGCACGAGCTGGGGTCCGCCGTGGCCGGCGCCGACGAACGGGGCCTTGGTGTTCGAGTCGTACCAGAGCACGTTCAGGCCCTTGCCCGCCGCCTCGGCCCTGAGGCCGGCAAGCTGCTTCTGCTCCTTCTGGAGAGCGGCGGCGCGCGGTGCGACACCGAACACCTCGGCGATGTCGCCCACTTCGTCCCACACCGCCTGGAAGGACACCGGCGGCACCTGCTTGCTGTCGGCGCAGCCGAACGGCGAGAGGTAGGACTCGATGCCCTTGGAGCTCAGATCCGCCCGCGTGCCCGCGACCTTGTCGCTGAACGCGGTGGTGTAGGAGGCGTAGAGGAAGTCCGGGCGCGCCGCGAGGAGCTTCTCCTTGGTCGGGTACTCCTTGGACAGCACCGGGACGGCGTCGTAGGCCGACTTCCACTGCGACGGGACCGCGTCGTCGAGGAACGCCGTTCCGGCCATCTGCGACTGGAGGCCGAGGGCCAACGCCACTTCGGTGGCACCCTGGTTGAGGGTGACCAGCCGGCTCGGCGGTGCCGCGACGGTCGTGGTGACGCCACAACTGCTCACGCTCACCGGCGCCGGGCGGCTGCTCCCGGCCGCCGCGGCGGGCTTCTCGGCCGCGGGCGCACCCGTACAGGCGCCGAGCGCACCGACGAGCAGGAGCGCGGCAGCGGCGAGGCCGGGGCGTAGGGGACGCGCGGGGCGTGTGAAACGCGCGGCGCGCAGGGAACGTTCGGCGTGTATGGATCGTACGGATCGAAACGGACGCAGGGGACCGCTGGGCACGATGCTCTCCAAACCCTCGTGGAACATGTCGCGCCGTGACCGGTCTCCTGGCTTCCGCGTCACCGCTCCGAGGCCGACCTTCCCAGGTGGCTCGTTCCCGATCCACCCAGTGGCCCTGACCGCTCCGGGAGCCGTCAGCGAGGGCCGCGGAACTCCGCGGCTACAGTGGCGAGGGCCGCACCGGCTTCCGACCGGTTTCCCGTACACCACGGCAGCCATACGCTACCAAGCCGCTGGTGGCGCGGCTGCGAGAGTGTCCCGTAGGAGAGCACCGCCCTGCGCGACGCGCGGTACCGGCAGCGAAGCGCTTGACCCTCACGTGGCGTCAGGCCGCATGGTCGGTGGCGTGGAAGAGCACCTGACCGTGGGACGTGTGGCCGAGTTGGCCGACGTGACCGTCCGCACGCTGCATCACTACGACGAGATCGGTCTCGTGCGGCCGTCCGCGCGGACCTCGGCCGGGTACCGGGCCTACTCGGCGGGCGACGTGGAGCGACTGCGGGAGGTGCTCGCCTACCGGCGGCTGGGCTTCGGACTGCGCGAGATCGCGGATCTGGTCGACGACCCGGCCACCGACGCGGTCGCCCACCTGCACCGGCTGCGCGGCCTGCTGCTGGAACAGCGCGACCACGCTGCCGCCATGGTGACGGCCATCGACACGGAACTGGAGGCACGGGCCATGGGGATCAGGACGCCGCCGGAAGAACAACTGAAAGTGTTCGGAGCGCAGTTGTACGAAGTCATCGGGTCCGCGTACCCGGCGACGCGGCGTACCGAGCCGCGGATCGCCGCGAGGATCTGGGATGCGCTCGGGGACGCCCGGACGGTACTGAACGTCGGGGCCGGCACCGGCTCCTACGAGCCCCCCGACCGTGACGTGATCGCGGTGGAACCGTCGGCGGTCATGCGGGCACAGCGTCCCGCGGTCGCGGCGCCGTGCGTGGCCGCCAGTGCGGAAAGCCTTCCGTTCGAGGACCAGTCCTTCGACGCCGCGATGGCGGTCAGTACCGTTCATCACTGGCCGGATCCGGTCGCGGGGCTGCGCGAGATGCGGCGCGTGGCCCGCCGGGTGGTGGTGTTCACGTACGACGCGAGTGCCACCGGCTGGGGTGAGCGGTTCTGGCTGACCCGCGACTACCTGCCCGAATTCGCCGACCTGCTCGCCGACTGGCCTTCGCTGGCCGACCTGACCCGCGCGATCGGGGGCCGCGCGGAGCCGTTGCTCATCCCGTGGGACTGCGCTGACGGCTTCTTCGAGGCCTACTGGCGCCGGCCCGAGGCATACCTGGACGAACATGTGCGCCGCGCGGTGTCGGTATGGACCAGAGTCGGGCCGGAGGCCGAGCAGCGGGCGGTCGACAGGCTCCGCGACGACCTCTCCTCAGGCCGGTGGGCCGAGCGCAACCGCGACCTCGTCGCCCTCGACGCGGCAGAACTCGGCCTGCGCCTGCTCGTAGCCTGAACCGGCCGGTCCAGCCCAGCAGCGGCACCAGGGCACCCCCGGAGCGCGCGACGTCCACCTCGGTACGGCGGGCCGCCGCCGCGCCGGCCATGCGGCTCCCCACGTGATCGACCGGACAGCTCGCGGCAAGATCCCCCAAGCGCCGAGCCTCTACTGCTGCTCGATGCTGATGGCGGCGGTGTTTCCGGCGGTGTCCATGCTGAGCGCGACCTTGCCGAATGCGAGATTTTCGACCTGCATGCCGTCCTTGTCGAGCATGGCGGGCAGCTTGGTCTGGATCCAGGTGCGGACCTTGGCGTTGTCGATGCCGTCGAGGTTGGCGGCCGTGACGCAGTCGGTGAAGAGGGCGACCTGCTCGGAGGACCTGCCCTTCGGGAATCCGGCGGCGTTGCAGGACAGGCTGAGGATCCCCCGGTGGGTGTCGGTGATGGCGTGTGCGACGAGGGAGGGGGCGCCCTTGGCTTCGCCGAACCAGTCGCGGGTGGGCGGCAGGCCGGCGATGCTCTCCTTGGCACCCTGCTTCTCCCAGGCGACGCCGTGGCTGGTCATCTTGGCGACCCAGGAGCCGATGTCTCCGCCGAGGGTAGAGGTCCCGGTCTCGGCGCGATCGCTGCCCTCGACGTCTTTGCTCGGGGCATCGCCCTTCTGGGCAGCCGACTTCGGTGACGCGGTGTCGGTCGGGGCGCTGCCCTTGGCGGAGCTGGTGTGGTCGCCGTTCTTGCCGTCTCCGTCGCCGACGACCGAGCCGATGATGCCGATCACGGCGAACAGAGCGAAGACACCGAGACAGCCCAACCCGACGATCTTGCCCGCACTGCGCTTCTTCGGTGGCTGGGGCATGGACACCCCTGGCTGCTGCTGCGGGCCACCCCAACCGGGCTGCTGGGGCTGCTGGGGCTGTTGCGGGTAGTGCTGGTTCATTGGTTCCTCTGGGACAGGTTGTTACGTGTTGCCCTGGTGTGACCAGTGAAGGACGTGTGCAGTTGCCCTGAAACGGTGAAAGTCACCCGATTGAGACCAAACTCGCCGGTGGACCCGCGCCGTGCACGCTGCGGGCCTCGGCGTCCCAGCGGTAGAGCATGATGGTCAGGTGGGGACGGCGGGTGCGCTTCACAGTGGCGAGGGTGCCGAACTGCTGCTCGGCCGAGCAGGGTTGGAGAGAGCCTCGCCGGACAGGACGCGAGGTGCGGGATCAAGGCCAACTGGCTGGACATGCTCGACAGGACCCTGGCATGTCCAACCGGGCACGTCAGTGACCTGACCCTCTGGCCGCCGGAGCGAGAACTCTCGGTCGACGAGGTGGTCGACCGGGCCTTGGTGTATCGGCCGATAGCCCTGTGACACGGCACTGCACGAGACGACAGGCGTGGCTCCGGCCACTGGCGCGGGCGTCGAGGCGCTGCGATGACCAAGTGCGCGATACGTTCTATTAGGGCGTCGAAAAGCCGTGTCCGTAGGCAAGTTGGCTAATGCGCGCACCAGCCACGAAGCCCGTCCAGGCCTCTGCCGACAGGGTGAGGTGTGCCTGCTCGGGCCGCTTGGAGTCCCGCACGAGCACACCGGACGGGACGAAGGCGGCCTCTACGCACTCGGTCGTGTTGCCGCCGCTGTACGACGACTTGAACCAGACGAGGTCGGAGGTGGGTCGGGGACTGACAGGCATTCACAGCTCCTTGCGGGCGCGATGGATCACGGCGGAGGAAGCCTCCATGTCCAACGCTTGTGCGCGGAGGTACTCGAACGCAAGTCTGTATCGCTCCAGTTCCTCGTCCTTCTCCAGGAAGAGCGAGCCGGTGTGAAAGTCGACGTACACCACGTCGAGGGCTGACTCGGTGCCGCCGAGGATCACGAAGCTGCCGAGGGCGGCGGAGTGGGCGCCCTTGGAGAACGGCAGCACCTGAAGCGTGATGTGAGGGGAGTCGTTCGCTTCCAGGAGTCGGCCGAGCTGCTCCTTCATGGTCTCGGGCGACCCGACGACCCGGCGGATGACTGACTCGTCGAGGATTGCCCACAGGCGAGGAGGCTTCGGCCGGTTGAGAATCTCCTGGCGTTTCATGCGGATGTCCACCAGTCGTTCGATCTCGGACGGCTGCAGTGGGATCTCGTTGGCCTTCTGCAGGGCAGTGCTGTAGGCGCGTGTCTGGAGGAGCCCCGGAACGTAGACACACGAGAAGTGGTCCTCGCGTACAGCCTCGTCCTCCAGTGTGAGCAGCAGGTTCATGCTCTCCGGGATGGAGTCGGCGAAGGAACTCCACCAGCCTTGCTGCTTGGCGTCCTTGGCCAGCCTGACCACGGCTTCCCGTTCGGAGTCGGTGGCTCCGTACTCACGGCACAGCGCGTCGACGACGATCCACTTGACCGGGCCCGCCTGGGTCTCGTACCGGCTGACCGTCGCCTTCGACACGTCGACCAGTCGGCCGGCCTCCTCCAGGGTCATCCCCTTGCGCGCGCGCAACTTGCGCAGCATCGCACCCAGTTGACGGCGGCGTGTGGTGGTCCTTACGGACATGGGGCTCCTCTGCGGGTACCCCCGGGCAGCGGCTCGGGGCCTGAACAGGCTAGGCAGCGAGGCAGTCGGCCCACCACGGGATTCACTCGATAGATTCCCGTGAGAAGTTACACAGTGAGAGTTCTCTGTGCCATCCTCGCTACGGGTCGCTACGCAATGCAGCCGTACAGACACGGTGGGCGCAGCATGCGCGTGGCGTGGGAGGAGGGATGCTCATGCCTGGTACCGGCACGAAGGACTGCCCGCACCGTTGTGTTCTGCCCTTTGAAGCACTGCCGGCGGAGGTCCGACTGCTACGGAAGGCTGCTGCAGCGCAGTTGGACCAGTGGGGGGTGCCAGCAGCCGCCGACGAAACGGAGCTGCTTGTCACGGAACTGGCGACGAACGTCATCAAACACGTTGGCGAGGGCGTGTCGGCCACCCTGATCCTTGAGTGGAAGCGCGAGCGGCTGCGGATCGAGATGCACGACAAGAGTTGCGCGCTGCCTTCCCTGCACATCGCTGACTGTGACGAGGAATGCGGTCGCGGCCTGCATCTGCTCGCGGCCATGGCGCTGGACTGGGGGACCGTTGCTACCGCGCTCGGCAAGGCGGTGTGGTGCGAGATTGCACTTGGTTCCGAATTCGCCTGTCGGCGCGTGGAGCGTGCCGTCGCAGCCCTCGAGAGCTACCAGGGGCACAGTGGTTCCGTCCTGGAGGGGCGGCGGTGCGTGACGGTGTTGGAGGAGTCGGCGGTCGAGCTGATTGCCGACCTGCTGCACTGGACGTCCGCGCGCGGCCTGGACCCGGACGACGTGCTGGACCGGGCCCAGATGCATTACGAGGCCGAATCCGCGGTGGCCTAGAGGTTCTGTCCTGGGAAGTTCACCGGGTTGGCTGGCAGGGCTTGCTTTTCTCGCGGGCAGCTGCGAGACGGCGGTGGCGGAGGAGTCGGCGATCAGCGTGATCGGCGATCTCCTCCACTGACTCGGCGCCCATGGCCGGGACCCGGACGAGGTATTGGAGCGAGCCCAGCCGCACTTCCAGGCCGGGGCCGGACCCGCTGGTTGCTAGGGGTGCTGTGGATCAGCTGGACCTGATGGCCGAGTAGGTCCACACGTCGGCCGGGAGGTCGTGCTTCAGACGCCAGGTGATCGCCATCGGCTTGCTTCCCGTGTGGGACTGGTATGTCGCCGGGCCGAGGAGCATCCACGGCTGGGATTTTCCTATGTCGGTGTTCTTGTAGCGCCGCATGAACAGCAGGACGTGGCTACCGCGCTGCTTGTGCTGCTGGTAGCGCATCCCGGTTGGGGAGCTCTCGGCTGTTGAGTTCTGCGACTCCCAGTGGAACAGCGTCGAGCTCAACGCGTAGTCCCTGTACCGGATGGTGGGCGAGAAGTCCTTCTCGTTCTTGTCCAACGTGATGAGCAGGGCGTCCGTCTGGAGGTCCTCGACCCACTGGACGCCCTGCGCGAAGGAGCGGGGCATCTGCCCGCCGAAGCGGGCCACACCGAGGGCGGCGAGGATTTCCGAGCGGTTGTAGGCGCTGTGAACCTTCAACGGGACCTGGCTGAGGTGGCCGGACAGCGCGATGGGGAAGTGGTCGGCCTGCTCGATGACGTGTGACAGCACCTGCCTCAGCTCGTCACGGAACGCCCGCTGAGAGCGAAGGGACTCAAGACCGTCCTGGAAGCTGGTGAAGCCTCCCGCGTTGTCCCAGAGGTTGAAGAACAGCATGCGGGCGTAGGACTGTTCGGCCGGACCCATGCCCTCGTACGGTGGGGCGTCATCGTGGAGGAGGCGGAGGTAGGCGTCCGCGCGCTCCGGATCGTCCACGTGGAGGAAAGCGTGGACCCGCTTGAGTAGCGCCGCTTCCCCATCCGGCGCGGGCTCCTCGATCAGGCCGGCCCGGCGCAGGACGGTCGTCCAGGAGTTCTCGCTCTTGTAGAGCTCCTTGATCTCTCGGCGGCTCTCTCTGAGGTAGTCGGCAAGGCGTGGAGTGCTGTAAGCCCTGACCTCCTTCACCAATGTCTTCACCGTGGCGTTTACCTGGGCCCGGATGTTGTCGAGGATGAGGTCCTTCGACTTGCCCTCCAGGATGATCTGGCAACCGGATGGCAGCTGCGGGAAGTCGTGCTCGATGTGCTCGACGAGCCGGTTACGCGACAGGTTGGTCAGTGCCCGGAACTGCTCCTCGAAGCGGAACTCAGCCCTGTGCTGCCCGATGAAGTCGAGGACGGTGAGCACTGGTTTCGTCTCGGTGCGCCTCAGCCCCCGGCCCAGTTGCTGCAGGAAGACGGTGGCGCTGTTGGTGGGGCGGAGGAGGAGCAGCGTGTCGACGTCGGGGATGTCGACTCCCTCGTTGAACAGGTCGACGGAGAAGATCACTTGGAGCTTGCCCTCGCCCAGGTCGGACAGCGCCTGGGCGCGCACGTCAGCCGGTGAGTCACTGTCGAGCGCCACGGCCTGGAAGCCGGCCGCGCGGAAGAAGTCGGCCATGAAGTGGGCGTGCGCCTTGGTCACGCAGAAGCCGAGCGCGCGCATGGCTCCCGGGTGGGAAACCTTGTCCTGGATCTGCTTCACCACGATCCGGGCGCGGGCGTGGTTGCCCGTGTAGAGGTTGCCGAGCTCCTGGTCGGCGTACGAACCCTTCTGCCAGCCCAGGTTCGTCAGATCGGTGCCGTCAGGGATGCCGAAGTAGTGGAAGGGGCACAGGAGGTCGTTCTCCAGGGCTTCCCAAAGGCGCATCTCAGCGGCGATCCGGCCGTCGAAGAACTCGTCCTGGACGTTGAGTCCGTCCATCCGCTCGGGTGTCGCCGTCAGGCCGAGGAGTTCCTTCGGCGTGAAGTGGTCGATGACCCGCCGATACGTGGTCGCGACGGCGTGGTGGAACTCGTCGATGACGATGATGTCGAAGTGATCGGAAGCCAGTCGCTCAAGGCGTTGGACATTGAGCGATTGGACGCTGGCGAAGACATGGTTCCACTCGCGCGGATCGTGCCCCGCGTGCAGCAGCTCCCCGAACGACGCGTCGTTCAGCACCTCCCGGTAGGTGCGTAGGGACTGCTTGAGGATCTCCTTGCGGTGGGCCACAAAGAGCAGCTTCGGTCGGCTGCCGTCCGTCTTCCGGCACAGGCTGCGGTAGTCCAGGGCGGCCATCACCGTCTTCCCGGTACCGGTGGCCGCGACCAGCAGGTTCCGGTGCCGTCCACGGAGCTCCCGCTCGACGGTGAGCCGCTCCAGCATGTCCCGCTGGTGCGAGAAGGGGCGTACCTCCAGGCCGGACAGGCTGATCTTCAGGTCGGTGGTGGAGTTGGTGCCACTCGCCTGGGACAGCGCCCCGTCGAGGCGTTCACCGTGCAGGTCCGGGTCGTAGGTCTCGAAGGCGGTGTCGTTCCAGTACGAGTCGAAGGTCGCCTCGAACTTGTCCAGTACGGCGGGTGTGGCGACGGACGACAGCCGCACGTTCCACTCCAGGCCGTCGAGCAGCGCGGCCCTGGACAGGTTCGAGCTGCCGACGTAGGCGGTGTCGAAGCCCGTCTCGCGCCGGAACAGCCAGGCTTTGGCATGCAGGCGGGTGGAGCGGATCTCGTAGTTGACCTTGACGGTCGCGCCGAAGTCCCGCACCAGCCGGTCGAGCGCGTGCCGGTCGGTGGCGCCCATGTATGTGGTCGTGATGACGCGGATCGCTACGCCGCGCTCCTTGGCGGCGCGTAGAGCGTCCTCCAGGACCCGGATGCCGTACCACTTCACGAACGCGCAGAGCAGGTCGATACGGTCCGCGGTCGCGAGCTCGGCGCGCAGCTCCCCACCGAGACTCAAGTCCTCTGGCGAGTTCGTGAGCAGCGAGGTCTCGGACAGCGGAGTGAGCGGACGGATCGCGTAGGCGCCTGGTGCCTCTCGCTCGGCGAGGGCGAGCAACTGCCGTGGGCCCTCGGCAACCGTGCTGACGGGCTCGGCGTCGCTGTGGTGGTCCGTACCGGTGGCCAGGGACTCCAGAACCTTGTTGACGAAGGGAACCCGCTGGTCTGTCGGGAGCTGGTTGAGCCTACGGGCGACCACTTCACTGACATGGCGGGCCAGCACATGTGGTGAGGATTCCTCGCTGACCTCGGCGTCGACGGCCTTCCACCCCATGGCCTCGAGCTGCCCCAGCTCATCGTGCACGCGCTGGGTGATCAGCTTCTCGTACACGCCGGCGACCGGCTGTCCCGCATCCTGTGCTTTCGTCACCACGCCCCCCTTGGCCGTATGTCGGTGGCTCTGTTGTAACAGGAGCCACCGACAGCCCGGGGCCCACCAGAAGGTGAGCCAGGGAGTGATGCCGAGCTCACTGTTCCGGCTGCCACCCCACCTGGATCAGAGGTGTGCCCCTGCGGCGGGAGACGAAGTAGCCGCGGCCCGGGGGGAGGGGGCGGGCCCGGACGGTGCCGAGGATCTCGCCCTCGGTGGGGTCGCCCGAGAGGACCACGCCCTGGGCGCCCAGTTCCCTGACGCGCTGCATGAACGGCTCGTAGGCGGCACGGGAGGCGCCGGTGGAGTTGCGGGCGATGATGAAACAGACGCCGACGTCGCGGGCGAAGGGCAGGTACTCGGTGAGGACGGCCAGCGGGTTGCCCGTGGAGGTCGAGACCAGGTCGTAGTCGTCGACGATCACGAACGCCCGCGGGCCGGACCACCAGCTGCGGTTGCGCAACTGCTGCGGAGTGATGTCCGGCGTCGGAGCGCGCTGCTCGAAGAGATCCTTGAGCGCTGTCATGTGCGTGTCCACGGTGCGGGGCACGGCGGCGTACTCGGCCAGGTGTGAGTCCGGGATGCTGCCGAGCAGGGACCGCCGGTAGTCGGCGACGACGATGCGCGCTTCGTCGGGCCGGTAGCGCAGACAGATCTGTTTGGCCAGCAGTCGCAGCAGCGCGGTCTTCCCGGACTCGCTCTCGCCGAGGACCAGGAAGAAGGGGTCGGTCTCGAAGTCGACGAAGACGGGTTGCAGGGTGTCCTCGTCGATGCCGAAGGCGATGCCGTACTCGGGGTGGTCGTAGCCCTTCGGCAGTTGGGCGGCGGGCAGCTCGCGGGGGAGCAGCCGGACCGGTGGGGCCGGCGGACCCTGCCAGGCCTGGGCGACGAACCGGCTCATGGCGGCGGTGGCGTCGGGCAGATCGCCCCCGGGGAGAAGACCGTTGATGCGTGGCGCCGCCGCGATGAAGTGCAGCTTCTCCGGCGTCTGGCCGCGGCCGGGTACGCCCACCGGAACGTGCGCGGCGACGGTGGTGGAGAACTCCGACTCCTTGGGGTCGTCGAGCCGCAGTTCCAGCCGCTGCAGTAGTTGGTCCCTGAGCACCGGACGTACGTCCGCGGCGCGGTGCGTGGTGAGGACGACGTGGATGCCGTGGCCGAGGCCGCGCGAGGCGATGTCGGTGACGGTCTCCTCCATCGTCTCGTAGTCCTGGCGGAAGCCTCGCCAGTCGTCGATGATCAGGAAGACGTCCCCCCATGGTTGGTCGGTGATCTCCCCGAGCGCTCGGCGGCGCCGGTAGGTGGCCATGGAGTCGATGCCGCCCGCCCGGAAGTACTCCTCGCGCCGGGTAAGGATCGCGGAGACCTCCGCCACGGTCCGTCGGACCCGCTCCGGGTCGAGACGGGAGGCGACACCGCCCACATGGGGAAGTTCCGCCACGGCGGACAGGCCGCCGCCGCCGAAGTCGAGCCCGTAGAACTGGACTTCCCGCGGAGTGTGGGTGAGGGCGAAGGACGCCACAAGGGTACGGAGGAGATCCGACTTGCCGGACCGCGGGCCGCCGGTGATCAGCATGTTGCCCGCGGCGCCGGAGAAGTCGGCCATGAGGATCTCGCGTTGCTGCTCGAACGGCTTGTCCACCAGGCCCAGCGGCACGACGAGCTGGGCCGCGTCCGGACGGCCGGGCTGTGTCAGACCACGGCCCTCGACGGCCGTCAGGCCCGGAAGCAGCTCGTCGAGCGTCGGCGTCCGGTCCAGCGGCGGCAGCCAGATCTGGTGGGCCGAGGGGCCCTGGTTCTCCAGGCGGCTCAGGATGACTTCCATCGGTGACTCGCTGTCAGCGGCGCGCGTGTCCGCCCCGCTCCAGCCGGAGGCGTAGGCCGCCCGGAAGCCGACCATGTGGTCCATGTCGTACCTCAGGTAGCCGGAGCCGGGCACCGAGGGCAGCTGGTAGGCGTCCGGCACGCCCAGTACGGCCCGGGACTCCTCGGCCGAGAAGGTGCGCAGACCGATGCGGTACGACAGATAGGTCTCCAGACCGCGCAGCCGCCCCGCCTCCAGGCGCTGGGAGGCCAGCAGCAGATGAATGCCCAGCGAACGGCCGATGCGGCCGATCAGGATGAGCACCTCCAGGAAATCGGGCTCGGCGGACAGCAGTTCCGCGAACTCGTCGATGACCAGGACGAGCGTCGGCAGCGGCAGCAGCGCGGTGCCCGCCGCGCGTGCTCGCTCGTAGTCGTGGATGTTGGCGTAGTTGCCCGCACTGCGCAGCAACTCCTGGCGCCGGTTGAGTTCGCCGCGGATCGAGTCGCCCATGCGGTCGACCAGGGACGGCTCGTCGGCGAGGTTGGTGACGACCGCCGCCGCATGCGGCAGGCGTGCCATTCCCGTGAAGGTGGCGCCGCCCTTGAAATCCACGAGGACGAAATTCAGCGTCTCGGGGGAGTGGGTGACCGCCAGTCCGAGGACCAGGGTGCGCAGCAGCTCCGACTTGCCGGAACCGGTGGTGCCGACGCACAGGCCGTGTGGACCCCAGCCCCCCAGCGCGGACTCCCTGATGTCCAGCATCACAGGGGCGCCGTTGGTGTCGACGCCCACCGGGGTGGTGAGTCTCTGAGCCGACCTCGGAATCCACGCGGACGAGGGGGCGGTCTCCCAGTCCTCGGGGAGCGGCAGCAGATCCAGTAGACGAGGGGTGGGGTCGTCGCTGTCCTTGAAGGTGCTCAGCGGCTGGGCTCCGGGCCGCTGCCACGCCGCGGCCACCTTGTGCAGGAGCGCGTCGAGTTCCTCCCCCTCGTCACCGAAGGAGGACTGCGGGGGCGTGGCCGTTTCCCCCGGGTTGCCCGTTCGGGCCAGGGTGGGGACGGCGAGCCGGACGTAGCGTCGTCCCCGTGTCAGTCCGAACCCCGGTTGCCCCGGCGGGATACCCCCGGCGAGGTCGCTGTCGATCCGCGACTCCCGCGGGTCGGCGAGGGCGAGTTCGACCCATGTGCCGAGGTGCAGGAAGAGGTCCTGGGGCAGGTCCGACCACCGGTCGGCGGAGACCGCGAGGTGGATGCCGTAGTAGACACCCTGCTGAGCGACGCGGAGCAACAGGCGGGACTCGTCGGGATAGCGTGCCGCGAAGTCCGGCCAGGAGTCGACGAGGAGGAACACCTCCCCGTTCGACTCGCCCTGCAGCACTCCCTGCATCCGCTTCTGGCGGAAGACCTTCGGGGACCGGATGCGCAAGGCGTCACAGAGCCGCTCGCGTCGTTTCAGCGTGGCCATGATGCCGTCGACGAGGACGCGTACGTCGTCGCTGCCGGCGTAGTCGGCCACCATGCCCACGTGCGGCAGGGCGTCCAGGCGCATCATTCCGTCCGGTTCGCCGTGCAGCCCGTAGATCTGCACTTCGTCCGGGGTGTGGGTCAGCGCCAGGGAACAGGCGAGGGTGCGCAGGACCGACGTCTTGCCGCTCCACCTGCTGCCCACGACGCCGATGTGCGGCGCGCCCCCGGACAGGTCCAGCGTCAACGTCTCCTGGAGGCCCTGTGCCGGGTCGTACATCCTCCCCAGGGGCACCCTGAGCTGTCCGTTCGGCGGCCAGTCGGGGGCGCACAGACCGCGTTCGGGACTGGCCGCGAGCGCCGGCAGCAACTCGCCCAGGGTGAGGCCGTCGCCCACGAAGGGATCGGCCTCCGCGGCACGCCCCTGGTGCCACAACGCGGCTTTGGCGATGGGGATGTTGCCCTGCACGCCGGAGCGGAACTCGGTCGGTGTCTGCGGGGCCCCGCTGTCCCGGACGTGCCGTTCGATGTGCTGGAACAGCTCGTGCGCGGTGATCACACCGTCGTTGTCGATGTCCGCCCGTCCGGTGCTCAGGCCGTCGATCACCGCTTCGGTGAACACGGAGTGGAAGGTTCCCGAGCGGCTCTTCACCGTCTCGCCCTCGAAGGCGAACTCGAGGACGTCCGAGGCCGTCATGACGTACGTGCCCTTGCCGGCCGCCTGCGCCGACAGCTCACCGTCGTCGGGCGCGAAGGGCGCCATCCCCTGGATGTACGCCCCGCCGAAGCAGCAGTCGAGCAGGAGTACCTTGCGCCGGGCGCGGCAGCGGCTCGTCTGCTCCTCGATGAACCGCGCGGAGATCGCGGTCGACTCGGGCAGGTCCCGTTTGGTGCGCAGCGTCGTGAAGAACAGGCGTCCGTGCTTGTCCCTGATCCCGTGGCAGGACACGTAGATCAGCAGTGTGTCGTTCGGCACGAGATCGCGCAGCACCCGTTCGATGTGCTCCTCGATCTCGGCCTTCGACTCGTTGACCAGCGGGATGACCCGGTCGAAGTAGCCGACCGTCCGGTCTTCCAGCAGCGCGCCCAGACGACGTGCGTCGGACGCGGGAGAGCGCAGGCGGCGCAGCCCGGAGTCGAGGTAGTCGGTGGTGGCGATGAGCAGGGCGACGCGGCTCAAGGTGTCTCCACGTGCCTACGGCTGCCGGCTGCTGCCGGAACGCCGCTGGAGCCACGCCTCGATCAGGGCCTTCTGGTCACTGCCCGAAAGGCCCTCGACGATCAACGAGTCCTCGCCCTCGGTGAGTTCCACCCGCCGGGCCTGCGCCCGCTGCCGCCACTCGCTCACCAGGCTGACCATCGCGTTCAGTGCCGTGCGCGAGAACACCCCGGTGACGAGCAGAGCTCCGAGTGTCGTGGCCGTGCCGCTCTTGGCGCCGATCGGGGCTGCTTCTCCCTCCGGGCGTGCGACGGATTCGGCCGCGTCGAGCAACAGCAACTCCTCCTGCAGGTCACAGGTGAGTGCGTCCGTTTCCTCGGCATCACCGTCCGCCGCCTCGACGGTGACGACGATCCGCATGGGTCGCATGGAGTGGTTCCCCCTGTCGCAGAGCATCAGCCTGACACAGAAACACCCTTGGAAAAACCCTTGTCCGCCTCCCCGTTGACCCTTCGGTGAGGCGAAGGGAACGGGCCGGCTAGGCCGCCCGCCAGACCGTCATGTCCGCGGTCATGAAGCTGAACCCGCCCTTTGGCAGCGCGTCCGACTTCGTCTGAATTACGAGCAGTGCGATGTCTCCCGAGGGGTGCTTGACACAGATCTCGCTGCCGGCCGCCACCAAGGCCAGCGGAAGCCTGCGACCTTCGGGGTCGGTGAGGGCGCGACGGCACGAATCGAGGGTGGCCCCCGGCTTGCTGTACAGCATGACGAACAGGCTGGTGTCGCTCTCCAGCGCGCAGGTCTCCTTGCAGACGAAGCGGATGTCCCCCTTGCGGTCCTTGCGCTCGACCGGTTCCTTGATGTCCAGTGAGTTCTTCTCGTCCAGCCACTGGAATGCGTACGGTTCAGCCCGCGGCTCGGAGGGGCGCGACGCTGCCGGTGCACGCTTGTCAGCTCCGGAGGCCGGTGCGGATGCCGAAGACCCTGCGGACGCCCCCGGCGGGGGCGTCGAGGATGTGGCCGCACCCCGGCCTGCGCCTGAGTGGCGGAGCCGGTTCGCCGCGTCCATGACCGTCCACGCCAAGCCTGTCACCAGCAGCGCTCCCGCCGTCACGGAGGCGGTCGCGATCAGTGCGTTGCGGCGTCTGCGGGCGCGTCGCTCGTTCGGGTCGGGAGGCATCGGCGGTCGCGTCCACGCGGCCTGTGGGACCGGGCCCGCCGGGTACGGCCAGCCGGCCGAAGGCAGGGGGTAGCCCTGGGTGGGGTTGGGGACCGGGGGCGGGACCGTCACCTCCGGTCCCGCGATCTCCTGCCAGACGGCCGGTCCGCCGCCCGCGTCGGCGTCCCCGCCCAGCCGTTGCCGGCACCACTCGACGATCTCCGCCGGGGCGGGACGATCCTCCGGATCCGCGGCCAGGCACCGGGCGATCAGCGGACGGAGCTGCTCGGGCAGAAGGGAGAGGTCGGGTTCGTCGTTCACGATCCGGTACAGCACGCTGACCGCGGGGCCGTCCCCGTACAACGGCTCGCCCAGGGCCGCGAACGCCGCCGTCTGGCCGAGCGCGAAGACGTCGGTCGCCGCCGTGACCTCGCCCGCGGACGCCTGCTCGGGGGCCATGAACGACGGCGTGCCGACGGTGGCGCCCGTGGTGGTGTGCGAGGTGGCGTCGGAGGCCAGCGCGATGCCGAAGTCGATCACGCGCGGTCCGTCGGCGGCCAGCAGCACGTTCGACGGCTTCAGGTCCCGGTGCACGATGCCCGCGTCATGGATGGCCTGCAACGCCTCGGCCACGCCCGCCATCAGCCACAGCACCGCCGGAACCGGGAGCGGCCCGCGCCGGGCGACGGCCTCGGTCAGGGAGGGCCCGGGCACGTACAGCGTGGCCAGCCAGGGCGGTACGCCGTCCGCGTCGGCGTCGATCAACTCGGCGGTGTACGCGCCCCGGACCCGCCGGGCCGCGGTGATCTCCCGGCGGAAACGGCGCCGGAAGGCCGGGTCGTCGGCCAGTTCCGGCCGGATCACCTTGAGCGCCACCGGCCTGCCGCCCTGCGTGTGCGACAGGTAGACCCGACCCATGCCCCCCGCGCCCAGCCGGGCGGCGAGGCGGTAACCGGCAACCACGAGCGGATCGTCCGGCAGCAGCGGCTGGAACACCTCAGTCGCACGGGCGTTGTTCATCGGCCCTCATCCCCCTCTTTCCCCCCGATCCCCATACCCACATCTCCGGACCCGTTGGTCATCTGATCGGACGAGTCGACCAACAGGCAGCACCTTAAGGCGTGCTGCGGAGGTCGTGATCAGGGCCGCGTTCGGCGTGAGTCGTCCCGCCCGGGACGCGCACCGCCCGGCGGGGACGGGCGGCGGCGAACGGGACGGGAACCGGTCGTCTCCGGCCCGCTCAGACGGTTCCGGCGGGCTCGGCGGGTCCGGTCATCCCGTGGCACTCCCCGTACGCCTGCCCCGACCCGCACCAGCACCCCGCCCCCCGCTGCGGTGGCCAGGCGACCGCCCGGCCCCGGGCCGCCAGGGTCGTCGCGTACTGGGGCAGCAGGGCGGGATCGGACGGGGAGGCGGCCTCCGAGGCGGCGAAGGCCTCGTAGGAGGGGACCGTGCCCGTGACGATGCCCAGGTTGGGGGTGCCGGAGGAGGCCAGCTCGCGCAGGGACGCCTCTATCGTCGCCAAGTGGGCCTCGCGGGAGGGGTATTCGGACGTGAGGCCAGCATAGGCCGTGAGGAGTTCGGACAGTTCCTCGGCCGGCCAGTGGAGGACCGCCACCGGGAAGGGGCGGGAGAGGGCCGAGCGGTAGGCGCCGAGTTCGGCGCGGAGGCGGGCGATCTCCGCTTTCAGCTCGGCCGGGTTCTCCGAGCCGAGGGACCAGACGCGTTTGGGGTCGTGGAGTTCGTCCAGGGAGACCGGGGAGCTGTGCAGCGTGTCGGCCAGCATGTCCCAGTCGTCGTGGGCCGCGCCCAGCATGCGGCGGACGCGGTGGCGGCCGAAGAGCAGGGGGTGGGTGGTGTGCGGGGGTTGCTGGGCGTTCGCGAGGAGCAGCTCCGCGCCCTGCGTGAACGTCTCCTGCGCCGCTTCGAGTTCGTCGTGGGTCTCCAGGGACTCGGCGACGATCACCCAGGGGGCCGGGTCGCGGGGCGCCGCGGCACGGACACCCTCGATGATCGCTCTCGCCTCCGCCTCGTGGCCGTACTCCCAGAGGTTGGCGGCCTTGAGGGCCCGGACCAGATGCGGGTTCTCCAGGCCGGTGGAGGAGGACAGCAGACGGTCGTAGAGGGCCGTCGCGGCGGGGCGGTCGCCGGACAGTTCCCGGTGGGCCGCGGCCTGGAGGAGGAGGGCCTCGGCGTCCTCGGGGTACAGATCGGCGGTCCGCTCGAGGCGGGCCGCTTCGGTGGCGTGGTCGGCGTCTTCAGCGGGCGTGGCGGGGCGCATGGGGGACACCGTACTGCCGGACAGCGACAAACGTGAGGTATCCACAGGCCAGGGCCTCACCCCCCGTACATGCGCCGCCCACCCCCGTCCGTACGCCGCCCACCCCTGTCCGCTCCCCTTCCGCGTACGCCCTCCGCGTACGCTTTCCGCCCCTGTGCACACGCCCCGTCCGGACGCCCTCACCCCGCGCCCCCTCCGCACGCGCCCGCGCCCTCACCTTCGCTCCCGCGAGACCCTCCGCTCCCCGGACAGCCCCACGCTCACCGCGCCCACCACCGCGAGCCCCGCCGACACCACCATCGCCACGTCGGCACCCCGTGCCGGGCTGCCCGTCGAGGTGACGAGGGCGATGGTCAGGGCGACTCCGGCGCAGGAGCCGATGTAGCGGAGGGTCTGCTGGGCGCCGGAGCCCATCGCCGCGCGGTCCGGCGGGACCGACTCCACCGACAGCAGGGGCAGCGCGGCGTTCAGCAGGCCGCTGCCCGCGCCGCCCACCAGCAGGCCCGGCAGCAGGCGGAGCCAGGAGCCGGAGCCGATCGCGCCGAGCATCGTCAGGACGCCGGCCGCGTGGAGGACGAAGCCCAGGACGAGTTGCCCGCGCGGCGGCACCCGTCCCGCCAGGTGCCTGGCCTGGAGGGCCACCGCGAAGCTCGTGCCGGACCACAGCAGCAACAGCCACGCGGTGGTCATCGGCGACAGGCCCAGCGTCTGCTGCACCAGGGCCGGCAGGAAGCTGAAGAGGCCGATCACCGCCAGGCCGGTGAACAGTCCGCCCGCCGAGGAGGCCAGGAAACGGGGGCGGCGCAGCAGGGACAGATCGATCATCGGCGTGCCGGTGCGGCGTTCCAGCAGTGCGAACACCCCGAGCAGCGCCACGGCCGCCGCGAGCAGCAGACCCACCGGCGCCCGCAGCCAGCCGTCCCGGCCCAGGGTCAGGGCGGCCACCAGGGTCACCAGGGCCAGTCCGAAGGCCAGTGCGCCGAGGACGTCCGGGCGGCCGCCCCTCGGCGCGCGGGACTCCGACAGTGCGCGGGTGCCGAGCGCGGCCGTGACCAGGGTGGCGGCGCCCAGGACGGCGTAGGCCGCCCGCCAGTTCGGCAGGGCGCCCGTGACCAGTGGGCCGACCGCTATGCCGCCGCTCACGAAGGCGCCCCAGACGCCGGTCGCGCGGAGTCGGCCGCGCGGGGTGGGGAAGGCGTGCACGAGCAGGCCCAGGCTGCTGGCCAGCAGGGCCGCGCTCGCCGCGCCCTGGGCGATGCGGGCCAGCGTGAACTGCCAGGTCGACGTCGCCAGGGCGCCCAGCACCGTGGTCAGGCCCAGGGCCAGGGTGCCGGCGAGGAAGACGCGGCGGCGCCCGTGGTCGTCGGCCAGGCTGCCGGCGATCAGGAGGAGGGCGGCCAGGCCCAGCGGGGTGCCGTTGAGCAGCCACGCCTGGGCGGAGAGGGGAGTGTGCAGGGCGGCCGCGGTGCCGGGCAGGGTGACCATCGGCGCCGTGTACGTCATCAGGGCGACGGCGGTGGCCGCGCTGGTCACGGCCAGGGTGGCCCGGGGGCGCGGGGGCCCGTCCCGACGCCTGAGGCGTGGGGCGGCGGTGCGGGTGGTGACCGCCGGGGTGGTGACCGCCGGGGTGGAGGTCGCGGGAGAGTTCAGCCCGGTCATGAACCTGTCCTTCCGGGGCTGGGCGGAGCGAAGACGTCATGCGAGTTCGGTCATTGAACCGACCTCTTCCAGAACCGTAGCACCCTCAGTTCGTTCATTGAACCAATGGTAGGGAAAGTGGCTACAGTGGACGGCATGGCACTGGGCAAGGACTACGCGACGCAGGAGTGCTCGATCGCCCGCGCGCTGGAGGTCATCGGGGAGCGCTGGACGCTGCTCGTCGTGCGCGACGCGCTGTACGGCGTCCGGAGGTACAACGACTTCCTGGTCCACCTCGGCATCCCCCGCGCGGTCCTCGCCGCCCGCCTCCAGACGCTGACGGCGGAGGGGATCCTGGAGAAGCGGCGGTACCAGGACGCGCCGCCCCGGGACGAGTACGTCGTCACCGAGCGCGGGATCGCGCTGTGGCCCACCCTGCGGGCGCTCGGCCTGTGGGGGCGCGAGCACTTCACCGGCGCCCAGCTGCGCTGCTTCCGGCACGCGGAGTGCGGCACCGAACTCGGGTCGTACGGCGAGTGCCCCGCCTGCGCAACCGTCGTACCGGTCGAGGACGTCCTCATGGAACCGGGACCCGGACTCGACCCGGACCCGGCGGATCCGGTCAGCCGGGCGCTGCTCGAGCCGCGACGGCTGCTGCAACCGCTCGAGACCGATCCTGTATAACGAGCTGTACACCGATTCGGTGAACCGAAGCCGCCCGCCGCTCGCCGGCAGTCGGCGACGGAGCACCGCACCGCACGCCCACGGGGAGGGAGTCGACGTGATCCGCAGTCGCCTCGCCCCGCGTCCCGCCGCCGTGCCGCTGCTCCTGTCCCTCCTCCTGCCCCTCCTGCTGCTGCCGGTCGTCCTGTTCGACGCCGGCGGTCTGTCCGGGACCCTGGCCGTCGCGCTCGCCGCGACCGCCGCCGCCGGTTCCGCGCTCGTCGTCTGCGCGGTGCTCGCCTCCCGCTGCGCGCCCGCCGTGCCGCCCACCCGGGTGCGCACCGCCATCCGGGACCGGGACCGCCGCACGGCCTTCCTGCCGCAGCGCGATCCCGACGCGGCGGGCCGGCCGCGGCCCCGGGCGCCCGGGTGCGCCCTTCCGGCGACCACCGTGTAGGGCACGCACACATCACCTCGTGACCCCGCGCGGGTCGTCATGCCGCCATCCCACGCGCCCCTCGCGCACGCCCGGCACGACGAGACCCCCGGAGGGCTCACCCATGTCCGTTTTCGCCACCCTGGTCGAGCGGCTCGCCGACCTGCTCCAGCCGCTGTTCCACGCCTCCGCGGCCGCCGCCGCGATCGTCCTGTTCACCGCGCTCGTACGACTCCTCCTGCACCCCCTCTCCCGGGCCGCCGCGCGCGGGCAGAAGGCGAAGGCCGCGTTGCAGCCGCGGATCGACGAGCTGCGCAGGAAGTACCGGAAGGACCCCGCGAGGCTGCAGAAGGCCGTCCTGGACCTGCACGCCGAGGAGAAGGTGTCGCCGCTGTCGGGCTGCCTGCCCAGCCTGCTGCAACTGCCCGCCTTCTTCCTGCTCTACCACCTGTTCTCGACCCCGGCCGCGGACGGCGACGGGCTGCTCGGTCACCGGCTGCTGGCCGCGCCGCTCGGCGGGCGGTGGGCCGACGCGCTGGCCGGGGACGGGGTGTTCGGGGCGGCCGGGGCGGTGTACCTGGGGCTGTTCGCGGTGGTGGCCGTCGTCGCCGCGTTCAACTTCCTCCGGGCGAGGAACTCCCTGGACACGACCGTGACGGCGGGCGTGGGCGGCGGCGCCGCGGGCGCGGTCGGCAAGGTCATGCCGTACATGTCCTTCTTCACGCTGGTCACCGTGGCGGTGGTGCCGCTGGCCGCCGCGCTCTACGTGGTGACCAGTACCGCGTGGAGCACGGTCGAGCGGTTCCTGCTGTACCGGTGAGCGCGGACGCACGGCCCCGCTCCCGGCCGGGGCTACGGTCCAGTACCTGAACGCGCTCTTGCGGAGGGCTGGTCGACCTTGGACGATCGACCAGCCCTCCGATGACCGCGTCTGCCGCACCCAGGTCGCCCTCATCGGCCGGGCGCCCGCGAGCGAGGGAGTTGGGACACATGAAGCTGCTGCGAGTCGGTACGGCGGGTGCGGAGCGGCCCGCGCTGCTGGACGCGACCGGCATCCTGCGGGATCTGTCGGGCATCGTCCCGGACATCGACGGCGCCCTGCTCGCCGACGACGCGGCACTCGGCCGGATCCGTGCCGCCGCCGCGACGGGGGACCTGCCCGCGCTGGACGAGGCCGGGCCGGACGCGGCCGCGTGCCGGATCGGGCCGCCGCTCGCCCGGATCGGCAAGATCGTGTGCATCGGGCTGAACTACCACGACCACGCCCGCGAGACCGGCGCCGAGCCGCCCGCCGAGCCGGTGATCTTCTTCAAGGCGCCGGACACCGTGGTCGGGCCGAACGACACCGTGCTCGTGCCGCGCGGCGCGGTGAAGACCGACTGGGAGGTGGAGCTGGCGGTCGTCATCGGGCGTACGGCCCGCTACCTGGAGTCGCACGAGGAGGCGCTCGCGCACGTCGCCGGGTACGCGGTGGCGCACGACGTCTCCGAGCGGGAGTTCCAGATCGAGCGCTGCGGGACCTGGGACAAGGGGAAGAACTGCGAGACGTTCAACCCGTTCGGGCCCTGGCTGGTCACCGCGGACGAGGTGCCCGACCCGCAGGCGCTGCCGCTGCGCCTGTGGGTCAACGGCGAGCTGAAGCAGGACGGGACGACCGCCGACCAGATCTTCCCCGTCGCCGAAGTCGTGCGCTACGTCAGCCAGTTCATGACGCTGTACCCCGGTGACGTCATCAACACCGGGACGCCGGCCGGTGTGGCGATGGGGCAGCCCGAGCCCAAGCCGTACCTGCGGGCCGGCGACGTGGTCGAGCTGGAGATCGAGGGGCTGGGCCGGCAGCGGCAGGAACTCAAGGACGCGTAGCGCTCCGCGGGGCGGGGCTGTGGGGGCCGGCGGGCCGTGAGACCCGGGACACCGCGGGTGGGCGCGTGCCCGCGGCGCCCACCTGACGCGGGCCTGCGCGGTTCCCCAAGCCCCTTGGCCCGGCCCCCGTCCGCTTCACCCGGCCCGCTCACGCCAGCAGGGAGGCCAGTCTGCGCCACTGCTCCCGCGGCAGGGCGTCGCGCGGGCCGTCGGTGATCACCTGGAGCGCCACGTGGTCGGCGCCCGCCGTGTGGAACGCCTCGATCCGCTCGCGGATCCGGGAGTCCTCGCCCCAGGCGACCACCGCGTCGATCAGGCGGTCGCTGCCGCCGCCGGTGACGTCGGAGTCGGTGAAGCCGAGGCGCAGGAAGTTGTCGGTGTAGTTCGGCAGCTCCAGGTAGGGGGCGAGATAGTCGCGGGCCACCGCACGGGCGCGGGCGGGGTCGGTCTCCAGGACGACCTTGAACTCCGGTGCCAGCAGCGTCGCCCCGCCCAGGATCTCGCGGGCCTGCGCGGTGTGGTCCGGCGTGACCAGGTACGGGATCGCGCCGGCCGCCCGGTCGCGGGACAGCTCCAGCATTTTCGGGCCCAGGGCGGCGAGCACGCGGCGCCCGGCGGGTACGCCACCCTTGCCCGACCGGTCGAGCTCGTCGAGCCGGTCCAGGTAGTCGACCATCGTCGAGTACGGCCTTCGGTACTGCTGCACGCGCGGGCCGTGGCTCACGCCGAGGCCGAGCACGAAGCGGCCGGGGTGGGCGGCCTCCAGCGCGGTGAACTCCGCCGCGCTGTCGGCGGCGTCCTGCTGCCAGACGCTCTGGATGCTGGTGGCGACGACGATCCGACGGGTCGCTTCGATCAGCGGGGCGGCGTTGCGGGCGGTGCTGTTGCCGCCCAGCCAGACGGCTCCGTATCCGAGTTCCTCCAACTCGGCCGCCGCCTCGGCGAGTTCGCCTTTACGGGCCGCGTCCTCCGAGCGGAGTCCGATGCTCCAGATTCCGTACCGGCCGATGGTCTCCCGCAAGGGGTGCGAGGGGCCTGTGGTGTCACTCATCGGTTCCGATCCCTCCGGATGGGGTGGCTGTGGCCTGATCGTCACGCCTGCGGCAGCTCCCAACCGGAGGGCGTCCCCGGATATTCCGCGGTTTCCCCCAAGAGCACTAACGCTGTGCCAGGAACCGCTCCAGTGCCTCCACCACCATCCGGTGGTCCTCGAGCTGCGGCAGCCCGGACACCGTCACCGCGCCGATCACGCCCGCGCCCTCGACGTGGAGCGGGAAGGAGCCGCCGTGGGCCGCGTACCGGTCCGGGTCCAGGCGGGAGGAGACCTCGAAGGTCGTGCCCTTGGCGCGGAAGCGGGCGCCGACCAGGTAGGAGGCACAGCCGTAGCGCTCCACCACCCGGCGTTTGCGGGCGATCCAGGCGTCGTTGTCGGGGGTCGAGCCGGGCAGGGCGGCGTGGAAGAGCTGCTGGCCGGCGCGGTGGATGTCGACGGCGACCGGCGCCTGCCGCTCGCGCGCCAGTTCCACCAGCAGCGAGCCCAGCGCCCAGGCGTCGTCGTGCGTGAAGCGGGGCAGGACCAGGCGGCGTTCCTGCGCCTCCAGGTCCTCGATGCTCGGAGTGGCCTCGGGGGCGGTGCGCTCGTCGTTCGTCACAGCGTCACCGTCACGCCGTCGCGGGCCGAGCGGCGGGCCGCCTCCAGGACGTCGAGCGCGGCGGCGGCCTCCCGCGCGGTCACCGGGTTCGGGGCGCCGTCGCGGAGGGCAGCGGTCACGGCGGCGTAGTACGCCGGGTAGTCGCCGGGCAGGGTCGGTACGGGGCGGCCGCCGCCGGTCAGCGGGGACTCCCCGGAACCGATGCGACCCCACAGGGACTCGTCCTCCGTGCCCCAGCCCTCGGGGCCCGGGCGCCTTCCCTCCCGCAGCGCGGCCTCCTGCGGGTCCAGACCGTACTTCACGTAGCCGGCCCGGGAACCCAGCACCCGGAAACGGGGGCCGAGTTGGGCGGCCGTCGAGGAGACGTGGAGGTGGGAGCGGACGCCGCCCGCGTGCGTGACCGCGATGAAGGTGTCGTCGTCCGCCTCGGCGCCCGCGCGGCGCACCACCGACTCGGCGTACACCTGGGTGGCCGGGCCGAACAGCACCAGGGCCTGGTCGACCAGGTGACTACCGAGGTCGTACAGCAGGCCTCCGATCTCCGCGGGGTCGCCGGACTCGCGCCAGCCGCCCTTCGGCCGCGGCCGCCAGCGCTCGAAACGGGACTCGAACCGCCACACGTCGCCCAGCTCGCCCTCGGCGACCAGCTTGCGCAGGGTGAGGAAGTCGTTGTCCCAGCGGCGGTTCTGGAAGACGGACAGGAGCAGTCCGCGCTCGTCGGCCAGGGCGGCCAGGTCCCGGGCCTCGGCCGCCGTCCCGGCGAGCGGCTTGTCCACGACCACCGGCAGGCCCGCCTTCAACGCGGCCGTGGCGAGCGGCACGTGCGTCTTGTTCGGGGAGGCGAGGACGATCAGGTCCAGCTCGCCGGCGCGGGCGAACAGCTCGTCGGGGCCGGCGGCGAGGCGGACGTCCGGGAAGTCCGCGCGGGCCTGTTCCCGCCGCTGCGGGTTCGAGGTGACGACCGTGTCCAGGGCCAGGCCCTCCGCCGCGGCGATCAGCGGGGCGTGGAAGACGGAGCCGGCCAGGCCGTAGCCGACGAGGCCGACGCGGAAGGGAGTGCCAGTCATGGGCCCTACTCTCGCAGTGGGCCGGCCCGCCCCCGCTCGCGGGGTACGGCACCGCGATCTGCGACGATCTCCGGGTGGACTACCCCAACGACCAGGCCCCCGGCTCCCCGGTGCGCTCCGGCATCCCGGAGCACGGCCGGATCCCCAAGTACTACGCCGTGAAGGCGAGGATCGACGACCTCATCGGCGAACTGGGGGAGGACCGGCCGATCCCGACCGAGCGCGATCTGTCCGAGGAGTACGGGGTCGCCCGGGAGACCGTGCGGCAGGCGGTGCGCGAACTGGTCCTGGAGGGCAAGCTGCGGCGCCGGGGCCGCGGCACGGTCGTCGCGGGCCCCAAGCTGGAGCAGCCGCTGTCCCTGGTCAGCTACACCGAAGGCGTACGGCGGCAGGGCCGCGCCCCCGGACGGTCCCTTGTCACCCTGGACCGCTTCCCCTGCCCGGACCCCCTCGCCGCCGAGACGGGACTCGTCCGCGGCGAGCCCGTCTGGCACCTGGAGCGCGTGCTCCTCGCGGACGACGAGCGGGTCGGCCTGGAGAGCACCTACGTGGCGGTCGCCCGGGTGCCGCACCTGGACACCGGGTTCGACCCCGACTCCTCCTTCTACGCCTACCTCCAGGGGCTCGGCATCGCCTTCGGCGACGCCGACGAGCGCATCGAGACGGTGCTCGCCACCCCGCGGGAGGCCCTGCTCATCGGCACTCCCCCCGCGGTGCCCATGCTGCTGATCCACCGTGTCTCACGGGACACGGAGGGGCGCCCGCTGGAGCGGGTGCGCAGCCTGTACCGGGGGGACCGGTTCTCCTTCACCACCCACCTGCGCGGCTGACGGTCAGGGCCCCGACACCCTCCCTTTCGGTCACGAGAAGGTAACGGGTCTAGCCCAATCTTGACGGCTCGTTCAACCTCCCGTTGTCGGCAGGACCCCTCCGGTTCCCTGTCCGGGAGGAACGTGGACGTCGTGAGAGTGACAGTCGTAGGAGCCGGTGTGGTGGGAACCATGCACGCCTGGCAAGCAGTGGAACGCGGCCACGAGGTCGTACAGATCGAGCGGGAGGTCGAGGCGCGCGGCGCCTCGCTGCGCAACTTCGGGCAGATATGGGTCTCCGGCCGCGCGGAAGGAGAGGAACTCGAGACCGCCCTGCGCGCCCGGGAGCTGTGGGAGGAGATCGGCGGCCGCGTGCCCGCGCTGGGCTTCCGCGCCAACGGCTCCCTGACCCCCGTGCGCGGCGAGCTCGAACGTGCCGTCGCCGAGGCCGTCGTGGCCCGCCCGGACGCCGCGGTCCGCGGTCGCAAGCTGCTGACCCCGGCCGAGGCCCGTGCCATCAACCCGGCCCTGCGCGGGGAGTACGACGCGGCCCTGTACTGCGAGCGCGACGCGGCCGTCGAGCCGCGCACCGCCCAGCTGGCCCTGCGCGCCGAACTGCTCAAGCACCCGAACTACACGTTCCTGCCCGGACGCGAGGTCCGCGAGGTCGTCGGCGAGGGAGCCGTCCGCGACGACCACGGCGACGTGCACACCGCCGACATGGTCGTGCTGTGCACGGGCGCCTGGCTCGGCGGACTCGTACGGGAACTCGCCGGCCCCGACCTGCCGGTCCGCCGCGTCCGGCTCCAGATGATGCAGACCGACCCGCTCGGTGAGCCGCTGACCACCTCGGTGGCCGACGGCGACAGCTTCCGGTACTACCCGGCGTACGCGTCGAAGGCCCTGGACGAGCTCAACGCGGGGCAGGCGCAGGCCGAGACGGCTTCCGCGCACCGGATGCAGCTGCTGATGGTGCAGCGCGCCGACGGCGGACTGACCATCGGCGACACCCACGAGTACGAGCACCCCTTCGCGTTCGACACGGTCGAGGACCCCTACGAGCACCTCACCGGTGTCGTCGAGTCCTTCCTCGGCCGCCCGCTGCCGAAGATCCGGCGCCGCTGGGCCGGGGTGTACGCGCAGTGCACCGACCCCGGCCGGGTGGTGCACCGGCAGCAGGTCCGCGACGGGGTGTGGCTGGTCACCGGGCCCGGTGGGCGCGGCATGACCTGCGCACCCGCGATAGCCGAGAAGACCGCCGACGAGTTGGGCTGGTGAGAAACCGATGAGCGACACAACGACGACCGACATCCGCCTCGTCGTCCTGGACATGGCCGGCACGACCGTCGCCGACGGCGGCCTGGTCGAGCGCGCCTTCGCCGCGGCCGCCGCCGAACTGGGCGTCGAGCCCGGCTCGGCCGACCACGCCGAGAAGCTCGCCTACGTCCGCGCCACCATGGGCGAGTCCAAGATCTCCGTCTTCCGGCACCTGTTCGGCGCCGAGGACCTGGCCCAGCGGGCCAACGCCGCCTTCGAGAAGGCGTACGGCGGCCTGGTCGACGGCGGCCTCGTCGCCCCGATCCCCGGCGCCCGTGAGGCCATCGAGGAGATGGTGGCCGACGGCCGCGCGGTCGCCCTGACCACCGGCTTCTCCCGCGTCACCCAGAACACGATCCTCGACGCGCTCGGCTGGCGCGACCTCGCCACGCTCACCCTCTGCCCGGCCGACGCCGGCGGGCGCGGGCGGCCGTACCCGGACATGGTGCTGGAGGCCTTCCTGCGCGCCAGGGCCGCCGACGACGTGCGTCAGGTGGCCGTCGTCGGCGACACCTCCTACGACATGCTCACCGGCGTCCGCGCCGGGGCGGGCCTGGTGGCCGGGGTCCGGACCGGGGCGCACGGCGACGAGGAGTTCCGCACCGCGGGCGCCACCCACGTCCTGGACTCGGTCGCCGCCCTTCCCGCCCTGCTTCGAGGAGCCCGGTGACATGAGCATCCGGTTCGACTCCGTCACGGTCGCCTACGACCGCAACGTCGTCCTCGACTCGCTCGACCTCACCGTCGCGCCGGGCGAGGTGATGGCGCTGCTCGGGCCGTCCGGGTCCGGCAAGACCACCGCGCTGCGGGCGGTCGCCGGGTTCGTGCGGCCCGCGTCGGGACGGGTGCTGCTGGGGGAGCGGGACGTGACGGACCTGCCGCCCCACCGCCGGGGCATCGGAATGGTCGTCCAGCAGTACGCGCTCTTCCCGCACATGCGGGTCGAGGACAACGTGGCCTTCGGGCTCAAGGCGCGCAAGGTCGCCAAGGCCGAGATCCGCGAGCGGGTCGCCGAGGCCCTGGAGATGACCGGCATGGGCGCCTACGCGCGCCGCTACCCGCGGGAGCTGTCCGGCGGCCAGCAGCAGCGCGTCGCCATCGCCCGCGCCCTGGCCATCCGGCCCGACGTCCTGCTGCTCGACGAACCGCTGTCCGCGCTCGACGCCCGGCTGCGCTCCGGGATGCTCACCGAGCTCGCCCGGCTGCACCGGGAACTGCCCGAGGTGTCCATCCTGTACGTCACCCACGACCAGGTCGAGGCGCTGACCCTCGCGGACCGGATCGCGGTGATGGACAAGGCGCGCCTGCAGGCGTGCGGGACGCCCCGGGAGCTGTACCGGGCCCCGGCCAACGAGTTCACCGCCTCCTTCGTCGGCAACGCCAACCTGCTGCCGGTCACCGTGACCGCCGGGGGCGCCGCCCTCGGGAGCACCGAACTGAAGGTCGACACGGCGGGCGCGGCGGCCGGCGCGCGGGCCACCCTGTGCGTACGGCCCCACCTGGTCGGCCTCGGTGACGGACCCAACCGGCTCACCGGCACCGTCAGCGAGATCCAGTGGCGCGGTTCCACGCATCGGCTGTACGTCGACGTGGCCGGCCAGCCGGTGATGGCGGACCTGCCCGAGCTGAGGAACCCGCCGGTCCACGGCGACGAGGTCAGCCTGCACTTCGCGCCCGAGGACGCGGCGCTGCTGGCCGCGGGGGTGAGCGGCGATGAGCGCTGAACCGATCCTGCGGGCGGCGCCCGCCCGTCCCGGGGAGAGGGCGGCGGGCCCCGGCCCGGACGCGGCACCCGCCCGGGCGCGCGGGCGCGGCCCGCGGACGGCGCCGAGGCTGCTGTGGGCCCTGCCCCCGGTCGTCCTCCTCGCGGTGTTCTTCCTCTACCCCCTCTTCCTGGTCGGCCGGCAGTCCCTCCACCCCGACAGCGGCGGGACCTCCGTCCAGCCCTACGTCGACGTCTTCGCGTCCGCCGCGTTCCGTGAGGCGCTGTGGACCACCGTGTGGCTCGCGCTCGGCTCGACCGCCGGATGCCTGGTCCTCGGCTTCCTGCTGGCCCTGGTCATCGCGTTCGTGCCGTTCCCCGGCGCCAATGCGGTGGCCCGGTTCATCGACGTCTTCCTGTCCTTCCCGTCCTTCCTGATCACGCTCGCCCTGCTGTTCATCTACGGCAACGTCGGCATGGCCAACGGCCTGTGGACGGACGTCACCGGGGCCGCCGACGGGCCGTTCCAGTTCCTCACCACGCCGTGGGGTGTGCTGCTGGCGGAGGTCACCTACTTCACGCCGTTCGTGATGCGGCCGCTGCTCGCCGCGTTCACGCAGCTGGACACCGCGCAGCTGGAGGCGGCCAGTTCGCTCGGGGCCCGCGCGCCCCGCATGGTCCGGCAGATCATCCTGCCGGAGGCGCTGCCCGCGCTGGCGGCCGGCGGCAGCCTCGTGCTGGTGCTGTGCCTCAACGAGTTCGGCATCGTGCTGTTCACCGGAGCCAAGGGCGTCACGACCTTGCCGGCCCTCGTCTACAGCAAGGCGATCCTGGAGTCCGACTACCCGGGCGCCTGCGTGGTCGCCGTGGTCAACGTCCTTCTCTCCGTGGGCCTGTACGGCCTGTACCGGGTGGTGAGCCGTCGTGCTGGTGCATAGCCGCAAGGCGAAGTGGGCCCTGTGGGCGGTCTTCCTCGTCCTCTTCCTCCCCCTCTTCGCGCTGCCGCTCCTCGTCGTCCTCGGCGCGTCCTTCGCCACCCACTGGTCCAGCGTCCTGCCGTCCGGCCTGACCACCGCCAACTACCAGGCGGCCACGCACGGCGACGCCCTCCAGGCACTCACCACCAGCCTGCTCACCGCGCTCGGCGCGAGCCTGCTCGCCCTGACCGTCGGCACCTGGGCGGCGCTGGCCGGCGCGGCGCTGAAGAAGAGCCACCGGCGTGTGATGGACGCCCTGTTCGTGCTGCCGGTCGCCGTGCCCTCCGTGGTGGTGGGCCTGGCGGTCCTGGTCGCCTTCTCCCAGCCGCCGCTGCTGCTCAACGGCACCCGGTGGATCGTCGTCCTCGCGCACACCGTGCTGGTCACGGCCTTCGCCTACCAGTCGGTCACCGCCGCCCTGCGCCGCCTCGACCCGGTCTACGAACAGGCCGCCGCCTCCCTCGGCGCCGGGCCCGCCCGGGTGCTGTGGCGGGTGCGGCTGCCGCTGCTGCTGCCCTCGCTGACTGCTGCGGCCGGCCTCTGCTTCGCCCTGTCCATGGGCGAGTTGAGCGCCACGATGATGCTCTACCCGCCGGACTGGACCCCGCTGCCCGTCCTGATCTACGGGGCCACCGACCGCGGCTCCCTGTTCGCCGGCTCCGCCCTCGCCGTCGTCCTCATGGCGGCGACCCTGCTGGTCCTGCTCGCCGTCTCCCGGATCCGCACCAGGGCCGCCCACCGCTAGGCCACCCCCCCCGCTCCCTCCACCCCCGACACGCCCCATCGAGCCAGGAGTTCACCTCGCCATGCGCAAGAACACGCTCAAGATCGCCACCGCCGTCTGTCTTCTCGCCGCCCCCCTCACCGCCTGCGGCGGCAACTCCTCCGCCGCCGACGCCAAGGTCGTCACCGTCTACAGCGCCGACGGCCTCAAGGGCGAGAACGGCGACGGCTGGTACGACCGCGTCTTCAAGGACTTCGAGAAGCAGACCGGTATCAAGGTCAAGTACGTCGAGGGCGGCTCCGGCGAGATGGTCCAGCGGGCCGTCCGCGAGAAGGGCAACCCGCAGGCCGACGTGCTGGTCACCCTGCCGCCGTTCATCCAGCAGGCGGACAGCAAGGGCCTGCTGCAGAAGTACGCCCCGCAGGGCGCCGACCAGGTCGCAGGCGAGGACAAGGCCGCCGACGGCACCTGGACCTCCGTGGTCAACAACTACTTCGGCTTCGTCTACAACAAGAAGGAGCTCAAGCAGGCCCCCACCACCTGGGAGCAGCTCCTCGACGGCACGTACAAGAACAAGCTCCAGTACTCCACGCCGGGTGTCGCGGGCGACGGCACCGCCGTGCTCGTCAAGGCCATGCACGACTTCGGCGGCAAGGACGCGGCGCTCGCGTACCTGAAGAAGCTCCAGGACAACAACGTCGGGCCGTCGGCCTCCACCGGCAAGCTCGCGCCCAAGGTCGACAAGGGCGAACTGCTCGTCGCCAACGGCGACGTCCAGATGAACTACGCCCAGTCCAAGACCATGCCCAACCTCGGCATCTGGTTCCCGGCCCGGGAGGGCGGGAAGCCGACCACCTTCGCCCTGCCGTACGCCGCCGGACTGGTCAGCCACGCCCCGCACGACGCCAACGGCAGGAAGCTCCTGGACTTCATGCTCGGCAAGCAGGCGCAGCAGCAGGTCAGCGAGATCGGCGGCGGCTTCAGCGTCCGCCAGGACGTCACGGCCGACGACGCCAACGCGACGGCCCTGAAGAAGCTGATGGAGGGCGTCGAGGTGTTCACGCCGGACTGGAACGACATCGACAAGAACCTCACCGCGTACGTGGAGGCGTGGAAGCAGGCTACCGGAAGCTGAACCGGCCTCCGGCACGATCCGGCCGCTGGCCAGTGCCGCGACAGGCAACGTTTGCCCCGTCGCGACGCCCGGCACGCCCTCTCGCCGCACCGGCCGAAAGCCCGAGTACATCCAGTACGAGGACTTCCGGCCGGCACACCGAGAGCACGCACCGGACGCCGCTCCTTGACGGGCAAACGTTGCCTGCCTCGGCACTAGGCTGGACTCACGCAGGCACGCGTACGGCAGGAGGCCGAAGCATGGCAGACCGCAAGCCCATCGAGTCGTGGCTCACCGACATGGACGGTGTCCTGATCCACGAGGGTGTTCCGATCCCCGGTGCCGACGCCTTCCTGAAGAAACTGCGTGAGTCCGGCCGGCCGTTCCTGGTGCTGACCAACAACTCCATCTACACCCAGCGCGACCTGCACGCCCGGTTGCAGCGCATGGGCCTGGACGTGCCGATGGAGAACATCTGGACGTCCGCGCTGGCCACCGCCCAGTTCCTCGACGACCAGCGGCCCGGCGGCAGCGCCTACGTCATCGGCGAGGCCGGTCTGACCACCGCGCTGCACGACGTCGGCTACATCCTGACCGACCACGACCCCGACTTTGTGATCCTCGGGGAGACCCGGACGTACTCGTTCGAGGCCATGACCAAGGCCGTACGGCTGATCAACGACGGCGCGCGGTTCATCGCCACCAACCCGGACAACGTGGGCCCGTCCGCCGAGGGCGCCCTGCCGGCCACCGGGTCGGTCGCCGCCCTGATCACCGCCGCGACCGGCAGGAAGCCGTACTTCATCGGCAAGCCCAACCCGCTGATGATGCGCGCCGGGCTGAACGCGATCGGCGCCCACTCGGAGACCTCCGCCATGATCGGCGACCGTATGGACACCGACGTGCTCGCGGGCCTGGAGGCCGGGATGCGGACGTTCCTGGTGCTCACCGGTGTCACGCAGGCGAACGAGATCGACCGCTACCCGTTCCGGCCGTCCCACGTCGTCGACTCGATCGCGGACCTCGTCGAGCGGATCTGACACCCGTCACCGTCCGCGGACCTCTTCCTCCACCCTCTTCTCACCCGTTCGGAGCAGCGCGCTTCCGCAGCGGATGCGGCCCGGGACCGCCGGGAGTCTCCTGAGGGTGGAGGTTTCACGATGGGTCCTTGGCGCCTCACACTCTGCACGGGACTTCTGGCGGCCGCCGCCCTCGTCCCCGCGGCCGACAGGGTGGACGGAACGGGCTCGGGCGGTCCGGTCGTGCCCGGTACGCCGGCGGCCCCGGGCACCCTCGCCCCCGCGGCGCCGTCGAAGCCGCCCACGGCGTCCGCTTCCGCCAGTCCGCCACCCACGCCGCCCACACTTTTCGTGCCGGCCACCCGGGCCCCCCGGGAGGACGCGGCCCCCGCCTCCGCGCCCGCTCGTCCACCCGCGCCCGGCGCGGCGCACGCGGTGACCGAGCTGATGCTCGCGGGTGCCGCCGGGGCGGCCGTCGTCCTCCTTCCCCGGGCGCGCGGTGCGACCGGCTGCGAGGACGACCGGCCCGGCCGCCGCGGCCGCGGACCGAGCTGAGGGCGGGATCGGCATGTCCGACCACGACGGCACCCGCTCCCGCTGCACCGGCCGCCTCCTGGCCGGCCTGGCCTGGGTGGTGCTGCTGCTCGGGCTGTGGCTGTGGGGGCGCGACCTGACCGACGTACGGGAGTCCCTGGCCCCGTCGGCCACCGGGGACATGGCCGCGGCCGGCCGGCCCTCCGCGGCCGAGCCGTCGGCCGACGCCTCGCCGCGGCGCCTGGACATCCCCGACCTGGGGGTGCGGGCGCAGGTGGTGCCCCGCGGCCTGGACGCGCGGGGCGCGGTCCAACCACCGCCCGCGGACCAGGCCGGCGCGGTCGGCTGGTACGGCGCCGGGGTGAAGCCGGGGGCGCCCGGGACCGCGCTCCTGGTGGGTGACCCAGGCGCCGGGAGCCGGCCAGGAGCGTTCGACCGGATCGGTTCGCTGCGGCCAGGTCAGGCGGTCCGGGTGGTCCGGGACGACGGCAGCGTCGCCGACTTCACCGTCGACGGCGTCGAGGTCCTGCCCCACGACCGCCTCGACGTCCGGCAGGCGTCCGGGGCACGGCAGCAGGGCCGCGCCGAACTGCGGCTGATCGGCTGCGGCGGCACCACCGCCCCGGCGAGCCGCGTCTGCACCGCGAACGTGATCGTGTCGGCACACCTCACGGGCACCGGCACTGGCCCGTGAGTCCACCGACCCGTCGGCATCGCCCGTTCCTCCGCCTCCTCCCGCCCCCTCGACAAACCGCTCCTCATGGGACTTTGCGGCCTCGGGCGACCGGTGACCTGTGACAGCATGGGATCTGGCCAAGTGCACCAGGGGGGAAGGCATGTACGGCAGGAGAGGGACCCTCTCGCGTGCCCGTGCGGCGGGGGTCCGGGCGTCCGCGGTGGTGCTGGGGGCGGCACTGCTGGCCGCCGGGTGCACCACCGGGGACGGTGGGAAGGACGACGGCGCCGGGCTCACCCAACAGCCCAAGGAGGCGGACCCGTTCTGGGTCAACCCGGACAGCAGGGCGGCCCGGCAGGTCGCCGCCTACCTCAAGGCCGGGCGGAAGGCCGACGCCGAGCAGATCCGGAAGATCGCCGGGCAGCCGACCGGCGAGTGGATCGGCCCGGAGAACCCCGAGCAGGAGGCCCGCGGCTTCACCGAGGCCGCCGACAAGGCGGGCCGCACCGCGCTGCTCGTCCTCTACAACATCCCGCACCGCGACTGCGGCCAGTACTCGCAGGGCGGCGCCGCCGACGGGGACGCCTACCGCGCCTGGGTGGACGGCGTGGCCCGGGGCATCGGCGACCGCCCGGCCACGGTGGTCCTGGAACCGGACGCCCTGCTGCACCTGGTGGACGGCTGCACCCCGGAGGAGCTCCGCGAGGAGCGCTACGACCTGCTCGAGGGCGCGGTCGAACGGCTCAAGTCCCTGAAGCACACCAAGGTGTACGTGGACGCGGGCAACGCGGGCTGGGGCCACCCCGACCAGATCTTCGAGCCGCTGCGGCGCGCGGGCGCGGACCGCGCCGACGGCTTCGCGGTCAACGTCTCCAACTTCTACTCCACCCAGGACTCCCTCGCCTACGGCAGGCAGTTGTCCGCCAGGCTCGGCGGCACGCACTTCGTCGTCGACACCAGCCGCAACGGCAACGGCCCCTACGACGGCGGGGATCCGGGCGAGCGCTGGTGCAACCCGCCCGGCCGGGCCCTGGGCGAGACCCCCACGACCACGACGGCCGACCCGCTGGCCGACGCCTACCTGTGGGTCAAGCGGCCCGGCGAGTCCGACGGCACCTGCAAGGGCGGCCCGAAGGCGGGGGACTGGTGGGCCGACTACGCGCTGAAGCTGGCCAAGGCCGGCAGGTAGAGGCGGCGGGACGTGACGTGGGGGCGCCCCCTGAAGGAGGGCGCCCCCACGTACACGAGGTCCCGAGCCCGCTCCTGGGACCCGTCCCCCGCTAAGGGACCTTCACCCACTGCGCCTTGCTCGGCGTCCCCTGGTCGTCGTCGACGAACAGCATGTACCACCCCGACTGCACCAGGTTCCGGTTCTTGGGAACCGTCACCGTGATCGTGTCCCCGGACCTGGTGAAGTCCAGCGCGATCGAGCGCTGGTCGACGTCCGTGACGTGCGTGGAGGCGCTCGGGCGGATCAGCCGGACCTTCTTGACCGTGCCCGCGTGCTGCGAGGTGAACGTGCCGGAGCCGCCCCGGGCGATGGTCCGCGGGCCGCTCGACAGGGAGGGCCGCGCGTCCCGGAACAGGTACGGCGGTGTGTAGATCTCGACGCGCTGCTCGAACGTGCCGGGCTTGGTGTTGGCCTTGTCGCCGTACAGCGAGTCGGAGCCGAAGAACATCACCCGGCCGTCCGGCAGCAGGATCGAGCCGGCGTGGTAGTTGCGGCCCACCAGCGGGTCGGCCACCCGTTTGAAGGTGTTGGTCCCCGGCGCGTAGAGCCGGGCCTGGAGGATGTTGGAGTCGCCGCGGCCCCGGTAGTCCTCGGAGCCGCCCGAGACCAGGACGGAGTCGTCGGGCAGGATCGAGGACTGCGGGTAGCGGGTGCCCTTCTCCAGCGTCGGACCGTCCGTGAAGCGCGGGTTCTTCGCCTTCAGGTCGATGACGCGGGTCTTGACGCTGGCCAGCGGGGACTCGCCGACCCCGCCGCCGCCGATCACCATGAACCGCTCGTCCTGCGCGGGCGGCAGCAGGACCGTGCCGGAGGTCTCCATCATCCGCGCGTCGCTCAGGCCGGGCAGCTTCGTGAACGCGTTGCTGTCCACGTCCCAGAGGCCCGGGTCGCGGCCCACGTCGGCCGGTCCGTAGCCCGCGTTGGAGCCGGAGTAGAACAGCCTGCCGCTCTGGAGCAGGAACAGCGCCGGATAGGTCGGGAACTGACGGATCTTCGGCGTGTACGTCCACTTCCTGGTCGCGGGGTCGAAGACCTCGTTCTTGCCCGGGACGAGCTGGCCGATGTCGTCGAGCCCGGAGACGCTGAGGATCCTCCCGTCGCTCAGGGTGGCGAGCGTCGGGTACCAGCGCGCCTCGTTCATCGGGTCGACCTTGATGTACTTCTCGGCGACCGGGTCGAACTCGTAGGCGTCCCGGATCCCCTGGAAGTCCTTCTTGTCCAGGGCGAGCTTCTCCGCGATGCCGTAGGTGTTGCGGGTGTCGACGCCGGACAGGCCCTGGATCCGGTAGTTGTCCTGGGCGCCGGTCTCGTGCCGGGCGCCGCTCTTCTGCGCCTCGACGTAGATGCGGCCCAGGCCCGGGGTGTTGCCCAGGAACCTGCCGGCCTTGTCGAAGTTCTTCCTGGCGCGCGGCACCAGCACCGGGTCCTTGGAGACGAACGTCTTGTCGTTCTCCCTGCCGGTGAACCTCGTTCCCGCGGGCAGCGTGATCGGCTTGTCCGGGTTCTCGTTGTGGACGATCATCAGGCCGCCGGCCTTGGTGACGTCGCCCCTGAGCTTCTCGTACCGCTTGGTGCCGCCGGCGATCAGGATGTTGCCGTCGGCGAGCTGGGTGTGGCCCGTGCAGAACAGGTCCTCGGGCGTGGGCACCTTCTTGACGGTGCCCTTGACAGGGTCCCAGATGCGGCTGTCGAACCGCCGGGCGTCGAAGTTCTCCTTGTTGTTGCCCGAGCCGGCGACCATCAGCACCTTGCCCGTGTGCAGCAGCACGGCGTGGATGGTGTTCTGCCGGTACTCCGTCGGGAACTCGACGATCTCCCAGTGGCCGTTCTCGGCCTTGTACTCGGGTCTGTTGATCTTGTACTCGTGATAGCGCTCCGTGCCGAAGCGGTAGAGCCACGGCCCGTTCATCCCGGCCAGGGCGAGTACCACCACCGCGCCGATCCCGAGCCGTCGGGCGCGGCGGAGGCCGGCCTGCTCCCTCATTCCTTACGTCCCCCCAGTCCACCGAGGGCGATCTGCATGGTGTGCTCGCCCGTCGTTCCTTCTGCGCCGTGTGCGCCGTGTGCTCCGTCCGTTCCGACCGGCGTCCCCCGGGCCGGTGTGTGCGCCCGGTGCGGATGCGCCGGGACCGTGTCCCGCGGCTCCGGCGCGGCGGCCGCGGACGCCCGCTGCTTCCGCTCCCGGCGCAGCGACCACCGCCAGGCGAGGATCGGCGCGGCGGTGACGAGCATGGCGAACGTGGCCCAGGTGATCATCGCCGGGTGGGAGTGCCCCAGGGCGAACCCCGCGACGAGCGAGCCGCCGAAGACCAGGATGAAGAACCAGTGGATGCGGAACGTCCCGAACAGCGTGTCGGGGCTGGCCGACTGGCCCTTCGGGGTCACCACGAAGCTGCTCCCGCGCCGCAGCACGGCGTCCATCAGCGAGCGTGCGTAGACCGGCGCCGACAGCGCCGACATCACCATGCCGGCCACCCCTCCGGAGCCCTCCGGCTCGTGCGGGGAGACGTTGTGCCGGCGGTTCCACACGTACAGGCCGATCTGGAGCGCCGAGGCGTTGCCGTACAGCATCAGCCACACGGTCGGGTCGATGTTGACGCCCGAGGCGCCAAGACCCAGGAACAGCGCGCAGCTCAGCGCCGCCAGGATCCAGTTGAGGGCGGACATCGGATAGAAGATGATCATCATCGTGTAGTTGAAGAGCCGGCCCGGCGGCAGGGTGCCGAAGCCCTTCCAGTACTGCTTGAGGATCGTCTCGTAGGTCCCCCGCGACCAGCGCAGCTGCTGGGTGAAGAAGTCCGTCCAGGCGTTCGGGCCCTCGCCGACCGCGAGCACGTCCGGGGTGTACACCGACTTCCACTTGCGGCCGGTCGCCGGGTTCTTGGCGCGGTGCATCTCGAAGCCGGTGGCCATGTCCTCGGTGATCGAGTCGTACAGGCCGCCGATCTGCTTCAGCGCCTTGATCCGCACGGCGTTGGAGGTGCCGACGAACATGGGCGCGCCGTAGCGGTTGCCGGCCCGCTGGATCAGCGCGTGGAAGAGGAACTGCTGCGACTCGGCCGCCTTGGTGACGAACGTGTCGTAGTTGCCGTAGACCTGCGGGCCGATCACGAAGCCGACATCGGGGTCGCGGAAGTACCCGAGCATCCGCTCCAGGTAGTTGGGCAGCGGCACGTGGTCGGTGTCGACGGAGGCGAAGAAGTCGTACTCGTCGCCGTGCGCCTGGAGCCAGGCGTTGTAGTTGCCGTGCTTGGTCCTGGCGCGGTGCGGGCCCTTGGCCTGGTTCCAGCGTGCGACGCCCTTGCGGCTGAAGTGGTGCACGCCCAGGCGCGCGCAGACCGCCTTCACCTCGGGGTCGTCGCCTTCGTCGAGCAGCCAGACGTGCAGCAGGCCCCGGTGGCGCAGCCGTACGGCGGCCTCCAGGGTCCTGGTCACCATCTCCAGCGGCTCCTTGCCGGGCACGAAGGAGGTCAGGAACGCGACCCGCCTGCCGGTCTGCGGCACCACCGGGACCGGGTCCCGGGCGACGAGGGTGGCGTGCGCGTTGGACAATACGTTCATGCAGCGGAAGAACTCGATCAGGCCGATCGAGACCAGCATCACGATGTCGAGGGCCGGCAGGAAGTCGTAGGCCGGGTAGTCGCGTTCGGTCCAGTGCTTGGGCTGGAGCAGCCAGGCCAGCAGGACCAGCGACAGCAGCGGCGCGGCCGCGAGCATCAGCGCGACCCGGACGCGGTGCGGCTCCTGCGAGATCAGCGAGCGGTACCGCACCGTGTACGGCTGGTCCGGGTCGGGTTCGGTGAGGGGGCCGGCGAGCCGGCTGTAGTGCTCGTAGTCGTATTTCGGCAGGGACTTCCTGATTCTGCGGAACGTCCCCGTGGTGCTGGTGCGGTGTCCCGGAACCCGTAGCCGGGTCGTCTCAGAAGGATCGGATTCGTGCCGGGCGCCCGTCGGCGTCGACGTCATGACTCATCCCCCCCACACGCATGCGAGCGCGCGTTCGTCGGTTCCTTCGTCTGTTCGAGGCCCCCTCGGCCCCTGCGCAGACGTCTGCGTGCCGGCCGCGCGCCTCCAGGTCGGTCCCACCTCGAAGACATGGCATCGCGGCCCGCCGGTTGCATGGCTGCCCCCCGTGGCGGCCGTCGACGCGGGGGATCTGCGACTCCCCGCGCGGCCGGGCAACCGGCTGCTACAACCCCCCAACACCCCCCAAGATCCCCTACTCCCCCCAAGTGCCGCCAAAGGGCGGCAGTTTGGCCTCCAGGGTTCTACGGCGTCCAGCATGATCGCAAGACGCGAAAGCCGGAGTTTACCGGTCATGTGTGCGTATTGCGGAAATGGGCGCCCAAGGGGTGCGCCGCCCTGCTCTTCTGTACGGCCGGGGCGGCGGGGGTGTTCAGTCGGGGCGGGAGGAAACCCCCGAACAAAGAAGGCGAGCCCGGTCCTGTGGACCGGGCTCGCCTTCGTCGTGGTGCGCCGCCAGGGACTCGAACCCCGGACCCGCTGATTAAGAGTCAGCTGCTCTAACCAACTGAGCTAGCGGCGCCTACTGACATCGCTCACTTTACATGATCTCCGGGGCTCTCCCGGCCCACCGTGCGTGGGCGCGGGGGCGGTGGAGGCGTCCCGTACATCATTCGGACCGTCAATATTCGCGTCGGGTGGACAGTTGTGGCAATGATCAACGTGCACAGATCCGGATATGTACTATCAAGTGTGAGGAAGATCGCATGGAGTCTCCGGTGTTCGAGGAAATCGATCCCGCGAGCGACTGCGACTGCCCCGGGTGCGTGCGCGGGTGTGGCCCGTCCTGCTCCCCGGCCGCCCGCCCCCCGGCCCGTGCGGCCGCCGCGCACCGCGCGCTGGTCGTGGCGGCCGTCACCGCCGCGGTCCTCGGCGCGGGTCAGGCGGTACCGGCGGCGGCGGCCACCCGCACCGCCGGACGGCCGCCCGGGGCGCCGGCCGACCAGCCCCGGGTCGGCGAGTCCGAGACGCCGCAGGGCGACGTGGGCGCGCTGTTCGGGCACGGCGGCCCGACCAAGGTGGGGGAGCACGCCGCGATCGTTGCCGCCACGCGGTCGAAGATCGTCAGCCGGGCCAAGAAGTGGCTGGACGCCCGGGTGCCGTACAGCATGAGCCGCTACTGGCGCGACGGATACCGCCAGGACTGCTCGGGCTTCGTCTCGATGGCCTGGGACCTGCCGCGCAACGAGTGGACCGGCAGCCTGGGCCGGTACGCGGTGCGGATCACCAAGGGGCAGCTCCAACCCGGCGACATCCTGCTCTTCCACAACCCCGTCAACCCTCAGAGGGGCTCGCACGTGGTGCTCTTCGGCGGCTGGACCGACAACCGGCACACCACCTACATCGCCTACGAGCAGGCACCGCCGCACACCCGCCGCAGGGCCACTCCGTACGCCTACTGGACCAACTCCAAGCGGTACGTCCCCTACCGCTACAAGGGCCTGACCCGGGGCGCGGTCGGTCCCCTCGCGGCGTCGCCCGCGCCGTACCCGGGAGCGACGTACTTCGGCCCCGGCGCCAACAACCCCCATGTCACCCGGCTGGGCCGGATGCTCGTCGCCCGTGGCGGCGCCTCCTACTACGCCAAGGGGCCCGGCCCGCGGTGGACGGACGCGGACCGGCGGGCCACCCAGGCCTTCCAGCGGGCCCAGGGCTGGACCGGGGCGGCCGCGGACGGGCTGCCCGGGCCCCGGACGTGGCAGCTCCTGGTGACCGGGAAGGGCAAGGACATCAAGGCCGCGGCCCCCGCCTCGCACGGGGTGCCCGGCTATCCGGGCCGGGGGATGTTCCGGCCCGGCGCCGACAACCGGTACGTCACCGAGCTGGGCCGGCAGCTGGTGAAGAAGGGGTACGGCCGGTTCTACCCGAACGGGCCGGGGTCGCGCTGGTCGGACGCGGACCGGCGGGCCGTCGAGGCCTTCCAGCGCGCCCAGGGCTGGCGGGGCGGCGCGGCGGACGGGCTGCCGGGGCCCGAGACCTGGCGCCGGCTCTTCGCATGAGAGCGGCCCCGCCGGGGCCGCCGACCCACCGTACGAACGTCTGAACCATCTGGCGCGGAGGCTGGAGGCAGGTATGAGTACGACCACGTTTTCCACACCCGAATCCGAGGGCCGCGAGGCGGTGATCGCCCCGGACGTCCGGGCGGCCCGCAGCGTCCCCCGGCTCATCCAGAACGAGGCCACCACCGAGATCCCCGTCCATCTGCTGTTCCGCGACGGCCCCGACACGATCCCGCTGCCGGTGGTGCCCGCGGTGGAGGGTGGCGGGAGAGGTGCCGGCGAGCAGCCGGGGCCGGTGAGCGGTCACCGGGTGCCCGCGCCGGCCGGCCCGGTACCGGAGATGGACCCCGACCTGCTGGAGCGCCCGGTGCGGGCGCTGCCCGGGGCGGCCGGGCTGCTGGCCGGGGCCTGCGGGACGGCGGGCTGTGTGCTCACCTCGTGGTGGGCCGGGGCGCTGCCGGACCTCGCCGCACGGCTGCTGGGGCTGCCGGCGTCCGCGGGCGCCGGACTCGGCGGGCCGCAGTGGGCCGCGTACGCCGGGGCGGGGGCGCTCGCCCTGTTCGGCTTCGGCGGGCTGGCCCGCGGCCGGACCGGGCGGGCCTGGGTGCTCGGCCTGTTCGGCCGCTACCGCGGGACCGTCCGGCGCACCGGGCTGCTGTGGCTCAACCCGCTGATGCCGCGCCGCCGGATCGACGTCAGGCTGCGGCACTGGCGCAGCGAGCCGATGCCGGCCGCCGACGCGGGCGGGGTCGCGCTGCGGGTGGTGGTGCTGGTGGTGTGGCGGGTGCGGGACGTCGCGCGGGCCACGCTCGGGATCGACGACCACGAGACGTACCTGCGCGAGTGCGTCGAGGCGGCGCTGGCCCGGGTGCCGGTGGACCCGCCGGACGACGCGCAGGGGGCGACGGCCGCCGCGGAGACGCTGACCCGCCTGGTGGCGCGGGAGGTGGCGCCGGTCGGTCTCGAGGTGTTCTCGGTCCAGCCGGTCCGGGCCGAGTACCCGCCGGAGGTCGCCGCCGCCGTGCACCGGCGCAGCCTCGACGCCCTGGACGCGCGGCACCGGGCGAGCCGGCTGACCTCGGTGGTGGACTCGGTGGAGGACACGGTGACCCGGTTGACCGCGCGGGGTCTTGTCGACCTCGACGACTACGAACGCAAGCTGCTGGTACGGGACTTGACGGTGGCCTTCTGCGCGGGAGGCCGGGAACCGGGGCCGTGACGGGGGGTGGGGGAGGGCGTGTCTTTGGTCTGGACATGTTCAAGTGGCGGCCCTAGCCTGAGCTTGGTCTAGACCTGCACAGCTCACTGAATCTCCCCCACGTCTCCAGGAGCGGCAGTATGCGCACCAAGGCAAAGATCTCCGCAGCCGTGCTCGGCCTCACGACCGCCGGAGCCTTCGTGCTCTCCACCGGCGGCGCGAGCAGCCACGGCTACACCGACCTGCCCATCAGCCGGCAGAAACTCTGCGCCAACGGGACCGTCGCCAACTGCGGCGACATCCAGTGGGAGCCGCAGAGCGTCGAGGGCCCGAAGGGCTTCCCGGCCTCCGGGCCGGCCGACGGGCGGCTCTGCTCCGGGAACAACACCCGGTTCAGCCAGCTCGACAGCCCCAAGACCCCCTCGGGCGGCGCCTGGCCGACCACCAAGGTCGTCGGCGGCCAGAGCTACACCTTCCGCTGGCAGTTCACGGCCATGCACGCCACGTCGGACTTCTCGTACTACGTGACCAAGCAGGGCTGGAACGAGAACCACGCCCTGACCCGCTCCGACCTCAACACGACCCCGTTCCTGACCGTGCCCTACGGCGGAAAGCAGCCGCCGGCCACCCTCAGTCACAGCGGCACCCTGCCCACCGGGCTGAGCGGCCACCACGTCATCCTCGCGGTCTGGACGGTCGCCGACACGGGCAACGCGTTCTACGCCTGCTCCGACGTCACGTTCTGAGCGCGGCTCCGGGCCTCCCCGGAGCCACCGGAACACGCCGAAGGGCCCCTCGTGATCACGAGGGGCCCTTCATCTGTGCGCCGCCAGGGACTCGAACCCCGGACCCGCTGATTAAGAGTCAGCTGCTCTAACCAACTGAGCTAGCGGCGCATGACTCCCGCCGTCCGCTTCCCGCGGTCGGCGACGAAGAAAATACTACCCGGTCCTCGGGGGTGCTTCGACCACCCCGGTGGGGCCGGGGTCGCCGGGGTGGCCCGGAAGGCCGCCGGCGCCCCCGGAGGCCCCCTACAGAACGGCGCTCAGGAACTCCCGGGTGCGCTCGTGGTCGGGATCGCCGAAGAGCTTCTGGGGCGGTCCGGACTCGATGACCCGGCCCGAGTCGAACATCATCACCTGGTCGGAGATGTCCCGGGCGAAGCTCATCTCGTGGGTCACGCACAGCAGCGTGATGTCGGTGGTGCGCGCGATCTCCCGCAGCAGGTCGAGCACACCGGCCACCAGCTCCGGGTCCAGGGCCGAGGTCACCTCGTCGAGGAGCAGGATCTCCGGCCGCATCGCGAGCGCCCGGGCGATCGCCACCCGCTGCTGCTGGCCGCCGGACAGCTGCGACGGATGGGCGTCGATCTTGTCCGCGAGTCCGACGAGGTCGAGGAGCTCCCGTGCCCGCTGCTCCGCCTCCTCGCGGCCGAGCCCGAGCACGTTGACGGGCGCCTCCGTGATGTTCTGGAGCACCTTCATGTTCGGGAACAGGTTGAACTGCTGGAAGACCATCCCGATCTTCCTGCGGATCCGGCGCAGGTGCTTCTCGTTCGCCGGGCGCAGGGTCCCGTCCGGTCCTGGCATGTGGGACAGCGGCTCGCCGTCCACGTGGATCACGCCGTCGCTGACGCGCTCCAGCGTCATCAGCAGCCGCAGGATGGTCGTCTTCCCCGAGCCGCTCGGTCCGATCAGCGTCACGTGCTCCCCGCGCTGGACGGCGAAGTCCAGCTGGTCGAGCACGACATGATCACCGAAGCGCTTGACCACCCGGTCGAAGCGCACCAGGTCCGCGGGCGGCGCGTCGGGCGTCACGTTCTCGGGCGCCTGCGGCGGCGTCTTCTGCAAAGGGTCAGTGGCCAAGGCGCTTCTCCAGCTTTCTCATCAGAAGCGAGGTCGGATAGCTTGCCGCCAGGAAGAACAGGCCTGCGAGGGTGAACGTCTCGGCGTAGGTGAAGTGGTCCGCGCCGTACTCGCGGGCCTTGGCGACCATCTCCTGGACCGTGATGACGGCCAGGAACGGGGTCTCCTTGAACATCGAGACGCCGTAGTTGCCCAGCGCCGGCAGCACCTTGCGCACCGCCTGCGGCAGGATCACCGCCTGCCAGGTGCGGCGCGGCGACAGGGACAGCGCCCGGCAGGCCTCCCACTGGCCCTTCGACACGGCGTCGATGCCCGCCCGGTACACCTCCGACAGGTAGGAGGCGTAGTGGATACCGAGCACCGCGACGCCGATGGTCAGCGGGTCCACCGTGTTGAAGACCGCGTAGGCACCGACCAGCTGCACCAGCAGCGGGGTGGACCGCACGAACTCGGTGACCACCCGCACCGGCACGGTGACCAGCCGGCTCGGCACCCGCCCGGCCACGGCCACCAGCAGGCCGAGGACGGCGGCCACCGCCGTGCCCAGGACCGTGGCCAGCAGCGTGGTCAGAAAGCCGTGCCACAGCAGCGGCAGCGAGTCGCGGACCGCGCCCCAGTCCCAGTCGTAGCTCACGAGGCACCTCCCGCCATCTCGGGTTCGCGCGCCGGTTCGGATCCGCGGCGGCGCAGCAGCGAGCGGCGGTCCGTGCGCAGGCCGAGCCGGGACTTGGCGTGCCGCTCCAGGGCGTTCATCAGCAGGGTCAGCGCGTAGGCGAGGACGAAGTAGATCACCAGCAGGGTCAGATAGGCCCAGGTGGTCGCACCGGTGCGGTCACGCATCTGCTGGACCACCGTCGTCAGGTCCGCCGCGGAGATCAGCCACAGCAGCGGGGTGCACTTCAGCAACTGGATCAGCAGGTTCGTGAACGAGGGGATCATCTGCACCCACGCCTGCGGCAGTATCACCCGGCGCATGCGTTGCAGGGGCGTCATGTTCAACGCGACGGCGGCCTCCCACTGCGCCCTGGGCACGGCGTTCAGCGCGCCGCGCACCACCTCGGAGCCGTAGGCGCCGTAGTTCATGCCGAACGCCACCACACCGCAGAACAGCGGCGACAGCTCGTACCCGGACAGCAGCGGGAAGGCGTAGTACAGCCAGAACAGCTGAACGTACAGCGAGGTGCCGCGGAGGAATTCCACGACCACCCGTGAGGCGCCGCGCGCGAGCAGGAACCTGCTGCCCGCCGCGAAGCCGAACACGAAGGACAGGGCGAGCGCGACGGCCGAGCCGAAGACCGTGGCCTCGACCGTCACCAGGAGCCCCGACCACACGGTGGAGATGTGGTCGAAGAAGTACGTGTAGAAGTCACCCATGGACAGGCGTCCCCGTCAGCCCTTGCACAGGTCGACGGTCTTCAGGTCCGCCGGCGGGATGGTGTCCTTGCCGAACCCGTACTCCCCGACGAGCTGCACGTACCGGTCCGGATCCGAGGTGATCTTCTTCAGCTGCTCGTTGAAGGCGTCCCGGAGTTCCTCGTCGTTCTTGCGGAAGACGGCGCCGCCCGGGCTGTACTGCCGCACGCCGTCGACCACCGGCACGAAGGACTCGGTGACCTCCACCTTCGGGTTGGTCCTGGCCAGCCAGCGCAGTGAGATGCCCGTCAGCACGAAGGCGTCGACCCTGCCCTGGGCGACCGCGTCCGCGCCGTCCTGCGGCTTCTGGAGCGTGCGGATGCCGCTCTCGGAGATGCCGGCGGCGGTGACGTAGCCCTTCTCCACCGCGCCCGACATCACGCCCACGGTGGCCCCGGCCGCCTTGGCGGAGGCGAGGTCCGTCAGCTTCTTCGGGTTGCCCTTCTTCACCATCATCGCGGTGGGCGAGACGAACTCCGGCTCGGAGAACAGAGCCTTCTGGCAGCGCTCCGGGATGATGGCCATGCCCGCGCTGATCACGTCGTACTTGCCGGCCTGGAGCCCGGGGATCAGACCGTCCCACTCGGAGAAGGTCGGCTTCAGCTCGTCCACGCCCAGGGCCTTGAAGATCTCCCGGTGCAGCGTCGGCGCCTCGCCCTTGAGCTGCCCGCCCTCCTCGAAGCCGTACGGGGCCTCGTTGGCGTAGGCCACCTTCACATAGCCCTGCTTCCTCAGCTGTTCCAGCTTCGAGCCCTTGCCGTCGCCGCTGTCCGTCTTGCTGCACGCGGCCAGCAGCCCGGGGACGGCGAGCATGCCGCCCACGGTCGCGGCTCTGGTCAGAAAGCCCCGGCGGGACAGGTTGGGGAACTCGGACATGGACACTCACCCTCCAAGAGAGCCTCGTCGGCTCGGGCCCTTCGCGGATAGTGGTGGCGCCTGCCCGATCTCCGTGGTCTATGCGGGTGGACTGGGGGATGTGATCCAACGGTGTCCGGGCGGAGACCGTTCCGTGTCCGGCCGGCGAGACGCGGGGCGGGTGTGAACTCCGGTGCCTCCGGGCCGACGGGTCGTGGACCTCGCCCTGCTCCACGAGCGTGGCGCGGCGGGGGAGATCCTCACGTTCCGGCGGGCGTGAGCCGGGTCGCCACCCCTGCTTCGTACAGCGCGTGGGCCGCCCGCAGCACCAGGTCGTCGCGGTGCCGCGCGGCCACGATCTGGAGGCCGACCGGCAGCCCGTCCTCGTCCCCGCCCACCGGCACGGACGCCGCCGGCTGCTGGGTCATGTTGAACGGGTACGTGAACGGCGTCCACCCGGTCCAGCGCCGGTGCCCCGAGCCCTTCGGCACCTCCGCGCCCGCCTCGAACGCCGTGATCGGCAGGGTCGGCGTGACCAGCAGGTCGAAGCTCTCGTGGAAGTGGCCCATGACGCGGCCGAGTTCGGCGCGGACGTTTACGGCGGCCAGGTAGTCGAGCGCCGACAGCCGGGCGCCGGCCGCGCAGATCTCCCGCAGCCCGGGGTCGAGCAACTCCCGTCGGCTGGGCCCCAGATGCTGGACGGCACGGGCCGCGCCGCTGAACCACAGGGTGTGGAAGGCGTCCACCGGATCGGCGAAGTCCGGGTCGTTCTCGGTGACGTACGCGCCGAGGTCCGCAAGACCCGCCACCGCCCGGCGCACCGCCGTGGCGACCGCCGGGCGCACCGGCACCTGGCCGCCCAGGGACGGCGAGTAGGCGACCCGCAGCCCCCGCACCCCGCCGGCCAGGCCCTCCGTGAACGAGCCGGGGGCCGGGCCCAGCGCCGACCAGTCCCGCGCGTCGGGCACCCCGATCACGTCGAGCAGCAGCGCCGCGTCCGCCGCGTCCCGGGCCATCGGACCCACGTGCGACAGCGTGCCGAAGGCGCTCGGCGGATACAGCGGGACCCGGCCGTACGTCGGCTTCAGCCCGAAGATCCCGCACAGCGCGGCCGGGATGCGCACACTGCCGCCGCCGTCCGTGCCCAGGGACAGCGGGCCCGCGCCGAGCGCCACGGCCGCCGCGCTGCCACCGCTGGAGCCGCCGGCGGTGCGGGCCGGGTCGTGGGGGTTGCGGGTGACGCCGGTCAGCGGGGAGTCCGTGACGCCCTTCCAGCCGAACTCGGGCGTCGTGGTCTTGCCGAGGAAGACCGCGCCGTGCTCGCGCAGCCGGGCCACCGAGGGGGCGTCCTCGTCCCAACGCCCCTCCTCCGGCACGGTCCTGGAACCGCGCAGGGTCGGGTGGCCGCGCAGCAGCAGGATGTCCTTGACGGTGACCGGCACCCCGTCCAGCCGTCCCGCGGGCCTTCCGCGCCGCCACCGGTCCTCCGACTCGCGGGCCCGCGCCAGGGCGTCCTCGGCGGTGATCCGGACGAACGCGTTCACCTCCGGCTGGATCCGCTCGGCCCGTTCCAGCGCCGCCCGGGTGGCCTCCACGGGGCTGAACTCGCCCTTCCTGTAGCCGTCGAGCAGTTCTCCCGCGGTCAGCTCGGTGAGCTCGGTCATCGCGCCTCCAGACAGGGGTCAGTGTCCCGGTACGTACCCGCGCCGTTTGTCGACGACGTTCGGCAGCGGCTCGCCCGCCTCCCAGCGGCCGTACAGATCGACGAACTGGGCCGCCAGCTCGTCCCTCCAGCCGACCGTGTCACCGCTCATGTGCGGGGACACGACCAGACCGGGCACCCGCCACAACGGGCTGTCGGGGGTGAGGGGTTCGTCCCTGAAGACGTCCAGGGCGGCGCCCGCGATCCAGCCGTCCGTGAGCGCCCGGACGAGCGCCTCCTCGTCGACGAGCTGCCCCCGGCCGACGTTGACGAAGCACGCCGAGGGCTGCATGAGGCCGAACCTGCGGGCGTCGAACATGCCGCGGGTCTCCTCGGTCAGCGGGGCCGCCGCGATCACCCAGTCGGCGCGGGCGACGAGCCGGTCCAGGTCCTTGGGGCCGTGCACTCCGGTGCGCGCGGCGCGGCCGACGACCGCCGCCCGCACCCCCAGCGCGCCCAGCGTGCGGGCGATCGCCCGGCCGATCGGCCCGGAGCCCACGACACACGCGCGCGTACCGGCCAGCCGCCGCGACTCGCGGTGCCGCCACCGCCCCTCGCGCTGGAACTCCAGGGTTCGCGGCAGGTCCTTGGCCAGGGCGAGGACGAGCGCGGCGACGTACTCGGCGATCGGCTCGTCGAACACGCCCCGCGCGTTGGTCACCACCGTGGCGGACGCCGCCAGCTCGGGGCACATCAGATGGTCCACGCCCGCGCTCGCCGTGTGCACCCAGCGCGGCCGCGGTCCCCCGCCCGGCCAGGCCTCCCGCACCGCGGTGGAGGTGAAGTCCCACACGAGCAGCACATCCGCCCCGGGCAGGCGCGCGGCCAGCCCGGCCGCGTCCGTGCGCACGATCCTGGCGCGGCCGGTGAGCCGGCCCAGACGTGGCGGCGGATCGGCGTCCAGGACGAGCAGGACGAGAAGGACGGGGACACTCATGGCGAGCCGTTTCTCGTAAGGGGCGGCCGTCCGACGTGCACGGATGGACCACGCTCGCACCCGAATCCCCCCTCGTCAACACGGCCGCCCGTACGGACGGTTGCTCTCCGTGGCCCCACCGTGTCGTTCACCCGCCGTCAGTGCCGCCCTCCCGTCTCCCCCGCGTGAGGCAGGTCCCGTGGCCGGAGGCGGAACCGCGCACCCCGGTGATCTCCGCCAACCAGGTCACGATGTGGGCTGTGCCGCGCCGGCTGGGTACCCGAGCCCGTGGGGCCGTACCGGGCGCTGCCGGCCGGTGTGCCGCCCGCGCGGCCCGCGCCGCGACCGGGTGTCGGCGGCGCCCGGCCCGTACGGTCCGACGAACAGCAGGAAGGCAGGCCATGACCGCACTCGGATTCCTCTACCCGGGCCACTCCGCAGAGGACGACTATCCGCGCATCGAGCAGCTCCTGGGCAGCGACATCCGGGTGGACCTGGTCCACACCGACATCGGTGAGGACGCGCACCGGGTCGACGCGCTGTACGAGACGGGCGCCCCCGAGCGGCTCGCGCGGGGCGTGCAGGGGCTGCGGCTGTCCGGCGCGGAGACGGTGGTGTGGGCGTGCACCGGCGGCAGCTTCGTACGCGGCTGGCAGGGCGCGCACGAACAGGTCCGCGCGCTGGCCCGGACGGCGGGCATGCCGGCCTCCTCCACCTCCTTCGCCTTCGTGCACGCGGCAACCGAGCTCGGCGTCCGCCGGGTCGCGGTCGCGGCCACCTATCCCAAGGACGTCACCGCCCTGTTCACGGACTTCCTGCACGCCGGGCAGATCGAGGTGGCCGCCGCCCGCAGCGCCGGGATCGGCACCGCGGCCGAGGTGGCCACCTGGGGCGAGGCGGAGATCCTGGCCCTGGCGCGGGAGGCGGACGTCCCCGAGGCGGACGCGGTCCTGCTGCCCGCCACCGCCCTGCACACGGCGTCCCACCTGCCCGCCCTGGAGAAGCACCTCGGCAAGCCGGTCCTCACGGCGAACCAGGTGAGCGTCTGGGAGGCGCTGCGGCTCGCCGACCGCCGCGTCAACGCGCCCGCTCTGGGTGCGCTGTTCACCCGGGAGCCGATCGTCCAGGTGTGACACCGGCGCGGTTGCGGTCCCCGTCGCACGGGCGGACGCTGGAAGTGTCCGGCGGTGCAGCGAGAACGCCCGGGGCCCGGGAGGACCGACGCCCCCGCCTTCGCGTGTCATCCTCGCAGTGGGTGTCCCCCGGCACCGACCCGTGGTCGCCGCCGTCGTCCAGCGTTCGACGCGGAGGTGACCCAGGTGAAAGCCGTCGTCTACGAAAAGCCCTTCAACGTCATGGTGAGGGACGTCGACGATCCCCAGATCCAGCACCCCAACGATGTGATCGTACGGGTCACGTCCACCGCGATCTGCGGGTCCGACCTGCACATGTACGAGGGCCGCACGGCCGCCGAGGCGGGCATCGTCTTCGGCCACGAGAACCTCGGCATCGTCGAGGAGATCGGTGACGGCGTGACGTCGCTGTCCCCGGGCGACCGGGTCGTGATGCCGTTCAACGTGGCCTGCGGGTTCTGCAAGAACTGCCTCGCCGGGAAGACCGGGTTCTGCCTGACGGTGAACCCCGGCTTCGCCGGAGGCGCCTACGGATACGTGGCGATGGGCCCCTACACCGGCGGCCAGGCCGAGCGGCTGCGTGTGCCGTTCGCCGACTTCAACTGCCTGAAGCTGCCGCCGGGCGACGAGTTCGAGACCGACTTCGTGCTGCTCGCCGACATCTTCCCGACCGGCTACCACGGCTGCGAACTCGCCAAGGTGTCGCCCGGTGAGTCCGTCGCCGTCTTCGGCGCCGGACCGGTGGGCCTGATGGCCGCCTACTCGGCCCTGCTGCGCGGCGCGTCGAAGGTGTTCACGGTCGACCGGGTGCCCGAGCGGCTCGCCAAGGCGGAGGAGATCGGGGCCATCCCCATCGACTTCACCAGGGGCGACCCGACCGAGCAGATCATGGAGCAGACCAACGGCGAGGGCACCGACAAGGGTGTGGACGCCGTCGGCTACCAGGCCCAGTCGCACAAGGACGTCAGCCACGAGGAGCCCGCCGTCGTCCTCAACACGCTCGTCGAGACGGTACGGCCCACCGGCCTGCTCGGCATACCGGGGCTCTACGTACCCTCCGACCCGGGCGGACCCGACGAGCACGCCAAGCACGGCCAGCTGCTGGTCTCCATCGGCAAGATGTTCGAGAAGGGTCAGCAGATGGGCACCGGTCAGTGCAACGTGAAGCAGTACAACCGCCAGCTGCGCGATCTGATCATGGCCGGGCGCGCCAAGCCCAGCTTCGTGGTCTCCCACGAGCTGCCGCTGGACCAGGCACCCGAGGCGTACCAGAAGTTCGACAAGCGGATCGAGGGCTACACCAAGGTGGTCCTGCACCCGGGCCACGCGCTCGCGGCGTGAACGCGGACTGAGGGAGCCGTCACAGGGAACCTCCGCCCTGGACCCGTCGGGGTCCGGGGCGGAGCCTCGTGGCGGTTCCTCCGCGTGCAAGCGAGACGGGCCGGTGGGCGGGCGGGGGACGAAGGAACAAACGACAGCGGTGCCCTGTTGACCCCGGTCAGGAAAGTGAACGGTCAACCAGCTGGAGGCACCCGTGGCGGTAGACGAGATCAGGGGCACGGCACACGGGACCGCCCCGGTACCCCTGTCCGTACTGGACCTGGTGACCGTGGGCGCGGGGCACACCGCCACCGACGCGCTGCGCACCAGTGTCGCTCTGTCGAAAACCACGGAAAGTCGCGGCTACCACCGCTACTGGGTCGCCGAGCACCACTCGATGCCGGGTGTCGCCTCCTCCTCACCGGCGGTGATCCTCGCCCACCTCGCCGCCCACACCGACCGGATCCGCCTCGGCTCCGGCGGCGTCATGCTGCCCAACCACGCCCCGCTGGTCATCGCGGAGCAGTTCGGCACCCTGGAGGCCATGGCCCCGGGCCGTGTCGACCTGGGCCTCGGCCGCGCCCCCGGCACGGACGGCGCCACCGCCGCCGCCCTGCGCCGCACCGACCCCATCGATCGGAGCGCCGACGACTTCCCCCAGCAGCTCGCCGAGCTGATCCGCTTCCTCGACGACGACTTCCCCGACGGCCACCCCTACCGCCGTATCCACGCCGTGCCCGGCCCGGTCCAGGCCACCTCTCCGGGTGGCGTGCAGTCCCGGCACCGCCCGCCGGTCTGGCTGCTCGGCTCCTCCGGCTTCAGCGCCCGCCTGGCCGGCACCCTCGGCCTCCCGTTCGCCTTCGCCCACCACTTCTCCGCGCAGAACACCGTCCCGGCCCTCGACCTCTACCGCGAGTCGTTCCGTCCCAGCGCGGTGCTCGACACCCCGTACGCCCTCATCGGCGTCGCGGCCCTCGCCACCGAGGACGAGCGCGAGGCACGCCGCCAGGTGCTGGCCGCCGCCCTGAACATGGTCCGGCTGCGCACCGGCCGCCCCGGCCTCGTGCCCACCCCCGAGGAGGCGGAGGCGTACGCGTTCAGCTCGATGGAGCGGGAGTTCGTCGAGTCCTGGAACGCCAACGTCGTCCACGGCACCCCCGACGAGGTCCGCTCCGGCCTCGACGACCTGCACAAGCGCACCGGCGCCGACGAGTTGATGATCACGAGCAACGCGCACAGCGGCGCCGTACGCCTGCGCAGCTACGAACTCATCGCGGACGCCTACGGACTGCCGGCCGCCTGAGCAGCCTCAGGCCCGGTCGCCCAGCAGCTCGGAGATGCGGTCGGGCGGCACCGGGCGGGAGTACAGCCACCCCTGCCCGGTGTCGCAGCCGATCCGGCGCAGCCTGCTCGCCTGGTCGGACGTCTCCACGCACTCCGCCGTGACGGTCAGCCCCAACCGGTGGGCGAGCTGGATCATCGCCTCGACGATGACCTCGTCCGCGGGGCTCGGCCGGCTCGCCGCGCCCTCCGGCTCCTCGTGCTGGAACCCCCGTACGAAGGAGCCGTCCAGCTTCAGCGCCGACACCGGCAGGCGGCTGAGATAGGCGAGGTTGGAGTACCCGGTGCCGAAGTCGTCGATGGCGATGTGCACGCCCATGTCGTTCAGGGACCGCAGCGCTTCGAGCGGCCGGCCGGCCGAGCCCATCACGGCCGACTCGGTCAGCTCCAGCTGGAGCAGGTGCGGCGCCAGACCGGTCTCGGCGAGTACCCCGGCCACGTCCGCGACCAGGTCGGAGTCCCACACCTGGCGGACGGCCACGTTGACGCTGACGAAGATCGGCGGCTCGTCCGGATGGTCCAGCTGCCAGCGGCGGGCCTGGCCGCAGGCGGTGGCCAGGATCCAGCGGCCGAGCGGCACGATCGAGCCGTCCTCCTCCGCCAGCGCGATGAACCGATTCGGCGTGAGCGTGCCGAACTGCGGGTGGCGCCAGCGGACGAGGGCCTCGACCCCGCGCAGCCGTCCGTCCTCCATGCCGACCAGCGGCTGGTACTCCAGGGCGAACTCGCCGCGTTCGACGGCCGCGCGCAGCGTGGAGACCAGGGCCTGACGGGTCATGCGGTGCGCGTTGCGCTCCGGGTCGAACAGGGTCCAGCGGGCCCTGCCGTCCGCCTTCGCCCAGTACAGCGTCGTGTCGGCGGCCTGCATCAGCGCGGTGGCCGACGAACCGGCCGCGTGCCGCTCGACCACGCCGATGGACGCCGACACCGACAGGCGCCGGCCGGCGACCTCGAAGGGCTCCTGGAGCGCCGAGAGCACCGACTCGGCCAGCTCCGCGAGCTGCTCGGTGCCGGTCGAGTCCTCGACGAGCAGCGCGAACTCGTCGCCGCCGAGCCTGGCCACCAGCGGCGTGCTCGTCCGGCCGTGGCCGGCCTCGTCCGCGCACCGGGTCAGCCGTTCCGCCACCCCGGCGAGCAGCCGGTCGCCGACGCGGTGGCCGAGGGTGTCGTTGACCGCCTTGAAGCCGTCGAGGTCCAGGTAGCACAGGCCGACCCGGCCGCTCCCGCCGCGCTCGTACGACTCCGACTCCAGCGCGGCCGACAGGCGCTCGAAGAACAGGGTGCGGTTGGGCAGCAGGGTCACCGGGTCGTGGCCCTTCACGTGCCGCAGCCGGGCCTGGAGTTCGCGCCGGGCGCTGATGTCGGCCACGGACAGCAGCACGCCCGGGGAATTGGGGGTCAGGGGCGCGACCGTGACCTGGACCCACAGCGGGTGGCCGTCGGGGTGCTTGAGCCGGCGGGCGCAGCGCAGCCGGGCCTGCCGGCCGCGCAGCACCTCGGCGTAGGCGTGCCGGGTGCGGGTGTCGGAGGCCAGGTCCACCAGATCGGCGGCGGGCTGCCCGGCCAGTTCGTCGGGGCCGGCGCCGAAGAGCGCGCCGAAGGTCTCGTTGGCGCTGACGACCAGGCCCTCGTGGTCGACGACGGCCATCGCCAGCGGCGCCGCGCGGAAGGCGGACCGGAAGGGGCGCTCCGCCCCGGTGGCCGGGCCGGATTCCGGGACGGCGTGCGGGGCGGCGCTCAGGGGGGAGGGGTTCGGGACCGGTTCCAGGGCGGAGACCGGGGCCGGTTCAAGGACGGATTCCGGGGCCGGCTCCGGCGCTGACTCCGGGATGGGTTCCGGGGTGGTGCGGACCGGTGGGGGTGTGGACCCGAGCAGGTCCACGACCGCGGGCGCGGATTCGGCCAGGACGGTGAATCCATGGATGGCGGGAGCCGGTTGCGCCATCGGGGTGAGGCCGCGGACGGGGAGGAACCCCGCGGGACCGGTGCCGCAGGGCGCGGGCGCGGCCGGAGCGACGGCCCGCTCGGCGGCGGCGGCCGCGACCGGGTCCGCACCCGGAGCCCCGGTCGTGTCACTGTCCGTGACAGTAGGTCGCATGAAGGCTGCCGCGGGCGTCGGCCCTTCGGACGTTCCGCTCACCGCTCGCTCCCACAGTGCACTCGGTCTTCTTATCGGTCTGGTCGGGGTGGCCGGCCGGCTGGAGGACGGCGGCCCGGCCCGTGTCCGCGCAGGAAAGTGCAGGGAAAGTATGTCGATCATAGATGCCGTCGGCGAACCCCTTCCAGCCGCGCGCCGCTCCCGCGCGGCGACCGGCCGCTCGCCCGGATCGTTTCCGATCACACCCGCATCGGTTCCTTTTGTCGCTGACCGTTTGTGACGTTCCGTGAGCAGCTCGGGGATGTCGTTCCCCCGGTCCCACGCCGGGCCGTCCTGCCGTGAACTCGCGTCCCTCACCCTTCCGGTGCAGACAAACAGGGCGTACCCCTCCAAACTCGCACAGGCTGGGTTCGGTGTCCCGCGAACCGCCCCGGAGGTCCCCGTGCCGTGTCAGCTGCCCCCGAAGGCGCTCGGCCGTGGCGTCCTCGGGGCGCTGAACCGGGCCGGGGCGCGTCCCCGGCTGCGGAGCACCACAGCCGTGTTCACCACCATGTCGGCGGTCGCCGCCACCTCGATCCTGGGCGGGGCGTCGGCCGCCGGGCCGTACTCCACCGCGCCCTGCGCCCTGCAACGCACGGACGCCCACCACTCGGAGGGGCTGGACACCTGGAACCCCTCCTACGTACAGCCGGTCGGTACGCGGGACGCCGTCATGGTGTTCCTGTCGTTCCCGGACTCCACCCCGCGCACCACCCCGGCCGAACTCGCCGCCGACCACTTCCCGGCCACCAGCCGGTACTACGAACAGGCGTCCTTCGGCAGGTTCACCCTGCGCGCCCACCCGCTGCGGCGCTGGCTCCGGATGCCGCGCCCGTCCACCGCGTACGCCGTGCGCCGTGACTGGAACGCCCGGGACCGCACGGCGTATCTGCGGGACGCGCTCGCCGTGGCCGACCCCCAGGTCGACTTCTCGCGCTACGACATCGTCTACTTCGTCGCCGACCCGGACGCGCCCGGCGTCGACTCGGACGCGACGAAGGTCGTCAACCTGGACACTCCGCTGCGGGCCGACGGCAAGGAGTTCCGGCAGGTGGTGACCGTCTTCGAACGGCATCCGCCGGACCGGCTGGTGCTCGCCCACGAGTCGGGGCACGTCTTCGACCTGCCCGACCTTTACCACCGGCCCGCCGACGGCAAGGGCGACTGGGACACCTACGTCGGGGACTGGGACCTGATGGGCAGCCAGTTCGGTCTTTCGCCCGACCTGTTCGCCTGGCACAAGTGGAAGCTCGGGTGGCTGGACCCCCGCCAGGTGACCTGCGTGTGGGGAAGGGGGCCGACCCGGGTGACCCTGGAGCCGGTGGAGGTGGGTCCGGCGAGCGCGGGCTCTTCGGGGACGTCCGCCGCCGGATCGCCGCTGTTCGGGCTCGGCAGCGGAACGAAGCTGGTGGTGGTGCGCACCGGGAGCGACAGTGTGCTGGCCATCGAGGCGCGGGCGTCGGTGGGCAACGACGTGCGCGGGTGCCGGCAGGGGGTGCTGGTGTACCGGGTGCGCAGCGGGGCGGAGTCCGGTGGCGGCCCGATCGAGGTGATCGACGCCCATCCGCACACCGGGGCCTGCGAGGAGACCTCGGTCCAGCCCGCGCTCGCCGACGCCCCGATCGACGTGGGGGAGAGCTTCACCGTGCCGGGCGATGGGGTCCGGGTGGAGGTGGAGAACCGTACGGCGTCCGGTGCGTACACCGTCAAGATCAGCTCGGTGTGACGCCTGGCGTGCACAGGGGGAGCATCTGTCGCACACGTGGCGATGACGGCACGGTGAAAGCGGCGCGGTGAAGACGACACAGCGATGGCGAGACCGGTTCGCTGTCCGCGACCCTGTCTCGCCATCGTCGTCGTGCGCCGCCAGGGACTCGAACCCCGGACCCGCTGATTAAGAGTCAGCTGCTCTAACCAACTGAGCTAGCGGCGCCTGCTGACGTCGTAGACCTTAGCATCCTGGTCGCTGGGAGGAAAAATCGATATCCGCACCGCCGCGCGGGCGGCCCGTACGGCCGCCCAGAGCATGATCTCCGGGCCCGGCAGCCAGGGGTGACGGGTGTCCGGGGCGACGAGCCAGCGGGAGGCCGGCCGTGCGGCGAGGGTGTCGTCGGACAGGGCGTCGCCGGACGGGGCGGGGAGGGTCACCGCGTCGCCGTTGCCGTGGCACAGCAGGGGCGGGATGCCCTCCCCGCGGCCGGCCTCCCGGCCCCGGGACCCCCACTCCTCCCACTCCAGCAGCGAGGGCAGCCGGTGCGCGGTGCCCGGCGCGGCGAAGAGCAGCATCCGGCCCCGGTGGACGGCGACCGGGCCCGACCCCGGGCCCTCGTCCCACAGCCGGTCCAGCATCCGGCGGCCGAAGATCGCGGGCACGTTTACGACGTCGAAGGCGGTGCCGCAGGGCAGGACGACCGGCGCGTCCGGCCGTTCCCGCCAGAGGGCGAGCGTGCTGCGGGGATACGCGCCCGCCGAGGCCAGCCAGGCGGCGCCGTCCGCGGTGACGCCCGAGGCGTTGGAGCGCTGTGCTGCCCACGGGTCGAGGTGGGCGACGAAGGGTTCGTTCCCGGTGCGGCTCATGGCGGATATATCTACCTGTTGTGAGCAGGTGATTCCACAGGGTTGCGGGAAACCGGGACGACAAGGTGGGGATCGGGGTATCTTGCGCGCTCGGCATATGCCAGAGCCGGGGGAAGCGGGAGGAGTGGGGGACGGGATCGGGGATCAGGGGAGGGGATCGGGGGATCAGACGGGGTCGGCCGGGTTGGCGTGCACGCCGCCCTCGGCTCCGCTGAGCAGATCCCGCCCGAACTCCACCATCCTCTTGGCGTAGTCCTCGGTCCAGTCCGCCCGCTCGGCGATGGCCGCCGGGGTCAGCCGGTCGAACCGCCGCGGGTCGGCGAGCTGCGCCGCCGCGATCGCCTGGAACTCCACCGCCCGGTCGGCCGCCGCGCGGAACGCGAGCGTCAGCTCCGTCGCCCGTGCGAGCAGTGCCCGCGGATCGTCGATCGACTCCAGGTCGAAGAAGTGCTCGGGGTCGGCGGCCGCCTCGGCGGGCTCGAAGAGCAGGGGCGCGGGGCGTAGCCGCGGTTCGTCACGACGCGGCGTTGGCTCCGCCATGTCTGGACCTCCTCGTACGGTTCGGATGACACCGCCCTGTGAAAGGGCCACCCTTCATTGTCTCCCGCGAACGCAAGGGTGCGGCCGGCTTCCCCCCGTCAACTCCTCACGGCCGCCAGGCCACCCGGTGTTCCCGCAGATGGGCCAGGAAGGACCGCGTGGTTGGCTTCCCAGCCGTCGGGGGCTGTAACCATCGGCCGCCTCCGGCGGCGTCCTCACGGCCGCCACGCCACCCGGTGTTCCCGCAGGTGGGCCAGGACCGCGTGGTTGGCTTCCCAGCCGTCCGGGAACTTCACCGTCACCCCCAGCTGGACCGGGTCCGTCGACGGGTGGTTGTCCAGGAGGTCGGTCACCCCCGCGCGGCACACCACGACGCAGGCGTGCCGGTGGCGGGAGGCGAGGACGCACAGGCGGCCCGTCTCCAGGTGGAAGGCGGTGGCGTCGGGGCGGCCGGAGAGCGGGTGCAGGACGACCGTGACGTCGAACTCACGGCCCTGGAGCCGATTCGCCGTGTCCACGGCGACATCCGTCACGCCCAGTTCCGCCAGCGCCGCGCGCACGGCGGCCGCCTGGTCCCGGTGCGCCGTGCCGACCGCGATCCGGTCGGCGGTCAGCGGCGCCGGGTCCGAAGACCGCTCCGAGACGGCCGCACCGCCCCGCTCCAGCAGTCGCCGTACGACCGCCGCCACCGCCCGCACCGCCTCCGGATCGGTGCGCGGGGTGTGCCGCGCGGGCAGCTCCAGCAGGCCCCAGCCGGACTCGGCGGCCTCGTCGAGCACCCGGTCGGGACCCGAGCCGTCCGAGGGGACGGCGAACGTCAGCCGACGGTCCCCGGCCGACGTGCCGCTGCGGAACGGCGTGTACGGGTAGAACGCGTCGGAGACCAGCGGCGCCGCCGACGCCGGAAGCCGCCAGGACACCGGCAGCCGGTGCTGGGGCAGCTGCGGGTTGTGGGCCAGCAGGGTCGTCACCGCGGACGCCGACGGGTCGTAGGACAGGCCCGCCCACTGCTCGCTGCCGACGATCGCGAACGGGTCCAGCTGGCCCGGATCGCCCACGAACAACGCCCGTTCGAACAGCCCGGCCACCGCGAGCAGGGCGTCCGAGCGCATCTGGTACGCCTCGTCGACGATCGCGTGCCGCCACGGCTCGTCGACCTTCACATGCGCCCACTTCGCGGCGGTCGACACGACTACGTCGAGTCCGGCGAGGTCGGCGGCCTTCGCCGACTTCCGCACGTTCGGCAGGCCGTCGAGCGCCTTGTCGTAGGGGTCGGTGTCGCTGCTGTGCAGCCGGCCCACGGGCAGGTCGGGATTCTTCTCCGCCAGCCGCAGCACCAGGTCGTCGACCTGGGCGTTGGTCTGCGCGACCACCATCAGCGGCCGTCCCGCGGCGGCCAGCTCCAGCGCCGCGCGCACCACCAGCGTCGACTTCCCGGCGCCGGGCGGGGAGTCGACGACGACCCCGCGGTGCGCGCCGTGCAGGGTGTCGCGGAGGATCGCGTCGGTCGCGCGGGCGGCCGCCGCCCCGGGGTCGAAAGGCGTCCGGAGGCCGGCGGGGCCGACCGCGGGGTCCTGGGCGGGGGCGGTCACAGCAGATCCTCCTCGGTCACCGGGTCCGGGGCCTGAGGCGTGCTCTCCTCGCCCGGCGGGCCACCGTGCGTCCACGGGGTCTGCTCCGGGTCGGGCAGCTTCGCGCCGCCGCGCTGCTCGTGTTCGAAGAGGGTGAAGCACAGGCGGTCACCCTTCTCCGGCACGGAACCGGCCGCGGGTTCCCTGCCGCGGCCCATCCGGTCCAGGATTCGCAGGACAACCAGCGCGCCCTGGGCGTCGTCCTCCTCGACGGCGACGACCTCCGCCGACTGCGGCTTGCCGTCCAGCGAGCGGTACGCCCTGGCCCGCTCGCCCAGGTGCGGCCGGTCGTCGGTGCGCACGGTGACCAGCGGGCGCGGACTGGGCCGCTTCCCCTCGCTGTACGCCGCGACGACGTCCGTGACCTCGCCCGCGAACGCCTCCCCCGCCAGCCGCCGCCCCGCCATGACCAGCGGGTCGTCCAGCGCCTCCTGGGCTTCCAGGCGGGCCTGCTCGCGCTCGCGCGTGGCCAGCTTGTTCGCCGCGGTGACCGCGTCGTCGCGGCGCGGCTGCGGCGGCTCGCCGGCCCGGACGCGGTCGCGATGGCCGGTGAACGACCAGCGGTCGCGCGTCCAGCGCTCCTCGACGTGCGCGCCCTCGGGCAGCGCCCGCAGCAGGTCCAGGCCGCGCCAGACGTTCTCCCAGGTGGGCAGGGCGCACCGCGCGACCAGGTCGCGGATCCCCTGCTCGGCCGCGGTGAGGGCGCCCAGCCGCGCGTCGGCCTGAAGGCCGTCCTCGGCGGCGGCGAGGGCGGTCCGGGCGCGGTCGTAGCGCTCGATCGCGGGTGCCAGCAGCTTGTTGTCGAAGGCCGGATCGGTGGCGGGGCCCGCGGGCGGGCACTCCAGCTGGCCGTCGGCGGTGCGCGCCAGCTCGGCCCGCAGCGCGGCCTCGGCGCCCGACCCGCCGTCCGGCGGGTCGATCCACGCGAGCAGCGCCGCCAGGTGCTGGTCCTCCAGGCTGGACTGGCCGGTCGTCCAGTGCCGGGCCAGCAGGTCGGTCATCGCCGGCAGCAGCGAGGAGCCGGGCACCCGGGCCCGCTCCCCGAAGTGGGTCAGCCACCGCCCCAGCAACGGCACCCTGGGCGGCGCCGGGTGCGGCGTCTGCGGGTCCTGCTCCGCGGTGCGCCGGAAACGCATGGAGCGCCCGAGCAGCCGTACGAAGTCGATGCCCGCGCGGCTCGGCACGATCAGCTGGGGCGCGTCCGCGCACAGCTCCACCTCGACCTTGACCCGCTTGCCGCTCTCCGGGTCGGTCTCGCTGCGCTCGGCGGCCTCGACGGCGTCGGCGCAGGAGTCGATGTACGGCAGGATCACGTCGGCCAGTTCGGCGAGGAACGCGAACCGCAGGTCGCGGTCGCGGGGCTGCGGCACGGCCAGCAGCCGCGGCGCGTCACGGTCCGTGCCGACCAGCGCGCCGAGCGGGGCGCCCGCCTCACCGGCGGTGGTGAGCGGCACGAACACCAGCGGCCGCGTGGACAGACGTCGGTGCCGGACGGTCGCGGCGGGCTGGGCCCGCCCGGTCCGCACGGCCTCCAGACGGCCCAGGGTGGCGATCAGCGACACAGCGCCTCCCGCCCGGCCGGCTCCAGGGCCTCGGCCCGCAGCACGGCGGCCCGGCGCAGGGCCGCCACCGCCGGGTCGTCCGGGTCGCCCGCCGCGCCGTGGGCGGCCGCCAGCACGTCCTCGACCGTCGACAGGCCGCCCAGTTCGGCGCGGACCGAGCGGCCCAGCGTCGTCACCGCGCCCTGTGCGCGGGACCGCGCACGGCAGTGGAACGCCAGCTCGCACGTGGCCAGGCACTCGGGCGCGTACGTCGCCGGGACCGCTTCCACCGCGGCCGTCAGCTCCCGCGGGGACTGCTCGGGGGAGAAGGACACGCCCTCGGGCAGGGCGGCGGCGATGTCCTCGACACGGGTCAGCCGGGTCAGCTGGCGGGAGGTCACCGCGCGCTGCTTGCGGACGTCGACGGCGGACGCGGTCGGCAGGTTGGAGAAGTCCTTGGGGCACACCAGGAGCACCCGGTGCCGTACGCGCGGGACCGGGTCGAGGCGCGCGGCGACGTCCTCCAGCGCCAGCACGTACACCGCCGCCTGCCGGGCGGCCGCGCCCACCTTGGCCGGGTCGGCGGAGCCGTCCAGCATCGGGAAGGACTTGATCTCCACGACCGTCCAGCTGCCGTCCGGGTGCACCACCACCGCGTCCGGCTCCAGATAGGCGGGCGAGCCCGCCACCTCCAGGGCGAGCATCGGATGGTCGAGGAGCGTCCAGGCGCCCGCCCGCGTCGCCTCGCGCAGCGCCAGCGCCGTACGCGCCGTACGCCCTTCGGGGCCGACGGCGCTCAGGTCGGGCACCCGGCCCTCCCGCGGCGGCTCGGCGCCCGGGTCCAGCCTGGTGTGCGCGAGCCTCAGCAGCTCGGCGCCGCCGTCGGCCTTGACCCGCGCCTCGAACGCGTTGCCCCGCATGAAGGCGAACTGCGACTGCCCGAACACGGCGGGCGCGCCCAGCGCCTCGGCCAGCACCGCCTTGTCCACGCACGCGCCGTCCAGGACGGCGCGCCGTCCGCAGCCGGGGTTCGCGGCCAGCGCGGCCAGGGCTCGGGCGTCAAGGGCCCGGGCCGGTACGCCGGGCCCGCGCAGCTCAGCGAGCCTTCCCGAGGCTCTCGACTTCGCTCGGGCGGGCAGGACCCCAGGCCGGGGCGTCGTCTCCGGCATCCTCGGGGACGGCACCCGGTTCGGCTCCGGGGCCGGACCCTGCTTCGCGCTGCCGTGGAATGTGCTCACCCGCCGAAGTCTGGCATTCGCCACTGACAATCGGGGAACCCGCGGCGCCCGGGTCCCCCGCGACGGCCGTGGCCCGGGGGGCCAGCAGCGCCTTGGCCCGGTCCGCGCCCCGCATCACGAACGGCGCGAGCAGCATCCCGAGCCCCATGACGGCCACGCCCGCGACCGCGTCCAGGAGGTAGTGGTTCGCGGTGCCCATCACGACCAGCGCGGTCAGCAGCGGATAGGCGACGCCCGCCGCCTTCGCCGTGCGCGTGCCGCCGTGCCGCCACAGCATCACTCCGCACCACAGGGCCCAGCCCACGTGCAGGCTCGGCATGGCCGCGTACTGGTTGGTCATACCGCCCAGCCCCCGTGGCGCGCTGGCCTCGCCGCCCCACCAGCCGTACGAGCTGTACTGGGCCATCGTGTCCACGAAGCCGTGGTCCGGGGAGAGCAGGCGGGGCGGGCAGGTGGGCAGCAGGGTGAAGCCGATCAGGCCGATGAACGTGGACGTCATCAGCCAGGTGCGGGCCATCCGGTAGTGCGTGGTGCGCGCCCTGAACAGCCACACCAGGATGAGCGGGGTCACCAGGTAGTGCAGCGACGCGTACCAGAAGTCGGCGGGGACGCCCAGCCACGGCTCCCGGGTGAACAGGCGGTTGAGGGGGTGCTCCGCGTTGAGGTGGAGCAGCTTCTCGACGCGCAGGAGCGCCAGGCCGTGGTCGACGGCCGCGGAGACGTCGCCCCGGGCCAGCAGCCGGCCCGCCGAGTAGCAGCCGTACACCAGCAGGATCAGCGGCAGCTCGGTCCACCAGCGCAGCCGGGTGCGCGGGGCCGTCTCGGTGCGCCGTGCCGGTGCCTCGGTCTGCGGCATCCGATGCCCCTCCCCGTTCATCACATTCATCGCGGTTCATCGCGTCATGGCGTTTCCCCGTGCTGCTCCGCCCGGCGGTACCCGGACAGTTGTGCCACTTTACGGTGCCCGACCCGATCACCTCGGGGTGCCCCCGGCCCTGATAGACGCGGGCACCGCCCCCCGGGTTGCCACCGGACGGCGTGCGCGATGATGGAGTGATTCCGTCCGAAGATCCGACTTTTTCCGGAAGGTTCTCCATGGCACCGCGCATCCTGTTGGCCCGGCACGGACAGACCGAGTGGTCGTTGTCCGGCAGGCACACCGGCAGGACCGACATTCCCCTCCTGGACGAGGGCCGGCACGGCGCCAAGCTGCTCGGGGAGCGGCTCCAGCGGGCGCCGTTCGACGGCCTGCCCGGGGTCGAGGTCCGCACCAGCCCGCTGGCACGCGCGCGTGAGACGTGCGAGCTCGCCGGGTTCGGCGACCGCGCGATGTGCTGGGACACGCTGATGGAGTGGGACTACGGCGCGTACGAGGGCCTGACGCCGCGGGAGATCCAGGCCGAGCGGCCCGGCTGGCTGATCTGGCGCGACGGCGTCCCGCGCGGGGAGACGCTCGCCGAGGTGACCTCCCGTGCCGACGAGGTGGTGGCCTGGGCGCGCGGCGAGGACCGCGACGTGCTGGTCTTCGCGCATGGGCACGTACTGCGGTCGATCGGCGCCCGGTGGCTGGGCCTGCCGCTCGACTTCGCGGCGCGCATCCGCCTCAACCCCACGTCGCTGTCGGTACTGGGCTGGGCCTATGGAGAGCCGGCCCTCGAAAGCTGGAACGACGTGGGCCACCTCGTGTGATCGCCGGACCTGTGCCGCCCGGCCGGCGGAGGTCCCGGAGGAGCCGGGGGAGGGACCCCGTGGTGGGGCCGGGTGAACCCGACCCCCACGGGGCGCCCGTGCGTCCGGCCGGCCCGGGGGCGCGTCACACCGGCCGAGGGGCGCTCGCGTGCCGTTCCAGGAACGCGGACACCTCGCTCGACCTGCGGTGCGGCAGCAGCACCCGTGCCGTACCCGCCAGCATCGCCTGGATCCGGGACGACTGGACCTGGTTCAGCAGGTCCAGCACCCGCATTCCGGCGGCGGCCGCCTCGTCCGGCAGCCCCCCGCGCGCGAGGTCGTCGGCCAGCTCGGCCGAGTAGAGCGCGATGTTCCGCGTGAAGTGGGGATCCTGGAGCTGCGCCGCGCGCCGCGCGTGCCGGGCCGCCCGCGGCCAGTCGCCCAGCGTGGACCAGCACTGCGCCTCGAGCCCCGCCAGCTCGGCCTCGCCGTAGAAGCTCATCCACTCGGGGTCGGCGTCCGAGGCGCCCCGCTCGTACAGGGCCCGCGCCCGCGCGAGCGCCCGCTCGCAGCCCGTGCGGTCGGCGAGCCCGGCCCAGCCACCCGCCTCGCGCAGCGCGAGCAGCGACATCAGGCGCGCCGAGCCCAGTCCGCGCCCCACGCGCTGCGCGGCCTGTGCGGCCCGCACCGCCTCGCGGGGCCGTCCCGCGTCCCGTGCGAGGAACGCGGTGTTGCAGAAGGCGTGCGTCTCCAGGGGCCGGTCCCCGGTCATGCGCGCGGTGGCCAGTGCCTCGGCGTAGTGCGAGCGCGCGTCGTCGAAACGCCCGGAGTCGTGGGCCAGCCAGCCGACCGAGATGGCCAGTTCACCGGCGCCCGAGTGGAGCCGGTCGGCGGTCGTCTGCCGGGTCGTGCCGGCGTCGAGCAGGGCGTAGGCGGCGCGCAGCGGTGCGGCCGCCCTGCGGTAGAGGCCGTCCGCTCCGTGCCGGTCGTCCAGCAACCGGATCCGGCGGACGGTCTCTTCGACGGCCCCGGCGTCGCCCGTGCCGGCGCGGCGCGTGGGGCGGTCCGCGGCCGCGGCGTCGAAGGCGGGGCCCAGGGGGCTCAGCGAGGCGGCGGCCACCGTGGCGCCTCCGCGGGTCATGAATGCGCGACGCAGCACGTCGCTCTCCTCGTGGTTCTCGTGGTCATCGTGCGGGTGGTACGGGTCGTGGGGGCAGTACGGGTCGTAAGGGTCCTGCGGGTCCGGCGAGTGGTGATCCGGGGACGGGCGATCCGGGGGGTACGGGTCGCCCGCCTCGCGCGCCTCGTGCGGGGCACGGGAGGCGCGTCCTCGAACGGCCGACCGGGGCGCGAACCCCAGATCGGTCAGCGTGCGGCCGGGGAACATGTGCAAGAACACACGTTCATAGGCGTAGTTGGGGCAACGGATCTCACCTGCCTCCACCCGGCCGATGTAGCGCGCGTCACAGCTGACCCGCTCACCGACCTCGGTGGCGGCCCGTCGTACCGCCGCGGCGAACTCGGCCGGCGAGCGCTGTCCGCGCAGCCGCCGGAAGGCGAGATTCGGCCGTGGTGGGTGGGGGAACTGGGACGAGGTCACTGTCGACGACGTCATGGCCGGGCCCTCTCGTGCGAACCGTCGAACCATGCCGGACGCAGGGGAATCGCCCGAGTCGCCCCGGTCGTCCGGGTGAGCCCCTGTTTCCGGCGAGCAAGAAAGTACCCGCTGTGTCCGCCCGGGTACGCAGTGTTTGGCTACAAACCGGATATCCCATCCGTGATCTGCCATGAAGTGCCACCCTTCCTGGCGGACTTCGCCCGTAGCCGTTGACGCACCTGTCGCGTTGAACCCCGTGGACCGGGAGCCGCCAGACTCCCGACCCGCTCGTTCACGAGGAGGGATTTTCGTGATGGAGGCCGGGATGGAAACCCCGCGCAGTGTCGATCCCCGTGCGCAGTCCCCGTGCGACGTGGTCACCGTGCCGGCCCGGCAGGGCCTTGAGGCGGTCGACATCCTGCGCCGCGGGCCGGGTGACGCGGTGGGCCCCGTACTGCACGACGACGGGGGCGGCACGCTCGGCTTCGTGGTGCCGGCGGGCACGGCCGCGGCCTGGGACGTGCCCGGGAGCACCTGCACCGAGACCGACGGAGGGGGCCTGCGGCTGGCCCCGGAGCCGCCCGTGGAGGGCTCGGACTGGCTGGTCCCGCCCGACGAGGCCGACCTCGCGACGGACCCCGCGGTGCTGCGGCGGGCGCTGGGGGAGGCGGCCCGGACGATCAAGGCGGCGGACGGCTGCTGCTGACGCCGGCGCCCCGCCTGCCGGAACGCCCGCCCACGGCTCCCGCCACCTGTGGGTGGCACACCGCACCGCTTGCGACAATGGGCCCATGGGAAGGTCCAGGAGTCCCCGCCGCGGGCGAGGAGCCGTCGAAGCCGTCGCCGAACAGGTCGACGGCGGACTCGCGCAGCTCATACCCGACCGGGAGCGGGCCCGGGGCTGGACGCTGCTGATCGACGGCGCCCCGCAGTCCTACGTCGACCTCGACGACCCGGCGTACCTCTCCTTCGAGTACCAGCGGCGGCTCGGGCACGTGATCGACCTCGCCGCTCCCGCCGGGCGGCCCGTCCACGCCGTGCACCTCGGCGGAGGGGCGTTCACCCTCGCCCGGTACGTCGCGGCCACCCGGCCCCGCTCCACCCAGCAGGTGGTCGAGCGCGACGGGGCCCTCGTCCAACTGGTGCGCCGGGAGCTGCCGTTGGATTCCGGGGCTCGTCTTCGGGTGCGGTCGGCGGACGCCCGCGAGGGCCTCGCCAAAGTGCCCGACGGCTGGGCCGACCTGGTCATCGCGGACGTGTTCAGCGGCGCCCGCACGCCCGCCCACCTCACCTCGACGGAGTTCCTCGACGGGGTGCGCAGGGTCCTCAAGCCGGGCGGTCTCTACGCCGCCAACCTCGCCGACGGCCCTCCGCTGGCCCATCTGCGCGCCCAGATCGCCACCGCGGCCGCCCGGTTCGCCCGGCTCGCGCTGGTCGCCGACCCGACGGTGCTGCGCGGCAAGCGCTTCGGCAACGCCGTGCTCGTGGCCTCCGACCTCCCGCTGCCGGTCGCCGAGCTGACCCGAAGGGCCGCCACCGACCCGCACCCCGGCCGCGTCGAACACGGCCGCGCCCTCACCGACTTCACCGGAGGAGCCGCACCGGTCACCGACTCCGCGGCGGTCGCCTCACCGGCCCCGCCGGCCTCCGCCTTCCGCTGAACCGGGCGTATCCCTCCGGTGGTCGCCGATCTCCATCTGCGCCGCCGCAGGCCGGGCAGAACGCCCCGGCCGGTTCACGCTCGAACCGGCCGGGGCGCACGGTGGACCGGGCAGGCCGTCAGGCGGCGTCCGGCGACGGCAGCTCTCCGGTGCGGGCCGCCTTTCCGTACCAGTGGGCGCTGGACTTCGGGGTCCGGGCGAGGGTGTTGTAGTCGACGTAGACGGCGCCGAACCGCTTCTCGTACCCGTAGGCCCACTCGAAGTTGTCCATCAGGGACCACAGGTAGTACCCGCGGACGTCCGCGCCGTCCGTGATGGCCCGGCGCACCGCCGCCAGGTGGGAGTGCAGGTAGGCGATGCGCTCCGGGTCGTGCACCCGGCCGTCGGGGCCCACCTTGTCGTCGTAGGCGGCGCCGTTCTCGGTGACGTACAGCGCCAGCCCCGGCGCCTCCCGGGAGTAGCGCATGATCAGCTCGTGCAGGCCGGTCGGGTCGATCGTCCAGCCCATCTCGGTGCGGTCGCCCGGCGTCTGATGGAACGCCACGTCGTCCGCGCCGGGCCACGGCGAGTGCGAGCTCGCCCCGTGACCGTCGGCCCGCGGGCTCTCCAGCGTCGGGTCCGCCGCCGACACCAGGGCCGGCGTGTAGTAGTTGAGGCCGAGCGCGTCCAACGGCTGGTGCGCGGTGGCCAGATCGCCGTCCAGGACGAAGGACCAGTCCGTGAGCGAGGAGGTGGCCTCCAGCAGCGTGGCCGGGTACGCCCCCTGCAGCATCGGGCCGTGGAAGATCCCGTTGGCCAGGTCGTCGATCTTCCGGGCCGCCGCCAGGTCCGCGGGGTCCTGCGAGACCGTGCGGACCACCGAGGAGTTGAGGCTGACCGCGACCGAGTTGCGGGACGGCATCACCGAGCGCAGCGCCTGTGTGCCCAGACCGTGGGCCAGGTTCAGGTGGTGGGCCGCGCGCAGCGTGGCCGCGGGCTCGGTGCGGCCCGGTGCGTGCACCCCGGAGCCGTAGCCGAGGAAGGCGCTGCACCACGGCTCGTTGAGGGTGATCCACTGCTCCACGCGGTCGCCGAGCGCCTCACCGACGATCTGCGCGTACTCCGCGAAGCGCAGCGCGGTCTCCCGCTCCGGCCAGCCGCCGGCGTCCTCCAGTTCCTGCGGCAGGTCCCAGTGGTAGAGGGTGACCGCGGGCTTGATCCCGTGGGCCAGCAGCTCGTCCACGAGACGGCGGTAGAAGTCCAGGCCCACCTGGACGGCGGGACCCCGGCCGGTCGGCTGCACACGCGGCCAGGAGACGGAGAAGCGGTAGGCGTTCAGGCCCAGGTCGGCCATCAGGGCCACGTCGTCGCGGTAGCGGTGGTAGTGGTCGACGGCGATGTCACCGGTTTCGCCACCGGCGGTCTTGCCCGGGGTATGGCTGAAGGTGTCCCAGATCGAGGGCGTGCGGCCGTCCTCCCGCACCGCCCCCTCGATCTGGTACGCGGAGGTCGCGGCGCCCCAGAGGAAGGCGGGCGGAAAGGTCACCGGGGTCACCGGCTGTGCGGACTCAGGCATGGAAGCGCTCCCATAGATGGTCGTGAAAGACCTACGGTTCGAAAGGGGAGGATGGACAGAGTGGACCAGGGGCCGGGACCACGGTGATCCGGCCCCCGGAAAGGCGGGGGGTGCGCGGCGGCCGGGCCGCCGCGCGGACGAGGACGGGGTGCGGGCGTCAGCCCTTGACCGCGCCCTGCATGATGCCGCCCACGATCTGCTTGCCGAAGATCGCGAAGACCAGCAGCAGCGGCAGCGTGCCGAGCAGCGCGCCCGCCATGATCAGGGACTGGTCGGGGTTGTAGCCGCGGCCCAGGCCCGCGAGGGCGACCTGCACGGTCGGGTTGCCGGTCTGGGTCAGCACCAGGAACGGCCACAGGAAGTCGTTCCAGGTCTGCACGAAGATCAGCATCCCCAGCACGGCCATCGCCGGCCGCGCCGCCGGGAACACCACGTGCCACACCACGCGCCAGCTGCTCGCGCCGTCCACCCGGGCGGCCTCGATGATCTCGTCCGGCAGTGCCTGCAGCAGGTACTGCCGAATGAAGAACACGCCGAACGCGCTGACCAGCGACGGAAAGATCACTGCCTGCAACTGGTCGGTCCAGTTCAGCTTGGCCACCATCATGTACAGCGGGATCACACTGAGCTGCGGCGGCACCATCATCGTGCCGACCACGATCAGCATCAGCGCGCCCCGGCCCTTGAAGCGCAGCTTGGCGAAGGCGAAGCCGGCGATCGTGGACAGGAACACGACGGTAGCCGCGGAGACCCCCGCCACGATCGTGGTGTTGACGAGCGCCTTGCCCAGATTGGCGTCCGTCCAGGCGACCTGGAGGTTGTGCATCAGGTTCGAGCCGAACCAGAAGGGCGGCGGGGTCTGCGCCAGCCGGTTGTTGTCACGGGAGGCGGCGATCGCCGTCCACACCAGCGGGAACAGTGAGCCGATGGTGAACAGGGCCAGGATCACGTACGCGACCGGGCCGGCGTGCAGTTGCCCGCCCGCGCGGGCGGCCTTGGGCAGGCGTGTCCGGCGCGGTCCGGTGGTCGGCGTCTCGGGTTCGGTCAGGGTCGTCGTCACGGCCGGACTCCTTAACTACTGGCGCGCAGCCGGCGCGAGATGACGTAGTTGACGATGCCGATCACGATCAGGATCAGGAACATCGTCCAGGCGATCGCGGAGGCCCGGCCCAGGTGCTGGTTCACCCAGCCCTGCTCGTACAGGTACAGGCCGAGGGTCTGGAACTGGTGCTCGCCGCCGCCGGAGGCGCCGCTGGTGGCGTCGAACATCAGCGGCTCGCCGAAGACCTGGCTGGCGCCGATGGTCGACACCACGGCGGTGAACAGGATCGTCGGACGCAGCTGCGGCAGCGTGACGTGGAAGAACTGCCGGAACCGGTTGGCGCCGTCCAGTGCCGCCGACTCGTACAGGTCCTGTGGGATGGCCTGCATCGCCGCAAGGTAGATCAGCGCGTTGTAGCCCGTCCAGCGCCAGATGATGATCGTGGAGACGGCGATCTGGGAGGGCCACTTGTCGTTCTGCCAGTCGATGTGGTGGAAGCCGACCGAGTGCAGCGCCCAGTTGATCATGCCGTAGTCGCGGCCGAAGAGCAGCACGAAGACCAGCGTGGCGGCGGCGATCGAGGTGGCGTACGGCGCGAGCATCGCGACCCGGTAGAAGGTCGAGGCGCGCAGCTTGTAGTTCAGGATGTGCGCCACGCCCATCGCCATCAGCAGCTGCGGGATCGTGGAGATCAGGCCGATGGTCAGGGTGTTCTTCGCCGCGTTCCAGAAGAACTCGTCGTCGAAGATCCGGGTGTAGTTGTACAGCCCCGCCCACTGCATGTCGGTCGGCGCGGTCAGCTCCACCGTGTGCAGCGAGGCCCACGCCGTGTAGATCAGCGGGAACAGGCCGAAGGCGAGGAAGAGCAGGAAGAACGGCGAGACGAACGCGTACGGGCTCCATCGCATGTCCCGCTGCCAGCGGCGCGACAGCCGCGCCCGGCGCCGGTGCTCCGCGTCGGCGGGCTCCGCCCCCACCGGGCGGCCCGGGGCCGCGCCCCCCTCCTGCGAGGGGGACGCGGCGGTGTCGTGCCGGGTGGCCATACCGGTCACTTCTCCAGGTTGTTGTCGATGGTCTTGGTGGCCGTCTTCCAGGCGTCGGCGGGCGACTTGCCCTTCGTCACGAGGATGACGCCGTTGTCCGTCAGACCCTGCTGGATGATCTGGTCCTTCGGGCCGATGACCTGGGTCGGGATGGCCTTGGCCGCCTCGGCGAAGATCGGGCCGATCGGCGCGTCACCGGTCATGTCGTTCTTCGCGTCGGTCACCGCCGGCATGGTGTAGGCGGCCGGTGCGCTCGGGAAGCTGCCCTGGACGCCGAACAGCTTCGCCTGCTGCTCGGGAGCCGTCAGCCAGGCGATGAACGCCTCCGCCTCCTTCACGTGCTTGCCGCTCTTGGGCACGCCCAGGAAGCTGCCGCCCCAGTTGCCGCCCTTGGGCGGCACGGCCACGTCCCACTTGCCGGCCGCGTCCGGCTTCGACTTGCCCTTGATGTAGCCGAGCATCCACGGCGGGCACGCCATGGTGGCGAACTTGCTGTTCGCGATCGTCTGGTCCCAGCCCGGCTGGAACTGGACCTGCGACTGGAGCAGACCCTCCTGGGCGGCCTTGGAGGTCAGGTCGAAGGCGGCCTTGACGGCAGGGTTCGTCTTGTAGATGACCTTGCCGGAGGAGTCGTAGAACTTGTCCTCCTCACTGCTCAGGACCGCATTGATCAGGCCACCCGGGGAGTCCATGAAGTAGGTGCCGCTGGGCGCCTTCTTCTTGAACGTCTCGCCCGTCTGGATGAACTTGTTCCAGTCGCCCGCCCACAGCTTGCCGACCTCGTCGCGGTCGGTGGGCAGGCCGGCCTTCTCGAAGAGGTCCTTGCGGTAGCAGATCGCCATCGGGCCGATGTCGGTGCCGAGGCCGATGGTCCGTCCGTCCTGGGTCGTGGCCTGCGCCCACTTCCAGTCCAGCCAGTTGCTCTTGTCCACGCCCGAAGCCTTGGAGAGGTCCTCGAACTTGTCCGCCTGGGTGGCGACGACCTCGGCGATGTTGCCGACCTCGACGGCCTGGACGTCCATCAGGCCGCTGTTGGTGGTGAGGTGGTTGATGAGCGCCGGGTAGTAGTTCTCGTTCCGCTCGATCGAGTTTTCCTGGATCTTGATGTTGGGGTGCAGCTTCTCGTACTCGGTGTAGAGGCCGGCCTCCTTGAAGCCCATGGTGCCGAAGAGCCCCATCGTGATCGTGGTCTTGCCACCGCCGTTGCCGCCGCCGGACGAGCCGGACTTGTCTCCGCTGTCGCTGGAGCAGCCGGCCAGCAGCCCGGCGCCCAGCGACGCGGCTGCCGCCAGGACCACCGCCTTGCGGGCGATGGGGGTCCCCCCGCTCGAACGAAGTCGAGAATGGGGGAGCAAACGTGCTCGCATTGCGTCCTCCTGTTGCCCTGACGTGCCGACCCCCCGGCCAACTGCATGTTGGGCCCGTTTTTACTCGCTGCGGCTCGGGCGGGGAACGTGCGGGTTGTGTATGTGTCAGGTACTGTGGGAGCGCTCCCACCAGTGATGTGTTGAAGGGTCGCGGGTTCGAGCGGGGGTGTCAAGGGTGTGAGCGAGGACAAATGCGTTCGGTTATCTGCCTGTTAACTAACGCGGGTGGGGGGAGGTTCTCGCCCCGGGCCTGCGGAGTCGCTCCGTCCCCGCAGGCCGCCACGGCGGCCCCCGGGCCCGGTGTCCGCACTCGGGAGACTGTTACATTCCAGGCCAAGGCGGTTTCGACGGCGAAAGGGCGGAGCCAATGACAGGCCACGGAGCGCGGGGCCGGAGCGGCGGTCGGCCGACCCTCGAAGAGGTCGCCGCGCGGGCCGGCGTCGGCCGCGGCACCGTCTCGCGGGTGATCAACGGCTCGCCCCGGGTCAGCGACGCCACCCGGGCCGCCGTCGAGGCCGCGGTCGCCGAACTCGGCTACGTCCCCAACACGGCCGCCCGTGCCCTCGCCGCCAACCGCACCGACGCGATCGCCCTGGTCGTGCCCGAGCCGGAGACCCGCTTCTTCGCCGAGCCGTACTTCTCGGACATGCTGCGGGGTGTCGGCGCCGGACTGTCGGACACGGAGATGCAGTTGCTGCTGATCTTCGCCGGCAGTGACCAGAAGCGGCAGCGGCTGGCCCAGTACCTGGCCGCGCACCGGGTGGACGGCGTCCTGCTGGTCTCGGTGCACGCCGACGACCCGCTGCCGGACATGCTGGCCCAGTTGGAGATCCCGGCGGTGATCAGCGGCCCCCGCTCGGCGGGCGAGACCCTGCCCTCGGTGGACTCCGACAACTACGGCGGCGCCCGCTCCGCGGTGGAGCACCTGATGGCCCATGGCTGCCGCACCATCGCCCACATCACCGGCCACATGGACGTCTACGGCGCCCAGCGCCGAGTCGACGGGTACCGTGAGGCCCTGCGGGACGCGGGTCAGGAGGTGGACGAACTCCTCGTGGCTCAGGGAGACTTCACCGAGGGCGGCGGCCGTCGGGCGATGGCGCGTCTGCTGGAGCACCGCCCCGACCTGGACGCCGTCTTCGCCGCCTCCGACGTCACGGCGGCCGGTGCCCGCCAGGTGCTGCGCGAGGCGGGCCTCCGCATCCCCGACGACGTGGCCCTCGTCGGCTACGACGACTCCGCCATAGCCCGCCACATGGATCCCCCCCTGACCAGCGTCCGTCAGCCCATCGAGGAGATGGGCCGCGCGATGATCGACCTCCTGCTGCACGAGATCGCCGACCGCCGCCCGGCGGTGTCCCGGGAACTGGAGCGCAAGCAACTCGTGCTGCCTACGGAACTGGTGGTGCGGACGTCGTCCTAGCGGACGTCGTGCCGGCGGGACCTGTCCTGGCGGGCTCCGGCCCGGTGGACCACGGTCTGGCGGGCCCTGGCCTGGTGGACCACGGTCTGGCGGACCCTGTCCTAGCGAGCCCCGTCCCGGTGGATCCTCCTGCCCTGGCGGAACCCGGTCTGGTGGATCCCGCCCCGGCGGAACCCGGCACGGCGGGCCCCGGCCTGGTGGATCCCAGCCCGGCGGACCCCGGTCCCGCGACCTTGGGGGCTCCGGCCGTGACGAGAAGCGCGGCGGGCTCGGCAGGGGCGTCGGTGATCGTCCGCTCCGGGGCGGTGCCGGCCCGGGGCAGCGCCTGTGCGCCGGCGGGGTCACCCGGCATGGCTGTCGCGGCGAGGTGCCGGGAGGGTTTCCTGCGCTGCCGTCGGTTCATGGCTGCCGAGGGTAGCGGCTGCCGGTCAGGGGAGCCGGTGCCGGCCCGGACATCAGCTCACCTCGCTGTGCAGGGCCTTGTGGACGGGGTGGCGGGCGCTCAGGCGGGCCGGGGCGGTGGTCAGGGCCGCGAGGGCGAGCAGCGCCGCGGCGGCCGTGCCCGCGGTCTGGGCGGCGGACGGCACGACCAGGGAATCGGGGCCGGCCTGGAGGAACGCGCACAGGCCGATTCCGGCGGGAACGCCGACGGCGGCCGCGGGCAGGGCGGGCAGCAGCTGTGCCAGGACGAGCCCGGCGGTGGCCTGGCCGGGCGTGGCGCCCAGGGTGCGGGCGATGGCCAGTGGACGCTGGGCGTCCAGGGCGGCGTTCCAGGCGGCGGCGACGGTGTTGACGACGGCCAACACGGTGAGGGCGACGAGGACACCCTGGACGATGTGGCTGGTCAGCACGTCGCCCGGATCGGGCAGCCTGGACGCCCCGAGATCGAGCCGGAACGGCGGCTGGGCCTGGTAGGTGAGGGCCGCCGAGAGCCCGGTGACGACCGTGAAGGTGCTGGTCGCGGTGAGGAGCGCACGGCGTGGGCGGCGGGCGGCCAGACGCAGCCCCAGCATGAGGGGGACGGGCAGCCACCTGGCATCGCGGACGAGCGCCGACCGCTCCCGGGGCGCGCGGGCCGGATCAGCCAGCGCGCGGGCGGTGGTGGTGCGGGCGGCACGCCAGGCCGGGCCGGCGGCCGCGCCGCAGGAGATCGCCAGGGCGGTGACGGCCACGGCCGTGACGGTGCCGGTGGACGGGACGGCCAGTGCGGTGCCGATCAGCCCGCCGCCGGGGTCGGTGAGTGCGGGCGCGAGCAGGCAGCCGAGGGCCAGACCGGCGGTGCCCGCGGTCAGCGCCATGGCCAGGTACTCGGCCAGCAGCACCGCCGCCACCAGCCCCGGGGTGGCGCCGACCGCCTTGAACAGGCCGACCCTGCGGGTCTGTTCGGCCAGGCGGCCGGCGACCAGGCTGCTCGCGCCGGCGAGGGCGAGGGCGACCAGGAGCCAGCCTCCGGTGACGACGGCCTCGTGCGCGGTGCGCAGGCCGCGGCTTTCGTTCAGGCCGAACTCCTGCCAGGCGCGGACGTTCGCCTGGACGGCCCGTACCGCCGGGGAGGCCACGAACGCCTGGGCGTCTTCGGGGTCGTCCAGCCTCAGGGTGGCGGCGTAGGACAGGGGCAGCTCGGGGGTGGCGAGGCCGCGGACGTCGGCTTCGGTGAGCCAGAGCAGGCCCGCATTGTGCGAGAGGCCTCCTCCTTGCGGCGACCACTCGGCGCCGGGGTAGGGCTTGTGGGCGGCGGTCAGCGCGACGCCGGTGACCGTGAAGGTCCGCCCGGCGACGGTGAGACGGTCACCGGTGCGGACACCCAGCGCGAGGGCGAAGGCGTGTTCGACCACCGCGCCTCCGGGACGCACCCAGCCGCCCTGGGTCAGCCGCGGGTGGTCGAGGGCGTCCGGTGTCGTGCCGCGCCCCTCCGCGACGGCCTGCACGGTGAGCCCGTGGGCCCGGACCATCGGGGAGATCACGGGATACGGCCCGCCGTGCTCGCTGACCCCCGGCAGGTCCAGCAGCGGGGCCAGGTCCCGCAGCGCCTCGTCACCGGTGCTGATCGGCATGGCCATCACGTCCGGTCCGCCGGTCGCGGCCCGGGTCTGCGCGTAGGACTGTCCCGCCGCGTCGCGCAGTGTCGTCCCCAGCGTCACGGCCGTGCACGCGAGGGTCACGGCCAGCACGAGGATCGCCGACTGGAGCAGGTGGCGGCGCAGGCCGCTCAGGGCGAGACGGGCTGTCAGGGCAAGGCGGCCCATCGGTCACCCTTCCAGGTCGATCAGGGAGTGGACGTCCGCCCGGGCCGCCGGGAAGGCGGTGTCGTCGACGAAGGCTCCGTCCCGCATGGTGATCAACCGGTCGGCGGTGGCGGCGATCCGCGGATCGTGCGTGACCAGTACCAGCGTCTGGCCGGTGGCGCGCAGATCCTCGAAGAGGCGGAGCACCTCGCGGGCCGCCGCGCTGTCCAGGTTGCCGGTCGGCTCGTCGGCCAGGATGAGCGAGGGCGTGTTGGCCAACGCGCGTGCGATGGCGACCCGTTGCCGCTGCCCTCCGGACAGCGCCGACGGCAGGTGGCCCGTCCGGTCCGCGAGTCCGACCCGCTCCAGCAGTTCCAGGGCGCGTCGACGGGCCCGGCGCCGCCCGCAGCCGGCCAGCAGCGCGGGGAACTCCACGTTCTCCACGGCCGTCAGCTCCTCCATCAGATGGAACGACTGGAAGACGAAGCCGACGTGCCGGCGGCGCAGCCGGGCCAGGGCCCGTTCGCCGAGCACGTCCAGGCGGTGGCCGGCCAGCCAGACCTCCCCGCCGGTCGGGCGGTCCATGCCGCCGAGGAGGTGGAGCAACGTGGACTTGCCGCAGCCGCTCGGTCCCATGACCGCGACGCTCTGGCCCGCGCGCACCTCCAGGTCGACCTCGTCGACCGCCCGCACCAGGCCCTGGTCCTCGCCGTGCTCCTTGGACACCCGGTGTGCCCGCAGCACGGTGCCGCTCGATACGCCGGTCACGCACCCTCCCTCTTTCCGAGCCATGCCCGCTCGCATGCCTCCAGCCAGCGCAGATCCGCCTCCAGCCGCAGCACCACGCCTTCCAGCAACAGCGAGGCGGTCGGGACGCCGGGCTCGTCCAGTGCCGCCCGCTGGGCGTCGCGCAGCCGGCGCATCAGCTCCCGGCGCTGGAGGTCCACCAGATCCACCGGATCGGCCAGTCCACTGGCGGCGGCCGCGACCAGCCGCAGATGGAAGTCGGCCAGGTCGGGCTTCGGCCACGCCGCCCCCGTGAGCCAGCGCGCCGCCCGTTCCCGGCCCGCGGAGGTCACCTCGTACACCTTGCGGTCGGCGACCCCTTCGGCGTCGAGGCACACCACCAGCCCCGCCTTCTCCAGCCGCGACAGGGTGACGTACACCTGCCCCGGGTTCATCGCCGCCCCCAACGGCCCGAGCGCCGCCCGCAGCCGAGCGCGCAGCGCGTACCCGTGGGCCGGCTCCTTGACCAGCATCGCCAGCAACGCGTCCTGCATCCCCGTCCCTCCACAGCCGGCGGCTATGTCTAACGGTTATCCCCCGGGGACGTCAACTGACCCCAGCGCCAGGGAGGATGACAGCGCGCCTGCCCCGCAGTGAGGCCATGGCGGACGAGTGGTACAGGGTGGTCGTGGACCGTGACCGTGATGGCCGGGCTTTCGCCCAGAGCCCTCGCCCGCGAAGTCGAGGAGGAGACCGGCCGGCGCCTGCGCCGGTGCGGCGGCTGCTCGGGATCACCCACGATCTTCCCCGGCTCAAGGAGAACCGAGGCCCCGGCGAACACCTCGTCCACGACGTGATCGCGAGGGCCCTGCGCAACCCACCGGACCGGCCCTGAAGGAGTCGGGCGGGTACGCGAGAGGCCGGTGACCTGGGTACCAGGTCACCGGCCTCTCGGTGAAGGGTGAGTGACGGGACTCGAACCCGCGGCATCCTGGACCACAACCAGGTGCTCTACCAGCTGAGCTACACCCACCATGACCGGTCACAGGGATTCTGTGGCTTCCCCGACCGGCCGAGAAGAAGTCTACAGGGTCCGAAGGGGTGCTCGCGCACAGGTTTCGCGGCGCCCCTTCGCGGGACCCCGCTACACCTGCTGAGCAGGCAGGACGTGCTTCGCCGCGATCGTCCTGGCCGTGTCGGAGTCGGGACCGGGCTGGGGGACGAAGACGGCCTCGCGGTAGTAGCGCAACTCCGCGATGGACTCGCGGATATCGGCCAGGGCGCGGTGGTTGCCGTTCTTCTCCGGGCTGTTGAAGTACGCCCGCGGGTACCAGCGCCGGGCCAGCTCCTTGATCGAGGACACGTCCACGATCCGGTAGTGGAGGTAGCCCTCCAGCGTCGGCATGTCGCGCAGCAGGAAGCCGCGGTCGGTGCCGACCGAGTTCCCGCACAGCGGGGCCTTGCCGGGCTCCTTGACGTGCTCCCGCACGTAGGCCAGGACCTGCTCCTCGGCGTCCTTGAGCGTCGTGCCGCCGGTCAGCTCGGCGAGCAGACCGGACGCGGTGTGCATCTCACGCACCACCTCCGGCATCGTCTCCAGCGCCGAGTCCGGCGGCCGGATGACGATGTCGACTCCCTCGCCGAGTACGTTCAGCTCGGAGTCGGTGACGAGGGCGGCCACCTCGATGAGCGCGTCGTCGGACAGCGAGAGGCCGGTCATCTCGCAGTCGATCCACACCATGCGATCGTTCATGTGTCTCACCTTACGGCGCCCCGCCGCGAGCTGAACCGACCGTGCGGCGCCTTGTCGGGCAAGGGCCGACGCGGCCCCCACGCCGGGACGGGCGGGCGGACGGTGCCAGGAGGCCCGTCCGCCCGCCCGCCGTGGATCAGGAGCCGCCGCGCTGGCCCGGAACGCTCACCGACAGGGCCGCCGTGCGGCGGGCCTGGTGGGGCACCTGGCTCTCCGGTGGGAAGGAGGGCAGCGGCGACGCGGGACCGGCCTGGGCGGCCGCCGCGGAGTGCGGTCCCGGGACGCCCGGCACGCCGGCCGTCCCCGAGCCGAGGTCGCCCTCGCCCTGCCGCTCGTTCTGCGGCCGCCGTGCCCGGTAGGCCGCCCGGTACGCCGCCGGGGACGAGCCCAGCTGCCGCCGGAAGTGGCCGCGCAGTGCCACGGGGGAGCGGAAGCCGCAGCGGCCCGCCACCTCGTCGACGGAGTAGTCGGACGTCTCGAGCAGCCGCTGGGCCTGGAGCACCCGCTGGGTGATCAGCCACTGGAGCGGCGCGCTCCCGGTCAGGGAGCGGAAGCGGCGGTCGAACGTACGCCGGCTCATGTACGCGCGCGCCGCCAGCGTCTCCACGTCGAACTGCTCGTGGAGGTGCTCCAGCGCCCAGGCGACGACCTCGGCGAGCGGGTCGGCGCCGATCTCCTCGGGTAAAGAGCGGTCCAGGTAGCGTTCCTGGCCTCCGCTCCTGCGAGGCGGGACCACCAGCCGCCGGGCCAGCGCGCCCGCGGCCTCGTTGCCGTGGTCCGAGCGCACGATGTGCAGGCACAGGTCGATCCCGGCCGCCGTGCCCGCCGACGTCAGCACGTCGCCGTCGTCGACGAACAGCTCTCTGGGATCCACGTGGACCGACGGATAGCGCTTGGCCAGCGTCGGCGCGTACATCCAGTGCGTGGTCGCCGGCCGGCCGTCCAGCAGGCCGGCCGCGGCGAGTACGAACGCCCCGGTGCACAGGCCCACGATGCGGGCGCCCTCCTCGTGCGCCCGGCGCAGCGCGTCGAGCGCTTCCTCCGGCGGCGGCGAGGTGATCGAGCGCCAGGCCGGTACGACGACCGTGCCCGCGCGGGAGATCGCCTCCAGGCCGTGCGGTGTGGTGAGTTCCAGGCCCCCGGTGGTCCGCAGCGGGCCTTCCTCGCCGCCGCACACCAGCAGTCGGTAGCGCGGTACGCCGGCGTCCTGGCGGTCAACCCCGAACACCGACAACGGTATGGAACTCTCGAAGATGGGGCCGCCGCTGAACAGCAGCACCGCGACGATCTCCTTGCGGCGTCGCCCGGAAAGCTTCCGGGCCGCGGTTTCCGGCGCGGCAGCGGAGTCGTGGCTCATACTGCTAAGCCCCCCTCGGTGGTCGCGGCTCCTCGGTTGTGTCGCTCCTGCACGTTTCCCCTCGGTCCTGCACGAGTCCCCCGCCGTAAGACAGTCAAGATCGAATCTACTGCGTCCCGCCGTGCCGCGTTGACCAGTTCGTCACCCGGCACATTGTCGACATGGCAACTTGGCGTGAAGCATTCGATCACGAAGCGTTGCACTCGGGGAGCGTGCAGGGAAGTGCGCCTCGTCGCGGTGGCCAATCCCCGTAGGGTGCGCGGGGCAGCGGGGACCCTTTCCGTGCAGGTCGAACGGGGAGTGGGGGGTACTTCGGCCGGGGAATGCACAGATACGAGAAGTTGGCTGAAAAGCTACGGCTGCGTGCGTAAAAACCGGTCAACCGACCGGTGCTCTTCCGCCCGGGTGCCGGACGGCCGCCAGGCCCGGGGCGGTGCGGGTCGCGCCGGCGAACGACGTGCCGTACTGGAGCAGGGTCGCGGAGACGAGTGTGCAACTGAAGGCGGCCCAACGCGCCGCCTCGCCGACGGTGTCGCCCAAGGCGCGCCGCCCGGTGTCCCGTCCGGCGTCCCGCGCGCCGCTCGGTGCGCCGGGTGCCCCGCTGTTACCGCGATCCCGTCCGTCGCGGAAAGTGAATCCCGCACAAACCGCCTGTACGGGGCAGCAACCATTGCGTTACGGGCGTGGCTCGTGCATGCTCCGGTGAACCGCCACGGAGAGTGCGCGGGATCTGGGCTAAGGAGGCGTGCCGCCGTACCCTTGGGGGTATGGGGACGGGAAGACCATTCCCGGACACAGCTTCGCCACAGACTGTCGTCCCCGACAAAGGATCACAACGCCGAGACAGCCATGGCCGGTCACGAATTCTTCGAACCCGCGGACCGCAAGCGACCGGTCGCCGACCCCACGGCGGCCGATCCCCTGGCGGCGGAAGAGCCACGCCATCCCTGCGATCCGGCGTTCAAGCACGGCGTCGTCGTCGGCTTCGACGGATCCACCTCCAGCGAGCGCGCCCTCGCCTACGCGATCGGCATGGCGCACCGCACCCATGCGGGCCTGATCATCGTGCACGTCGCCAACCGGCTGCCCACCACGGTGTGGGCGGGCTGCGAGCCCCCCGTCTTCGTCGACGTGCCGGACCACCGCACCGAGGTCCTCGGCCTCGAACTCGCCTGCGCGGAGTACCTGGCGGAGGTGCCGTGGATCCTCGTCGAGCGCGGCGGCGACATCTGCCACGAACTCGAAGAGGTCGGCAGGGAGTACGAGGCGGACGCGATCGTCGTCGGCTCCACGCACGGGCTCGTGGGGCGCCTGTTCGGCTCGGTCGCGGGCCGGCTCGCCAAGCGCGCGCGGCGGCCGGTCGTCGTCATCCCCTAGTGCCGCGACAGGCAACGTTTGCCCCGTCGCGACGCCCGGCACGCCCTCTCGCCGCACCGGCCGGAAGCCCGAGTACATCCAGTACGAGGACTTCCGGCCGGCACTCCCCCAAGCTCTTCGAGCAGGGGGGACCCCCAGAGCACGCACCGGACGCCGCTCCTTGACGGGCAAACGTTGCCCGCCGCGGCACTAGCCGATCGCGCCCTGGACGGGCCCTCGTCGGCCGACTCCCTTTTCCCGTCGCGCACTTTCCGTGAAGCTACTCGCGCGTAGAGGTGTTTGTGCCCTTGTGAAGGGCATATACCGGTCACCGCACAACTGCGCAGGCATGAAGGGAGCTTGCCGTGGCCAACGACGTCTCTGCGGGAAGCACCACAACCACCATCCTCGGCCGACTCGCCCTCGGTGTCACCCTGCTGGCCTTCGGCCTCGGGTACACCGAAGTCATCAACGGAGTGACGGCGAACGACTCGGTGACGCTCGCTCACTATGTGGGCGGCGTCGCACTGTTCGTCGCCGGACTGCTGGCCTTCCGCGATCGCGACACCGCGACCGGTACGGCCTACTGCGCGCTCGGCGCCCTCTGGTTCACCTGGGCGGTCTCGGCCGGCAACCAGGTCTCCGGCAACGGCGCGGGGCTCTTCCTGCTTCTGTTCGCCCTCGTGGCCCTGACGTTGACGCTCGCCGGCGGCGACGTGCTCGGCCAGGGCGCCTACGGGCTGTTCTTCGTCTCCCTGGTGCTGCTCGCCATCGCACGCTTCGCCGACAACGGCGGCCTGGCGAAGGTGGGCGGCTGGTTCGCCGTGGCGGCGGGAGCGGTCGCCTGGTACGCGGCCACGGCGGCGCTCGCCCACTGGCCCACGGAACTTCCGCGACGCGCTGCCGGCCGGGGGGTGACGGCCACCGGGTAGCTGCGCGGGCTGGGGGGTGGGATGCTCCCCGGCGATGGAGACGGACCCCCGCGTGATGGGTGCACACGTGGGGGTCCGTTTCTCACGGGTTGGCCCGTGCGGGCGCGTGGGGGCTGGTCGCGCCCACGCGGCGGAGCCGCATGTCGATACAGCCCCGCGCCCCTGGGGCGCCCCTTCGGGGCGATCTGTCAGGGCACCGTTAACTACCTGCTCTTACTCCACCGTTACCGACTTGGCCAGGTTGCGGGGCTTGTCGATGTCTCGACCCAGGGTCAACGCCGTGTGGTAGGAGAGGAGTTGGAGGGGGATGCCCATGAGGATCGGGTCCAGTTCGTCCTCGTTCTTGGGCACGACGATCGTCTCGTCGGCCTTCTCCTGCTCCTGGTGGGCGACGGCCAGGATCTTGCCGCTGCGGGCCTTGATCTCCTCCATGGCCGCGCGGTTCTTCTCCAGCAGGTCGTCGTCCGGCACGATCGCCACCGTCGGCAGCGCGGGCTCGATCAGGGCCAGCGGACCGTGCTTGAGCTCGGAGGCCGGGTACGCCTCGGCGTGGATGTAGGAGACCTCCTTGAGCTTCAGGGAGGCCTCACGGGCCACCGGGTAGCCCCGGACCCGGCCGATGAAGAGCATCGAACGGGCGTCGGCGTAGTCCCGGGCCAGCCGCTCGATCTCCTCCTCCTGCTTCATGATCTCGGAGATCTGGGACGGCAGCTTGCGCAGGCCCTCGATGATCCGCTTGCCGTCGCGCACCGACAGGTCGCGGATGCGGCCCAGGTGCAGGGCGAGCAGCGCGAAGGCGACGCAGGTGTTGGTGAAGCACTTGGTGGACACCACGCAGACCTCGGGGCCGGCGTGGACGTAGATGCCGCCGTCCGCCTCGCGGGCGATGGCGGAGCCCACCACGTTGACGACGCCGAGCACCCGCGCGCCCTTGCGCTTGAGCTCCTGCACGGCGGCCAGCACGTCGTACGTCTCACCGGACTGGGAGACCGCGACGTACAGCGTGTCGGGGTCGACCACCGCGTTGCGGTAGCGGAACTCGGAGGCCGGCTCGGCGTCGGCGGGGATGCGGGCCAGCTCCTCGATCATCTGGGCGCCGATCATGCCCGCGTGGTAGGAGGTGCCGCAGCCGAGGATCTTCACCCGGCGCACCGCGCGCGCCTCGCGGGCGTCGAGGTTGATGCCGCCGAGGTGCACGGTGGCGAACCGGTCGTCGATCCGGCCGCGCAGCACCCGGTCCACGGCCTCGGCCTGCTCGTGGATCTCCTTGTGCATGTAGGTGTCGTGGCCGCCCATGTCGTAGGAGGCGGCCTCCCACTCCACGGTGGTCGGCTCGGCGGTGGTGCGGGTGCCCTCGGTGGTGTACGTGCGGAAGTCGTCGGCCTTGAGGGTGGCCATCTCGCCGTCGTCGAGGGTGACGATCTGCCGGGTGTGGGTGACCAGCGCGGCGATGTCGGAGGCGACGAACATCTCCTTCTCGCCGATGCCGAGCACGACCGGCGAGCCGTTGCGGGCCACCACGATGCGGTCGGGGAAGTCGGCGTGCAGGACGGCGATGCCGTAGGTGCCCTCGACCAGGCGGACGGCGGCGCGGACCTTCTCCTCCAGCGTTTCCGCCTCGGAGCGGGCGATGAGGTGGGTGAGCACCTCGGTGTCGGTCTCGGAGAGGAACTCCACGCCGTCCGCCTGAAGCTTGCGGCGCAGGTCGGAGGCGTTGTCGATGATGCCGTTGTGCACGACGGCGACCTTGTTGTCGGCCGACATGTGCGGGTGGGCGTTCGCGTCGGAGGGGGCGCCGTGGGTGGCCCAGCGGGTGTGGGCGATGCCGGTGGTGCCCTTGAAGCGCGCCGGGACCTTGGCCTCCAGGTCGCGGACCCGGCCCTTGGCCTTGACCATCTTCAGGCCGGCCGCCTTCGGCGAGGTGACGGCGATGCCCGCCGAGTCGTAGCCGCGGTACTCCAGGCGCTGAAGGCCTTCCAGGAGCAGCGGGGCGACGTCACGCTTGCCGATGTATCCGACGATTCCGCACATGTACAGGTATCCCTCAGCCGTAGACGATCCGGCGCAGCTGCCGGAGGGAGAGCTCCGGCGGTGCCACCGCGCGGTACTTCAGGTCCGCCCCGATCCGTTCGAAGATCTCCGCGTTCACCAGGCCCTGGGCCTGGAGCTCGCGGTGGCGGCGACGGACGAACTCCTCGGTCGTCTCGTCGAAGTAGGCGAGCACGTCCTGGACCACCCGCAGCGCCTCGCCCCGGTTCAGGGGCGTGGACCGTGTCAGGTGATCAACAAGTTCGTCGTGCACCCGGTGGATTCTGGAGTAAGGGACGGGCTTTCGCAAGAAACCTGCCCGATTTCGGGCAGGGGTGCGCCGATGGGGTGGTGGGGGTGCCGGGTGCGGAGGTGGTGAGGGGTGCCGGGTGCGGAGTGCGGGGGTGCGGGGGCGGTGTCGCCCGGACGGTTCTCACAGGCGTCTGAGGACCGCCTGCTTGGCCAGGGTGAACTCCTCGTCCGTCAGTACCCCCGCGCGGTGCAGTTCGCCGAGCTCGCGCAGCCGCCGCAGCAGGACGTCGTGGTCCTCCTCGGTCCCGTCCGCACCCCGGTCGGCGGGGGCCTCCACCGGCGCGGGCCCGCCGGGCACGGCCCCGTCCGCGGGCACGGCGCCGTCCACGGGCGCGGCCGGATGCGGCAGCCGGGCCTGCACGGCCGCCGCGACCAGCGCCATCAGCGGGTCCTTCTTGAAACCCCACAGCTCCACGGCGTTCGGGTCGTGCTTGGGCGGGACGTCGGCGGGCGCGCCCCGCACGGTGAGGCGCAGGAAGCCGTTCTCCAGCCCGGCGGCGGGCAGCCACTCCACCGCGGTGATGTCGGCGAGCGCCAGTGTGCGGGCCCCGCCCGCGGCCTTGGCGTCCTCCGTCTTCCAGTTCCACTCCAGACGTACCCGCTCGCCGTCGAAGCTCGCCGTGCCGTCCCCGGCCGACACCGACAGGGGCAGCGCGGGACCGGGCAGCAGGTACTCCGTCACCGGGCTGGAGGGCACCTGCTCCAGCCGCAGGGCGTCACGGACCACGTCCACGAGGTACTCGGCGACGCCGTAGCGCTCGGGCTCGACCAGCAGCTGATAGGGGTCGTGCGGCTCGGGCAGCCGGCCCGCGGTCGCGTGCAGCAGCGGATCGGCGCCGTCACGCAGCCGCAGCCTGAGCCGCCCGGCCCGCTTGCCCTGCTCGAACGACACGCCCGCCAGAGCGGCGAGCGGTACGCGGATCTCACCCAGGGTCCGTCGCAGCAGACCGACGTTCTTGTCCCGTCCCGGAGTCAGTCTCAGGGCGTCGCCGTCCAGCACCCACGTGCCGTCGTTCTGGATGATTTCCGTCATGGGGAGATTGTTTCACCGCATCTGCGAGAGAGTGGTCTATACCGTCGGGGCTCCCAGAGTCCCGAGCCGAACGAAGGGAGCGCATGTGAGACGGCACCACAGCACGACTCCCCGAGGAATCCGGATGCCCAGGACGAGCCGAGCCCTGGGCGCGCTACTGCTCGCGGCGGCGGCCGGGGCCTTCGCCGTGGGCGCCGCGCCCGCCGGCGGTGCGGCGCCCACGGCGGCCGCGACGCCGCTCGGCCAGGTGGTCCCGGCCCCCGCCTCCGTCCATGCGGGCGGGAACCCGTATCGCATCACGGCGGGCACCCACATCCGCGTCGACGACTCCCGCGAGGCGCGCCAGGTGGGCGAGTACCTCGCGGACGTCCTGCGGCCCTCCACCGGCTACCGCCTGCCGCTGACCACCCAGGGTCGCGGCGGCATCCAGCTGCGGCTGGCCAAGGGGTCGTACGGAGCCGAGGGCTACCGGCTGGACAGCGCGGCGAGCGGGGTGACGATCACCGCGGGGGAGCCGGCCGGCCTCTTCCACGGCGTGCAGACCCTGCGGCAGCTGCTGCCCCCTTCCGTCGAGAGGAAGTCCGTGCAGCCGGGCCCGTGGCTGGTCGCCGGCGGCACCATCCAGGACAGCCCGCGCTACGCCTACCGGGGCGCCATGCTCGACGTCTCCCGGCACTTCTTCACCGTCACGCAGGTCAAGCGCTACATCGACGAACTCGCCCTCTACAAGATCAACAAGCTGCATCTGCACCTGAGCGACGACCAGGGCTGGCGCATCGCCGTCGACTCCTGGCCGCGCCTGGCGACCCACGGCGGCTCCACGCAGGTCGGCGGCGGCACGGGCGGCCACTACACCAAGGCCGACTACCAGGAGATCGTTCGCTACGCCGCCTCCCGCCATCTGGAGGTCGTCCCCGAGATCGACATGCCCAGCCACACCAACGCGGCCCTCTCCTCCTACGCGGAGCTGAACTGCGACGGCGTGGCACCCCCGCTGTACACCGGCACCGACGTCGGCTTCAGCTCCCTGTGCGTGTCCAAGGACATCACGTACGCCTTCGTGGACGACGTCGTCCGCGAGCTGGCCGCCCTCACCCCCGGCCGCTACCTGCACATCGGCGGCGACGAGGCGCACTCCACGAGCCACGACGACTACGTGCGGTTCATGGACCGGGTGCAGCCGATCGTCGCCAAGTACGGCAAGACGGTGATCGGCTGGCACCAGCTGACCGCCGCCACCCCGGCCAAGGGTGCGCTCGCCCAGTACTGGGGCCTGGACTCCACCAGCGCCGCGGAGAAGGCGCAGGTCGCCCAGGCGGCGCAGAACGGCACCGGGCTGATCCTGTCCCCGGCCGACCGGGTGTACCTCGACATGAAGTACACCAAGGACACCCCGCTCGGACTGGCCTGGGCCGGCTACGTCGAGGTGCAGCGGTCCTACGACTGGGACCCGGGCAGCTACCTGCCGGGCGCGCCCGCCTCCGCGGTGCGCGGTGTCGAGGCCCCGTTGTGGTCGGAGACCCTGTCGACCTCCGCCGACATCGACGCCATGGCCTTCCCCCGACTGCCCGGCGTCGCCGAACTCGGCTGGTCGCCCGCGGCCACGCACGACTGGAACACCTACCGGACGCGCCTGGCGGCCCAGGCGCCGCGCTGGGACGCGCTCGGGATCGGGTACTACCGCTCCCCGCAGGTGCCCTGGCCCGCGCGGTAGGCCGAACGGCCGAACACGGCGACGGGCACCCCGGAGGACCGTACTCCGGGGTGCCCGTCCGTCCGGGTCGGGGCTCAGCGCCCCGCGAGGGGGTTGCGCAGGGTCCCGACCAGCTGGAGCGCCCCGGAGGGGTCCGCGAGATCCACCATCTGCCGGTTGTCGCGCAACTGGAGCCGGTTGAGGCAGGACAGCGCGAACTCCGGGGCGAACAGGTCGTACTGCCGGAACTTCCCGGCGAGTTCCGGCACCGACTCCTGGTAGGCGCGGACCACCTCGGCGACCGTCCCCCAGAAGTCGTCCTCCTCCATGATTCCCTCGGTGGCCAGGCCCGCGGCCAGGAAGCGGAAGAAGCAGTCGAAGACGTCCGTGAACAGGGACAGCAGCTTCTTGTCCTCCGGGACCTCCACCCGGATCCGCCGCACCTGGGGCGGCAGCGCGGCGTCCGGGTCCAGCACCGCGATCTCCTCGGCGATGTCCTTGAAGACCGCCCGCCGCACCTCGCCGTCCTGGAGCACCAGGATCACGTTCTCGCCGTGCGGCATGAACACCAGGTCGTAGGCGTAGAAGCTGTGCAGGAGAGGAGTGAGGTAGGCGCGCAGATAGCCGCGCAGCCACTGCGTGGGGGAGAGCCCGGAGCGCTCGATCAGCGCCGCGGCGAACGACGCGCCCTCGTGGTCCACGTGGAGCAGCGAGGCCATGGTGGCCAGGGACTCGCCGTCCCGCAGCGAGGGCACCGGGCTCTCGCGCCACAGCGCGGCCAGCATCTTCCGGTACGGCGAGTAGCGGTCCGTCGCCTCCTCGTACTCCAGGTGCCGGTAGCCGACGGCCGCCCGCTCGCGGATGATCGTCAGACCGGTCGACCTCAGCACCGGGTCGTCGGCGATGAGCCGGGCCAGCCAGTCGTTGATGGCCGGGGTGGCCTCCATGTAGGCGGCCGACAGTCCGCGCATGAAGCCCATGTTGAGCACGGACAGCGCGGTCTTGACGTAGTGCCGCTGCGGGTTCGTGCGGTTGAAGAAGGTCCGGATGGACTGCTGGGCCAGGTACTCGTCGTCGCCCTCGCCGAGGCAGACCAGGTGCCGGCGGGCGATCTCGGCGGCGAAGGTGACGGTGAGCTTGTTCCACCACTGCCAGGGGTGGACGGGGATGAGCAGGTAGTCGGCAGGGTCGAGGCCCTGGTCGGTGAGCCGGGCGTGGAAGCGCTGGACGGTCCCGGGGCCCAGCTCCTCGCGCAGGAAGGCCTCGTACTCGATGCCGGCGCCCGCCGTGAACGCCGCCCGTGAGCGGTGCGCGGCCAGCCACACCAGCCGGACGGGGCTCGCGGTCTCGGGGGCGTACGACAGGTACTCGTGGACCCCGAAGCCGAGCCGCCCGTTGTTGGCGACGAAGCAGGGGTGGCCCTCGGTCATGCCGGTCTCGATGTCCTGGAAGGAGCCCTTCGCCAGCTCGGCGGAGGTGACCTGCGGCTTGGCCAGTTTGTAGCAGGTGCTCGCCAGGGTGGAGGAGATCTCCTCCAGGTAGATCGGGAGGATCTCGTCGCTCAGCCCCAGTGACGCCTTGAACTCGATGAAGAAGTCCAGTGCGGCGAGCGGCAGTTCGGCGCCTTCACGCCGGCGGGTGATCGAGTCCGGGTCCACCTGCCAGTGGTCGAGGGCGCGGCGGACGGCGGCGAAGCGGTAGTGGGTGATGCCGTCGTCGGTGGGGACGACCCAGTGGTCGCCGTCCGGGTGAGGAGCGAGCAGCCGCTCGTGCGTGAACTCGGCGAGCGCCTTGCGTATGAGCAGGCGGTTGGCCCTCTCCCAGCGCTCCGGGGAGAGGTGGGACACGGCGTCGGCGAGGGTCATGCCGTCACCCCCGGGGCCGGGGTGAACTGCTCCCGGGTGCAGAAGCTCAGCAGCGCCGTCTTCTCCGGCTTGTCGATCTCGCGCTCCGGCACGAACCCGACGGCCGTGTTCAGCGCCTGCACGGCCTTGTTGCGCACGTCGGGCTCCACGACGACCCGGCGCGTCGCCGGATCCTCGAACAGGTGCCGCAGCACGGCGGTGAGCACGGCGCGGGTGAACCCGTGCACGGGTGTGTCGGTCGGCGCGACCAGGAAGTGCATGCCGACGTCGCCGGGTTCCGGCTCGTACAGCCCCACCAGCTCGCGGTGGGCCGGGTCGTACCGCTCCATCAGGAAGGCGGGCTCGCCGTCGCGCAGGCCGAGGAAGGCGTCGTGGTGGCGGTCGGCGGCGATCTCGAGGTAGGCGCGCTCGACGTCCGTGAGCGTCGCGTCCTGCATCATCCAGAACGCCGCCTTGGGGTGGGTGACCCAGCCGTGCAGCAGCTCGGCGTCCTGCAGAGGGTCGAGCGGACGGATCGTGAAGGTCATACGGCGAACTCCTGGAAGGCGATGGTCTTCTCGACCGGGTAGTGCTCGGTGCCGAGCAGCTCGCGGATGATGCAGCTGTTGCGGTAGGCACCCATGCCCAGGTCGGGGCTGGTGATGCTGTGCGCGTGCACGCCGGCGTTCTGGAGGAAGACGCCCCGGCCGGTGACGTCGATCGCGTAGTTGCGGCCGATGTCGTGGTTGCCGTGGGAGTCGTAGCGCAGCCGGTCCCGGATCGGCTTCAGGAACTCGGGTTCGGTGTACCGGTAGCCGGTGGCCAGGACCAGGCCGTCGGAGCGCAGCTCGAAGTCCTTCCCCTGTTCGTCCTGGTGGAAGGTGAGGGTGTACGCGCCGTCGTGGTAAGTCGCCCGGGTGAGGGACGCGTTGGTGAGCAGGCGGGTGGGGACCGGGCCGCCGAGGTTCTTCTGGTAGAGCAGGTCGAAGATCTCGTCGATCAGGGTGCCGTCGATGCCCTTGAACAGGCCCTTGTGCTGCTCGGTGAGGCGGTAGCGGGTCTGCTCCGGCAGTGCGTGGTAGTAGTCGACGTATTCCGGGGAGGTCATCTCCAGCGTGAGCTTGGTGTACTCCAGCGGGAAGAAGCGCGGGGAGCGGGTGACCCAGTTCAGCCGGTAGCCGTGGACGTCGATCTCGCCGAGCAGGTCGTAGTAGATCTCGGCGGCGGACTGGCCGCTGCCGACCAGTGTGATCGACTCCTTGCGCTGGAGCGCCGCCTTGTGCTCCAGGTAGCGGGAGTTGTGCAGGAAGTCGCCGGTCAGGCCGCGGCAGGCCTCGGGGAGGTACGGGGGCGTGCCCGTGCCGAGCACCAGGCGGCGGGCGCGGTACGCGGCTCCGGTGTGCGTCCGCACGGTGTACAGCTCGTCGCCCTCGTCGTACGTCACCTCGGTGACCGTCGTGCCGAAGCGGACGCTGCTCAGCCGGGACGCCGCCCAGCGGCAGTAGTCGTCGTACTCGACGCGCAGCGGGTAGAAGTTCTCCCGGATGTAGAACGAGTACAGGCGGCCCTTCTCCTTCAGGTAGTTGAGGAAGGAGTAGGGGGAGGTCGGGTCGGCCAGGGTGACCAGGTCCGACAGGAACGGGGTCTGGAGGTGGGCGCCGTCGAGGAACATGCCCGAGTGCCATGCGAAGTCGGGCTTGGACTCCAGGAAGACGCCGCTCAGTTCGGCGATCGGCTCGGTGAGGCAGGCCAGGCCGAGGTTGAAGGGGCCCAGGCCGATGCCCACGAAGTCATGGGTCTCGTACGGGGCTTCAGGAGGCGCGGTCAAGGGACTCTCCCAGGTACTGCTCGGCGTGGCCGGCGATCAGGTCGAGGACGGCCGAGAGGTCGTCGGTCGTGGTCTCGGGGTTGAGCAGGGTGAACTTCAGGTAGTGGCGCCCGGCGACCTTGGTGCCCGCGACCACGGCGGCGCCGGAGGCGAACAGCGCCTTGCGGGCGTACAGGTTGGCGCGGTCGATCTCGGCCGGGTCGGTGACGGACGCCGGGAGGTAGCGGAAGACCAGGGTGGACAGCGCCGGTTCGACGACGACGTCGAAGCGCGGGTCGGCGGCGAGCAGCTTCCAGCCCGCGGCGGCCAGGTCGCACACCTCGTCGAAGAGCTGTCCGACGCCGTCGGCGCCCATCACGCGCAGGGTCATCCACAGTTTGAGGGCGTCGAAGCGGCGGGTGGTCTGGAGGGACTTGTCGACCTGGTTGGGGATGCGCTCGGTCACCGCGCGACGCGGGTTGAGGTAGTCCGCGTGATAGGTGGCGTGCCGCAGGACCGAGGCGTCCCGGACCAGCACGGCGGACGAACTCACCGGCTGGAAGAAGGACTTGTGGTAGTCGACGGTGACCGAGTCGGCGTGTTCGATGCCGGTGAGCAGCTTGCGCCGGGTGGGGGAGACCAGCAGGCCGCAGCCGTAGGCCGCGTCGACGTGCAGCCAGGTGCCGAACCGTTCGCACAGTCCGGCGATCTCGGGCAGCGGGTCGATGGAGCCGAAGTCGGTGGTGCCGGCGGTCGCGACCACCGCCATCGGGACCAGTCCGTCGCGGCGGCAGCGCTCCAGTTCACGGGCGAGCGCGAGGGTCTGCATGCGCTTGTCGTGGTCGACCGGGACGCGGACCACCGACTCGGGGCCCAGGCCGAGCAGTCGCGCGGACTTGCGCACACTGAAGTGGCTCGCCTCGGAGGTGAGGATCCGCAGCCTGGAGAGGTCGTCACTGCCGGCCTCCTCGCGGGCCAGCAGCAGGGCCTGGAGGTTGGACTGCGTGCCGCCGGAGGTGAACACGCCGTCGGCGTCGGGGCCGAGGCCGATGCGGGTGGCCGTCCAGTCGATGAGCCTGCGCTCGATCAGGGTGCCGCCCACCGACTGGTCCCAGGTGTCGAGGGAGGAGTTGACGGCGGACAGGATGGCCTCGCCGAGCACCGCCGGGATGACGACCGGGCAGTTGAGGTGGGCGAGGTAGCGGGGGTGGTGGAAGTAGACGGCGTCCCGGAGGTAGACCTCCTCCAGCTCGTCGAGGGCCGCCGTGGTGTCGTGCAGCGGCCGGTCCAGGTCGATCCGCTCGAAGCGGGGGGCGAGGGTGTCGGCGGTCACGCCGGTGAACGGCCGGTCGGTGGTGGCCAGCCGGGTGGCCACCCGCTCCACTCCTTCTTTCACGGACCGGCGGTAGTGCTCCGCGGTCAGGTCATTGAGCAGGTGTGAGCGCATGTGGGGGGTCCTCCGGTGGGGTGGGGACGGTCCGTGCGGGACGGGGAAGCGGCGCCGTACGCGCGACTCGGCTTAGGTTAGCCTAACCTAAGTTGATCTAGGTCAGGCGCACCCCAGTGTGACCGGCGTCACTCTTGCGCGCGCGACTGCTCCTCGCTCAGACCGTGCCGCCAGTAGCCCACGAAGGTGACGCGGCGCCGGTCGGTCCCGCGCTCGTCGACGAAGTGCCGGCGCAGCGCCCGGACGCAGCCGGACTCGCCCGCGAGCCAGACGTACGGCCGCGCGCCGGCGGGGAACCGGGTGCGGCGGAGGGCGTCGAGCGCCATCGGGGGCCCCTCCGGGCGGCCCGGTTCCCGCACCCGCCAGGTGATCTCGGCGTCGGCGTCGGTCGGCACGTCCTGGATGTCCCCCGGGTGCCGCACCTCCAGCCAGGCGCGCACCCGCGTGCCGGCCGGCAGGGACTCCAGGATCGCGGTCGCGGCGGGCACGGCGGTCTCGTCGCCCCACATCACCACCAGATCGGTGTCCTCGGGCGGGCGGAAGCGGATCGCCCGGTTGTCCGCGACCGCCGGGCCGAGCAGCAGGACGCGGTCGCCCGGCGTCGCGCGGGCGGCCCAGCGGGAGGCCGGGCCGGTGGGCGCGGCGGCGCCGGGCTCCAGGCCGTGCAGGGCGAAGTCGATGTCGATCTCGTCAGGTTCCCGGCGCAGGGACCGCAGGGTGTACGAGCGCATCACCGCCCGTACGTCGTCGGGGAGTTCGCGCCAGCCCTGCCACCAGTGGTCGCCCCGTTCAAGTGGTACCACCGGCGCGGACTGGCCCGGGTGCGGCAGGAACAGGGAGAGGGACTGGTCGCGCCCGTCGGAGTGGAAGGCGTGCAGGTCGGGTCCCTCGAAGGTGACCCGGACGAAAGACGGGCCGAGCCGCCTCGTCCGTACGACCTGGAGGGAGAAGAAACGGAACGGGGCGGCCACGGCCGTCGTCATGTGTGCTCCTGAGTCATCGTCAGGGTGCTTGTGCGTGGGGGGTGGGGATGGGGGTGGGGGTGGGGCGAGGGGGAGCGGGCCGGTCAGGCGACCTTCTTCGCCGTCTCGATGGCCTTCGCGAGGTCCTCGAGCAGCGGGGCGCACTTGTCGTACGACAGGATCGGCTCGGGGTTGCGGGCGATGACCTGGCCCGCCTTGACCGCGGGGAGCTTCTTCCAGGTGCCCTGGGTGATGTCGGCGGGCTGGATGGCCGAGGTGCGGTTGTCCATCATGATGATGTCCGCCGCGTACTTGTTGGCGTTCTCCCAGCTCAGGGACTCGTACCAGCCGCCGCCCTGCTTCTTGGCGCTCTCCGGGGGCTCGACGAAGTTCACGCCGAGGGCCTTGAAGTACTCCAGGTCGATGGAGAGGTGGGTGCCGGAGACGTAGAACAGGTCCTGGCTCGCGGAGCCCGCCAGCACCTTGATGTCCGGCTTCGCCCGGGCGGCGGCGCGCAGCCGGGCGGCCGCGTCCTCGAACCGCTTCCTGGCCTGCTTCACCTTGTCCCCGGTGACGTCCCCGCCGAGCGACTTGGCCAGCGCGAGCATGCGCTGAAGCGGCTCGGTCAGCTGCCGGTCGTAGACGGAGATCCCCACGGTGGGGGCGCCGACGGCGAGGATCTTCTTCTTCGACTCCTCCGGGACGTACCAGAGGGTGCCCGCGTCGTCGAACATGGTGGAGACGAGCAGGTCGGGGGCGAGGGACGCGTACTTCTCGATGTTGAACTGGCCCCACTCGTTGCCGAGCACCGTCACCTTGCTGACGTCCATGTCGCCGGCCTGCACATCGGCCGTGCCGTCCTTGGTCGTCGTCGGGCCGAAGACGCCCTCGACCCGGACGCCGTAGTCGTGCAGCGCGGCGGCGGCCCCGACGAAGGCGACGATGCGCGAGGGGACCTTGTCGGCCTTCACGGTCTGCCCGCGGTCGTCCTTGAAGGACCAGGGGCCCGACGCGTCGGCCGCCGCCTTGCCGCCGCCCGAGCCGCCGCTTTTCGCGTCGCCGTCACCGCAGGCTGCGAGCACGGCACCGAGGCCGAGGGCGCCGCCCGCGGCGAGGATGCCGCGGCGGGAGAGAAGGGTGGCACGGGCGTTGGGCATGGGTGTGACTGCTTTCGAACGGGGCGGAGCGCCCGCCGGACAGGTTCGAAGCTAGGTTAGCCTAACCTTAGTTCCTGTCCAGTGGGCGGGTCGCCGCGTCCGTGCCGGTCGGAGGGGCGGGCCGCCGTGCCCCGTGCCGGTCGGCGGCCCGTGCCCTGCCGGATCGTCAGTCCGTCAGGCCCAGCTCCCTCGCGATGAGCATCCGCTGCACCTCGCTCGTGCCCTCGCCGATCTCGAGGATCTTGGAGTCGCGCCACATCCGGGCCACCGGGTACTCGTTCATGAAGCCGTAGCCGCCGTGGACCTGTGTGGCGTCGCGGGCGTTGTCGACGGCGATCGTCGAGGAGTAGAGCTTGGCGAGGGCGGCCTCCTTCTTGAAGGGCTCGCCGGCCACCAGGCGGTAGGCGGCGTCGCGCCAGGCGAGACGGGAGGTATGGGCCTTCATCTCCATGTCGGCGATCTTGAACTGGATGGCCTGGTTGGAGCCGATGGGCCTGCCGAAGGCGTGGCGCTCCTTGGCGTACTTCACCGACTCGTCCACACAGCCCTGGGCCAGCCCGGTCGCCAGCGCCGCGATGGCGATCCGGCCCTCGTCGAGGATCCGCAGGAACTGCGCGTACCCGCGTCCCTCCTCGCCCAGCAGGTTCGCGGCCGGCACGCGGACGTCGGCGAAGGACAGCTCACGGGTGTCGGACGCGTTCCAGCCGACCTTCGAGTAGGCGGGCGCCACCGTGAAGCCGGGCGTGCCGGACGGGACGATGATCGCCGAGATCAGCGGGCGCCCGTCGGGCTTGCGGCCGGTCACCGCCGTCACCGTCACCAGCCCGGTGATGTCCGTGCCCGAGTTGGTGATGAAGCACTTGGTGCCGTTGATCACCCACTCGTTCGTGTCCGGGTCAAGGCGGGCCGTCGTGCGCGTCCCGCCCGCGTCCGAGCCGCCGTCGGGCTCGGTGAGGCCGAAGGCGCCCAGTATCTCGCCGGAGCACAGCCGCGGCAGCCACTCGCGCTTCTGCTCCTCGGTGCCGAAGAGGTGGATCGGCATGGCGCCGAGCGAGACCCCGGCCTCCAGCGTGATGGCGACCGAGGAGTCCACCCGGGCCAGCTCCTCCAGGGCGATGCCCAGCGCCAGGTAGTCGCCGCCCATGCCGCCGTACTCCTCCGGGAACGGCAGCCCGAACAGGCCCATGCGGCCCATCTCCCGGACGATCTCGTACGGGAACTCGTGCCGCTCGTAGAAGTCGCCGATCTTCGGGGCGACGACGTCGTGGGCGAACTGCTCCACCGTACGGCGGAGTTCCTCCAGCTCGGGGGTCAGGCGGTGGTTCATCGTCGATCACTGCTCCTTGTGGGAGAGGGCACGGAGGGTGCGGGACGGGCTGGGGCGGCCCAGCTGGTCGGCCATCCACGCGCTGGTGGCGGTCAGGCGGCCGAGGTCGACTCCGGTCTCGATGCCGAGACCCCGCAGCATCCACACGAGGTCCTCGGTGGCGAGGTTGCCGGTGGCGGACTTGGCGTAGGGGCAGCCGCCGAGGCCGCCCGCGGAGGCGTCGACGGTGGTGACGCCGTGCTGGAGGGCGGCCAGGGTGTTGGCGAGGGCCTGGCCGTAGGTGTCGTGGAAGTGCACGCCGAGCGCGGAGGTCGGTACGTGCTGCTCGTTGAGCGTGGCCAGCAGCTCCAGGACGTGCCCCGGCGTGGCGACGCCGATCGTGTCCCCGAGGCTCAGCTCGTCGCAGCCCATGTCGAGGAGCGCCCTGCACACATGGGCGACCTGGTGCAGCGGGACGGCGCCCTCCCAGGGATCGCCGAAGCACATGGAGACATAGCCGCGGACATGGGCGCCCTCCTCCTTCGCGCGGGCCACGACCGGCTCGAAGACGGCGAGCGACTCCTCCACCGTGCGGTTGAGGTTGGCCTTGGCGAAGGACTCGGTGGCGCTGGCGAAGACGGCGATGCGGCCCGCCCCGAGGGCGAGCGCGCGCTCCAGCCCGCGCATATTGGGCACGAGGACCGGCAGACGCACCCCCTTCAGATCCTTGACCTGCGGGAACAGTGCCTCCGCGTCCGCCAGTTGGGGAACCCACTTCGGGTGGACGAAGCTGGTGGCCTCCACGGTCGTCAGACCCGCGTCGGCGAGGCGGCGGATGAACTCCGCCTTGACCTCGGTCGGCACCGTCGTCTTCTCGTTCTGGAGTCCGTCGCGCGGACCGACCTCGTGGATCCTGATGCGCGCGGGCAGGTCGGGGGCGGGGACCACCATCGGGAGGCCGGTGTCCGCGGTGCCCGTGCCGTTCGGCGTGCTCATGCCGTCTCCTCCTCCACGGGGGCGATGACCGCCAGGACCTGGTCCATGGCGACCGTCGTGCCCGGTGCCACGTCCAGTTCGGTGACGGTGCCGGCGTGCGGCGCGGAGATGACGTGCTCCATCTTCATCGCCTCGACCACCAGCAGGCTCTGCCCCGCGGCCACCTCGTCGCCGACCGCGACCTTCACCACCGTGACCGTGCCAGGCATGGGGGCGGTGAGCGAGTCGGCGCCGGCGTGGGCCGCGCGGCTGAGGGAGGCGGCCACCGGATCGTGGTCGCGCACGTGCCAGGCGTCGCCGTCGCGGCCGAGCCAGTCGGCGGCGCGGTGGAAGGTGTGGCGGACGCCGTCGAGTGTGACGGACACCGTGTCGTCGGTGACGGTGTGGGTGCCGCGCACCTGGTGGGTGACGGGTTCGAGTCCCGGCACCCGCAGCGGGAACGCCATCGGCTTCGGCTCCCCGCCCAGCCGCCAGCCGCTCGGCACGGAGAACGGGTCGGTCCAGCCCCCGCCCTTGGGCCGCAGGCCCTCCAGCCGTACGGCCGCGGCGGCCTCGTAGACCTCCCCCGGCACCTCCGCGGTGATCAGCTCGTCCGCCACCCGCTCCACCAGCCCGGTGTCCAACTCGCCCGCCACCACGGCCGGGTGGGCCAGCAGCCGGCGCAGGAACCCGGCGTTGGTCTGCACGCCCAGCGTGACCGTCCCGGCGAGGGCCGCCCGCAGCTTCCTGAGCGCGGTGGCGCGGTCCGGGCCGTGGGCGATCACCTTGGACAGCATCGGGTCGTACAGGCTGCCGACCTCCGTGCCCTCGCTGAGCCCGGAGTCGGTGCGCACACCTCCCCCAAGCTCTTCGAGCAGGGGGGACCCCCAGCTTTCCGGCTCGCGCAGCCCGAGCACCGTGCCACCCGAGGGCAGGAACCCGCGCGCCGGGTCCTCCGCGCACAGACGGGCCTCGATCGCGTGACCGGTCAGCCGGACGTCCTCCTGGGCGAAGGCCAGCGGCTCGCCCGCCGCCACCCGCAGCTGCCACTCCACCAGGTCCAGACCCGTGATCAGCTCGGTGACCGGGTGCTCCACCTGGAGACGGGTGTTCATCTCCATGAAGAAGTACGACGCCGGGTCACCGCCGGGGACGATGAACTCCACCGTGCCCGCGCCCCGGTACCCGCAGGAGCGGGCCGCCTGGACCGCGGCCTCGCCCATCGCGGCCCGGGTCTCCTCGTCGAGGAGCACGCTCGGCGCCTCCTCGACGATCTTCTGGTGGCGGCGCTGGAGGGAGCACTCGCGCTCGCCGAGGTGCACCACGTTGCCATGCGCGTCGGCCAGGACCTGGATCTCGATGTGCCGGGGGCGGTCGATCCAGCGCTCAACGAGGAGGGTGTCGTCGCCGAAGGAGGCGCGGGCCTCACGGCGGGCGGCGGCGATCTCCTCGTCGAGCAGGCCGGCGTCCCGCACCAGCCGCATGCCCTTGCCGCCACCGCCGGCGGACGGCTTCAGTAGTACCGGCATGCCGATGTCGCGGGCGGCGTCGGCGAGTTGGCCATCGGTGAGCCCGGAGCCGCTGGAGCCGGGGACCACCGGCACCCCGGCGGCCCGCACCGTCTCCTTGGCGCGGATCTTGTCGCCCATGAGGGAGATGGCGTCCGCCCCGGGGCCGATGAAGACCAGCCCGGCCTCCTCGCAGGCGCGGGCGAACCCGGCGTTCTCCGCGAGGAAGCCGTACCCCGGGTGGACGGCCTGCGCGCCGGTGCGGGCGGCGGCCTCCAGGATCCGCTCGACGGACAGATAGCTCTCGGCCGCGGGTGCCGGTCCGATCCGGACGGCCGTGTCGGCCTCCCTCACGTGCCGGGCGCCGGCGTCGGCGTCGGAGAAGACGGCCACCGAGCGCACGCCGAGCGCGCGCAGCGTACGGATGACCCGGACGGCGATCTCGCCCCGATTGGCCACCAGAACCGTTTCGAACATCGTCACGAGGTCCCCCCTCACATCCGGAAGACGCCGAACTGGGGCTCGCCCAGTGGCGCGTTGGCGCACGCGGTCAGGGCCAGGCCCAGCACCTGCCGGGTCTCCAGCGGGTCGATCACGCCGTCGTCCCAGAGGCGGGCGGTGGCGTAGTAGGCGTTGCCCTGGTGCTCGTACTGGGCGCGGATGGGGGCCTTGAAGGACTCCTCGTCCTGGGTCGGCCACTCCTCGCCGCGCGCTTCGAGCTGGTCCCGCTTGACGGTGGCGAGCACGGAGGCGGCCTGCTCACCGCCCATGACGGAGATCTTGGCGTTCGGCCACATCCACAGGAAGCGGGGGGAGTAGGCCCGGCCACACATCGAGTAGTTGCCCGCGCCGTACGACCCGCCGACCACGACGGTCAGCTTGGGCACGCGGGTGCAGGCGACCGCGGTGACCATCTTGGCGCCGTGCTTGGCGATGCCGCCCGCCTCGTAGTCTCTGCCCACCATGAAGCCGGAGATGTTCTGGAGGAACAGCAGCGGGATCCCGCGCTGGTCGCACAGCTCGATGAAGTGGGCGCCCTTCTGGGCGGACTCGGAGAACAGGATGCCGTTGTTGGCGACGATCCCGACCGGGTGGCCGTGGATCCGGGCGAACCCGGTGACCAGGGTCTGCCCGAACTCGGCCTTGAACTCGGCGAAGCGGGAGCCGTCGACCAGGCGCGCGATGATCTCGCGGACGTCGTAGGGCGTGCGGGGGTCGGCGGGCACCGCGCCGTACAGCCCGGAGGGGTCGACCTTGGGCTCGACGGCCTCGGTGACCTCCCAGGGCGGGGTGTCGCGCGCGGGGAGGGTCGCCACGATGTTCCGCACGATGCGCAGGGCGTGGGCGTCGTCCTCGGCGAGGTGGTCGGTGACGCCGGAGATCCGGGAGTGCACCTCGCCGCCGCCGAGCTCCTCGGCGGTCACGACCTCGCCGGTGGCCGCCTTCACCAGGGGCGGTCCGCCCAGGAAGATCGTGCCCTGGTTGCGGACGATCACGGCCTCGTCGCTCATCGCCGGGACGTAGGCCCCGCCGGCGGTGCAGGAGCCGAGGACGGCGGCGATCTGCGGGATCCCGGCGCCCGACATCCGGGCCTGGTTGTAGAAGATCCGCCCGAAGTGCTCCCGGTCGGGGAAGACCTCGTCCTGCATGGGCAGGAAGGCGCCGCCGGAGTCGACCAGGTACAGGCAGGGCAGGCGGTTCTCCAGGGCCACCTCCTGGGCCCGCAGGTGCTTCTTCACCGTCATCGGGTAGTAGGTCCCGCCCTTGACGGTCGCGTCGTTGGCGACGATCACGCACGCGCGGCCGGCGACCCGTCCGATGCCGGCGATGACGCCGGCGGCCGGGGCCTGGCCCTCGTACATCCCGTCGGCGGCCAGCGGTGCCAGCTCCAGGAACGGCGACCCGGCGTCGAGGAGGGTGTCCACGCGGTCGCGCGGCAGCAGCTTCCCGCGCGCGGTGTGCCGGGCGCGGGCCCTCTCGCCGCCGCCGAGCCGTGCGGCGGCGAGCTTGCCGCGCAGCTCCTCGACGAGCGCGCGGTGTGCCTGTTCGTTGGCCCGCCAGGCCTCCGACGCGGGATCGGCCGCGCTCGTCAGCTCCGGTGCCTCGTGCATCCTTGCGGTCCCCTCACCCGGTGGTCCGTGCGACCGGCTGTCCATGCCCGGTTGTCCATGCCTGACTGCTCATGCCCGACCGGCAATGCCTGGACGGCCATGCCCGAATGGTTAATGAGCGTTAACGCATTCGCATCCAGGTTAACGAGCGCTAACCTCCCTGTCTAGAATTACTTCCATGGCCACCCGAACCGATGCCACCACCCGCCGCGAGCAGATCCTCAGGGAAGCCGCGAGGCTCTTCGCCGAACGTGGGTTCCACGGTGTCGGCGTCGACGAGATAGGCGCCGCCGTGGGCATCAGCGGGCCGGGGCTGTACCGGCACTTCCCGGGCAAGGACGCGATGCTCGCGGAGCTGCTGGTCGGCATCAGTGGTCAGCTCCTGACGGGGGCGAAGCGACGTCTGGCCGAGGCCGACGGACCGGCCGGGCCCGAGGTGGTGCTCGACTCCCTCATCGAGGGCCACATCGACTTCGCGCTCGACGACCGGCCCCTCATCACCTTGCACGACCGTGAGCTGGACCGCCTGCGGGACAGCGACCGCAAGCTGGTGCGCCAGCTCCAGCGGCAGTACGTCGAGCTGTGGGTGGACGTGGTCCGCCAGGTCCATCCGGACCTCGCCGAGCCGGCCGCGCGGTCGGCCGTGCACTCGGTGTTCGGGCTGCTGAACTCCACGCCGCATCTGGGGCGGGCCGGGTCCCTGCCGGGGCGCGGGGCGACGGCGGAGTTGCTGCACCGGATGGCTCGGGGGGCGTTCGCGTCCGCGCCGTCGCCTGCGGCGGGCTGAGCGGTTCGGGGGTGGGGCCCGGCCTGTGACGGGGCCGTGTCCCGCGTCCCTGGAGCGGGCGAGAGGCTTCGCCCTCGGCCCGCTCCAGCTCGCCGCTTCCGTGACCTGTCTTACGCATGCTGCTCTTTACGGCGTTGCGTACTCGCCGGTACGTTGGTGTGAGCAAGCGCTTGGACAGTCCGGGTGTGTGGAGGTGGCGGCGTGCGCCGTACGGTGTTCAGCGAGGATCACGAGGCGTTCCGGGAGACCCTCCGCGCCTTCATCGAGGCCGAGGTCGTACCGGTCTACGACGAGTGGTGCGCCGCCGGCCAGGTGCCGCGCGAGTTCTACCACCGGCTCGCCGAGCTCGGCCTGTTCGGCATCAACGTCCCCGAGGAGTACGGCGGCGCCGGACTCCAGACGCACCGGTTCGAGGCCGTCCAGTACGAGGAGACCGCCCGCGCGGGCGTCACCTTCGGCGGCTCCGGTGTCCACGTCCTGCTCGCGCTGCCCTACCTCAAGATGCTCGCCACCGACGAGCAGAAGAAGCGCTTCCTGCCCAGGTTCGTCTCCGGTGACGAGATGTGGGCCATCGCGATGACCGAGCCCGGCACCGGCTCCGACCTCGCCGGCATGAAGACCACCGCCCGGCTGAGCGAGGACGGCGCGCACTACGTCCTCAACGGCGCCAAGACCTTCATCACCGGCGGCGTCCACGCCGACCGGGTCATCGTCTGCGCCCGCACCGCCGCCCCGACGGCCGAGGACCGCCGCCACGGCATCTCCCTGTTCGCCGTGGACACCCGGTCCGAGGGCTACTCGGTGGGCCGCAAGCTCGACAAGCTGGGCCTGAAGGCCTCCGACACCGCCGAGCTGGCGTTCGTCGACGTCAAGGTCCCGGTCGAGGACCTGCTCGGCGAGGAGAACAAGGGCTTCTCCTACCTCGGCTCCAACCTGCCCTCCGAGCGGTGGGGCATCGCCTTCGGCGCCTACGCGCAGGCCCGGGCCGCCGTCCGGTTCGCCACGAAGTACGTGCAGGAGCGCACCGTCTTCGGCAAGCCGGTCGCCCACTTCCAGAACACCAAGTTCGAGCTGGCCGCCTGCCAGGCCGAGGTGGACGCGGCGCAGGCCGTCGCCGACCGCGCGCTGGAGGCCCTCGACGCCGGTGAGCTCACCCCCGCCGAGGCCGCCTCCGCCAAGCTGTTCTGCACCGAGGTCGCCCACCGCGTCATCGACCGCTGCCTCCAACTGCACGGCGGCTACGGCTACATGAACGAGTACCCCATCGCCCGCCTGTACGCGGACAACCGCGTCAACCGCATCTACGGCGGCACCAGCGAGATCATGAAGTCGATCATCGCCAAGGACATGGGCCTGTAAGGGCAGAGAAACGCATGAACCCAGCACTTCGGTCCCTGCTCGATCTGCTCGACCTGGAGCGGATCGAGCAGGACATCTTCCGCGGCCGGTCCCGTGACGCGGTCGTCCCGCGTGTCTTCGGCGGGCAGGTCGCGGCGCAGGCGCTGGTCGCCGCCGGGCGCACCGTGCCCGAGGACCGGCACGCGCACTCGCTGCACGCCTACTTCCTGCGCCCGGGCGACCCCGGCGCGCCCATCGTCTACACCGTGGACCGCATCCGAGACGGCCGCTCCTTCACCACCCGCCGGGTCGTCGCGGTCCAGCACGGGCAGCCCGTCTTCCACCTCTCGGCGTCGTTCCAGACGTACGAGGAGGGCCTGGAGCACCAGGCGCCCATGCCGCCCGCCCCGGACCCGGAGACCCTGCCCACCTCGCAGGAGCGGATGCGCGGCTACGACCACCTTCCGCGCCAGGTCGTGGAGCGGTTCCTGGCGGCCCGTGAGGCGGTCGACCTGCGCTATGTCGAGGAGCCGCCGTACGGCAGGTTCGGCGAGCCGCGCGAGCCGCACTCCCAGGTGTGGTTCCGCACCGACGGCAAGCTCGACGGCGACATCGACGAACCCCTCCTGCACGTCGTCCTCGCCACCTACGTCTCCGACATGACGCTGCTGGACTCCGTGCTGCTCGCGCACGGCCGCGGCGGCTGGGCGGTCGGTGACGTGGTGGGGGCCTCGCTGGACCACGCGATGTGGTTCCACCGGCCGTTCCGGGCCGACGAGTGGCTGCTGTACGACCAGGAGTCCCCCTCCGCGCACGGCGGGCGGGGCCTCGGCCAGGCCCGCATCTACACCCAGGACGGCCGGCTGGCGATCTCGGTGATCCAGGAGGGCGTGGTCCGCGTGCCCCGGTCCGAAGGACCTGCCGCCGGGTCCCGCTAGCCGAGGCCCGCCCGGTCCAGCAGGTACGCCGTCATCGGGTCGTAGTACCGGGGGCTGACCACGTGGTCGTCGAGCGGCACGGTCACCTGGACGGTCCCCTCGGCCTCGGCGACGAACAGGGCCGGGTCGTTGCAGTCGGCGTAGCCGACCGAGTCCACGCCGTGCTGACCGGCGTATCCCGCCCAGCCGTGGTCGGCGACGACCAGGTCGGGCAGCGGACGGGCCTCGCGCTCCAGGCCGGTGAGGATGGCCCGCATCGGCTCGCCGGAGTGGGTGTGCCACAGCGTGGCGCCGTGTTCCAGGACGGCCACGTCCGCGAACTGCATGACGTACCCCTCGTCCGTCTGGAGCCCGTCCGGGATCACCACGATCTCGCAGCCGGCGGCGCGCAGGGCGGCGGCGGTGGCGCGGTGCACGTCCAGCAGGCCGCCGGGGTGGCCGGTGGCGAACAGCACCCGCTGACGGCTGTCGGCCGCCTTGCGCAGCCGGCCGGCCATCCGCTCCAGGGCGTCGACGGTCAGTTCCGGGTCGATGGTGTCCTGGCCGTGGCGGTGCTCCGGGTCGTCGTTGACGCCGACGCGCTCCGCCATCACCGCCAGCACGTCCTGCTCGTCGCTCCACCGGTCGCCGAGTTCCAGACCGAGCCAGAAGTTGCGGTCGCCGTTCGCGAGTTTGCGGTAGTGGGAGAGGTTGTTCTCGCGGGGGGTCGCGACGTCCCCGGCGATACGGGTTCTCACGAGGTGGTCGACGAGCTCGGCGCGGCTGGGTGTCCCGGATATCGGCATGGCTCCCATTGTGGAGCAGCGCCCCGCCCGCGTCGCCGGTGTCCCGGCCGCTGGGACGCGGGTCACGCCCGCCGCAGCGCGAACCACAGTTCCATGCGGACGTCGGGGTCGTCCAGGTCGGTGTCGAGGAGGGCGGCGCAGCGGGCGATGCGCTGGCGCACGGTGTTGCGGTGCACGGACAGCGCGACCGCGGTGCGGTCCCAACTGCCGTGCAGGGACAGCCAGGTGCGCAGTGTCTCGGTGAGCGCGGGAGCCGAGCCGAGCGGGGCGAGCAGCGCCTGGGCGTGGGCGTCGGCCTCGTCCCGCGGGAGCAGGTCGGTCAGGCCGGGGCGGGTGCCGTGGCCGACCAGGGCGGTGCGGGTGGCGCGGGCGCGGGCCAGGGCGCGGGCCGCCTGGGCGTCGGCCGTCGCCCAGTCGCCGGGGCCGACGGCGGCGCTCACCCCGAGGGCCCAGCCGGGCTGGGGGCCCGGCTCCCGCTCGGCGGGCAGGAGGACCCGTACGGCCCCGTCGGCGAGGTCGACCAGGGCCGAGCCCAGCGCGGCGCCGAGCGCGGAGGCGGCCACGGCGTCGGCCGCCTGGGTGTCCGGTCGTGCGTGCACGACGACCCACCGTCCGGTCCCGAGCAGCGGCGCCACCTCCTCGGGCGATGCCCCCAGCAGCACCCGCACCAGCGCCGAGGAGCGGGCCGCCCCCGTACCGCTGCGGCGCTCCCCGGTGAGCAGCGAGAGCAGCACGGCGGCCACGGACGCGATGGTGTGGTCTCCGGGTTCGCGGCGCGGCGAGGCCACTCCGAGCACGAAGCCCTGCCCGGCCCCGAGGGCGTAGGCGGCCAGATGGCTGCCCGCCACGCTGTCGGTGGCGGAGGAGGGTACGGGCCGGGCCGCGGGGGCGGGGGCGGCTGCCACGGCGGGACGGCCCGTCGGAGGCGCGGTCGGGCCCGGGGGCGTGCGGACGGTCGTGCCCGGCGGGGTCGTGGGCGTGCGGGCGGTGGTGCCCGGTGAGGCCGGGGGCGACGGCGGCGTGGTCGTCGGGGCCGGGCGTACCACGGCCGTCAGGTGGGCGAGCGCCTGGCGGGCCGTCTCGTGCGGGGCCCGGCCCGCCGAGGCGATCTCCGCGCCGTCCGGGCCGTACAGGGCCGCCCAGCCGGTCAGGCGCTGGGCCAGTTGGCGCAACACGGAGGGGACGGGGTCGGGGCGGGAGGCGGCGGCCGCGAGGCTCTGCTGTGCCTCGGTCACGCGGCGCAGCTCGGCCAGCCGGGCCTGGGCCATCAGCTGCCAGACGGCGCGGGCGACGCCGGAGAAGGTGGTCTGCGGCGGGACCTCGAGCAGCGGCAGGCCGTGGGCCTCGCAGGCGGCCACCAGGGTGCGCGGCACCGTGTCGTGCACCGGCGCCAGGCCGAAACCGATGGCCGCGCCGCCCGCCGCCGCCACTCGGGAGACGTAGGTGTCGAAGTACGGGCCGGTGGCGTCCGCCGGGGTGACATGGACGCCGGCCGTCAGCAGCAGCTCGCCGCCCAGCAGGTACGGGTAGGGGTCGGTCATCTCCGAGGTGTGCGCCCAGTGGATCACGGTGTCCCGGTCGGCCGGGCCGGCGATCCGGCGCAGCGCGAGGTCCTCGCGGGCCAGCAGGGCGGACAGCGGGATGGGCGGGGTCGGCGGGACCGACGGAACCGACGGGACCGCGGGGGCCGCCGGCACCGGTGCCTCCGGCATGATGTGCGTTCCTTCCATACCGTCGCGGCTCGAATGGATGAAAAGTACACTTCGCAGTCGCTTTTCGGCCACCTAGTGTCAAGGCAGACCGGCAGCCACGGGTACGGGCGATGTCCCCGCGAGCCCTTGCCGACGTCCCACCCACCCCCAGACACCTGCACGACACCGCCACCGGGATGTGCGCGAAGGAGGGCCCCACATGGCCGTCGACTACACAGTGATCGTCGTCTATCTCGCCGGCATGCTGGCCATGGGTTGGTGGGGCATGCGCCGCGCCAAGTCCAAGAGCGAGTTCCTGGTCGCGGGCCGCCGCCTGGGCCCCGCGATGTACTCCGGCACCATGGCGGCGATCGTCCTCGGCGGCGCGTCCACCATCGGCGGCGTCGGCCTCGGCTACAAGTACGGCCTCTCCGGCGCCTGGATGGTCTTCACCATCGGCCTCGGAATCCTCGCCCTCTCGGTCTTCTTCTCCGCCCGCATCGCCCGCCTGAAGGTCTACACCGTCTCCGAGATGCTCGACCTGCGCTACGGCGGCCGGGCCGGCATCATCTCGGGCGTCGTGATGTGGGCGTACACCCTGATGCTGGCGGTGACCTCCACCATCGCGTACGCCACGATCTTCGACGTCCTGTTCGACCTGAACCGCACCGTCGCGATCATCCTCGGCGGCACGATCGTCGTGGCCTACTCCACCCTCGGCGGCATGTGGTCCATCACGCTGACCGACATGGTGCAGTTCGTGGTGAAGACGATCGGCGTGCTGCTCCTCCTGCTGCCCATCGCCGTCGTCAAGGCGGGCGGCTTCAGCGAGATGAAGGCCAAGCTGCCGACCTCCTACTTCGACCCGCTGGGCATCGGCGGCGAGACGATCTTCACGTACGTCCTGATCTACACCTTCGGCATGCTCATCGGCCAGGACATCTGGCAGCGCGTGTTCACCGCCCGCAGTGACACCACCGCCAAGTGGGGCGGCACCGTCGCCGGCACCTACTGCCTGGTCTACGCGATCGCCGGCGCGGTCATCGGCACCGCCGCCAAGGTGCTCTACCCCAACCTCGGCAGCGCCGACGACGCCTTCGCCACCATCGTCAAGGACGACCTGCCCATCGGTGTCCGCGGCCTGGTGCTCGCCGCCGCGCTGGCCGCGGTGATGTCCACCTCATCCGGCGCGCTGATCGCCTGCGCCACCGTCGCCAACAACGACATCTGGTCCCGGCTGCGCGGCGCCGTGCGCCGCGACGGGGACGCGCACGACGAGGTCAAGGGCAACCGCGTCTTCATCCTGATCATGGGCGTGGGCGTGATCTGCACCGCCATCGCGCTCAACAACGTCGTCGAGGCGCTGACCGTCGCCTACAACCTGCTCGTCGGCGGGCTGCTCGTGCCGATCCTCGGCGGACTGCTGTGGAAGCGCGGCACCGCGCAGGGCGCCCTCGCCTCCGTGATCGTCGGCGGTGTCGCGGTCATCGGCCTCATGGCGGCCTTCGGCATCCTCGCCAACGAGCCCGTCTACTACGGCCTGCTGTCCTCCCTGGCCGCCTACGTCATCGTCTCCCTGGCGACGAAGCCGACCGACGAGGCCGTCCTCGCCGCCTGGCGCGAGCGGCTCGCCGGGCGCACCCCCGAACTCGCGTCCGAACCGGCCCCCGCCCGCCAGTAGAGTCGATCACGAGCCATTACATACGCGACGAAGCGTAAGAAAGAAGGCATTTCACCATGAGCAGCACCGAGACGCCCCGCGGTCCCGTCGACTCCTCCCGCGTCCCGCGGTACGCCGGCCCCGCGACCTTCGCCCGGCTGCCCCGCCTCGACGAGGTGGGCACCGCCGACGTCGCCGTCGTGGGCGTGCCGTTCGACTCGGGCGTCTCGTACCGGCCGGGCGCCCGCTTCGGCGGCAACGCCATCCGTGAGGCGTCCCGGCTGCTGCGCCCCTACAACCCGGCGCAGGACGCCTCCCCGTTCGCCCTCGCCCAGGTCGCGGACGGCGGCGACATCGCCGTGAACCCGTTCAACATCAACGAGGCCGTCGAGACCATCGAGGCCGCCGCCGACGAACTCCTCGGCACCGGCGCCCGGTTGATGACCCTCGGCGGCGACCACACCATCGCGCTGCCGCTGCTGCGGTCCGTCGCCAAGAAGCACGGCCCGGTCGCGCTGCTCCACTTCGACGCCCACCTCGACACCTGGGACACCTACTTCGGCGCCGAGTACACGCACGGCACCCCGTTCCGGCGGGCGGTGGAGGAGGGCATCCTCGACACCGAGGCGCTCTCCCACGTCGGCACCCGCGGCCCGCTGTACGGCAAGCAGGACCTCAGCGACGACGAGAAGATGGGCTTCGGCATCGTCACCTCCGCCGACGTCTACCGCCGCGGCGCCGACGAGGTGGCCGACCAGCTGCGCCAGCGCATCGGCGACCGCCCGCTGTACATCTCCATCGACATCGACTGCCTCGACCCCGCGCACGCGCCCGGCACCGGCACCCCCGAGGCCGGCGGCATGACCTCCCGCGAACTGCTGGAGATCCTGCGCGGCCTGGCGTCCTGCAACCTGGTCTCCGCCGACGTCGTCGAGGTCGCCCCGGCGTACGACCACGCCGAGATCACCTCGGTGGCCGCCTCCCACACGGCGTACGAACTGACCACGATCATGACCCGCCGGATCGCGGCGGCCCGGAAGGACGCGTAAGCCAAGTGACGCACGACCACGACCTGGTGCTCCGCCCGACACCCGCGCAGACGGAGGCCGCCCTCAATCCTCCCCCCGGCCGCAACGGCGGAGACCTGGTCGTGGAGACCCTGGCCGGGCTGGGCGCGACGACCGTCTTCGGCCTGCCGGGACAGCACGCCCTCGGCATGTTCGACGCGCTGCGCCGCTCGGACCTGACGTACGTGGGCCTGCGGGTGGAGAACAACGCCGGCTTCGCCGCCGACGCCTACGGCCGGATCACCGGCGAGGCCGCACCGCTGCTGCTGTCGACCGGCCCGGGAGCGCTGACCTCGCTGGCCGCGCTCCAGGAGGCGGCGGCGGCCTCGGCCCCCGTCCTGGCCATCAGCAGCCAGATCCCGACGGCGGGGCTCGGCGGCGGCCGCCACGGCTACCTGCACGAACTGCCCGACCAGGCGGCCTCGTTCCGCGGTGTGGTGAAGTCGGTCCACACGGTCCGTACCCAGTCCCAGATCCCCTCCGCCATCGCGGCCGCCTGGAAGTCGGCGCTGACGGTCCCGCACGGGCCCGTATGGGTGGAGATCCCGCAGGACGTGCTGCTCGACCGGACGAGCCTGCCGGTGGTGACGGCGCTGGACGCGACCCCGGAGGAGCTGCTCCCGCGTCCCGAACTCACCGCGGTGGCGGCCGACCTGCTGTCGAAGGCCGCCCGCCCGGCGATCATCGCGGGCGGGGGAGTGGTCCGCGCCGACGCGTCCGGCAAGCTGCTGGCGCTCGCGGAGCGGCTGAACGCGCCGGTCGTCACGACCTTCGGCGGCAAGGGCGCCTTCCCCTGGGAGCACCCGCTGTCCCTCCAGTCCTGGCTGGAGGACCGGCACACCACGGACTTCCTGGAGGACGCGGACGTCCTGCTCGTCATCGGCTCGGGCCTCGGCGAACTCTCCTCCAACTACCACACGTTCACGCCGCGCGGCCGGGTGATCCAGATCGAGGCCGACCTCGGCAAGCTGGAGTCCAACCACCCGGCGCTCGGCATCCACGCCGACGCCCGCCCGGCCCTCCAGGCCCTGCTGGAGACCGTGGACGAGCGTCCGGACGAGACCGCCGCCGACCGCGTACGCGAGGTCCTTGCCAAGGTCCGCGACCGGATCGCCGCCCAGGGACTCACCCTGGAGCAGGACGTGCTGGCGTCCGTCCGCCGTGCCCTGCCCGCCGGCTCGCCGTCCTTCTGGGACATGACGATCCTGGCGTACTGGGCCTGGTCGGCCTTCGACGCGAAGTCCCCCAACGCCATGCACTCGGCCCAGGGCGCCGGCGGTCTCGGCTACGGCTTCCCTGCGGCGCTGGGGGCGGCGGCCGCGGACCGCACCCGCCCGGTCCTGGCGGTGTCGGGCGACGGCGGCGCGCTGTACTCGATCGCGGAACTGGCCACCGCCCGCCAGTACGACCTCGACGTCACCTGGCTGATCGTCGACGACGGCGGCTACGGCATCCTCCGCGAGTACATGACCGACGCCTTCGGCCAGGCCACGGCGACGGAGCTCACCCGCCCCGACTACGTGGCCCTGGCCGAGTCCTTCGGCGTCCCGGGCGTCCGTACGACGCCCGAGAACCTGGCGGCCGACCTGGCGAGGGCCCTTTCCGAGCCGGGGCCCTCGGTGGTCGTCCTCCCGGCGGTCCTGCGGATGTTCGCGCCCACGCACCTGGGCTGAGCGGACGGCACACCGTTCGGCCGCGGAGGCCGCTACTTCAGGCGCAGCTCCTTCCACGTCTTCTTGCCGGCGATGCCGTCGTACGGCTTGACGTGGTACGTCTTCTGGAACCAGACCACGGCGGCCCTGGTGTTCTTGCCGTAGTCGCCGTCGATCTTGAGCTTGGGCTTGTGCGCGGTCGTCTGGTTGATCAGCGCCTGGACCTCCCGGACCGCGTTGCCCTTGCTGCCCTTGCGGACGGTGCCGTTGCCCTTGTAGTAGCCGCAGTAGTAGCCGAGGCTCTTCGTGTACGTGCACTTCTTCGCCGCGGCCGTGGCGGAGTGGGCGGTGGCGCTCCCGGCCGCCTGGGCGGTGCCGGCGGTGGCCGCGCCGCCCAGGAGGGCGAGCGTGGCGACACCGATCCCGAGGGACTTGTGCGTTGCGCCGATGGTCATGGGTGCTCCCCGTTTCCTTGGGTTCCTTGGGTTCCGTGGTTGCCTTGGGTTCCTTGGCTGCCTTGGGCTGCCTTGCGCCACCGACACTGCCCGCCGACCGCGGGGGCGGGCCACCGCCGCGGCCGGAATGCAGCCCACGTGGGACGTCCCACGGACTGACCTGCGGGGACGTGCCGACGGGCGAGGCAGTGGCGGGACGCGGGTCACACCGGGCGGCTGAAAGCATCCTTTCGAGGGACGGCATCGGGAAACCGGAGCGAGAACCCACCGCATCTTCGGTAAGAGGTTGCTAGCAAACGGAAGAGATGTGGATGTGGGGGACATGTCTCCTTGGAAGCAACTGCCGACCTCGCTCGATCCCAGGACGCGCCAACTGGTCCTGCAGCTGCGCCGGGTCAAGGACCACAGCGGTCTCAGCCAGCAGGCCCTGGCCGCCAGAACGGGGTACAGCCGTTCCTCCTGGGACCGGTACCTCAACGGCCGTGCGCTGCCTCCCCAACGGGCCGTGGCCGCCTTCGCCCGCGCCTGTGCCACCGACCCCGGCCGGCTGCTGGCCCTGCACGAGGTGGCCGCGGCAGCGCTGGGCGGCGGCGCCGCACGGAACACGCGCGGCGAGAGCAAGCAGGCGCACACGCCCGAGGACCCCGAGGAGCGGGACGAGCCCGGGGAGCGTGACGAACCCGCGCAGCGGGACGAGTCCGGGGAGTCGGCGGACGTCGGGAAGGGCGCGCGGGACGACCGGCCGCAGAGCGGGCGGCGGCTGCCGTGGCTGCCCGTCCTGGCGGCGGCGTCCGTCACGGCCCTGCTGGCCCTGATCGCGCTGCTGGTGGCCGCCCCCTGGGACCACGGCGGGGCGCCGGACCGGCCGGCGGCCGCGGCGGGAAGTTCCGCCACGAACCAGGGCGGGGACCCGTTCGTGTTCCGGGCGGGCAAGGACTACTCGTGCGCGGTCCGGAGGGACAAGGACGGGCTGCTGTACGCCGGTTACAGCACCACCCGCACCGCCCTGATCGGCACGGGATCCGCGCAGTGGCCCGTCGTCGAGGCGCAGTGCCTGCTGCGTCACCACGGATTTCCGCCGGGGCTCGCCGACGGCGCCTTCGGCAGCGGCACCGAACGTGCGGTGGAGCGCTTGCAGCAGGACGCGCACATCGTCGTGGACGGGGTGATCGGCGAGGACACCTGGGAAGTGCTGCGGCATGACGCCCGGTGACCGGCACCTGGAATGCGACCGGCTGGCCGGGACACTGCGCGGCCTGCGCGCCAGGACCGGCCTGAGCCTGGCCGGACTGGCGGACAAGACGCAGTACAGCAAGTCCTCCTGGGAGCGTTACCTCAACGGCAAGACGGTCCCGCCCCGAGGGGCCGTCGAGGCGCTGTGCGCCCTGGCGGGGGAGGACCCCGGCAGGCCGCTCGCCCTGTGGGAGCTGGCCGAGGCCGTGTGGAGCGGGCGGTCCGGGCCTCCGCCGCGGCCCGCACCGCCGACCGCAGGAGCCGGACTCCCCGTGCCCCGCCCGGCGTCACCTCCGGACCCCGCCAGGGCCGGGCTCGTGCAGAACGGCACCGCCCAGCCCTCGGAAGACGAGAGCGCCGGGCCCTTGGGAGGCGAGAGCGCAGGGCCCGCCGCGGACGGCGCCGCAGCCCCGCCGGCGTCCCCCCGTGCCGCGCCCGGGACGTCCGGTCACGCGGCTCGCCGGCTCCCACGCCCGCGCGTGCGCCGGGAGTTGGTCACCGGAGGGCTCTGGGGCCTGGCCGCCGTCACTGTCGCGGTGGCGCTCGTGGTCGCCGGTGCCTTCGGAGCGAGTCACTGGCAGCGGGGCGGCTCCCCCGCCACGTCCGCCCTGACGGTCGCCGCGTCGCCGGGCTGTGAGGGCGGCGGGTGCGCGGGCAAGAACCCCGAGACCTACGGGTGCGACGTCACACCCCCGCCGACGACGCTCCGACGGCAGGCCTTCGGACGAACCGTGGTCAAGATCCGGCACGGTGCCGCCTGTCACACCGTGTGGGCCCGAATCGACCTGGGGAGGGTCGGCGACCGGGTCGAGATCCGGATACGGGACCACGCCCCACTGACGGCGGAGGTCAAGGACGAGTACGACGCGAAGAGTTCCCTCTCCACCCCCATGATCGCCCTGGGCGACTCCGCCCCGGACACCGTCAGCGCCTGCCTGGTGCGACAGCGGGAACGGCGCTGTTTCGTTACTGCGGTTGGGTAACGGTAGGTCAAATCTCTGCCAACTCCCACAACTCCGTGCGGGGGTCCCGGAGTCATCTGGGCATGACTCACTGGACAACCCGACGCGCCCAAGTGCTCGCGGCGGGCGTGGGCGCCGGGATGCTGATTCCCTGCGTGGCCGCCGCGACGCCCGCTGCGGCCGCCGCACCCACGGTCAGCTGCACGTCCGGCAAGGCAGGCCTGGCAGCCAAGTTGCAGAAGGACATCACCGCGGCCATGAAGGGCCGCAAAGGCACCATTGCCGTCGGCCTGCGCGACCGCACCACCAACACGACCTGCACGCTGCGCCAGTCGACCGCCTACGACTCGGCGAGCGTGGTCAAGGTCACCGTCCTCGCCACCCTGCTGTGGGACGCCAAGAAGCACAACCGCTACCTCACCGCCCGCGAGACCACGCTCACCAAGGCCATGATCACGAAGTCGGACAACAACGCCACCTCCAGCCTGTGGAAGCAGCTGGGCGTGACGAAGGTCAAGGGCTTCCTCGCCGCGGCCGGCATGACCCAGACCAAGCCGGGGGCGAACGGCTACTGGGGACTGACCCAGATCACCGTGCGCGACGAGCAGAAGCTGCTCGCACTGATCACGGCGAAGAACTCCGTGCTGAGCGACAACTCCCGCGCCTACATGCTCAAGCTCATGGGCCAGGTCGTCTCCTCCCAGCGCTGGGGCACGCCCGCCGGGGCGCCGTCCTCCGTCGCCGTCCACGTCAAGAACGGCTGGCTGTCGCGCTCCACCCACGGCTGGCGGGTGCACAGCGTGGGCACCTTCAACGGCGTCGGCCGCGACTACATGATCACGGTGCTGACCCAGGACAACAGCACCATGAACTACGGCGTCACCACCATCCAGAACATCGCCAGGGCCATCCACAAGGACCTCGTCCCCACGGCGGCGAACACCGTGCGCTACACGCCGACCACCACGCCCGAGGAGGCGTTCGTGGCGCTCCCGTCGGGCGGGTGATCCCCGCGCCGCCGGGCGCATCGTCGCCGAGGGATGAAATCCGCTCCCGCCCGCGTTGGTGTCTTCCGGAAGATCAGGTCCTGAGGGAGGCACCGACGTGGCAGCGCAGCCGGGATGGGCGCGGAGACTGGCCGGGTACGCCTGGCGCTACCCCAAGGACGTCGTCCTCGCCCTGGGCGCCTCGCTCGCCGGCATGGCCGTCACGGCGCTGGTGCCGCTGATCACCAAGGTGATCATCGACGACGTGATCGGCGACCACAGCCGCCGTATGACCCCCTGGGCGGGCGCCCTGGTCGCCGCCGCGCTCGTCGTCTACGTCCTCACCTACATCCGCCGCTACTACGGCGGCCGGCTCGCCCTCGACGTCCAGCACGACCTGCGGACGGAGATGTACGAGACGATCACCCGGCTCGACGGCAGACGCCAGGACGAGCTGTCCACCGGCCAGGTGGTCGGCCGCGCCACCAGCGACCTCCAGCTGATCCAGGGCCTGCTCTTCATGCTGCCGATGACCATCGGCAACGTGCTGCTCTTCCTGATCTCCCTGGTGATCATGGCCTGGCTGTCGCTTCCGCTGACCCTGGTCGCCCTGGCCGTCGCCCCGGCCCTCGGCTGGATCGCCCGGCGCAGCCGCACCAAGCTCCACCCCGCCACCTGGTACGCCCAGGCGCAGGCCGCCGCCGTCGCCGGCGTGGTCGACGGCGCGGTGAGCGGCGTCCGCGTGGTGAAGGGCTTCGGCCAGGAGGAGCAGGAGACCGCCAAGCTGCGCGGGGTCGGCCGCAGGCTGTTCGCCGGGCGGCTGCGCACCATCCGGCTGAACGCCCGGTTCACGCCCGCCCTCCAGGCCGTGCCCGCCCTCGGCCAGGTCGCCATGCTGGCCCTCGGCGGCTGGCTCGCCGTGCGCGGGCACATCACGCTGGGCACGTTCGTCGCCTTCTCCGCCTACCTCGCCCAGCTCGTCGGCCCGGTCCGCATGCTCGCCATGGTGCTCACGGTCGGGCAGCAGGCCCGGGCGGGCACCGAACGCGTCCTGGAGCTGATCGACACCGAGCCCACCCTGACCGGGGGCACCAAGGAGCTGCCCGCCGACGCCCCCGCGACCGTCGAGTTCGACGACGTCTCGTTCGGCTACGCGGACGGCCGGCCCGTCCTCCAGGGTCTGTCCTTCGAGATCCGCCCCGGCGAGACCCTGGCCGTCGTCGGCTCCTCCGGCTCCGGCAAGTCCACGGTCTCCCTGCTGCTGCCCCGCTTCTACGACGTCACCCACGGCGCCGTCCTCATCGGCGGCCACGACGTGCGCGAGCTGACCCTGGACTCGCTCAGGGCCGCGATCGGCCTGGTGCCCGAGGACTCCTTCCTGTTCTCCGACACCATCCGCGCCAACATCGCCTACGGCCGCCCCGACGCCACCGCGGAGCAGATCGAGGCCGCCGCCCGCGCCGCCCAGGCCGACCGCTTCATCTCGGAGCTGCCCGAGGGCTACGACACCACGGTCGGCGAGCACGGCCTGACCCTCTCCGGCGGCCAGCGCCAGCGCGTCGCCCTGGCCCGCGCGATCCTCACCGACCCGCGCCTGCTCGTCCTGGACGACGCCACCTCCGCCGTGGACGCCCGCGTCGAGCACGAGATCCACGAGGCCCTGGCGCAGGTCATGGAGGGCCGCACGACCCTCCTCATCGCCCACCGCCGCTCCACCCTGAACCTCGCCGACCGCATCGCCGTCCTCGACCAGGGCCGCCTCGCCGACATCGGCACGCACGACGAACTCCAGGAGCGGTGCGCCCTCTACCGCGGCCTGCTCACCGACCCCGACGAGCTCGGCGGCGTCTCACCGGGCCACACCCAGCCCGCCGCTCCCCCGGACGACGTCTCGGTCCGGGAGGAACTGGACGCCGAGTTCGACGCCGAGCGCGGCATCACGCCCACGTTGTGGGCGGGCGAGCGCGAGCCCCGGGACGCGGCGATGGCCGGCATGCCCGCCACCCCCGAACTGCTCGCCCAGGTCGCGGCGCTGCCGCCCGCGGCCGACACTCCCGACATCGACGAGCGGCGGGCCGTCCGCCCGGAGGACTCCTACGGCCTGCGCCGCCTGCTGCGCGGCTTCGGCCTGCCGCTCCTGGCCAGCCTCGGCCTCGTCGCCGTGGACGCCGCCATGGGCCTGCTGCTGCCGATCCTGATCCGGCACGGCATCGACCAGGGCGTCACACGGATGGCCCTGGGCGCCGTGTGGGCGGCGTCGCTGCTCGGTCTGCTCGCCGTGCTGGTGCAGTGGGCGGCGCAGATCGGCGAGACCCGGATGACCGGGCGGACCGGGGAACGGGTGCTCTACTCGCTGCGCCTGAAGATCTTCGCCCAGCTCCAGCGGCTCGGCCTCGACTACTACGAGCGCGAGCTGACCGGCCGGATCATGACCCGGATGACGACCGACGTCGACGCGCTGTCGACGTTCCTCCAGACCGGCCTGGTCACGGCGTTCGTCTCGGTCGTCACCTTCTTCGGCATCATGATGACCCTGCTGGTGATCGACGTGCACCTGGCGCTGGTCGTCTTCGCGACGCTGCCGCCGCTGGTCGTCGCCACGTTCTTCTTCCGCCGGGCGAGCGTCAGGGCGTACGAACTCGCCCGTGAGCGGGTGTCGGTGGTCAACGCCGACCTCCAGGAGTCGGTGGCCGGGCTGCGGATCGTGCAGGCCTTCCGGCGCGAGGGGGACGGCGGGCGGCGGTTCGCCGGGCGCAGCGAGGACTACCGCCGGGCGCGGATCCGGGGCCAGTGGCTGATCTCGGTCTACTTCCCGTTCGTGCAGCTCCTGTCCTCGGTCGCGGCGGCCGCGGTGCTGATCGCGGGCGCGGGCCGGGTGGAGGCGGCCACGCTGACCACGGGCGCCCTGGTGGCGTACCTGCTCTACATCGACCTGTTCTTCGCGCCGGTCCAGCAGCTCTCGCAGGTCTTCGACGGCTACCAGCAGGCGACCGTCTCCCTGGGCCGCATCCAGGAACTGCTCCGGGAGCCGACGTCCACGAAGTCCGCCGCCGAGCCCGTCGAGGTGCCCGCCCTGCGCGGCGAGATCGCCTTCGAGGACGTGCACTTCCACTACGGCGCCGGCGACGCGGGCGACGCGGCGCTCACCGGCGTCGACCTGCGCATCCCGGCCGGACAGACCGTCGCCTTCGTCGGTGAGACCGGCGCGGGCAAGTCGACCCTGGTGAAGCTGGTGGCCCGGTTCTACGACCCGAGCGGCGGCCGGGTGACCGTCGACGGCACGGACCTCAGGGCACTGGACCTCACCGCTTACCGGCACCGGCTCGGGGTCGTGCCGCAGGAGGCGTACCTCTTCCCGGGCACCGTCCGCGACGCCATCGCCTACGGCCGCCCCGACGCCACCGACGCCGAGGTGGAGGCCGCCGCGCGCGCGGTCGGCGCGCACGAGATGATCGCCACGCTGGAGGACGGCTACCTGCACGAGGTCGCCGAGCGCGGACGCAACCTGTCGGCCGGTCAGCGCCAGCTGATCGCGCTGGCCCGCGCCGAACTCGTCGACCCCGACGTCCTGCTCCTCGACGAGGCGACCGCCGCGCTCGACCTGGCCACCGAGGCACAGGTCAACCAGGCCACCGACCGGCTCGCCGGCCGCCGTACCGCCCACCCGTCGCCCGACCACCACCCCTCATCGAGCGCTTACGCGCGCACCACCTTGATTGTCGCCCACCGGCTGACGACGGCCGCCCGCGCCGACCGGGTGGTGGTGATGGACCACGGCCGGGTCGCGGAGGACGGCACCCACGAGGAACTGCTGGCCCGCGACGGACGGTACGCCGCGCTGTGGCGGACGTTCGTCGGCGCGTCCGAGCCGGAGGAGCCGGTCAGCGCGTCACGCTGAGCCCGTGGCAGCAACCAATCGGCCCGCGGGCCGCGTCCGTAGATCCGTACGCTTGTACGCTCACGTCAGGGGGGACCGTGGACAGTGCTGCGATACGCCGGCGGCCGCTGCCGCTCGTGGCTGTGCTGACCGGGGCGGTGCTGCTGGCGTTCGCCGCGCCCGGCACCGCCCAGGCAGCCGCCGGCTGCGCCGGCCGCGAGGTCAGAACGCTCTCCTTCGCCACCGGCACCGTCCACGTCCACAAGCGTGACGGCTACGTCTGCGCCCTCACCACCGCCAGGAAATCCGGCCCCAGACGGTTGATGTCGGTGACGGTGCAGGCCCGCGGCAACCGTCCGGTCACCGACAAGGGCCGCTACTCCCGGCAGGCCGGCCCGGTCACCGTGCACGCGGGCCACCGGTGCGTGCGGGTCGCCGGATCGGTGGGCTCGAAGTCGGTGCACACGGCCTGGATCCTGTGCTGAGCCCCTGAAACACGTTCAGGTATTTCCCTGCCGCCCTGGTGCGCACCCGAGTTGCTCCGATACCTTCCGGCGAACATCTGTCTTAATGGGAGGGTGCATGCGCAAGGCGCTCAGATGGCTGCTCGCGCTCACGGTGTCCATCGGCACGCTGAGTACGGCGGGGGCGGCCACCGCGGCCCAGCCGGAGGCCACGAACGGCACCGCGGCCAGCTCGGAAACCGACATCCTGAACCGGCTCCTGGCCATCCCCGGCATGAGCCTGATCGAGGAGAAGCCCTACACGGGCTACCGCTTCTTCGTCCTCAACTACACCCAGCCGGTCGACCACCGCGATCCGTCGAAGGGCACCTTCCAGCAGCGGATCACCTTGCTGCACAAGGGAGTCGACCGCCCGACGGTCTTCTACACCGGCGGCTACAACGTCTCCACGACCGCGAGCCGCCGCGAGCCCACCCAGATCGTGGACGGCAACCAGGTCTCCATGGAGTACCGGTTCTTCACCCCGTCCCGACCCGCCCCCGCCGACTGGTCCAAGCTCGACATCTGGCAGGCCGCCAGCGACCAGCACCGCATCTACCAGGCGCTGAAGCCGGTCTACTCCCACAACTGGATCGCCACCGGCGGCTCCAAGGGCGGCATGACGGCCACCTACTACAAGCGCTTCTACCCCGGTGACATGGATGGCGTGGTCGCCTACGTCGCCCCCAACGACGTGGTCGACAAGGAGGACTCCGCCTACGACCGCTTCTTCGCCACCGTCGGCACCAAGGAGTGCCGAGACAGGCTGAACGGGGTGCAGCGGGAGGCGCTGGTGCGCCGGGAGTCGCTGGAGAACAAGTACGCGAAGTTCGCCGCCGACCACGGCTACACCTTCACCACCGTCGGCAACCTGGACAAGGCCTACGAGGCTGTCGTCCTCGACTACGTGTGGGGCTTTTGGCAGTACAGCCTGCTGAAGGACTGCGGCACCATCCCGGGTGACGCCAAGAACGCCACCGACCAGCAGATCTGGGACACCGTCGACGCCATCTCCGGCTTCGACGCCTACACCGACCAGGGCCTGGAGCCCTACACGCCGTACTACTACCAGGCCGGTACGCAGCTCGGCGCGCCGACCATCCAGTTCCCGCACATCGAGAAGAAGCTGATCCGCTACGGCTACCAGCCGCCGCGCAACTACGTGCCGCGGTCGATCCCGATGAAGTTCCAGCCGTCGGCGATGCGTGACGTGGACACCTGGGTGCGCCAGCACGCGAACCAGATGCTCTTCGTGTACGGGGAGAACGACCCGTGGGGCTCGGAGCGGTTCCGCCTCGACAAGAAGGCACAGGACTCGTACGTCTTCACGGCGCCCGGCATGAATCACGGGGCGAACGTCGCCGGTCTCGTGCCGGACGAGAAGGCGCTCGCCACGGCCAGGATCCTCGAGTGGGCGGGAGTCGCCACCCCGGCGGTCCAGTCGAACCCGTCGGTGGCCAAGCCGCTGGCCGGCTACGACGCGAAGCTGGACGTGCGGGACGTGGAGCGGGAGCCCGCGCTCAGGCCGTGACACGCTGACGCGCACGCGCTGATCCATCGGTGGGCTGCGCCCGGAGTCACAGCTTCCGGGCGCAGCCCACCGGTTCGTCGCCGCCGAGTCGGACGTACAGGGTGGTCGACGCGGGGCACCGGTCGCGTCTGCGCACCGCCCGCGTCACCAGATACTCGGGCTTCTTGTGGCCCGTGCCGTCGCACGCGGTCTCCCGGACCTGGCCGCGGCCGGATCCGTAGAGGCAGTCGCCGACGACGGTGCGCGGGCCGCCCCCGCCGCCGGGGTCGCCGGGGTGGGGCGGCTGGAGGTTGCGCATGCAGGCGTAGCCCTGCGGGATCGCGCCGCCCTCCTGGCCGGGACCGGCCGGCTGGGCGTCGATGTGCAGGACGAAGTCGGTGTTCGGCGGGCAGAGCGGGCCGTCGCCGGGCCGGCCGTCGTGCCGGGCGATCACCCGGGCCGCCGCCCGCTCGCCGGAACAGGGCACCTCGGTGAAGGCCGTCGTGCCGAAGGAACTGCACTCGCCCACGTCGAGGAACACCGCGCCATGACCGGACGGCCCCGCGGAGGCCGGGGCGGTGCCCCGCTCCCGGCCACCCGTGGACCCGGGCGGCTGCCCGCAGCCCGTCAGCAGCGCCACGAGCAGCGCCGGCAGGGCGCACGCCACCCCCCTGGTCCATGTCCCGCGCATCGCCATCCCCCCGGTCCACCCCGGCCCAGCGTGGCCCGCCGCAGCGGGGCCACGCCAGGCGTGCGCGTGCTTCGGGCCAGTTGGCGGTGGCACGCCGGGGGGAGCGGCGTAAGCGCCGTACGCCCTACGGGCGAGAGCGGCTAGTAGGACAGGCCGTATCCGATGGGGTACAGGATCCGCGCCGGGTCGTCCGCCCGCTGCACCGGCACCGGCAGCTTCCCGCGCGGCCGCACCTGGCCCGCGATCACCCGTGCGGCGGCGCGCAGTTCCACGTCGGTCCAGGAGTAGGCGGCCAAGTGGGCGGGGACGGTGGGCAGGTGGGCGATGTCGTAGGGGTTGCGGATCGCGACCGCGACCACCGGGCGGCCGGTGGCGACGAGCCGTTCCACCAGTGTCTTCTGGGAGCTGCCCGCCGTGACGTTGTACGTCCCGACCACCACCGCGTCCGCGTCCTGTGCCGCGGCCACCGCCTGGTCGACGGTCGCCGCCGACGGGTCGGTGCCGGTCGACAACGCCGTGGCCTGGAAGCCGAGTTCGGTGAGATCGGCGGCGAGCACTCCGGTGGGCGGGCCGGTGGTGCCCGACGGGGAGGCGGGGTCGGCGCCGACGACGAGGATCTTTCTGTGGCTGCGGCGGGACAGCGGCAGCAGGCGGCCCTCGTTGGCCAGCAGGGTCGTGGTCCGCTCGGCGACGCGGTCGGCCGCCGCCAGGTGGGACTCGACGCCCACGACGCGGTCGACGTTCGACTGGCTGACGTAGGGGTCGTCGAGCAGTCCCAGCTTCGCCTTCAGCCGCAGGACGCGGAGGATCGATTCGTCGAGCCGGGCCTCGGTCAGCTCGCCGGCGCGCACCGCGTCCAGCACCGCGTTCCAGGCCACGTCCAGCGAGGGCGGGTTGAGCAGCTGGTCCACGCCCGCCTTCAGCGCGAGCACCGGGACCCGGTCGTCGCCGTACTTGGTGCGCACGCCGTCCATGCCGAGCGAGTCGGTCACCACGACGCCGTCGAAGCCGAGTTCGCCGCGCAGGATGCCGGTGAGGATCGGGTGGGACAGGGTGGCCGGGTCGCCGGAGTCGTCCAGCGCTGGGAACTGGATGTGCGCGGTCATGATCGAGTCGATGCCGGCCTTGATCGCGGCCCGGAACGGCACCGCGTCCAGCTGCTCCCACAGCTCCTGGCTGTGCGTGATGACCGGGAAGCCGAAGTGGCTGTCGGTGGCGGTGTCCCCGTGCCCGGGGAAGTGCTTGGCGGTCGCCGCCACCCGGGAGTTCTGGTAGCCCTTCACCTCCGCGGCCACCAGCCTCGCCACGGCGTCCGGGTCGGCGCCGAAGGACCGTACGCCGATGACCGGGTTGGCCGGGTTGACGTTCACGTCGGCGTCGGGGGAGTAGTCCTGGTTGATGCCGAGGGCGCGCAGCTCCGCACCGGAGACGCGGCCCAGGGTGTTGGCGTCGGCGGGCGAGCCGCTCGCGCCGATCGCCATGGCGCCCGGGAAGAGGGTCGCGGGCTTGCCCACGCGGCAGACGATGCCGTGCTCCTGGTCGGTGGCGACGAGCAGGGGCAGGCCGCGCGGCTGCCCGAGGGACGCCTGCTGGATCCCGTTGGACAGGTCGGCGATCTGGTGCGGGTTCTGGGTGTTGTTGGCCCAGGCGAAGTAGATGATGCCGCCGACGCGGTACTTGGCGATCAGCTCGGCGGCCGTGCGGACGCCTATCTCCGCGAGGTTGGCGTCGATGTCGGCCTGGGTCGGAGCGGTGGCCGAGTGGCCGTAGACCCGCATCACGAAGAGCTGGCCGACCTTCTCCTCGAGCGTCATCCGGGAGATCAGGGCACGCAGCTTCTTGTCGTCGTGGGAAGCGGCGTAGGCGGTGCCGGTGCCCTGGACCGCCAGGGCGGCGGTGACGCCGGCCGTGGCGGCGAGGAGGGTACGTCTGGAGGGAAGTGCGGTGGATCCCGTGCTGGTGTCGTGCACGTGCGCCCCTTCCGGAGGAGATCCGCTGGAGGATCACTGAAGGAAACTTCCGAGGGGTCACCAATATCCCGGCAGTTTCTGCCAGTCAAGGGAGTGCACAGGAACCGGTGGCGCGGGGGTGGGCGTTCAGCGAGGTGTGTGCGCGGACACCGTGGGCCAGTGGTGCCGCAGGGTGCGTACCGTCTCGGCGATGGCCGGGCGGCGTGCGGCGCCCGTGCGCCACAGCGCGTACAGCCGCCGTACCGGCATGGGGTCCAGCGGCACCTCCACGACCCCTTCGGGCAGCGGGCCCCGTCCCAGGCGTGGGATCAGCGCGACGCCCAGGCCCGCGGCGACCAGGGCGACCAGGGTCGGGTTCTCGTCGGCCTGGTGGACCACGTGCGGCTCGTGTCCGGCGGCACGCAGGGTGCGCAGCAGCCAGTCGCTGCACACCCGGCCCGGCGGCTGGCAGATCCACCGCTCGCCGCCCAGCTCCTCGCGCCGTACCCCCGTCCGCCCCGCGAAGGGGTGCCCGGACGGCACCAGCAGATCGCACAGGTCGTCCCCGATGACGGCCTGTTCCACCCCGGCCGGTGCGGGCAGCGGGGCGATGTCCCAGTCGTGCGCGACGGCCAGGTCGACGGCGCCCTTGGCGACCAGGTCCACCGACAGGTGCGGGTCGACCTCGCTGAGCCGGGCGTCCAGGGCCGGATGCCGGCGGGCCAGGTCCGCGAGGACGCACGGCATGAGCCCCCGCGCCGCCGAGGCGAACGCCGCCACGAGCAGCCGCCCGGCGGGCACCCCGCGCCGCTCCTCCAGTTCGGTCTCGGCACGCTCCACGAGCGTCAGCAACTCGCCGGCCACCGACACCAGTTGCTGCGCCTCGTCGGTGAGCCGCACCCCGCGCCCCTCGCGCTCGAGCAGGACCGTCCTGGTCTCCCGCTCCAGCTTGGCGATCTGCTGCGACACCGCCGACGAGGTGTACCCGAGCGCGGCGGCGGCCGCCCCGACCGTGCCGTGTACGGAGACGGCGTGCAGGGCACGCAGACGCTGGAGATCGAGCACGGTTCCTCCGACGGGCCGACCGGTTAGCGATGCTTCATGCAATGGTGCAGCAATCATCGCTGGTGCTTCACAGTCCGTGGAAGTGATCCTCGGTACATGCGACCTGCCCATGTCCTTCTCGCCGTCCTCGTCGCCGCCGTCTGGGGCGTGAACTTCACCGTCATCGAGGTCGGCCTCGGCCACTTCCCGCCCCTGCTCTTCTCGGCCCTGCGCTTTCTGGTGGCCGCCGTCCCCGCCGTCCTCCTGGTGGGCCGGCCGAAGGTGGCGTGGAAGTGGGTCGTGGCGGTGGGACTGGTGCTCGGCGTCGCCAAGTTCGGGCTGCTGTTCGTCGGGATGGACGCCGGGATGCCCGCGGGGCTCTCCTCCCTGGTGCTCCAGATCCAGGCGGTGTTCACGGCCCTGTTCGCCTTCCTGGCGCTGGGCGAACGGCCCACGGGCGTACGGGTGCTGGGCATGGGCGTGGCGCTCGCCGGCATCGGCGTCGCGGCCGTGGACGAGGGCGCCACGGGCCCCCTCGGCGCCTTCGCGCTCGTCGTCGCCGCGGCCGCCTGCTGGGGCGTCTCCAACGTCCTGACCCGCAAGGCGGCCTCGCCGGACGCGCTGAACTTCATGGTCTGGGTGAGCACGGTCCCGGTCCTGCCGCTGCTCGGCCTGTCGCTGCTCCTTGAGGGCCCCTCCCGGGACCTGGCCGCGCTGCGCGCCCTCGACTGGCAGGGCGCGGGCACGGTCCTCTACGTCGCCTGGATCACCACGGTCTTCGGCTTCGGAGCCTGGGGCTGGCTGCTGCGCCGCCACCCGGCCTCCACGGTCGCCCCGTTCTCGCTGCTGGTCCCGGTCTTCGGCATGTCCGCGGCGACGCTCTTCCTTGGCGAGTCGGTGAGCCCCCTGCGCTGGTGCGCGGCGGCGCTGCTGGTGGGCGGGGTGGCGCTGACGTCCCTGGCGCCGGGCCGCCGCCGTGAGCCGTCGCCGGCCCCGGCTTCGGAGCCCGCCGCCGTCCCCACCGGCGGTCCCGCCACGCCGCAGCCGGCCGGGCGGTCACGCTGAGGGCGGGGACCCGCTCACCGGCCCCCGGAGGACGGGCTCCATGGGCACGGGCCCCGCTCGTCACGCGCCCGGTTCGCGCAGGTCCAGCCGCCAGTCCTGGCCCATCAGGTCCTTGCCGAAGGAGTGGTGCGGCTGCTCGGAGACCAGGACGAAGCCGTGCCGCTGGTAGATGCGGCGGGCGCTGCCGAGCACGTCGTTGGTCCACAGCACCAGGTCCCGGTAGCCGGCCCCGCGCGCGAAGTCGACGACCGCCCGCACCAGCCGGTCCCCGATGCCCAGCCCGCGCGCCTCGGGCCCGACGAGCAGCAGCCGCAGCCGGGCGGTGGCCGGGGCCTCGTCCCGTACGCACATCACGCTGCCCACCGGGCGTCCGTCGAGTTCGGCGACCCACACCCGCTCCAGGGCCGGGTCGTGGTCCTCGGCGAAGTCGGCGACGATCCTCGCCACCAGGCGCTCGTAGTCGGCGTTCCAGCCGAACTCGGCCGCGTACACCGCGCCGTTGCGCTGCACGATCCAGCCCAGGTCGCCGGGTCCGGGCCCGCGCAGCACGACGTCCTCGGGGCTGGGTGCCCGGCCCTCGGACAGGATCTCCCGAACGGTGCGCATCGCGTCCGCCAGCCGTGACCGGTCCGCCGGCGGTACGGAGAGCAGCAGCCGGCCGACGGACTCCCGAGCCCGCTCCTCCAGCAGGACGGCGGCCTCCCTGCCGTGCGGGGTGAGGGCGACGCTCCGCCGCCGGGGATCCCGTTCGGACGGGCCGCGCTCGACCAGCCCCTCCTGCTCGAACTTGTTGAGGATCCGGCTCAGGTACCCGGCGTCCAGCGAGAGTGCGGCCCGCAGGTCGGCCGCGTCGGTCCGGGGCGCGTGCGCGAGTTCGTAGAGCACCCGGGACTCGGTGAGCGTGTAGGGGGCGTAGAGGTGGCGGCCGTAGTCGAGGGCACCGATGGCGTTGGTGTAGAAGCGGTTGAAGGCGCGGATGTCCTGGACGGTCATGTCGGACCCCGTGGGTGAAGGGGACGGGAGGCGGGCGCGGATACTTGACTCAGTCAGAGAACCGCTCACTCCGAGGCTAAACCGCCGACCCCCACCCGTCCACGGCCCCGCCCACCGAACCCGCCCGCCCGACACCCCGCGAACCCGCACGGCGCCCCGAGCCCCGGGCGCGGCCCCGCGGACCCACCCGGCCCGCCCGCGGCCTCACGCGGCGCCTCACGCGCCGCGCGGTTCATACCTCACGGAACGCGGCCTGCGGATTCGCGCGGTGTCGCACGCCCCCCCGAACTGCCTCACGTCCCGCGATTCCCACGCCCTGCAGGGTGCTCAAGCTCGGCGGTTCTCAGCCCGCGCGGTGTTCCGCCTGCGCGCATGGACCTCACGCTGCGGGGGACGGCCCCACGGACCCGCGCGGTGCCCTCGTCGACCCGCGTGGTTCATGCCCCGCGGGGCGCCCCCGCGGACACCCGCGGTGCCCCCGTGGACCCGCGCACCATCAGCTCCCCCGGGACGGTCGTGACCCCTCCGGACGGCGGCTCCTCGCGGCCCATCGCGATGCGGCCCGCGCGGGCGCCCGCTTCGGCGAGGGGCAGCCGGACGGTGGTGAGCGCGGGCACCGTGTCGACGCTGAACGGCAGGTCGTCGAAGCCCGCCACCGAGACGTCCTGGGGGATGCGCAGACCGGACTCGCGCAGCGCGGCGCAGGCGCCCAGGGCGACGGAGTCGTTCGCGGCGACGACCGCCGTCAGGGACGGGTCGCGGCGCAGCAACTCCAGGGTGGCCTCGTGGCCGGACGAGCGGTCGTACCGGCCGTACACCGTCCGGTGGGGGTCGTCCTCGATGCCCGCCGCGGCCAGCGCCTCCCGGTGGCCCTCCAGGCGGTGGCGGGTGGTCGTCCGCTCCTCGGGGCCCGCGATGTAGCCGAGCCGCCGGTGCCCCAGGCCGATCAGGTGCTCCGTCAGCTGCCGTGCCCCGCCGCGGTTGTCGAAGGCCAGCGCGATCGTCCGGGCACCGGGCGCCGGCGGGCGCCCGCACAGCACCACGCGCGTCCCGGCGTCCGCCAGCTTGCGCAGCTTCTCCGAGACCGCCGCCGCGTGCGGCGCGTCCTCCACGGCCCCGCCGGTCAGCACCACCGCCGCCGCCCGCTGCCGTTGCAGCAGGGTCAGGTAGGTCAGCTCGCGATCCGGTGAGCCGCCCGTGTTGCAGACCACCGCCAGCCGCTCCCCGCCGGCCCGCCCCCCGGGGCCGCCGATCTCCGACTGGATGGCGCTCGCCATGATTCCGAAGAAGGGGTCGGCGATGTCGTTCACCAGGATGCCGACCAGGTCGGAGGTCGCGGCGGCGAGCGCGCTCGCGGGGCCGTTGAGCACGTAGTCCAGCTCGTCGACCGCCTTCAGCACCCGCTCCCGGGTGGACGCGGCGACCGGGTAGTTGCCGTTCAGCACGCGCGACACCGTCGCGGGGGAGACCTGGGCGCGGGCCGCCACGTCCGCCAGGGTCACCGTCATCTCGTCGTCCTCCGGTCGCGCGTGTCGTCGTACGTGCCGTGCCCGGCCGGTACGTGCCCGCCTCCCGGCCCGTCGCGGGGACGCGGCCGGGTCGGGGCGTCGTGCAGACCCTACGGCCACTCGGTCGGCCTGTTCGCCGACTCGGACAACCACGTCCTGGACACGCTCTTGTCCGGACCGCTGTCCAGAGGCTAGCTTCTGCGGCATAGAAAGCGCTTGCTGCAACGCTCACCAGTGCGACCACCGGGGGCGTACGCGGCGCGTGGACCGCGTACGAAGGGACTGACGTGACACGCAAGACGGTGCGGATCGCCATGAACGGCGTGACCGGGCGCATGGGGTACCGCCAGCATCTGGTCCGCTCGATCCTCGCCCTGCGCGAGCAGGGCGGACTCGACCTCGGCGACGGCACCGTGCTGTGGCCGGAGCCGGTCCTGGTCGGCCGGCGCGAGCACGCGCTGCGGGCGCTCGCCGAGCAGCACGGCCTGGAGCACGTCTCGACCGACCTGGACGCGGTCCTCGCCGACCCGTCCGTCGACATCTACTTCGACGCACAGGTCACCTCGGCCCGCGAGGAGGCGATCAGGAAGGCGATCGCCGCCGGCAAGCACGTCTACACCGAGAAGCCCACCGCCACCGGCCTCGACGGCGCCCTGGAGCTCGCCCGGCTCGCCCGCGAGGCCGGTATCAGGCACGGCGTCGTCCAGGACAAGATCTTCCTGCCGGGACTGCTCAAGCTGAAGCGGCTGATCGACGGCGGCTTCTTCGGCCGGATCCTGTCCGTGCGCGGCGAGTTCGGCTACTGGGTCTTCGAGGGCGACTGGCAGGACGCCCAGCGCCCGTCCTGGAACTACCGCACCGAGGACGGCGGCGGCATCGTCGTCGACATGTTCCCGCACTGGGAGTACGTGCTGCACGAGCTGTTCGGCCGGGTCACCTCCGTGCAGGCCCTCACCGCCACCCACATCCCCCAGCGCTGGGACGAGAACGGCAAGCCCTACGCGGCGACCGCCGACGACGCCGCCTACGGCGTCTTCGAGCTCGAGGGCGGCGCGATCGCCCAGATCAACTCCTCCTGGGCGGTCCGCGTCCACCGCGACGAACTGGTCGAGTTCCAGGTGGACGGCACGGAGGGGTCGGCCGTCGCCGGTCTGCGCGGCTGCCGCGTCCAGCACCGCTCCGCCACCCCCAAGCCGGTCTGGAACCCCGACATCCCCGCCACCGAGGCCTTCCGCGACCAGTGGCAGGAGGTGCCCGACAACCAGGACTTCGACAACGGCTTCAAGGCCCAGTGGGAGCTGTTCCTCAAGCACGTGTACGCGGACGCCCCCTACCACTGGGACCTGCTCGCCGGCGCCCGCGGCGTCCAGCTCGCCGAACTGGGCCTGAAGTCCTCGGCCGAGGGCCGCCGCCTCGACGTACCGGAGATCCAGCCGTGACCATCCGACTGCCCGCGCCGGACGGGTCGTCGCGGACGTACGAACCCCGCACCGAGCCGCTCGCCGTCACCCCGGGCACGCCCTTCACCTCCCGTACGGTCTTCTCGGCGGCGCACGTCGTCGCCGACCCGTTCGCCGACACCTCGCCCGACGCGCCCGCCGCCGTCGACTGGGACGCCACCCTCGCCTTCCGCCGCCACCTGTGGGCCCACGGGCTCGGCGTCGCCGAGGCCATGGACACCGCGCAGCGCGGCATGGGCCTGGACTGGGCGGGCGCGGCCGAGCTGATCCGCCGGTCCGCGGCCGAGGCCCGCGCCGTCGGCGGGCGGATCGCCTGCGGCGTCGGCACCGACCAGCTCACCGGCGGCTCGCTCCCGCGGATCCGGGCCGCCTACGAGGAACAGCTCGCCCTCGTGGAGGAGTCGGGCGCCCAGGCGATCCTGATGGCCTCGCGCGCCCTGGCCGCCACGGCCAAGGGCCCGGAGGACTACCTGGAGGTCTACGGCCACCTGCTCCGCCAGGCCGCCGACCCGGTGATCCTGCACTGGCTCGGCCCCATGTTCGACCCGGCCCTGGAGGGCTACTGGGGCTCGGCCGACCTGGACGCGGCCACCGACACCTTCCTGGAGGTCATCGCCGCCCACCCCGACAAGGTCGACGGCGTGAAGATCTCCCTGCTGGACGCCCAGCGGGAGGTCGACCTGCGCCGCCGCCTGCCGCAGGGCGTGCGCTGCTACACGGGCGACGACTTCCACTACCCCGAGCTGATCGCCGGCGACGAGCAGGGCTTCAGCCACGCGCTGCTCGGCATCTTCGACCCGCTGGGACCGCTCGCGGCCGAGGCGGTACGACTCCTGGACACCGGGGACGTCAAGGGCTTCCACGGCCTGCTCGACCCCACCGTCGAGCTGTCCCGGCACCTCTTCCAGGCCCCCACCCGCTTCTACAAGACGGGCGTGGTGTTCCTGGCCTGGCTCGCCGGGCACCAGACGCACTTCACGATGGTCGGCGGCCTCCAGTCGGCCCGCTCCCTGCCGCACCTCGCCCGCGCCTACGAACTCGCCGACGGCCTCGGCCTGTTCCCTGACCCGCACCTCGCCGAGGAGCGGATGAAGAACCTGCTGTCGCTGTACGGGGTGAACCGATGAGCACCGGTCTCGAACGCTTCTCGATCAACCAGATGACGGTCAGGCAGCTGTCACTGCCGGAACTGGTCGACAGCTGCCTGGAGTTGGGCGTCCCGGGCGTAGGGCTGTGGCGCGAACCGGTGCAGAAGTACGGTGTGGAGGCCGCCGCCCGGCTGGTGCGGGACGCGGGCCTGACCGTCACCACCCTGTGCCGGGGCGGCTTCCTCACCGCGCTCGACCCCGGCGAGCGGGCGAAGGCCCTGGACGACAACCGGGCCGCCGTCGACGAGGCCGCCACCCTCGGCACGGACACCCTGGTCCTGGTCTCCGGCGGGCTTCCGGCCGGCAGCAAGGACCTGCACGGGGCCCGTGAGCGCATCGCGGACGCCCTCGCCGACCTCGGTCCGTACGCGGCCGAGCGCGGGGTCCGCCTCGCCATCGAGCCGCTGCACCCCATGTACGCCGCCGACCGCTGCGTGGTCTCCACCCTCGCGCAGGCGCTCGACCTCGCCGAACGCTTCCCCGCCCACCAGGTCGGCGTCACCGTCGACACGTACCACGTCTGGTGGGACGACACCGCCCCCGAGCAGATCGCCCGGGCGGGCGCGGGCGGCCGCATCCACACCTTCCAGCTCGCCGACTGGACCACCCCGCTGCCCGAGGGCGTGCTCAACGGCCGAGGCCAGATCGGCGACGGCTCGATCGACATGCGGCAGTGGAAGCGGTACGTGGAGGCGGCCGGCTACACCGGCGCCATCGAAGTCGAGCTGTTCAACGAGGAGTTGTGGACCCGGGACGGACGGGAGGTGCTGGCGGAAACGGCGGACCGGTTCGTGGCACACGTGATCAAATGACCGCATGGCGGAGACGGACAGAGGAGCGTCCCTGGGGCCGTCGGAACACACCGGCGGCCGCTGGGTGATGGGGGATCCGAGCCGGCCGAGGAGTCACTGGGTCGAACTCCGGGCGGACGGGCTGTACCCGCACGAGCCGGACCTGGCTGGGCTCCGTCGTCGGACGACTGGCTCTCCAGCGGCCGCCGTCGAACCGCGCGATATGTGAGGCGGTGGCCGAGGCCCGGCAGGCCGGACAGCGGCCGCGGGACGCAGAGGAGAGCCCCGAGAGCTCCTGACCGCCGAGGACGCCGACCGGCCTGTCTCACCGGGCGCCGGCCTGTTGTACAAGGCGCCGGCCGTTTTACAGGGCGTCGACCTCCGCCGCCGTGGGGTAGGACTCCTGGGCGCCCCGCCGGGTGACGGCGAGCGCGCCGACCCGGGCCGCGTAGGCCGCCGCTTCCTCGAGGGTCGCGCCCGCGCCCAGCCGCCAGGCCAGCGCCGCGGTGAACGCGTCGCCCGCGCCCGTGGTGTCCACGGCGTCCACCTTCACGGACGGGACCCGGGCGACCCCGTCGACGGACGCCACCAGCGCTCCCTCGCCGCCCAGGGTGATCACCACCGAGCGCGGGCCGAGCGCGAGCAGGTCCCGCGCCCAGTCCTCGGGGGCGTCGCCCGCCTCGGACCCGCCCAGGATCACCTTCGCCTCGTGCTCGTTCACGATCAGCGGATCGCAGGCCTTCAGGAGTTCCCGCGGCAGGGGGCGCGGCGGCGAGGGGTTCAGCACGAAGCGGCTTCCCGGCGCCAGGTTCCGCGCCGTCTCCTCGACCGTCTCCAGCGGGATCTCCAGCTGCGCCGAGACCACCCGCGAGGTCCGCAGGAGGGCCCCGGCCGCGCGGACGTCCTCAGGGGTGAGCCGGCCGTTGGCGCCCGGCGAGACCACGATGCTGTTGTCCCCGGACGGGTCCACCGTGATCAGCGCGACCCCGGTCGGCGCCCCGCCCACCAGCACGCCCGCCGGGTCGACCCCGGCCGCGCGCTGGGCGTCGAGCAGCAACCGGCCGTGGTCGTCGTCGCCGACCCGGGCCAGCAGGGCCGTACGGGCCCCGAGCCGGGCGGCGGCCGCGGCCTGGTTGGCGCCCTTGCCGCCGGGGTGGACGCTCAGGTCGGAACCGAGCACCGTCTCACCGGCGGCGGGCCGCCGCTCGACACCGATCACCAGGTCGGCGTTGGCCGACCCCACGACCAGGAGGTCGTAGTCGTACATGTGTGCTTTCTCCTTACCGGGGTGATTCACGAGGGGGCCGACCGGGGGTCAATCGGCGTGGGCAGCCGGCGGTCGACCGGCGGAAACCGGCCATGCCGGGCTCCGGCGGTCCGTGGCGGGGCCGGTGGTGGGGTCGGTGGTGGCCGGGGCGTCGACCCCGGGCCGCACGTCACCCGGCCGCGGCCCCGGCTCGCCGCAGGAGCGGCGTACCACCAGCCGGGCGGGGAGGGTGACGGACCGCGCGGGCCGGCCCCCGATGCGGTCGACCAGGGCGCGTACGGCGGCCCGCCCCAGTTCGCCGGTGGGCTGGGCGATCGCGGTGATCGGCGGGTCGGTGTGCGGGAACCACGGGATGTCGTCGAACGCGGCCAGCGCGATGTCGTCGGGCACCCGCAGTCCGCGCGCGCGGATGGCGTCCAGCGCGCCGAGCGCCATCAGGTTGTCGGCGGCGAAGACGGCCTCGGGAGGCACGGGCAGGGCGAGGAAGCCCTCGGTGACCCGCCGGCCGCTCCCGGCCTTGAAGTCGCCCTGGCCGATGTACGCGTCCGGGAGCGGGACACCGTGGGCGGCCAGCGCCGCGCGGAACGCCTCGACGCGCTCGCGGCCGGTGGTGGTGGCCGCGGGGCCCGCGATGATCGCGAGCCGCCGGTGACCCAGCCGGTACAGGTGCGCGACGAGGTCCCGTACGGCCGCCCGCCCGTCCGAGCGGACCACCGGCACGTCCACGCCCCCGATCCACCGGTCCACGAACACCATCGGCGTACCCGCGCGCGCGGCGTCGAGCATCAGCGGGGAGCCGCCGTCGGTGGGGGAGACCAGGAGGCCGTCGATACGGCGGTCGAGCAGGGTCCGTACGTGGTGGTCCTGGAGGGCGGGCCGCTCGTCGGCGTTGCCGATGATCACGCTGTAGCCGAGGGTGCGGGCCTCCTCCTCGACCGAGCGGGCCAGAGCGGTGAAGTAGGGGTTGAGCACGTCGCTGATGACCAGGCCCAGGGTGCGGGTCCGGTGGGTGCGCAGGGACCGGGCGACGGCGTTCGGGCGGTAGCCCAGCGCCTCGACGGCGGCCAGCACGCGTGCGCGTGCGTCGGCGCTGACCGACGGATGCTCGTTCAGGACGCGCGAGACCGTGGCGACGGACACGCCCGCCGCGGCGGCGACGTCCTTGATGCCCGCCATCGCCCTCCCACCTCCTCGTGGAATCGATTACAACCAACGATCGGAACCGATTGGAAACGATTACACATGCTGATCGCAAGGGCCCGTTGCCGGATCGTTGCCCTGTGGAACCGCAGCCGGAGGCCTCGCGGCCGGGAGTGGCGCGAAATCGCCCCCGCCCGAGCGATGAGTTCGCCCTCCGGCGGCCGTCATCACCTACGACACCGTCCGCGACAGGAAGGCAGCCCGCCATGACCGCCGCCGCCAAGGGCCCCGCAAGCTACTTCCCCTCCATCGAGCAGAAGTACGGCCGGCCGATCGCCGAGTGGAAGGACCTCATCCGCGCCTCGCCGCTGACCAGGCATATGGAACTGGTCACCTGGCTCAAGGCCGAGCACGGCCTGGGACACGGCCACGCCAACGCCCTGGTGGCCCACACCCTCGCCGAGTCCAAGTCCAAGTCCGAGGCCGGGTGAGCGAGCGGGCCGGGCCGCCCCGGCCCGTTCGACGGCGCTGTCACAACCCGGCGGTACCGTCGGGTCATGACCACGGACGCGAGTCGGAGGGGGCAGGCTGGTGCCGGGGACCGGCGTCCGGCCGTGCTGGACGGCGTGCTCGAGCGGATCACGTACGCCAACGAGGAGAACGGCTACACGGTGGCCCGCGTCGACACCGGCCGGGGCGCCGGTGACCTGCTGACGGTCGTCGGCGCGCTGCTCGGCGCCCAGGTCGGCGAGTCGCTGCGCATGGAGGGCCGCTGGGGCTCCCACCCGCAGTACGGCAAGCAGTTCCAGGTGGACAACTACACCACCGTGCTCCCGGCCACCGTCCAGGGCATCCGCCGCTACCTCGGCTCCGGCCTGGTCAAGGGCATCGGACCGGTCTTCGCCGACCGCATCACCCAGCACTTCGGCCTGGACACCCTGAAGGTCATCGAGGAGGAGCCCAAGCGCCTGATCGAGGTGCCCGGCCTCGGCCCCAAGCGAACCAGGAAGATCGCCGACGCCTGGGAGGAGCAGAAGGCGATCAAGGAGGTCATGCTCTTCCTCCAGACCGTCGAGGTCTCCACCTCGATCGCGGTGCGCATCTACAAGAAGTACGGCGACGCGTCGATCTCGGTGGTGAAGAACCAGCCGTACCGGCTGGCCGCCGACGTCTGGGGCATCGGCTTCCTGACCGCCGACAAGATCGCGCAGTCGGTCGGCATCCCGCACGACAGCCCGGAGCGGGTCAAGGCCGGCCTCCAGTACGCGCTGTCGCAGTCCACCGACCAGGGCCACTGCTTCCTGCCGGAAGAACGGCTGATCACGGACGCGGTCAAGCTCCTCCAGGTGGACACCGGGCTGGTCATCGAGTGCCTCGCCGAACTCGCCGAGCCCCCCGAGGACGGCGCCGACCCCGGTGTCGTACGGGAGAAGGTGCCGGGTCCGGACGGCGGCGAGGCGGTGACGGCGATCTACCTCGTCCCCTTCCACCGCGCCGAGCTGTCCCTGTCCGCCCAGCTGCTGCGCCTGCTGCGCGCCGACACGGACCGGATGCCCGCCTTCCGGGACGTGGCCTGGGACAAGGCGCTGGCCTGGCTGAAGGGCCGCACGGGGACCGACCTCGCCCCCGAGCAGGAGGCGGCGGTCAGGCTGGCGCTGACCGAGAAGGTGGCCGTGCTGACCGGCGGCCCCGGCTGCGGCAAGTCCTTCACGGTGCGCTCGATCGTGGAGCTGGCGCAGGCCAAGAAGGCCAAGGTGGTCCTGGCCGCGCCCACCGGCCGGGCCGCCAAGCGCCTGTCGGAGCTCACCGGCGCCGACGCCTCCACCGTGCACCGCCTGCTGGAGCTCAAGCCGGGCGGGGACGCGGCCTACGACCGGGACCGCCCCCTGGACGCCGACCTGGTGGTCGTGGACGAGGCGTCCATGCTGGACCTGCTGCTGGCCAACAAACTGGTCAAGGCCGTGCCCCCGGGAGCGCACCTGCTGCTCGTCGGGGACGTGGACCAGCTCCCCAGCGTGGGCGCCGGGGAGGTGCTGCGCGACCTGCTCGCCGACGGCGGCCCGGTGCCCGCCGTCCGCCTCACCCGCGTCTTCCGCCAGGCCCAGCAGTCGGGAGTGGTGGCCAACGCGCACCGCATCAACGCCGGGCAGCATCCGCTGACCGACGGCATGAGGGACTTCTTCCTCTTCGTCGAGGACGACACCGAGGAGGCCGGCCGGCTCACCGTGGACGTGGCGGCGCGGCGGATCCCGGCCCGGTTCGGGCTCGACCCGCGCCGGGACGTGCAGGTGCTCGCGCCCATGCACCGCGGCCCGGCGGGCGCCGGCACGCTGAACGGACTGCTCCAGCAGGCGGTCACCCCGGGCCGGCCCGACCTGCCGGAGAAGCGGTTCGGCGGCCGTGTCTTCCGGGTCGGAGACAAGGTCACCCAGATTCGCAACAATTACGAGAAGGGGGAGAACGGTGTCTTCAACGGCACCGTGGGCGTGGTCACCTCGCTCGACCCGGTCGACCAGCGCCTGACGGTGCGGACGGACGAGGACGAGGAGGTTCCGTACGAGTTCGACGAACTGGACGAGCTGGCGCACGCGTACGCGGTGACCATCCACCGCTCCCAGGGCAGCGAGTATCCGGCCGTGGTGATCCCGGTCACCACCGGAGCCTGGATGATGCTCCAGCGCAACCTGCTCTACACGGCGGTGACCCGGGCCAAGAAGCTGGTCGTCCTCGTCGGGTCGCGCAAGGCGATCGGCCAGGCGGTGCGCACGGTGTCGGCGGGACGGCGCTGCACGGCCCTGGACTTCCGCCTCGGCGGCTGAAAATCGCCCTCCGATGGGGCCGTAACCCGCTGTCTGACGCTGCGTCACAAAAAATGATCGATCAAATGAGTCGTAAAGGTCACACAGCACTTCCCGTGGCCGGAGCGAGGGGGCAGGATGAACAGGTTGACGGCACTGAGTGCCGCCAATGGGCCCAATGGTCGACCCCGAGTGCACTCTCCTGAGCCAAATGGGGGATGGTAGAGACAGTCAGGGCACCTCGAAGATGAGGCACTACGTCGGTGAGGGAAGACGTGAGCGACAACTCTGTAGTTCTGCGGTACGACGGCGGCGAGTACACCTACCCGGTGGTCGACAGCACCGTTGGCGACAAGGGCTTCGACATCGGGAAGCTGCGCGCCCAGACCGGTCTCGTGACCTTGGACAGTGGGTACGGCAACACGGCCGCGTACAAATCCGCCGTCACCTATCTCGACGGTGAGCAGGGCATCCTCCGGTACCGCGGCTACCCGATCGAGCAGCTGGCCGAGCGCTCCACCTTCCTGGAGGTGGCCTACCTGCTGATCAACGGTGAGCTGCCGACCGTCGACGAGCTCTCCACGTTCAAGAACGAGATCACGCAGCACACCCTGCTGCACGAGGACGTCAAGAACTTCTACACGGGCTTCCCGCGCGACGCCCACCCGATGGCGATGCTGTCGTCGGTCGTCTCGGCGCTGTCGACCTTCTACCAGGACAGCCACAACCCGTTCGACGAGAAGCAGCGCAACCTCTCCACCATCCGGCTGCTCGCCAAGCTCCCGACGATCGCGGCGTACGCGTACAAGAAGTCGATCGGCCACCCGTTCGTCTACCCGCGCAACGACCTCGGTTACGTCGAGAACTTCCTGCGCATGACCTTCTCGGTCCCCGCGCAGGAGTTCGACCCGGACCCGGTCGTGGTCTCCGCGCTCGACAAGCTGCTGATCCTGCACGCCGATCACGAGCAGAACTGCTCGACCTCCACGGTCCGCCTGGTCGGCTCCTCGCAGGCCAACATGTTCGCCTCGATCTCGGCCGGCATCAGCGCCCTGTGGGGCCCGCTGCACGGCGGCGCCAACCAGTCCGTCCTGGAGATGCTCGAGGGCATCCGCGACTCGGGCAACGACGTCGACACCTTCATCCGCAAGGTGAAGAACAAGGAGGACGGCGTCCGCCTGATGGGCTTCGGCCACCGGGTCTACAAGAACTTCGACCCGCGCGCCAAGATCATCAAGGCCGCCGCGCACGACGTGCTCTCCGCGCTGGGCAAGGAGGACGAGCTCCTCGACATCGCCCTGAAGCTGGAGGAGCACGCGCTGTCCGACGACTACTTCGTCGAGCGCAAGCTCTACCCGAACGTCGACTTCTACACCGGTCTGATCTACCGGGCCATGGGCTTCCCGACCGAGATGTTCACGGTCCTGTTCGCCCTCGGCCGGCTGCCGGGCTGGATCGCCCAGTGGCACGAGATGATCAAGGAGCCGGGCTCCCGCATCGGCCGCCCGCGCCAGATCTACACGGGCGTGGTCGAGCGCGACTTCGTCCCGGTCGAGGAGCGCTGAGCCTCCCGGCGGCGCCACCGGCCGCGTAGCGTCACCGGCCCCGTATCCGCGCGTTTTCGCGGGTGCGGGGCCTCGTGCTGTGCGGAGGAAGAACGCCTCGTGCTGTGTGGAGGAAGAACACGGAGGAAGCGGAAGGCGCCCCGGCGCGCCGGTCCCCCCACGGGCCGACGACCAGGGCGCCTTCCCATGTCCCGGTGCGGATTCCCCCCACGGGATCCGGCCGGGCGTTCAAGGACCAGCGCCTGAATCGCTGTGAGCACAACGAGCAGAACTCGTCGCACCTTGTGCTGTGCGGTCTGCCGGGACGCGCACGCGCGGGAGGGCCGCTCAAAGCTTCCCGGTGTACGTGCCCCGGCAACGCACCTCTGGGGAAGTCCCCCAAGACATCCCCAGTGCCGGTCAGCGCCCCCCAAGACGCTGCCCGACATCGCCAACTTAGACCTTCGAACCCCTTCGATGGTTACGTTCACATCACTGTGATCTGCGTCTCTTGCATATGTCCCTTTAGGTACGCAAGAGCCCAAGTATGGCGACCGGGACCCAAGCGTAAGGATGATGCGCGAGCCTTGTGAAGAGCTTATGTGAGGCGCGCGTCGGACTCTAGAGGGACTCTTACTTCGGTCTCGACTGGTTTTCATTCAACGGAACGTGCGCAGCCGCAGACTGTTCGTCACCACGAACACCGACGAGAACGCCATCGCCGCTCCCGCGATCATCGGGTTGAGCAGTCCGGCGGCGGCCAGCGGCAGCGCGGCCACGTTGTAGCCGAAGGCCCACACGAGGTTGCCCTTGATGATGGCCAGCGTCCGCCGGGACAGGCGGATGGCGTCCGCGGCCACCCGGAGGTCCCCGCGCACCAGGGTCAGATCCCCGGCCTCGATGGCGGCGTCCGTCCCGGTGCCCATGGCCAGGCCCAGATCGGCGGTGGCGAGCGCGGCGGCGTCGTTGACCCCGTCGCCGACCATCGCCACCGTGCGTCCCTCGGCCCGCAGCCGCTCGACGGCCTCGACCTTCTCCTCGGGCAGCACCTCGGCGACCACGTCGTCCGGGTCGATCCCGACGGCCCGTGCCACGGCCTCGGCGACGGCGCGGTTGTCGCCGGTCAGCAGCATCGGGCGCAGCCCGAGCGCGCGCAACCGCGCCACCGCCTGCGCGCTGGTCGCTTTGACGGCGTCCGCGACGGTGATGACACCACGTGCCGTCCCGTCCCAGCCGACGACGACCGCCGTACGGCCCGCGGCCTCCGCCTCGCGCCGGGCGCGGGCCACCTCCTCGGGCAGCTCGACGGTAAGGCCGGTGAGGTCGGTGAGGTCGCGCCCCACGGCGACGTCATGGTCCTCCACGCGCCCGCGTACGCCGCGTCCGGGGACGTTCTCGAAGTGCTCGACCGGGGGCAGCGGTCCGACCCGCTCCTCGGCGCCGGCGGCCACGGCCCGCGCGATCGGGTGCTCGGACGCGTGCTCCAGCGCGCCCGCGAGGCGCAGCAGTTGCTTCTCGTCGGTGCCCTCGGCGGCGTACACCTCCTGGAGGGTCATTCGGCCCGTGGTGACCGTTCCGGTCTTGTCCAGGACCACGGTGTCCACGCGGCGGGTGGACTCCAGCACCTCGGGGCCCTTGATGAGGATGCCCAGCTGGGCGCCCCGGCCGGTGCCGACCATCAGCGCGGTCGGCGTGGCCAGGCCCAGCGCGCACGGGCAGGCGATGATCAGCACCGCGACGGCCGCGGTGAACGCGGCGGTCGCGTCACCGGTGGTGAACAGCCAGGTGAGCAGGGTGCCGACGGCGAGGAGCAGGACGACCGGCACGAAGACCGCCGATATGCGGTCCGCCAGCCGCTGCACCTCGGCCTTGCCGCTCTGCGCGTCCTCGACGAACTGCGCCATCCGCGCGAGCCGGGTGTCCGCGCCGACCCGGGTGGCCTCGACGACCAGCCGGCCGCCCGCGTTGACCGTGGCGCCGGTGACCGCGGCGCCGGGGCCGACGTCCACGGGCACCGACTCGCCGGTGAGCATCGAGGCGTCGACCGCCGAGGCGCCCTCGACGACGGTGCCGTCGGTGGCGATCTTCTCGCCGGGTCGTACGACGAACCGGTCGCCGATCGCCAGCGCGGCCACCGGGATCCTCGTCTCCGCCCCGTCGCGCAGGACGGAGACGTCCTTCGCGCCCAGTTCCAGCAGTGCCCGCAGCGCGGCGCCCGCCCGCCGCTTGGAGCGGGCCTCCAGATGGCGGCCGAGCAGGATGAACGCGACGACCCCGGCCGCGACCTCCAGGTAGATCGTGGAGGCCGCGGCCGACCGGGAGACGGTCAGGCCGAACTCGTGGCGCATGCCGGGCATGCCCGCGTCGCCCAGGAACAGCGCCCACAGCGACCAGCCGAACGCGGCCAGGGTGCCGATCGAGACCAGGGTGTCCATCGTGGCCGCGCCGTGCCGGGCGTTGGTCAGGGCCGCCCGGTGGAACGGCAGCGCGCCCCAGACGACGACCGGCGCGGCGAGGGTCAGCGAGAGCCACTGCCAGTACGTGAACTGAAGAGCCGGAACCATCGACAGCAGCACGACGGGAGCGGCGAGGAGCGCGGAGACGATCAGGCGCCCGCGCAGGGAGGCCGTCTCCGGATCCCGCGGCGCCCGTTCCCCGTCCGGCCGGGACTCCGCGGCAGCGGCCGGTGCGGGGGCCGGCGGCGGGGGCTCCTCGGCCGTGTACCCGGTCCTGACCACGGTGGCGATCAGGTCGGCGACCGACACCCCGGCGGGGTGGGAGACCCTGGCCTTCTCCGTGGCGAAGTTGACCGTCGCCGTGACGCCGTCCATGCGGTTGAGCTTCTTCTCGACGCGGGCGGCGCAGGACGCGCAGGTCATTCCCCCGATGAGCAGCTCGACCTCGGCGGCGTCCGGCCGGTCGGCCGGGGACGTCTGCGGGGCGGTGCGGGTGTTCATCCTGGCACTCCAGACGGCGTACGGGCGGGCGTACCGGCCCTCGTCAGGCCTCGCCGACGAGTTCGAAGCCGGCCTCGTCCACGGCGGCGCGCACGGCCTCCAGGTCCAGCGCGGAGGCGGAGACGACGGTGACCTCACCACTGGAGGCGACGGCCTTCACCGAGCTGACGCCGGGCAGCTCGGAGATCTCGGCGGACACGGAACCCTCGCAGTGTCCGCAGCTCATCCCGCTCACCTTGTAGACGGTGGTGACGGTGTCCGGGGTGCCGGTCTGGGTGGTCATGTCGTTCTCCTCGTCGTGGCGGGTGGGGCACGGGGGGCCACGGGGGCCCGTCATCTTTCAACACTATACCCCTAGGGGGTATTCCCTCGAGGAACCTCGGCCTGGTCGCCGAGCGGTCACCGGCAACGGGGTGGGGCGCGGGCGGTGTCGGCGGGACGTGTCCTCGGCGGGGGAGGGGGCCGGATCCGTGCCGGTACCGGCAGGGTCGCACGCGCGGCGCCGCGCTCCTCGGCGACCCGGCCCCGGAAGCCGGACCCGCACGTCAGTACGCAGTGAGCAGTGCGCAGTGCACCGGGCCTGGAAACCGGCGCGCGGCGCACTGGGCCGGCCGCCCGCACCCGGGGATGTGCCCGCGTACTACGGTTTCGCCGGCGGCGGTGGGCCGCGGACATACCGGACGGAAGGCGAGCGGCGATGCGGGCTGTGGTGTTCGAGCGGTACGGGGAGCCGGCCGAGGTGCGCGAGGTGGCCGACCCGAGCCCCGCGGAGCACGGAGTAGTGGTGCGGGTCGAGGCGACCGGCCTGTGCCGCAGCGACTGGCACGGCTGGCAGGGCCACGACCCCGACATCACGCTGCCGCACGTGCCGGGACACGAGCTCGCCGGGACCGTCGAGGAAGTGGGCTCCCGGGTGACCCGCTGGCGGCCCGGCGACCGGGTGACCGTCCCCTTCGTCTGTGCCTGCGGCAGTTGCCCCGCCTGCGCGGCGGGCGACCAGCAGGTGTGCGAGCGGCAGACCCAGCCGGGCTTCACGCACTGGGGCTCGTTCGCCCAGTACGTGGCGCTCGACCACGCCGATGTGAACCTGGTCGCCGTGCCCGAGGGCCTGTCGTTCGCCACGGCGGCCTCGCTCGGCTGCCGGTTCGCCACGGCGTACCGCGCGGTGCTCCAGCAGGGCCGGACCGCCGCCGGGGACTGGGTCGCCGTGCACGGCTGCGGGGGCGTGGGCCTGTCGGCGGTGATGATCGCGGCGGCCGCGGGGGCCAGGGTGGTCGCGGTGGACGTGTCCGCCCGGGCCCTGGACCTGGCACGCAGGTTCGGCGCCGCGCAGTGCGTGGACGCGTCCGCCGTGCCGGACACGGCGGAGCGGGTGCGCGAGGTGACCGGCGGCGGCGCGCACGTCTCGCTCGACGCGCTCGGCTCGCCCACCACCTGCGCGGCCTCGGTCAACGGTCTGCGCCGCCGGGGCCGTCACGTCCAGGTCGGTCTGCTGCCCTCCACGACGGGCACCACCCCGGTGCCCATGGCGCGCGCGATCGCCCTCGAGCTCGAAATCCTGGGCAGCCACGGCATGGCCGCGCACGCCTATCCGGAGCTGATGGAGCTGGTACGGGCCGGTGTGCTGCGCCCCGACCTGCTGGTGACGTCGGCCATCCCGCTGGCGGCCGTCCCGGACGCGCTCGCGGCGATGGGCACCGCACCGGGATCCGGCGTCACGGTCATCGAGCCCTGGAGCTGACCGACACGACGGTGCCCCGCGCGCGGTGGGGCACCGTCGTGTCGGCGAACGAGGAAGAGGGCCGGGCCCGTGGCCCGGCGGCGGTTCAGTCGACTCTGCGGCCGCGGTTGCCGGGCCGGGCGGCGACCCAGGCGCGGACCGTGTCGGCGTACCAGTAGGGCCGGCCGCGCTCCACATGGTCCGGTGGCGGTAGCAGACCGTGCTTGCGGTAGGACCGCACGGTGTCCGGCTGCACCCGGATGTGTGCCGCGATCTCCTTGTACGACCAGAGCTTTCGGTCGGTCATGACGTGCACCTCCCCGCGCGCGCCACGGCGGCGGCCGGAGAGGCCGTCAGGGGGAGCGGGGCGCCGCGCTGGCGATCTCCAAGCCTGTGATCGGTGAACGACAGGGACCGCGGACCGGCAAGCGGTTGTCGGTCGGGTGTGACGGAGGGGCCGCGCACCCGCGACATGTGTGACACGGCAGAGGTTTTTGTGACACATCTGAGGCAGGCGACCCGCGTGCCGAGGGTCGGCGCGGCCGGATGGCCGACTCTCTCGTCCGTATGTCCGGACAAAGCATTGACAGGATCCGTGCCCGGCACTAGAACCGGGGGAACCGGGGAGTCGAGGCGAAGGAAAGCCGAGGGCGGCCGATGGCGTGCGACCTGAACACCGCGGGGCCGTGCGTGCGGCGCGCCCGGGACGGCACGGCCGGCCGAGAGTTTCCCCACCCGAGCGGCGAGGGCACGCTGGGTGGAGACCCGCACGCGCCCCGTGGCGCCCGGGCACAGAACGCCTCCGGCGCGGGACGCCGCTTCGCCCTGGCAGGAGCGAAGTGCGAGCGTCGACTCCCCGCCCGCTACGGCCCCGCGCCGGAGGTCCCGACGACCCATCGCGGGGCGGCGGCCGCACTCCGCCCGCCTGCGGAATCCGCACGCCGTCCGCGCCGGGGCGCGGCACCGGACACTCCCACATGTGTCTACGGGGAGACGGAAACCGCAGACACAGTGTCGGGCGCGCACTCGGCGCGAGCCTGGTGGGATGGAGCTGTGGTCGGGACCGCGACGCGCCCGTCGCCGGTCACGCCGCACGAGCACCGCGAACGGCACGTTTCGACCCGTCGCCGCCATCTGCGAAGGAGTAACCGGGCATGACGAAGATCGTCAACCACTGGATCGGCGGGAAGACCGTCGAAGGCGCCTCGGGGACGTACGGGCCGGTCACGGACCCGGCGACCGGCGAGGTCACCACGAAGGTCGCGTTCGCCTCCGTGGAGGAGGTGGACGCCGCGATCGCCGCCGCCAAGGACGCGTACCTGACCTGGGGGCAGTCCTCGCTGGCCCAGCGGACCTCCATCCTGTTCAAGTTCCGCGCGCTGCTGGACGCCCACCGCGACGAGATCGCCGAGCTGATCACCGCCGAGCACGGCAAGGTGCACTCCGACGCGCTCGGCGAGGTCGCGCGCGGCCTGGAGATCGTCGACCTGGCCTGCGGCATCAACGTGCAGCTCAAGGGTGAGTTGTCCACCCAGGTCGCCACCCGCGTCGACGTGGCCGCGATCCGGCAGCCGCTGGGCGTGGTCGCCGGCATCACCCCGTTCAACTTCCCGGCGATGGTCCCGATGTGGATGTTCCCCATCGCCATCGCGTGCGGCAACACCTTCGTGCTGAAGCCGAGCGAGAAGGACCCGTCGGCCGCCCTGAAGATCGCCGAGCTGCTGGCCGAGGCCGGGCTGCCCGACGGCGTCTTCAACGTGGTCCACGGCGACAAGGTGGCCGTGGACCGCCTCCTGGAGCACCCGGACGTCAAGGCGGTCTCCTTCGTCGGCTCCACCCCGATCGCCCGCTACATCCACACCACCGCCTCCGCGAACGGCAAGCGCGTACAGGCCCTCGGTGGTGCCAAGAACCACATGCTGGTGCTGCCGGACGCCGACCTGGACGCGGCCGCCGACGCCGCCGTCTCGGCCGCGTACGGCTCGGCGGGCGAGCGCTGCATGGCCATCTCGGCCGTCGTCGCCGTCGGTTCCATCGGCGACGAGCTGGTGGAGAAGATCCGTGAGCGCGCGGAGAAGATCAAGATCGGTCCGGGCAACGACCCGTCCTCCGAGATGGGCCCGCTGATCACCAAGGTGCACCGCGACAAGGTGGCCTCGTACGTGGAGAACGCCGCGGGCGAGGGCGCCGAGGTCGTCCTGGACGGTACCGGCTACACGGTCGAGGGGTTCGAGGACGGCCACTGGATCGGCATCTCGCTCCTCGACAAGGTGCCGACCGGCGCCAAGGCCTACCAGGACGAGATCTTCGGCCCGGTGCTGTGCGTGCTGCGCGTGGACACCTACGAGGAGGGCGTGGCGCTCATCAACGCCTCGCCGTTCGGCAACGGCACCGCGATCTTCACCCGGGACGGCGGCGCGGCCCGCCGCTTCCAGCTGGAGATCGAGGCCGGCATGGTCGGCGTCAACGTGCCGATCCCGGTGCCGGTGGGCTACCACTCCTTCGGCGGCTGGAAGGACTCGCTCTTCGGCGACCACCACATCTACGGCAACGACGGCACGCACTTCTACACCCGCGGCAAGGTCGTCACCACCCGCTGGCCGGACCCGTCCGAGGCCCCGGCGGGCGTGGACCTCGGGTTCCCGCGCAACCACTGACCGTCGCGACCCTGACGGTCGTACTCCCCGACCGTCGTCCCGACCGTCGCCGCAGGCGATGACGAGGCCGTCCGATATGCGGACGGCCTCGTCTTTTTTCGAGGGTTCGCTGCGGTTCCCGCATGGCCGTAAGGGCCCGAACAATGGGACCGTTCGGCGCGTGAATCAGTTGTTGATCGCTGTTCTGCCACGGATTCCGTAGGTTAACGACCATTGACTCGGCGGTTTTCGTTGATGTTCGATGACCCGGCCGGGAGCGGACGAGAGTGCGAAGGACCGCGAACCGCCGGAGGCGATAGCGCGCTCCCCGGCCCCTCACCTGTTGCACAAGTCGATCGGAACCGCTGCATGACCGACATGCTCCGCTCTGTCGAGAACGCCGTCCCGGACGTGGCCGGCGGTCCCCCAGAGACGACGGACAGCCCCGCCCAGCTCAAGCGTTCCATCGGGGTCGTCGGCGGCACCCTCCTCACCCTCTCGTGCGTGACCCCCGCCTCCACCCTCTTCGTGGTCGTCCCCGACCTCCTCGGCTCGCTCGGCACCGCCACCGCCCTGACGCTCGCCGTCGGCTCCCTGCTGTGCATCGCCGTGGCGTTCTGCTACTCCGAGCTGGGCACCCTCATCCCCAGCGCGGGCGGCGAGTACGCCATGGTGTCGACCATGGCCGGGCGGCTGGCGGGCTGGCTGGTCTTCGTGCTGTCCCTGCTCGTCGTCATGATCGTCCCGCCGGTGATCGCGATGGGCACCGCGGACTACCTGGCGCCGGTCGTGCACCTCGACCCGGCTCTGACCGGCGCCGGCGTGATGCTCATGGCCACCCTCGCCGGCCTGCTGGACCTGCGCGCCAACGCCTGGATCACCGGCATCTTCCTCGTCCTGGAGGTCATCGCCGCCGGGGTGGTCGCCCTGCTGGGCTTCGCGCACAGCCACCGGGGCGTCGGCAGCCTGGTCTCCATGCAGGTGGCCGGCTCCGGCGGCCACACCGACACCGTGACGGCCATGCTCGTCATCTCCGGGCTCGCCATCGCGCTCTTCGCCACCCAGGGCTTCTCCACCGCCGTCTACCTCTCCGAGGAACTGGAGAACCCGCGCCGCAACGTCGCCCGCACGGTGCTCGCCACCCTCGCCATCTCCTCCGTGATCATCCTCGTGCCGGTCGTCGCCATCACCATGGGCGCCTCCGACGTCAAGGAGCTGACCAGCGGCAACCTCAGCGCCATGGTGATCGCCTGGTCCAACTCCGCGGTCGGCACCTTCGTCAGCCTGTGCGTGGCCCTGGCGATCATCAACGCCGGCATCGTCATGGTCATCCAGAACTCCCGTGTCCTGTTCGCCTCCGCCCGCGACAAGGCCTGGCCGGAGCCGGTCAACAAGGCCTTCTCCAAGCTCGGCCGCTTCGGCTCCCCGTGGGTCGCCACCCTCGCGGTGGGCGTGCCCGGCGCGCTGCTGTGCTTCGTCAACCTGGACACCCTGTACGGCGTCACGGGCGTGTCCGTGACCGGGATGTACCTGCTCGTCGCCGTAGGCGCGCTGCTGGCCCGCCGCGGCTCCCACAAGCACACACCCGCGTGGCGCATGCCCTTGTGGCCGGCCGTGCCCGTGCTGCTCATCGCACTCCTGGCCTACATCCTCAGCCGGCAGGAGATCACCTACCTGCTGTTGACCGGCGGCATCATGGCGGTCGCCACCCTCTACTGGGCCCTCTACCTCCGTCCCCGCCGCGACACCCGCTGGCTGGTGTCGCTCCCGGAGGACACCCGGCCGTAGGACGAGAGAGCCGCACCGTCGCGGCGTACCGCGCCTGCGGTACGCCGCGACGGTCCCGTACTCCCCGAGGAGGTGCGGAGGTTCGGTCCGGCGGCGGCTTCGGTTGTCGGTGACGGCCCGTACCGTGGAAGGCATGGATCTTCGACTGCCCGGCCTGCGCGGGCTGCTGCGGAGGCCCCGGCGGCTGCTGGCCGCCGGGGCCGCCGTCGTCGTGCTGGCCGGCGCCGGCACGTGGACGGCGATCGCCTCCGACGGCCCGCCCCCGGTGCACCGCGCCGACCAGGTGATGACCATGGGCGACGCGGCGCGGATCGACACCTCGTACTTCACCCCGGCCGCGGCCGGCCGCCACCCCGCCGTCCTGCTCGGGCACGGCTTCGGCGGCAGCAAGAACGACGTGCGGCAGCAGGCACAGGACCTCGCCAGGGACGGGTACGCGGTGCTGACCTGGTCGGCGCGCGGCTTCGGACGGTCCACCGGAAAGATCGGTCTGAACGACCCCGAGACCGAGGTCGCCGACGTCTCGAAGCTGATCGACTGGCTGGCGCAACGCCCCGAGGTCCGGCTCGACGGGCCCGGCGACCCGCGCGTGGGCGTGGCCGGAGCCTCCTACGGCGGAGCGATCTCCCTGCTCGCCGCCGGATACGACCACCGGGTCGACGCCATCGCCCCGGCGATCACCTACTGGAACCTCGCGGACGCGCTCTTCCCGGGCGGCGTCTTCAAGAAGCTGTGGGCGGGCGCCTTCATCAACTCCGGCGGCGGATGCGCCAAGTTCGAGCCCGCGCTGTGCCGGATGTACGAGCGGGTCGCCCAGTCGGGCCGGCCGGACGCCGAGGCGCGCCGACTGCTCGAGGAGCGCTCACCGTCCGCCGTCGCCGACCGCATCAAGGCGCCGACCCTGCTGGTGCAGGGCCAGTCCGACTCCCTCTTCCCGCTCGGCCAGGCCGACGCCGCCGCCAGGGCCATCCGGGCGAACGGCGCCCCGGTCGACGTCGACTGGATCGCGGGCGGCCACGACGGCGGCGACATGGAGACCGGCCGGGTCCAGGCACGCGTGAAGACCTGGTTCGACCGGTACCTCAAGGGCGACAGGAACGCCGACACCGGCCCCGCCTTCCGCGTCACCCGCACCGGAGGCGTCGACTCCACCGACGGCCACGCCCTGCTGCGCGGCGCGAGCGGCGGCTCGTATCCGGGCCTGGAGGGCGGGCAGCGGCCCATCGCCCTGCGCGGAGGCGAGCGGCGCTTCGAGAACCCCGCCGGGGCCAACCCGCCCGCCGTGTCCTCCCTGCCCGGCCTCGGGGGATCAGGCGGCCTGGCCCAGCTGTCCTCGCTCGGCGTCGGGGTGTCCCTGGACTTCCCCGGCCAGTACGCGCGGTTCGACTCCGCGCCGCTCGGCAGCGGCCTGCGCGTCACCGGATCGCCGACGGTGACCGTCCACGTCACCTCGACCGCCGACGACGCGGTGCTCTTCGCCAAGCTGTACGACGTCGGACCGGGCAAGCAGCAGCCCGTGCTGCCCGCCCAACTGGTGGCCCCCATGCGCGTCGAGGGCGCCAAGGCCGGCAAGGACGTCACCCTCACCCTCCCGGCGATCGACCACGAGGTGCAGAAGGGCCACCGGCTCCGCCTGGTCCTCGCCTCCACCGACCTCGGCTACGCCTCACCGGCCGCCCCGGCGACGTACACCGCCACCGTCAAGAGCGACCTGTCGGTGCCGACCGCCCCCGGGGTGACCACCGCGGCGGCGCCGCTGCCCGCGTGGGTGTGGTGGCTGCCGCTCGCGGGCGCCGTGATCGCGCTCGCCCTGCTGCTGACCGCCCGCCGCCGCACGGCCGCACCCGCTCCCGACCCGGCGTCGGCCGACGTGCCGTTGCGGATCACCGGCCTGAGCAAGCGCTACGCCAAGTCGTCGGAACGGTATGCCGTACGGGACCTGTCGTTCCAGGTGGACAAGGGCCAGGTCCTCGGCCTGCTCGGGCCGAACGGCGCGGGCAAGACGACCACCCTGCGCATGCTGATGGGCCTGATCCAGCCGGACGCCGGCGAGATCCGCGTCTTCGGTCACGCCGTCCGGCCCGGCGCACCCGTGCTCTCCCGGGTCGGCGCCTTCGTCGAGGGCGCCGGCTTCCTGCCCCATCTGTCCGGCCGGGAGAACCTGGAGCTGTACTGGCGGGCCACCGGCCGCCCGCCCGAGGACGCCCACCTGGACGAGGCCCTCCGGATCGCCGGCCTCGGCGACGCGCTGGCCCGCGCGGTACGCACCTACTCGCAGGGCATGCGCCAGCGCCTGGCGATCGCGCAGGCCATGCTGGGCCTGCCGGACCTGCTGATCCTGGACGAGCCCACCAACGGCCTCGACCCGCCCCAGATCCGCGAGATGCGCGAGGTGATGATCCGTTACGCGGCCGGCGGCCGCACGGTGATCGTCTCCAGCCATCTGCTCTCGGAGGTCGAGCAGTCCTGCACGCACCTGGTGGTGATGGACCGGGGACGGCTGGTGCAGGCGGGTCCGGTCGGCGAGATCGTCGGCGCCGGGGACACCCTGCTGGTGGGCACCGCCGCCCCGGTGGAGGAGCCGGTCGTGGAGAAGGTGTCCGCCCTGCCGGGCGTCGCCTCTGCGCTGCGCACCGAGGACGGCCTCCTGGTCCGGCTGGAGACCGGCGGCACCGCGCAGTACCTGGTCGCGGAGCTGGTGCGGCTCGAGGTGCCCGTCGTCGCGGTCGGCCCCCACCGCCGACTGGAAGACGCCTTCCTCACCCTGATCGGAGGTTCCGCATGAGCACGCTCGCCGAGAGCGCCGAGAGCGCCGAGAGCACGGAGGTCGCCTCCGGTTACCGGGCGGGCCGCACCCTGCCCCTCAGAGTGGAGCTGGTGCGGCAGCTCAAGCGGCGCCGCACGCTGGTCATGGGCGGCGTCCTGGCCGCGCTGCCCTTCGTGCTGGCCGTCGCCTTCGCGATCGGCGGCGGTCCGGGCGGCCGCAGCGGCCGAGTGACCCTGATGGACACGGCCACCGCGTCCGCGGCCAACTTCGCCGCGGTCAACCTGTTCGTCTCGGCGGGCTTCCTGCTGGTGATCCCGGTGGCGCTGTTCTGCGGGGACACGGTCGCCTCGGAGGCGAGCTGGTCCTCTCTGCGCTACCTGCTCGCCGCACCCGTGCCGCGGGCCCGGCTGCTGTGGTCCAAGCTCGTCGTCGCACTCGGGCTCAGCCTGGCGGCGATGGTGCTGCTGCCGCTGGTGGCGCTCGCGGTCGGCACGGCCGTCTACGGCTGGGGGCCGCTGGAGATCCCCACCGGCGGCACACTGGACGCGGGAACCGCCGCACAGCGGCTGCTGGTCGTCGTCGCGTACATCTTCGTGTCGCAACTGGTCACCGCGGCACTGGCGTTCTGGCTGTCCACCAGGACGGACGCGCCCCTGGGCGCCGTGGGCGGAGCGGTCGGCCTGACCATCGTGGGCAACGTCCTGGACGCCGTCACGGCCCTCGGGCACTGGCGCGACTTCCTGCCCGCGCACTGGCAGTACGCCTGGGCCGACGCCGTGCAGCCACACCCCGAGTGGTCCGGGATGATCCAGGGCACGGCGGTCTCCGTCAGCTACGCCCTGGTGCTGTTCGCCCTGGCGTTCCGCGGGTTCGCCCGCAAGGACGTGGTGTCGTAGGAACCGCGCTCGCGGCGGGGCGGTTCGCCCACGGCGACGCAGGGCCGACGATCGGCCCCTTCATCGCCCCCTTTACCGGTCCCTTCTGAGGATCCCCGTTCACACCGGAGTGCTCTGGCCCAACTGCGCGGCCACACCCGGGTTTCTCGCGTTCGGTCCACCGACCGACGGAGCAGGCTGTTTGTGTGCTTTTTGGACTCCGTGATTTTCCTGAGTTTTGAAGGTGTTGGGGTCCAAGCGGGTGAACCCCCGCAACCAAACATGCTGCGCCGGGTTGATGAAGTCGTAGGACGTGCGTCGCTACGAGGAAAGGAACGCGCAGTGCTCAGGAAGGCAAAGGGCGCCACGGCGTCCGCTGCTTCTGTCGTCGGTATGTCCGTGACGGCCGCTCCCACGGCGCTCGCCATCGGCAACGACACCGGCCCGACCGTCCCGAACGGCACCGGAGCCTCGTCGTCGTTCGGCAATTCAGCCACGACGGGCAGCATGAGCCCGCGGTTCTCGGACACCTCCACCCAGGCCAAGCGGGACGCCGCGCTCTCGCACCTCCTGGACAACCCGTCGGTTCTCTCCGCCAGCACCGGGAGCTGAACCGAGTCAGGTCGGCCAAGGCTCTTTGCCGCTCCGGCCGAGAACTGCCCGGACCTTTCCGAAGAACTCTTTCAGGCAATGCGGTCGAGGGTGAACCGTATGGTCACGCGGAGCAAACGAGTGAAGTGCTCGGCGACTCACGTTCCGCGTTTTTCCATTACGGCTGTTCCTCGTCCAGCATCACGACCGAATCGGTTGTGTTCACTCGGTTTCTGACCGTCATCGGGGCCTCGTCCCCAAGAAGGGAACATTTCATGAAGAAGAGCGTTGCTGTCGTCACCGGTGCCCTCGTGGCCCTGGGCATGGCCGGCCCCGCCTTCGCCGACTCCGGGGCCATGGGTACCGCCGCGAACTCCCCGGGCGTGCTCTCGGGCAACGCCATCCAGCTTCCCGTGCATGTTCCGGTCAAAGTCTGCGGCAACACCGTCGACGTCGTCGCGCTGCTGAACCCGGCGTTCGGCAACTGCGCCAACGGCTGACCGTCCGGCGTACCCAGCCGCACCGGCTGCGTCACGGCCGGCCTTGGAGATCGCTCTTACGCCCAAGGCCGGCCTTCCCACTTCTTCAAGCCGCTTCGACCGAGCGGCTGCAAGCAGGAAGACAACGAGATTGCGACAGACTCTGAGCAGGGGAGTGTTCGCGGCCGCTGCCGCGACGAGCATGCTGACCCTGCACGGCAGCCCCGCCCTGGCCGACTCACAGTCCGAAGGCGCCGCCACCGGCTCCCCGGGCGTGCTCTCGGGGAACGTTCTCCAGGTTCCCGTGCACATTCCGGTCAACGTCTGCGGCAACACCGTGGACGTCATCGGCGTGCTGAACCCGGCGTTCGGCAACCGCTGCGCCAACGGCTCACCGGCGGCCGCGCCCGCCGAGATGCCGGAGGTTCCGGCGGCGCCCGGTGTCACGGCGCCGGACGACAGTGACTCCCCGACTTCCGAGGCCATGCCGGCTGCCAGTACGCCGACCACGGACACCGCGTCGAGCGAGGTGGACGAGGCGGTGGCCGAGCCCCAGCGTGCTCAGACCCTGCCGGCTCCGGCGGTCTTCGAGGACGCCACGCCCGACGCGGCACCGCAGTTGGCCGAGACCGGCACCGGCGCCCTGCTGGCGTCCTCGGCCGCCAGCGCGGCCCTGATCGCCGGCGGTGTGATCCTCTACCGTCGCGGCCGGGCGGCGACTCAGCGCTAGAGCTGGACCCTCCGGGCCGGTGAAGCGGCCCCACCACGGGTGCCGGACGCCATGTCCGGCACCCGTTCTCGTTGCGGCGGGCGCCCGGCGGCCGGTGGCCTTGCCGCGGCTACCGACTGCCGAACGCCGACTGCCCGCTGTCGGCTGCTGGTTGACGGGCTCGTCGTGCTGACGGCCGTCGCCGTCGTCCTCCTGGCGTCCGGCGGGCTCGCCCTGCCGGCCTCCGGCCTGCGTGTCCGGCCGACGTCCGGAGCGGCCGCCCGCGGTCCCGGCCTGCCTCCGGCCCGCGATCCAATCCTGCCTCAGGCCTGCGGCGTTGGCTTGCCCCGCGTCCTGGCGCGGCGTTGGCCTGTTCCTGACCGGGGGCCTTGGCCTGCCCGTAACTCCGGGCCCTGGCCTGCCCCGGGGGAGCGGGAGGCGAACCGGCCGCGCCCGGGAACTTTCGGGATCACCCCTTTGGCGGCACAACCCGCGGGAGCGCCACGCGTTGACACAACGCCGGGCATCCCGCCCGGGTGTTTTTGCATCAACCCAAGGAGCACCTCTCCATGTCGCGTATCGCCAAGGGCCTGGTCCTTACCTCCGTCGCCGCCGCGGCCGTCGCCGGTGGTGCCGGCATCGCCGCCGCCAGCAGCGGCGCGACCGGCGGCGCCGCCAACTCCCCGGGCATGCTGTCGGGCAACGTCATCGAGGTTCCCGTGCATGTTCCGGTCAACGTCTGCGGCGACTCCATCGACGTCATCGGCGTGCTGAACCCGACCTTCGGCAACGCCTGCTGACGTTTGCGCGCATTCGTCCGGCCGGCCGCCGTACCCCGGTTTCCCCGGGGGCGGCGGCCGGCCGCGTCACAGCCCGCATGCCCGGGCCTTTCGATCCTACGAGTGACGGAACCAACCCACCTACAACGTACGGAACATGATGAAGTCCCTGAAGGCTGCCGCCGTCCTTGCCGGGTCCCTGGCCCTCACCGGTGCCGCCGCGCCCGCGTTCGCCCACAACGTCGCCGACCTCACGCCCAACAGCCTCAACGGCGCCGTGAACACGCTCACCAAGGGCCCCCTCGACGTCATGCCGCTCCAGCACCAGTCCGACGCCCTCAACACCGAGAACAAGGACTCGCTGCTCCACACGGTCAACGGCACCGCCCAGACCCTGAACGCTCCCAAGCCGCTGCTCGGGGGCCTGGCGCTGCAACGCTGAGCCGCGTCAGGCGTGAGCCCGGCGCCTCCGTACCGGACGGACCGCGGTGACGCGGCCGGCCGCCGAGTACGACCGTCGTACTACTGCGGCACTCGGGGGAATCCCGTGCTGCTGGCGGTGCCAGGATCGTTGGGCGGTACGGACGTCGAGCCCCGAACCCGGAAAGGGACCGTACCTGACATGAAGTCGATCACTCGAGGAACCCTCGCCGCCGTCATCACGGGCGTCGCGGCAGCCATGGGCGCGGCCGCGACCCCCGCCGCCGCGGTCGACGCGGTCCCCGTCCCCGTCCCGCTGGGCGGAGCGGAGGCGGCCCTCGGCACGGAACTGCCCGAGGTCGACGGACAGCTTCCGTTGCCCACCGCGGGCGTGCCGGAGCCCCCGCGCTTCGTCAAGGGACGGCTCCTGCCCGAGCACACCGTGCCGCGGCTGCCGGTCGACGGCGGGCTGCCCGGCCTGGAACTGCGCGCCCCGCTGGCGCACGCCCTCGACGACGGCTTCGACCACGTCGGCGTCGGCGTGCCCGCCTCGGACGTGCGGTCCCTGACCCCCGGCCTCGCCCTTGACGCCCCGCTGACCGCCCCGCGCCCCGGCGAACTGCCCGCCCTGAAGCAACCGGAACTCGCCGTCCTCGCCCCCGTACTGCGCACCACCCCGGGCGCCGACCTGATGGCCGGGCCGGGCCTGCGGTAGAGGACCACCGCCTCGCGACGGCCGCCCACCCGCCACCGCACCGGAGCCTCGCGGACGACGGCCACCACACGCCGGGTGCCGGCCTCCTGGAGCGCCGCGCGGCCCCCGCCCGGTCATGAACGCACGCCACCGGACGCGCAGGGTCAGCAGCGAAGAACGCGGGTCGCGCCCGCTACCGGCCGGCCGGCGTCGTCAGCCGTTTGACGCCGGGCCGTGTCCGCCGAGGCGCGCGGTGACCTGGGCGGCGGACTCGCGCACCGTCTCGCCCAGCACCGGGAGCCCTTCGGGCGAGACCCGGAACCGGGGCGCCGAGACGAGGACCGAGGCGACGGCCTCCCCGCGGTGGTCGAAGACCGGGGCGGCGACACCCACCTCCTCCAGCGAGGTCTCGCCGTAGTTGACGGCGTAGCCGCGCTCGGCGCTCTCCGTGAGGCGGAGCAGATAGGCGTCGACCGCGGCGTCGCTGAGCCCGGGGTGGACCACGGCCCCGCTGGTCACCAGGGTCCGCACCCGCTCGGGGGGCAGCCGGCTGAGGAACACCTGCACCGAGGAGCTCGCCGCCGTCCGGTAGCGGGTGCCCAGCGGAGTGCTGTGCTTGACCTCGTGCCGGCTCGCCACCTGCTCCACACAGACCGCCTCGGAGCCGTTCCACACCAGCAGCGCCGCGGTCTCGCCGGTGCGGTGGCTCAGCTCCTGGAGCACCGGATACGCCGCCCGGCGCACATCGAGGTCGGCCAGCAGCGGACCCGCCATCGCGATCACGCCGAGCCCCAGCCGGAACCGCCTCGAGCCCGGGTCGCGCTCGACCAGGCCGTCCTGCTCCAGGGTGGCGAGGATGCGGGAGACGGTGGACTTGTGCAGTCCGACCCGGGTGGCGATCTCGGTGACGCCCAGCTCGGGCTCGTCGACGCTGAAGGTGCGCAGCACCCCGATGCCGTTGCGCAGCACGGTCATACCGCGCCCGGAGCCGGCCGCACCGTTGTCGGGGATCTCGTCCGTCGTATTGCCTGCCATGGTGCGCACCATCATGCCCTTGCCGGAATGCCGACCAGGACGCAGGGAGCAAAATGGAGGAGTGATCGCACACCCCCGTCGATCCCTCCGGGGCGGCGGGCGCGACAACTCGCCGACGCCGCCCGCGGGACGGCCGCGGTCACTGTTCAGGCCGCGCAGCGTCGCAGGCCAGGTGTTCCTGCTGCAAGTGGTCATCGCGATACTGATCGTCGCCGCCGCCGTGATCGCCCTCTTGCTCCAGGCCGAGGACGACAGCGCCAAGGACGCCCGGGGACGCTCCCTGGGCATCGCCGAGACGCTGGCGTACGCGCCGGACACGCTGAAGGCCATGACCGGCCCCAACCCCACCAAGCTGCTTCAGCCCGTCGCGCAAAAGATCATGAAGAGCGCCGACGTCGACCTCGTCGTCGTCTACTCCAAGGACGGGATCCGCTACACCCACGCCAACCCGGCCCTCATCGGCAAACCGGTCCTCGGTACTCGCAAGCCGCCGAAGGCCCCCGTCACCCAGACCCTCCAGACCACCCAGGGACGCTCCGTGGTCTCGTACGTCCCCGTCACCAAGCCGGGTGGCGAGGCCGTCGGCACCGTCGCGGTCGCGATCACGGTCCAGAAGGTGGAGAGCACGGCGGGCCGGCAGCTTCCGATGCTGCTGGGGACGGCGGCCGGGGCGCTGCTCCTGTCCGCGGCCGGCACGGCACTGGTGAGCCGGCGGCTGCTGCGCCAGACCCACGGCCTGGGACCGGCCGAGATGACACGGATGTACGACCACCACGACGCCGTGCTGCACGCGGTACGCGAGGGCGTGCTGATCGTCGGGGGCGACGAACGGCTGCTGCTCGCCAACGACGAGGCGCTGCGGCTGCTGGACCTTCCGCCGGACGCGGAGGGGCACAAGGTCACCGAGCTGCCCCTGGACGCCGGCATCGCCGAGTTGCTGACGTCGGAGCACACGGCCAGCGACGAGGTCCACCTCACGGCCGACCGCCTGCTCGCGGTCAACAAGCGGCCCACCGCCCCGTACGGCGGGGGGTACGCCGGCAGCGTGGTGACGCTCAGGGACACCACGGAGCTGCGGGCGCTGTCGGGACGCGCCGAGGTCGCGCGCGAGCGCCTGAAGCTCCTCTACGACGCGGGCGTGAAGATCGGCACCACCCTGGACGTGTCGCGCACCGCGCAGGAACTGGCCGACGTGGCCGTTCCCCGCTTCGCCGACATCGTCACCGTCGAACTGGTCGAGGAGGTCCTGCGCGGCCAGGAGCCGACCGGGGTGATCAGCGGGGTGCGCCGGGCCGCGGTGCGAGGTGGTCCGGGGTACGAGTCGCTGCTTCCGGTCGGCCGGCGCATCGCCTTCGCCCCCAGCACGCCGCAGGCCCGGTGCGTGGAGAGCGGCCGGGGCGTGCTCGAGGCGAACCTGAGGGACGCCCCGCAGTGGCAGGAGGTGGACCCCGATCGGGCCCGGTGCCTCCTGGAGCGTGGCATCCACTCCCTGATCGCGGTGCCGCTGCGCGCCCGCGGCACGGTGCTGGGGGTGGTGGACTTCTGGCGCTGCGGGCGGGAGGAACCCTTCGACGAGGAGGACGTGCCGTTCGCCGAGGAACTGGCCGCGCGGGCCGCCGTCGCCCTCGACAACGCCCGCCGCTACACCCGAGAGCACACCATGGCGGTCACCCTGCAGCGCAGCCTGCTGCCCCGTGGCCTGCCCGAACAGAGCGCCCTGGAGGTGGCCTACCGCTACCTTCCGGCCCGGGCGGGGGTGGGCGGGGACTGGTTCGACGTGATCGAGCTGTCCGGCGCCCGGGTGGCCCTGGTGGTCGGCGACGTGGTGGGACACGGGCTGCACGCGGCGGCCACCATGGGACGGCTGCGCACCGCGGTGCACAACTTCTCGACCCTGGACCTGGCCCCGGACGAGCTGCTGGCCCGCCTGGACGACCTGGTGGCACGGCTCGACCAGGACGGCGCGCCCGGAGGCGGGGAGGGGCTCGCGGGCGCCACCTGCCTGTATGCCGTCTACGACCCGTGCTCGGGCACCTGCTCCCTGGCCCGGGCCGGCCACCCGCCACCCGCCCTCGTCGACCCGGACGGCACCGTGACCTTCCCCGACGTGCCCGCGGGACCGCCCCTGGGCCTGGGGGGCCTGCCCTTCGAGGCCACCGAACTGCGGCTGCCCGAGGGGAGCCGGCTGGTCCTCTACACGGACGGGCTCGTCGCGAACCGCGAACGGGACATCGGCGCCGGCCTCGAACTCCTGCGCGCCGCGCTCGCCCATCCCGACCGGACCCCGGAGCAGACCTGCCGGGCGGTGCTCGACGCCCTCCCCCCGGACCACGCGAGCGACGACATCGCCCTGCTGGTGGCCCGTACCCGCGTACTCGACCCCGACCTGGTCGCCGACTGGGACGTGCCGCGCGAGCCCGCAGCCGTCTCCCGGGTCCGCGCCGACGTCGCCCGGCAGCTGAAGGACTGGGGCCTGGAGGACGCGAGCTACACCACCGAGCTCGTCCTCAGCGAACTGGTCACCAACGCCATCCGCTACGGCAGCGCCCCCATCCACGTCCGCCTGCTGCGCGACCGCAAGCTGATCTGCGAGGTCTCCGACGGCAGCAGCACCTCGCCGCACCTGCGCTACGCGGCGACCACGGACGAGGGCGGACGCGGCCTGTTCCTGGTCGCCCGGTACGCCCAGCGCTGGGGCACCCGGTACACCCCCACCGGCAAGGTCATCTGGACCGAGCAGCCCCTGCACGGCGGGGCGGCGCCGGCCGACGGCTTCGCGGGCGAGGACCTGCTCGACCAGTGGGACGACGTGGCCCTGTGACACGGTCGTCCTGCCTGCCTGCCTGCCTGCCTGCCTGCCTGCCTGCCTGCCTGCCCGCCCGCCCGCCTCGAGACGGCAATCGGGGAGCCCGCGGTCTCCCCGCGGACTCCCCGATTGCCCGGACATGGCCCGGAGCGCATTGCCCCGAGCGCGTGCACACCCTGCGGAATCAGCCCCTGACCTGCTCGTTGTCCAGCGGTGTCCTGGGGGCCCGCTGGGTCGGGATGGTGTCGAGCGTTCGCGCCGCCATACCCGCCCGGTGCTCGTCGGTCGCCGCGCACAGCGCACGGGCCGCCTCGTTGAAGCGCTCGACGGACGGCGGATCGGACGGGCCCAGCAGGTGCAGCTTGAGCTCGGCGCGGGCCTTGACGTAGGTGTCCTTCTCGGGGTCGCGCACGGACTCCAGCAGGGCCGGCACACCGGAGGCGTCCGGAGTGAGGACGGCGCCTGCCCGGACGGTGGGGAAGGTGTCGCGGAAGTCCTGCTCCGGAAGGCCGCTGGTGTTGGCGACGGCGTAGGGCTTCTCGCTCGCCAGATAGTCGGATATGACGCTGGAGACATCGCTGACCAGCAGGTCGGCCACGTTGAAGCAGGCGTAGACGGTCGGCCGCGCTTCCGTGATGATCAGGTGCTCCCACGCGGGGAACGAGGCCCAGTACGCGGTCTCCCAGTCGGTGGTCGCGGCGGCCACGTCCGCGGCTCGGCCGGATTGCGGGACCGTCTGGAGCAGCATCCGCTCCGCGTTGTCCGCGCTCGCCCGGAACGAGGACGTGGTCAGCCGGTCGAGTTCGGCGGTCCGCCGGGCCAGCTCCGCCGCTGCGGAGGGCGCGGGCCGCTCGTCGGGGTGTTCCGTGGCACGGAGAGTGTTCGCGGCGCGGATCATCTCCTGGATCCGGGCGTTCGCGGCTCCCGCCCGGGAATCGACCGAGCCGGTCAGCGGGTGCGGCTTGTACAGGAGCCGGACCCGCGGGTCGGCCAGGAGGGCGCGGACGATGTTCTCGCCGGCCTCGATGACGGAGGTGTTGCCCGGGTTGGCGTCCCACCCCTCCCACGTGGGGGCGTAGAGAACCGTGGTGTACGGGCCTGCGGGCGCACCGGCGTACGGCTCGATCGCGTCCAGCTGCGGGCGTCCGATCTCCACGATGTCCGCGTCGTCGACACCCACGTCCGCCAGGGCGTACCGCTCGCGCGCCGCGGGACCGGCCACCCACACCTCGTCGTACGCCTTCGCATACGGATTGCAGCTGGACAGTTTGTCGCTCTCGCCGTGGTTGACGAACGCGTGCTTGATGGTGGGGATGCGCAGTACCTGCGAGGTCTTCCCCGAGTTCGACGGGTGGATCATCATCGCCAGGGTCGAGTGCTCCAGCCTCATCAGGTCGGCGACCTTCGGCAGGCACACGATCGGGATGTCGGTGGACGCGATCAGGTTCACCATGAAGCGCTCACGCAGCACGATCAGCGGGCGGCCGTCCAGCCGGGCCAGCGGCTCCAGCCACATGTTCGCCTGATAGGCCGAGCTCGCGCCGCCGGAGAAGTACATGCCCACCGTCGGCCGGTACTCCGCGAGCCAGGCATCGAGCCACTCCAGCGCCTGCTCGCTCGTCACCGGCCGGTGTTTCGGCAGCAGCCGCAGCAGCAGCGTGCCGATGGCCCCCACGGCGAGGGCGGCGGACAGGGCGATTCCCGCGACGGCGCACCATGCCGAGCCGCCCAAGGCGGTGGTCAGCAGGCCGGTCGCCGACGGCAGACCGAACACGAGCAGCCGCTGTCCGGAGCGCTCCATCAGCAGCGCCGGGGGAGCGGGGCTCAGGTGCAGCGGCGAGGCGTCGATGTTCCGGGTCACCACGGGCAGGGTGCGGGTGCGGCGTACCAGGATCGCAAGCGCCTGGGACGTGAAATGCAGGGTGTGGAAGAGCAGGAGACCGCAGACCAGAGCCAGGTATTTCGTCTCGTAGTCCTCGTTGCCGATGCGGATCAGGCCGGTCACCAGCAGAAGGTCCCGGACGACCTGGCGCACGCTCACGGTCGCGTGCAGCTTCTCGAGGGTGGCGTTCACGTTCTGCTGCCACCGGTGCAGGGCCATGTCCACCGCCAGCCCGACAACGGTGGCAGCCACGAGCAGGGGAACGCTGGGGAGAAGGGCCCCTACTGCCTGCACGGCGAACGCGGCGGCGAGCACGGTGGGCAACAGAAGGCGTGCCGCGACGGTGCGCAACCGAGCAGGTGAGAGCGATGCAGACAACTTCGCGAACTTCAGGGCAAATCACCATCCTGGCATGGACATACCGACTGGCGCGCCCAGGCGGCCGCGGGTCGGAAGCCGATGCGTACGAACGTTCTCCTTCGAATTTAAGTGGACTTTACCTACGCCACATCCTTGACTCCAGAGAGAAGGGGGGAATTTCGTTTGAAGGAACAGTACAGGCTTGTGGCCGATGTGAGGTTCAGGCAACGGGATGGCGTCCCTCGCGACAATGTATGGGAACGACTGTGCGAGGTGTCCGCTGGTCAGATGTGGCCGGGCGTGATCGTTTCTTTCTTTGAACCAGCTGAGAGTTGGCTGTGAGATGGCTCGGTAGATGTCCTGGCCGCTCTGTGCATTCTGGCGACGGGAGATGACCGAATATGCGGTGATCTCACCAAAAGCGAGGAGTTCACATTCACCGTCACTCCTCCACGGACCGTGGACCGGGGTGCGGTTGGGCCTGCTGGGGGGTGTCGCCCCGCGCCCGAGGAGTCGCCGAGGCGCACCTCGCGTTCGCCGTGTGATGAGGCGCACAAGCAATTCGGCATGTGGCGCACGTCATACCCGGTGACGAGTCCGACCAGCCGTAGGACGCGCCTTTCCCGTCGGGTGCCTGGCGTGGTCTCCAATCCTTCCTCTTTCCGCACCACGCATGATGTGCGAAAAGTGATTACGCGGAGACTCAGCGTAAAAGTCGAGGTTCGAGAGCTGACAAAGGATTACGGATCGCCCCGGGCGGCCGACAGGCTCATCTTCAACTGACGAAGCACAAGGCGGACGAGCGTCGTGAGGTTCTGGCCTCCAGCCATCCGATGACCGGGAGGACGGCTGCCGACGGGTCCCTCGATGGGTCGATGCGGTGGGCGCCGCCCCGGGAACCGTGACCTCGTCGATCCACGCTCCCCCCGTTCCCTCTCGACGAGTCGGCCGGCTTCCCACCCCTCACCCTCTCCGGGAGGCGGAAGCAGCGGCCATTCGGGTGAAAGATGTGACGTTGCCCGCTCCCGGTGCCGAGGGCCAGCGGAGTGAACTTCTGGTCCACGCCGCGGCGCCGAAGATCGGCAGGCGGTGGTGGACCGACACGGGGGAGATCTACGAAGAGCGCGACCTGAATGAGCGTGCCGAGCGGGGAGACCCGGACCGTGCCGGGGTGTCCCGTTCTGACGCGGATCCTGCGGCGGCGTATCGAGGGCGAGTGGCTCCAGCCGGGTCCGCCTGCCGGACGGCTCCGGAGCCTTCCCCTGGTCGTCGGCGAAGCGCCCGGGGCTCATCGTCCCCTCTGAAACCCGGCCTGACCAGCGAAAAGCCCTCCCGCGAGGGAGGGCGGAGACTGGCGCCCCCGGCAGGACTCGAACCTGCGGCCAAGCGCTTAGAAGGCGCTTTGCGTGTGTGCCCGCAATCGGTCTCTGACCTGGGCAGTCACCTGCCACGTTGACGGCTTGTCACCAGACTTCGACACACATTCGACAGGACTCGGATTACTCGTAGATGGTCGCCGCTCGCAGAGCTCGTGCGAAGAACCTTCAGTCACCGTTGGCCGGCAACTCGCGGCCGGTGTTGCTGTACCAGCCGTCCGCGTCGTCGATCCATGCCGCCAAGGCCTCCAGGAAGCTGTCGAGGTCCGCGTTCTCCCATGAGCTTTCGTCCTCGGCGTAGCTGCGACGCAGGGAGCGAACGAAGGCTGCCAGGTCTTCTCTGCTGTCGACGCGCTCAGGAGAAGTAGTCATGCCCGGGACCCTACTTGGCACGCCAGCTATGGGCCGGGTGAGTACCGCCTCGGGACATTAACGCGGAGCGGTCCCGCTAACGGTTGATCGGGATCTCGTTGACCAGCACGCTGCCCGCTCGTCACCGCGTCTCCCGCGGTTTCCCGCTCGATCGGGCACGGAAGGGGCGCGCTGGGGGCGCGGCGGTAAACGCTGGCACCTGCACATCAGTCGCCCGCGAACCACACGTAGCTGCCCGGGGTGGCCACGCACTGTTCCAGTACCGCCGCGAGATCATCCAGTGCCGCGCGTTGTCGCTCGTCCGCGCACTGCTCGCTGAGGCCCGGCAACTCGCTGAGGGCTGCTGCGGCTTCCTGCTCGTTCATCACCGTGTCCCCGTAGGGATCGACGGCGGGAAGCCGATCGCGGACGCCGAGATGGTGAAGCGAGCCAAGTGCGTCGGCCAACGCGTCGCCCTGGTCATAGCACCCAAGCAGGAATGTCCGGCGCGCCTTCTTCCAGTTGCGCGTCGGCCGAGCCGAGTGCAGTTCCACATCGATCCCCACGCACGTCATGATGCCCGTTGCGGCGAGTCCCGTGTGGGGTGAACGATCAGTGATTGATCGGGATCTCGTAGACGATCTCGCAGTGTGCGGCGGGCACGACGATGTCCGCCGTCTCGACCGGCCGCCCCTGGTCGCTGTAGTACGTCCGCCGGATGTGTGTGACGAGCGCGGCCTTCTGAATCCCGAGCAGCGACGCCTCCTCGGCGGTCGCCTGCCTGGGCTCCGGCTGCTCCACGGCATGGCTGACGGTGATCCCGATCGCGGACATCCGGTTCACGACGCCCGACCCGGCGTGCGGCCCTCCCTCTGGGAGGACGACGAGACTGCCGTCGGTGAGGTCGTACGGCTCCCAACTCGTCGACAGCTGCACCGGCCTGCCGTCGGCCAGGAACTCGTACCTCGTCCGGACGCACAGCTCACCCTCGGCAATGCCCAGTCGCGCCGCGATCTCTGCCGGTGCCGGCACCTTGGCGTCGGTCCGGCTCTCCCAATCCCCCTGCCTGCCCAGGGCCTTCATGTCCGCCCGGAACGGCGACCCCTCGGGCCGCTCCCGCGCCGACGAACGGACCACCCGCACCCGCTGCCGGGGCTCGGCGACATACGTGCCCGAACCGGCGCGGCCCTCCAGTACGCCCTGGGAGATCAGCAACTCCTGTGCCCGGCGGACCACGTTCTCGCCCACGCCGCACTCCTGGCCGATCTGGGCGCGGGAGGGAAGTCGGTCTCCCGGTTCCCACTCGTGCTCCGCGATCCGCCGCCGGAGTTCGTCGGCGATGCGGAGATAGGGCGGCTGCTCAGGCATATGGAAAATCTAGTCCACTAGCTCTAATCTAGTTAACTAGCTTCACTTAAAGTGATCGCCGGTGACGGAGGCTGCCCTGTGCCCGCTTCGGGAGTTAGCGCGGCGGCCATCGCCGCCCGGCTGTCCGCCCTCGGGCTTCTCACGCGAGTGGAGGAACACCACCGACACACGTCGGTCGAAGCGGAGGTGCCGGAATCCCTCTCCGCCGAGTCATGGCGGGAGGTCCTGGAAGTGGTGGCTGAGGCCGACCGGTTCGGGCTCCTCGCCACCAGTTTGAACGGCCGCAACCTCTGGGCGGTCGTACGCAAAGCGGTCCCCACGACGGGCGATGTCGGGGGACCGAGCTATCAGCGATAGGAGCTGAGCAGCGTGCTCAACCGTATCCGCCGTGCCGTCTGGCTCACCAGAGCGCGGTACATCCCCAAGGGCAGGCACCGCCGCCCCTTAACGTCCGCCCGGCCGCAAGCCACGCCCACCTCCTCCGTGTCCGCTGACGGCGCGACGGTCGCCCTGGGGCGGGTCTCCGACAGCACCAACCACCGGCACTCGCTCAGGGGCGAGGACATCGCACTCGTCCGCCCGTACGTGCTGGCCTGGGAGAAGCGCGTGCGGCCACGCTCAGTGGTCGTCGCTCCACATCTGCCGGCCGACGCCTGGTCGGCCCTCGCGGGGGCCCACTGATGTCTCCTCGCCAACAGCCTTACATCACGGACGCCTCGGCCATCCCCTACCGATCGACCGCATGCCGGATCGGAACGCACCTTGCCTGCGCGGAGTCCTCCCCGGCCTCGGCACCGGTTGACCTCCCGGTGATCTACGAGGCGTGCGACTGCCCGTGCCACTCGACGTCCGACCGGTCCACGCCTGCGGAGGTGAAGCGGTGAGTGAACGGGCGCTTGGCGGCGCGCTGGTCTCCAACATTGAGGTCACCGCGACCACGGTGCAGCGTGGCGACGTCATCCAACTCGGCGGCCACGCCTGCCGGGTGAGGGACCTCTTCCAACTCCCCCAAGGCGCCAAGCAACTCCTCTTCGAGCCGGGCGAGCTGCTGACCATACACACGCGAACGCGGCTCGTCGCCGCGCGGCCGCTGAGAGGGCGGTGATCGGTCCGTGTCTTCTCGCCATCACGACATCGCGGACGATCTCCGCCACCAGATCACGACCGGCCGCATCAAGCCCGGCGAACGCCTGCCGTCCGAGGCCAGCCTCGCCGACCGGTACAAGGTCAGCACGGTGACACTGCGGAGTGCCCTCGCGGCCCTCCAGGGTGAAGGCTTCGTGGAGAAGATCCACGGCAAGGGGAACTTCGTTCGTCGCCCCCTCCGCAAGATCATGTACGTCGGCGGATGGGGGACGCTGGACCCGTGGACCGCCGCTGAAGCGGCTCTGCGCGTCACCGTTCGCAGCACCACGGTTCAGGCAGTCGGCCAGCTGACGACCTTGCTGAACGTGCCAACGGGCAGCCTTCTCGCCGAGTTCATCTGCGTCAGCCACGAGGGGGAGGCACCGCACGGACTGGCCCGCATCTACATCCCGCGCGACCTGGGGCCAGCTGGATTGCTCGACGACGCGTCCTCGTGCCGGGAGGAGGTCACGAGATTCGCCGTCCTTGGCCCGCCGCCGGCCACTGTCCGGGAGACGGTCTGTGCCCGCCCACCGACACCGGACGAAGCATCGATCCTCCGGACCAGCTCCACAGCGGTAGTCCTCGCGATCACACGGGTCGCGACCGACTCCACCGGGCGAGTCGTCGAAGCTGCGCTCCTGGTGTTCCCCGGGGATCGCGTCGACGCGGTCTTCACCACCCACCACGTGACCGATGAGAGGCAGACGCAAGGATGACGGCACCGAACGAACTGCGCCTCCTCCCGTGGTCGGGACCAGAGGGTAAACCCTGCTACCTGAGCACCGACGACAGGGACGGCTACATGTCCCGTCTGGCGGACAACATCGAAGCAGTCCAACTCGGCACGGCGGCCGAACTGCTGGACCAGGCGTCGGAAACCCTCGACGACCAGGACGCGGGCCCGGAGGACCTGCGACGGTTGACCGAGGAACTGACCAGGGCTTTGCGAGACGTGCTCCGCGTTGCAACCAGCCGGGGCCACCTCCTGACGGTGAGCGAACCTCACTGCCTCTGAGTGGCGGCCCAAAGGGGCGCCTGCCGACGACCTTCCGTTCCACCTCCACGGAGAGAGGAGCCCGGTTACCCACCGGGCTCCTCTCCCCGTCGCGTTATGCCAGTCCTGACCGAGACGCCGCGTGCTGACCGACGCGGTTAGGCACCCTGCCCGACCATGAACATCAGCAGACGGCAGTCAGCCACAATGGCGGGTGCAATGACCGGCCACGCAACGCGTGTGCCTCGCTGTACTCACACCGGCTGAGCCACGCTGACGTGCACCGCCGACCACAGCACAGCGCGACGGCCGGCCCCTGAGGACGTAGCGGACTTCTGTATCTCCAGAGCCCTCAGCTTGGGAAGCTGCGATCATTTGCGGCCGGTTCACGTGTTGACCTGGGTGAACGGCTTCGGCGTGGCCTCCTCGCGCCCGATCGCTTTCACCGTGGTTCCCCGCTGTTTCCTGCTCGATCTGGTGCGTTTGTGGTCCGGCAGCAGTGCGGCGCTCAGCAGGCTGCGTGTCTCTACCACTTACGCCAGTTGTCCGTGAGCTGGTAGCGACCCAGCCCGTGGCGGGCGGTCAGCGCGACGACATCGACGCCGTGCTCGGTGAGCGACTGGTCGATGTAGTCGCACAGCTCCTCGCGCTCGTCGGTTTCGAAGGCGCCTCCGTTGTGGGCTTCGTTCACTGCGTTGAGGGCCAGGACGACGCGCTCCACCACACCAAAGACCTGCTCGTCGGCGGCATTGCCAAGTCCGGCAAGCTGGGCCTCGAAGGTGTCGAGGACTGCATCGGTCGCCGCGAGTAGTTCCTCGGGGAACAGCCCAGCCATGCAGGTGCACTCGGGGTCCAGGATGCCCGCGGCGATCTCCGCGGCTTCCTCCGCTATGCCGTGACGCCAGCTCGTAGTCGGTCTCTCAGCCATGGGCGGGACCGTATAGGCCAGGACTGACAGCGAAGCTGACGTGGCACGACCCCGGACACGACGATGGGCCAGCCTGGGAGGGAAACCTTCCTGAGCCGACCCTTCAGTCTGTGCCCCCGGCAGGATTCGAACCTGCGACACCCGCTTTACAGCTCATCTCAATTGGCGATCATGGACTGGGAAAGGCACTGGTCGGGCTGGTGCAGCAACGGTTGAATGCTGCCGTGGAGAACATCTGGA
>NZ_JBIUBT010000013.1:0-238306 GCF_044548235.1 Streptomyces sp. NPDC052043
TCGGTGTTTCCGACTCTATCAGATCTTTCCGATCCGATTTCCTCGGTGCTTTCCAGGTTTCCGCTCTCGCGTTTCCCTTTCCGGCGGTTCCGACTTTACCAGAGATTCTGAGTCGGATTTTCCGCCGTTTCCGGGAACGTCTTCCGAAGCGCATGAGGCCTTCGGCTTCCCGTCCTGGCGGAGCCGTAAACGTACTGGAGCGGGGCGCCCCGATGCAAATCGAGGCGCCCCGCCACCAGTTCGCGTGTCCCTGGGACGTACGCGGGTCAGACCTCCACGACGACCGGGAGGATCATCGGCCTGCGCCGGTAGGTGTCCGAGACCCACTTGCCGAGGGTGCGCCGGATGAGCTGCTGGAGCTGGTGGACCTCCGCGATGCCCTCCTGGGCGGACTTCTCCAGCGCCTCCGCGATCTTCGGGACGACCTCGGCGAAGGCGGAGTCGTCGATGCCCGAGCCGCGGGCCTGGACGTGCGGGCCGCCGGTGATCTTGCCCGTGGTGGAGTCGACCACCACGAAGACCGAGATGATGCCCTCGTCGCCGAGGATCTTGCGGTCCTTCAGCGCGGGCTCGCCCACGTCGCCGACCGAGAGCCCGTCGACGTAGACATAGCCGGCCTGGACCTTGCCGGAGATCTTGGCCTTGCCCTCGACCAGGTCGACGGTCACGCCGTCCTCGGCGATGACGATCCGGTCGTGCGGCACTCCCGTGAGGGCGCCGAGCTCGGCGTTGGCCCGCAGGTGGCGCCATTCGCCGTGGACCGGCATCAGGTTCCGCGGGCGGCAGATGTTGTAGAAGTACAGCAGCTCGCCAGCCGAGGCGTGGCCCGAGACGTGGACCTTGGCGTTGCCCTTGTGCACGACGTTGGCGCCCCAGCGGGTCAGTCCGTTGATGACCCGGTACACCGCGTTCTCGTTGCCGGGGATCAGCGACGACGCCAGGATCACCGTGTCGCCCTGGACGATGCGGATCTGGTGGTCCCGGTTGGCCATGCGGGACAGGGCCGCCATGGGCTCGCCCTGGGAGCCGGTGCAGACGAGCACGACCTCGTGGTCGGGCAGGTCGTCCAGGGTCTTGACGTCGACCACCAGGCCCGGCGGGACCCTCAGGTAGCCCAAGTCCCGGGCGATGCCCATGTTGCGGACCATGGACCGGCCGACGAAGGCGACCCGGCGGCCGTGCTCGTGCGCGGCGTCCAGGATCTGCTGGATGCGGTGGACGTGACTGGCGAAGCTGGCCACGATGATCCGCTTGCGGGCGCCGGCGAAGACCTGGCGCAGCACGTTGGAGATGTCCCGCTCATGCGGGGTGAAGCCGGGGACCTCGGCGTTGGTGGAGTCGGTGAGCAGGAGGTCGATGCCTTCCTCGCTCAGCCGCGCGAACGCGTGGAGGTCGGTCAGGCGGTTGTCCAGCGGCAGCTGGTCCATCTTGAAGTCGCCGGTGTGCACGACCATGCCCGCGGGGGTGCGGATGGCGACCGCGAGGGCGTCCGGGATGGAGTGGTTGACCGCGATGAACTCGCAGTCGAAGGGGCCGACGCGCTCACGCTGTCCTTCCGCGACCTCGAGGGTGTACGGACGGATGCGGTGCTCCTGGAGCTTGGCCTCGATGAGGGCGAGGGTCAGCTTGGAGCCGATGAGAGGGATGTCCGGCTTCTCGCGCAGGAGGAACGGGACACCGCCGATGTGGTCCTCGTGGCCGTGGGTGAGGACGATGCCCTCGATGTCGTCGAGGCGGTCACGGATGGACGAGAAGTCCGGCAGGATCAGGTCGATTCCGGGCTGCTCCTCCTCGGGGAAGAGCACTCCGCAGTCGACGATCAGCAGGCGGCCGTCGTATTCGAAGACGGTCATGTTGCGGCCGATCTCGCCGAGACCGCCGAGAGGGGTGACCCTCAGACCGCCGTCGGGGAGGCGCGGGGGCGAACCCAGTTCAGGATGCGGATGACTCAAAAGACTCTCCTCAACCACGCACGCCACGTACCGGTGGGCACGTGGCGCGCGTGACGTTCGTGCAGAAGCAGTTGTCATGGTGGGATGCGGGCACCGGTGTGGCCCGCTTATTCAGTTGTCAGGCCTCGGGTGGTGCGGGGTGGTGCGAAGTCTCGTTGTCAGAGCTGTACCCCGCCGGCGGCAAGATCGATCTTGAGCTGCTCGATCTCCTCGGGCGTGAGCTCGACCATCGGGGACCGCAGCGGCCCTCCGGGCAGACCCTGGAGGGCGAGCGCGGCCTTGGTGGTCATGACGCCCTGGGTGCGGAACATGCCGGTGTACACCGGGAGCAGCTTCTGGTGGATCTCGGTCGCCTTCTGGACCTCACCGGCGGTGTACGCCTCGACGAGGGCGCGCAGGTCCGGGGTGACGACGTGGCCGACGACCGAGACGAAGCCGACCGCGCCCACCGAGAGCAGGGGCAGGTTCAGCATGTCGTCGCCGGAGTACCAGGCGAGTCCGGAGCGCGCGATGGCCCAGCTCGCCCGGCCGAGGTCGCCCTTGGCGTCCTTGTTGGCGACGATCCGCGGGTGCTCGGCGAGGCGGACGATCGTCTCGGTGTTGATCGGGACGCCGCTGCGGCCGGGGATGTCGTAGAGCATGACCGGCAGGCCGGTGGCGTCGGCGACGGCCTTGAAGTGGCGGTACAGGCCCTCCTGCGGGGGCTTGTTGTAGTACGGCGTGACGGTCAGCAGACCGTGCGCGCCGGCCTGCTCGGCGGCGCGGGCCAGTTCGATGCTGTGGCGGGTGTCGTTGGTGCCGACGCCGGCCACGACGTGGGCGCGGTCGCCGACCGCGTCCAGGACCGCGCGTACCAGGTCCGTTTTCTCCGCATCGCTGGTGGTGGGGGACTCGCCGGTGGTGCCGTTGACGATCAGGCCGTCGTTGCCTGCGTCCACCAGGTGGGCGGCGAGCCGCTGCGCGCCGTCGAGGTCGAGTGCGCCGTCCGCCGTGAAGGGCGTGACCATGGCGGTGAGGACCCGCCCGAAGGGGGTCTGCGGAGTCGAGGTCGGAGCCATGGGTAACACGCTACTCGCTGCTCAATGTGGGGACTGCCCTCGGGGGGCGGGCCGGCGGGCGGTGGCAAAGGTGGAGCCCGGCACTGCCTGCTCGGGGGTTCAAGCAGTGCCGGGTCCGTTTGATCAGGCTAGATGAACTTCTCCAAAGCCCGCAATCCGGACACTTCACACGGCTGAACCGTACATCTGTACCGGCTCCGGCGGGCGGTCGCCGGCTACGGCGCGACCCTGCCGTTGGCGTTGAAGGCGGCGTAGGTCAGCGGCATGAGCCTCGCCCACTCGGCCTCCATCTTCTCGCCCACCATCTCGATCTCCCGCTGCGGGAAGGACGGCACCTTGGCCAGCTCGTGCTGGGTGCGCAGACCGAGGAAGTGCATCAGCGAGCGGGCGTTGCAGGTGGCGTACATCGACGAGAACAGGCCGACCGGCAGGACCGAGCGGGCCACCTCGCGGGCGACACCGGCCGCGAGCATCTCCTGGTAGGCCTCGTACGCCTCCCGGTAGGAGTCCGCCATGACCCGCCCGACCAGCTCCTGCTGGGCCTGGGTGCCCTCCACGAACCGGTACTTGCCCGGGCGCCCCTCCTGCACGAGCTTGCGGGACTCGTCCGGAACGTAGAAGACCGGCTCCAGCTCGCGGTAGCGACCGCTCTCCTCGTTGTACGACCAGCCCACGCGGTGCCGCATGAACTCGCGGAAGACGAAGATGGGGGCGCTGATGAAGAAGGTCATCGAGTTGTGCTCGAAGGGGCTGCCGTGCCGGTCGCGCATCAGGTAGTTGATCAGGCCCCTGGAACGCTCGGGGTCCTTGTCCAGCTCGGCCAGGGACTGCTCGCCGAGGGTCGAGACACGGGCCGCGAACAGCACGTCGGCGTCCGACGCGGTCTGCTTGACCAGTTCGACGGTGACATCACTGCGGAAGCTGGGCTTCGGGTCGTCGGCGGGGGTGGCGGTCACGGCTCGGAGGGTCCCTTCCTTCACGTCTGCGGGGCGGCGCCCACTCTACGGCCCGGCTCTGACATCGGGGCGATCGGTGCCGACGCGCGACATCTTCGGTGAAGAACTGCGATTTCGGCGGAACCGGGCACCTTTTGGGACACTCGGTCGTCTGTATGGGTGAAACACCTGTATGGGTGAGACCCCTCAGTTCGACCCCCGGAAGGAGTCGTACCCCCGATGCCCCGTCGGCGCGAACCCGTACCGTTCGCCTTCGTCGCCGAAGCCGATCGGTTCCGCAGCAATGTCGCTCCCCCGCCCCGCGAGCGCGCGTCCACCGGCCGAATAGCCGGGCGCTGCCTGCTGGGGCTGACCATCGTCGCCGCGCTCGTGGGCTCCGTGATCCTGGGGACGCCCGCGCTGACCATCAGCCACTCCCCCGCCGAGACGCAGCAGTCCCAGGTCTCCCCCGGGCACTGAGCGGGTACGGGCACTGAGCGAGTGCGGGCGCCGTGCCGCCGGGACCGACGGCACCGGCGGCGCCTCCCGGCCCCCGCGGCTGGTGGGCACGGGCACAGGCGGATAGCCTCACCGGGCACAGCCCATGCATGGATTTGAGTGAGGACCAGTCGTGCCCCTGTCCTTCCTGACGGCCGACCGCACCTTCGACGCGGCGGACGACGAAGCGCTGCCGTTCGACGACCGCGAGCGCTGGCGACGCCCCTACCGGCCCGGGCCGTGGCGCGTGGGGGCGGCCGCCCTCCTGCTGCTGCTCGCCTCCTTCGTCCTGCTCGCGGGGGTCGTCACAGCGCTCACCGCCACACTCTCCTCCGCCGGTTTCTGCTTCGTCCTCGCCCTGGTCGTGATCGCCGGCGCGCTGCGGCTGCTGCGCATGGGCGTCTGGGTCGGTGCGCGCGGGCTGCGCCACGTGAGCCTCCTCGTCACCCGTACGACGCCGTGGGCGCAGGTCGCCGGCGTGCGGACCGTGCAGCAGCCGGTGCGCTGGCTGGGGCTGCCGCGCACGGTGCAGGGCCAGGCGCTGGTACTCAGCCGCAAGAGCCGTGCACAGCAGGGGCTGCCGCCGCTGCTGACCACGCACAACGCCGACTTCCTGGGACGCGCCGAGGCGTTCGACCGAGCGGCGGACGCGGTGGAGGCGTGGGCGGCGGAGAACAGGAAGCGCTGACCCCGGCCGACGGCATGCCGAAGGGGCCCGGTCCGCGCGCGGACCGGGCCCCTTCGCGTTCACGGGGTGCCGTGGGTGTCAGGCGGCCTGCACCGGTCTGCCGTCGTGCAGGGCGATCGCCCGCTGCATCGCCTTGCGGGCACGGGGGGTGTCCCGGGCGTCGTGGTAGGCGACGGCGAGGCGGAACCAGGTGCGCCAGTCGTCGGGCGCCGCCTCCGTCTCGGCCTTGCGCCGGGCGAAGACCCGGTCGGCCGAGTCGCGGTCGACGCGCCCGCTGGGCGTGCGCGCCAGTTCGTCGACGGGCAGGCCCCCTTCGGCGTCGAGTTCGGCGGCGAGCCGGTTGGCCCGGCGGACGAACTGGGTGTTCTTCCACAGGAACCACAGGCCGATCACCGGCAGGATCAGCACGGCGATGCCGAAGGCGACGGTGACGGGTGTGCCGTACTGGATGAGCATGACGCCGCGGCTGCCGACCAGGACGAAGTAGAAGACCAGGACGGCGGCCGTGACGAGGTAGGTGATCTTCGCGCGCATGAGGGGCTTCGGGGCTCAGTTCAGGTCGAGGAAGTGCTCCAGGCCGACGGTCAGGCCCGGAGTGGTCACCACGCGGCGCGCGCCGAGCAGGATGCCCGGCATGAAGCTGCTGTGGTGGAGCGAGTCGTGGCGGATGGTGAGCGTCTCGCCCTCGCCGCCCAGCAGGACCTCCTGGTGGGCGAGCAGTCCGCGCAGGCGCACGGAGTGGACCGGCACCCCGTCGACGGCCGCGCCGCGCGCTCCGTCCAGGGCGGTGACGGTGGCGTCCGGCGCCGGGGCCGAGCCCGCCTCGGCCCGGGCCGCGGCGATGAGCTGTGCGGTGCGGGTGGCGGTGCCGGAGGGGGCGTCGGCCTTGTTCGGGTGGTGCAGCTCGATGACCTCGACCGACTCGAACCAGGGCGCGGCGATCTGCGCGAACTTCATGGTGAGCACGGCGCCGATGGAGAAGTTCGGGGCGATGAGCACACCGGTCTGCGGGGACTGGGCCAGCCAGCCCCGCAGTTGCGCGAGGCGCTCGTCGGTCCAGCCGGTGGTGCCGACGACGGCGTGGATGCCGTGCCGTACGCAGAAGTCGAGGTTGCCCATGACCGACCCGGGGGTGGTCAGTTCGACCGCCACCTGGGCGCCCGCCTCGGCGAGGGTCTCCAGCTTGTCGCCCCGGCCGAGGGCGGCGACCAGTTCCATGTCCTCGGCGGCCTCGACCGCCCGTACCGCCTCGGACCCGATCCGGCCCTTGGCTCCGAGGACCGCCACGCGCAGCTTGCTCATCTCTTGCTTCCTTACCACCGACGGACGGGACAGAGGTTAGGCGACCGCATCGTCCAGCCGTGCGGCCTGCTTGTCCTTGAGCGGGCCGATGACCGACAGCGACGGGCGCCGGCCCAGGATCTCCCGGGCGACGGAGCGGACCTCGTCCGGGGTGACCGCCGCCATCTTGGTCAGCATGTCGTCGACGGACAGCTGCTCGCCCCAGCACAGTTCACTCTTGCCGATACGGTTCATCAGCGCACCCGTGTCTTCCAGGCCGAGGACGGTGGAGCCCTGGAGCTGGCCGATGGCGCGGCCGATCTCGTCGTCGGTCAGGCCGTTCTCGGCGACGTGGTCGAGTTCGTCCCGGCAGATCCTCAGCACGTCGTGCACCTGGCTCGGGCGGCAGCCGGCGTAGACGCCGAACAGTCCGCAGTCGGCGAAGCCGGAGGTGTAGGAGTACACGCTGTAGGCCAGGCCGCGCTTCTCCCGGACCTCCTGGAAGAGGCGGGAGGACATGCCGCCGCCGAGGGCGGTGTTCAGCACGCCCAGGGCCCAGCGCCGGTCGTCGGTGCGGGCGAGTCCGGGCATGCCGAGGACGACGTGCGCCTGCTCCGTCCTGCGGTTCTGCAGCTCGACCCGGCCGGCGGTGCGCAGGGTGCGGCGGCCGTCGCGCGGGGCGATGGGGGTGGCCAGGGTGTTCTTGAGGGCGCCGGCCTTCTCGAAGGCGGCGCGGACCTGGCGTACGACCTTGGCGTGGTCGATGTTGCCGGCGCAGGCGACCACCAGGTGGGTGGGGTCGTAGTGCTTCTTGTAGAAGCGGCGGATGCGGTCGGCGGTGAGGGCGTTGACCGTGTCGACCGTGCCGAGGACGGGGCGGCCGAGGGGGTTGTCGCCGAACATGGTGTGCGCGAACAGGTCGTGCACGCAGTCGCCGGGGTCGTCCTCGGTCATGGCGATCTCTTCGAGGATCGCGCCGCGCTCGACGTCGACGTCCTCCTCGAGGATCAGCGAGCCGGTGAGCATGTCGCAGACGACGTCGATGGCGAGGGGCAGGTCGGTGTCGAGCACGCGCGCGTAGTAGCACGTGTACTCCTTGGCCGTGAACGCGTTCATCTCGCCGCCGACGGCGTCGAGCGCGGCGGAGATGTCCAGGGCGGACCGGCGGGACGTGCCCTTGAAGAGCAGGTGCTCCAGGTAGTGCGTGGCGCCGCCCAGCGCGGGGGTCTCGTCGCGGGAGCCTACGTGCGCCCAGATGCCGAAGGTGGCCGAGCGCACGGAGGGCAGCGTCTCGGTGACGACGCGCAGGCCGCCCGGGAGGGTGGTCCTGCGGACGGTGCCGATGCCGTTCTGGCCCTTGATGAGGGTTTGGGTACGGGCGACGGCCCGCGCCTCCGAGGAGGTGCGGGCCGTCGCCTTGAAGCCACGGGACGTCACTTGTCGGCGTCGTCCTTCTTGTCGTTGCCGTCTTCCTCGCCCTCGATCACGGGGACCAGGGAGAGCTTGCCGCGGGAGTCGATCTCGGCGATCTCGACCTGGACCTTGTGGCCCACGCCGAGCACGTCCTCGACGTTCTCCACGCGCTTGCCGCCGGCCAGCTTGCGGATCTGCGAGATGTGCAGCAGACCGTCCTTGCCGGGGAGCAGGGAGACGAACGCGCCGAAGGTGGTCGTCTTCACGACCGTGCCCAGGTAGCGCTCGCCGACCTCGGGCATCGTCGGGTTGGCGATGCCGTTGATCGTGGCGCGGGCGGCCTCGGCGGACGGGCCGTCGGCGGCACCGATGTAGATGGTGCCGTCGTCCTCGATGGTGATCTCGGCGCCGGTGTCCTCCTGGATCTGGTTGATCATCTTGCCCTTGGGGCCGATGACCTCGCCGATCTTGTCGACCGGGATCTTCACGGTGATGATCCGCGGCGCGTTCGGGGACATCTCGTCCGGCCTGTCGATCGCTTCCATCATCACGTCGAGGATGTGGAGGCGGGCGTCGCGGGCCTGCTTCAGGGCGGCGGCCAGCACGGAGGCCGGGATGCCGTCCAGCTTGGTGTCGAGCTGGAGCGCGGTGACGAACTCCTTGGTGCCGGCGACCTTGAAGTCCATGTCGCCGAAGGCGTCCTCGGCGCCGAGGATGTCGGTCAGCGTCACGTAGTGCGTCTCGCCGTCGATCTCCTGGGAGATCAGGCCCATGGCGATACCGGCGACCGGGGCCTTGAGCGGCACACCGGCGTTCAGCAGCGACATGGTCGAGGCGCAGACCGAGCCCATCGAGGTCGAGCCGTTGGACCCGAGGGCCTCGGAGACCTGACGGATCGCGTAGGGGAACTCCTCGCGGGCGGGCAGCACCGGCACGAGCGCGCGCTCGGCGAGGGCGCCGTGGCCGATCTCGCGGCGCTTGGGGGAGCCGACGCGGCCGGTCTCACCGGTGGAGTACGGCGGGAAGTTGTAGTTGTGCATGTAGCGCTTGCGGGTCACCGGGGAGAGGGTGTCCAGCTGCTGCTCCATGCGGAGCATGTTCAGGGTGGTGACGCCCAGGATCTGGGTCTCGCCACGCTCGAACAGCGCGGAGCCGTGCACCCGCGGGATGGCCTCGACCTCGGCGGCCAGGGTGCGGATGTCGGTGACACCGCGGCCGTCGATGCGCTTCTTCTCCTTGATGACGCGCTCACGGACCAGGGTCTTGGTCAGCGAGCGGTACGCGGCGGAGATCTCCTTCTCGCGGCCCTCGAACTCGGGCAGCAGCTTCTCGGCGGCCAGCCCCTTGACGCGGTCCAGCTCCGTCTCGCGCTCCTGCTTGCCGGCGATGGTGAGCGCCTGGGCGAGCTCGGGGCGGACGGCGGCGGCGAGCGCCTCCAGGACGTCGTCCTGGTAGTCGAGGAAGATCGGGAACTCGCCGGTCGGCTTGGCGGCCTTGGCGGCGAGGTCCGACTGGGCGCGGCAGAGCACCTTGATGAAGGGCTTCGCGGCCTCCAGACCGGCGGCGACGACCTCCTCGGTGGGGGCCTCGGAGCCGCCCTCGACCAGCTTGATGGTCTTCTCGGTGGCCTCGGCCTCGACCATCATGATCGCGACGTCGCCGTCCTCCAGGACGCGGCCGGCGACCACCATGTCGAAGACGGCGTCCTCGAGCTCGGTGTGCGTCGGGAACGCGACCCACTGGCCGCGGATCAGCGCGACGCGGACGCCGCCGATCGGGCCGGAGAAGGGCAGGCCGGCCAGCTGGGTGGAAGCGGACGCGGCGTTGATCGCCACGACGTCGTACAGGTGGTCGGGGTTGAGCGCCATGACGGTGCAGACGACCTGGATCTCGTTGCGCAGGCCCTTCTTGAAGGACGGGCGCAGCGGGCGGTCGATCAGGCGGCAGGTGAGGATCGCGTCCTCGCTGGGCCGGCCCTCACGGCGGAAGAAGCTGCCGGGGATCTTGCCGGCGGCGTACATCCGCTCCTCGACGTCCACCGTGAGCGGGAAGAAGTCGAGCTGGTCCTTGGGGTTCTTGGAGGCGGTGGTGGCCGACAGCACCATGGTGTCGTCGTCCAGGTACGCCACGGCGGAGCCGGCGGCCTGCTTGGCCAGGCGGCCCGTCTCGAAGCGGATGGTACGGGTGCCGAAGGCGCCGTTGTCGATCACGGCTTCGGCGTAGTGGGTCTCGTTCTCCACTAGCGTTTTCTCCTCGTCGTCGTCCTCCCGCCCGTGTGGCGGGGGGACGGTGGCGGAGAGGCGCTCCGTCTGGTGCGGGCCGGTCTTCGATCGAAGCACCCGGGGTTCTTCTCCCGGGAGCCACTACCGAGGACCGGCGGCGGCGAGGTGCGCTCCTCCTCGTTCGTCAGGCGCGATGACGTGCCGTGCCCTCCTCGGGCAGGCCGTATCACGCCGTGTCATGGGGTACTGCGTCTACTGCGTCGTGCTACCACACTACAAAGCGGCACCGACACTCCGCACGTTCCCGTACGTTCCCGCGTGCACTCCGCACGCTCCCGCGCGGTTCCGTGGCTCGCGTTCCCGTATGTACGGCAAAGGGAGCGGTCCCCTGTCTCCCGGGAACCGCTCCCTTCACGACGTCTTACTTGGCGCCCGCCGCACCACGGCGGATGCCGAGGCGGTCGACCAGCGCACGGAAGCGCTGGATGTCCTTCTTGGCGAGGTACTGCAGCAGGCGGCGACGCTGACCGACCAGGATCAGCAGGCCCCGGCGGGAGTGGTGGTCGTGCTTGTGGGTCTTGAGGTGCTCGGTCAGGTCGGAGATCCGACGGGACAGCAGAGCGACCTGGACCTCGGGGGAGCCGGTGTCACCCTCCTTGGTACCGAACTCGGTGATGATCTGCTTCTTCGTTGCGGCGTCGAGCGACACTCGTACTCCTCGTGCTCTGTGAGTGGCCTCCGAGTGCCCCCGGTCTTCATCTCGGGGGACCTTCCGTTACTCGGGAGGCGGGGATCCGCTGGGCGCGGCCTCCAGGACCCGCAGGACTTCCTGCGAGGGCTCCGGGGGTGCGTACACAAACGGCCGTTACACAGGGTACCAGGACGCGACGGCCCGTTTTCCCCCGGTTCTCCGATCACGACGAGACGGGCCGGCGGGCCACTAGGGTGAGCCCGGCATCGTAGGGCACGTCTGGAAGGGGTCGCTGCGACATGGCGGAGACGGAAGCGGAGATCAAGGCCCGCAAGGAGCGCGAGCGTGACGAACTCTACGCGCTCGACATCTCCGGTGTGCGGTGGCACTGCGCGCCGGGTACGGAGGAGCACGAGGAGCGCGTCGAGATCGCCTACCTGCCCGACGGTGCCGTCGCCATGCGCTCCTCGCTCGACCCGGACACGGTGCTGCGCTACACGGAGGCGGAGTGGCGGGCGTTCGTGCTGGGTGCACGGGACGGTGAGTTCGACCTGGAGCCGGCGCCGCACAACGGGGGTCTCGCTTCCGAGTGAGGGGCGCGCGGATACGCAAGGAGGCGGCACGTGCGCGTGCCGCCCCCTTTTTTCTGTTTTTCTGTCAGCTTTCCGTCAGCCATGCCGGTCGACCCGTCAGATGTGTGCATCACATGTGCGTCATGTGTGCGCCATATGCGCGTGGTTGACGGCTCGGGCCTTCAATGGACCGGCCGCACCGGCCGGTTCGTGAGCCCTGGTGCATCGGGTTCAGTGTTCATCTTCTGTACGACCTGGCCACGGTTGTGTCCGGTTTGCTGACGGATGCCTTGCCGCGTACGGCGATTCCGGGCCGGTTGTCGTCAAGTGGGCGGGCACCACGAGACGGACGGGCCTGCCATGGTGAGTCTCCTGGTGATTAGGCTGGTACATGGGGGCGCGATGTCAGAACCCGTGGACCGGACATCGTCGTCACGGGGGGAAGTCGGTGGATCGGACGACCTCGAACGACCAAGGACGACGAGTAATGGTCGCCCCCGCACGGCATTGAGGGTGCTCGACCACACCAGGAGGAACTGTGAGCAGCGATCGGGACGGGATCCGCGGGGGCTGGGCCACGCCCGGCGACGACCAGCCCGACACGGCGTCCTCCATCGAGACGACCGGCGAGTTCACGATCGACTACGCACCGCCCGCCTGGTACACGCAGAACGCGTCGAGCGGTTCGGGATCGGGGTCCGGGGCGGAATCCGGGGCAGGGCAGGGGGCCAACGCGGGTGGTGCGGCCCCCGGGGGTCCTTCCTCCGATGCGCCGGCTTCTCCGGGCGGTCCCCTGCGGCCCGCTGCTCCGAGCGGTCCGGTGCCCGGGCTGACTCCGCCGCCGCACGCCACCGCGACGCCCGGTGCTCCCTTCACGCCTCCTCCGCCCGCGCCGGGTGCGCCCTTCACTCCGCCGACTCCCGCGCCGGGTGCGCCCTTCACGCCTCCCCCGCCGCCGGTGGGAAGCCCGATCGCGGTGCCGAAGCTGCCGGTGGGGAGCGGGTTCGAGCCGCAGGGGGCGGCCTCGCCGGACACGGATCCGGCCGGTGCGGGGTCCCCGACGGCGGTGCCGAACATTCCGGTGGGCGGGTTCCCGTCGCCGGGAGCCCGGGCGGCGCGGCCGCAGGGTGAGCAGGGGGCCGGTGCCGGAGCCGGTGACCTCGAGAGCGGTGCCACCATGCGGATCTCCGCCGTCGCCGTGCGGCGGGAGGTGACGGAGGCGGCCGAGGAACGGGGGGAGGCGTCCGGCGCCGAGGGCCGGGAGGAAGAGTCGGCCGCGGCGACGGACACGGAGCCCGGGGCCGAGCCGGCCGAGCCGGCCGAGGCCGAGACCGCGGTTGACGAGGCCGACAAGGCGGACGACGACGCCGGGGAGTCCGGGGCCGGAGAGTCCGGGTTGAGCGACGTGGCCGAGGTGTCCGGGCTTCGAGACGGAGCCGACGCGACGGAGGAAGCGGAAGCGGCCGAGGAAGTCGACTCGGCCGACGTGGACGCTGCCCCGGCGGACTCCAGCGCCGAGGTGGACGACGAGGACCAGGTGGCGGAGACGGCATCCGCCGCGTCCACATCCACGGAATCCGAGGAATCCGAGGAATCCGAGGAATCGGACGAGGCGGAGGCCGAGGAGGCGGAGCTCGAGGAGACGGAGCTCGAGGGTGCCCCGGACGCCTCGGCGTCCGACGTCGAGCCGGCGGACGGTGCGCCCGAGGACTCCGCTGCCGCGATCTCCCTGCCTGTCCCCGCCGAACCCCGGGACTTCGCTCTCGAGGACTCCACGCCCACCGCGGAACCGCAGGACGCGGAACCACGGGACGCCGCCCCTCACGATGCGGAGCCGCAGGACGCCGTTCCGCAGGAGTCCACGCCCGAGGACTCGGAGCCGCAGGACGAGGCTCCTCAGGACGCCGTCGCGCAGGCCTCGGCGGCCCAGGACATGGCGTCCCAGGAAGTCGCTCCGGCCCCGGCCGCCGAGGCTTCGCAGGGCGCGCCCGCCGCCTGGGCTCCGCCGCCGGTCCCGCAGGGTCCGGTGCCGCCCCTTCCGCCGTCCTACCGGCCCGCCGCGCCCACGGCGGCGGCCCAGTGGCCCAACGAGCCGCAGGCGGCCGCTCCGCAGGGGCAGCCGCACGTGCCGGCCCAGCAGCCGCCCTTCCAGCCGCAGGCACCTCAGCCGGCCCCCGCCGCCTGGAATCCCCCTGCCGCGCCGACACCGCCGCCCCCGGCGGCCCCGCAGCAGGGTTACGGCTTCCCGCACCCCGGCGCGCAGCAACCGTCTGCCCAGCAGTCGGCACCCGGCCCCACCGCGCCCCCGGCCAACCCCCAAGCCGGATACGGCTTCCCCCAGCCCGGCACTCCCGGCGCACCACCCTCGCCGACGGGCCGGCCGCCGGTCGGCCCCACCACGTCCCCCGCCAACCCCCAACAGCCCGGTTACGGCTTCCCTCAACCCGGCGCGCAGCAACCGCCCGCCCAGCAGCCGGCACCCGGCCCCACCGCGCCCCCGGCCAACCCCCAAGCCGGATACGGCTTCCCCCAACCCGGCACTCCCGGCGCACCACCCTCGCCGACGGGCCGGCCGCCGGTTCCGGGTTCGGTGGTCGCGGAGCAGCCGCACGGCTACGGATTCCCCCAGGCGCAGGCCGCCGCGCCCGGCGTCCCCAACCCGCCCGCGCAGCCCGACGGGTACGGCTTCCCGCAGCCGCCCGCACAGCCCGACGGGGCTCAGCCCCAGCCGCCGGCCGCCCCGCAGCAGCCCGTGGACCCCCGTCTCGGGGCCAGTTGGCCGCAGCCGATACAGCACGACCAGCGGCAGCCGATCAACCCCGGGGCGGCGCCGCTCGGTTACACGGCGGCCGTGGAACTGTCCTCCGACCGGCTGCTCAACAACAAGAAACAGAAGGCCCGCAGCACTCGGCCCGCCGGTCCCGGGCCGCGGTTCCGGATCGGCGGGAAGAAGGAGGAGGCCGAGCGGCAGCGGAAGCTGGACCTGATCCGTACGCCGGTGCTGTCCTGCTACCGCATCGCCGTCATCAGCCTCAAGGGCGGCGTCGGCAAGACGACCACCACCACCGCGCTCGGCTCCACGCTCGCCACCGAGCGGCAGGACAAGATCCTCGCCATCGACGCCAACCCGGACGCCGGCACGCTCGGCCGCCGGGTGCGCCGGGAGACCGGGGCCACCATCCGTGACCTCGTCCAGGCCATCCCGTACATCAACTCCTACATGGACATCCGGCGGTTCACGTCCCAGGCGCCCTCGGGTCTCGAGATCATCGCCAACGACGTCGATCCGGCCGTGTCCACGACGTTCAACGACGAGGACTACCGCCGCGCGATCGACGTGCTCGGCAAGCAGTACCCGATCATCCTCACCGACTCCGGCACGGGTCTGCTCTACAGCGCCATGCGCGGTGTGCTCGACCTCGCCGACCAGCTCATCATCATCTCCACGCCGTCCGTGGACGGAGCCAGCAGTGCCAGTACGACGCTGGACTGGCTGTCGGCGCACGGGTACGCCGATCTCGTCGCCCGTTCCCTCACCGTGATCTCCGGGGTGCGCGACACCGGCAAGATGATCAAGGTGGAGGACATCGTCGCGCACTTCGAGACCCGGTGCCGCGGCGTCGTCGTGGTGCCCTTCGACGAGCATCTCTCCGCGGGCGCCGAGGTCGACCTCGACATGATGCGGCCGAAGGTGCGGGAGGCGTACTTCCACCTCGCGGCGATGGTCGCGGAGGACTTCGTCCGGCACCAGCAGGCGCACGGGTTGTGGACCTCCGACGGCAACCCGCCGCCGGTCGCGGCCCCGCCCATGCCGGGCCAGCCGATCCCGAACCAGCCGTACCCCGGGCAGCCGTATCCCGGTCAGCCGGTTCCGGGACAACCCGTCCCCGGCCAGGCCGCCCCCGGGCAACCGGTTCCGGGCCAGCCCGGCGTCGGCCAGGCCTACCCCGGGCAGCCCGTCCCCGGTCAGCCTGCCCCCGGTCAGCCGGTTCCGGGGCAGTTCGCTCCCCAGCAGCAGCCCGGCCAGCCCGGCCCCGGTCAGCCGTACCCGGGCCAGCCGCAGCCCTATCCCGGCCAGCCCGGCCAGCCCATTCAGCCGGGCCAGTCCGAGCAGCCCTACCCCCAGGCCCCTCACCACCCCCAGTACCCGCAGCACCCGCAGTACCCGCAGTACCCGCAGGGGCAGACCCCGCCTCCTCCCCCGCCCCACCAGTAGCTCGGCCGCACCACTCAAGGGCCCGCGTCGTCTCCCACGGCGCGGGCCTTCGCGTGTTCGCAGTCAGAACCGGTCGGATTCCGCCGCCACGCCCTCACCAGCGAGGCTTCAGTGGTCTCAACCAATGGGAGCAAGATCGCGGTCAAGTCGTTATTTCCGCAGGCCACATGGGGTTTGACATACCGTTGACGCGCGCAGACTGGCGCTGGTAGACACTCACTTCATTCCGACGGCGTCACCCGATCAAGCCCGTTCAAGCCCGCCCGGCAGGAGGCGCAAACCGTCTTCTGCGTGCGACGACGCGAGGTCACCGAGCCATGAAGACACATGATCAGCACGGCAGAGGACGTACCGGCCCCCGGCTGAAGGGGATACGGCTTCTGGCCGCGGGAGCCGCCGCCCTCGTCCTCACGGCCGGGCTCGCGTCCCCGCTCGCTCCGGCCTCGACGCAGGCCCACGCCGCGGAGAGCGCGCAGAGCGCCAAGGACACCAAGGGCAAGAAGGTCCTCACGGTCGCCGTCGCGCAGAGCGTCGACTCGCTCAGCCCGTTCCTGGCGGAACGCCTGCTCAGTACGAGCATCCACCGGCTGATGTACGACTTCCTGACCAACTACGACCCCAAGGACGCCCACGTCGTCCCGGGCCTGGCCACCAAGTGGGAGACGTCGCCGGACAAGCTGACCTGGACGTACACGATCCGCTCCAACTCCAAGTGGTCGGACGGGCAGCAGGTCACCGCCGAGGACGCGGCGTGGACGTTCAACAAGATGATGACGGACGAGGGCGCCGCCACCGCCAACGGCAGCTTCGTCAGCAACTTCGCGGAGGTCACCGCTCCCAGCCCCACCAAGCTGGTGATCCGGCTCAAGGAGCCGCAGGCCACGATGACCGCGCTCGACGTGCCGATCGTGCCCAAGCACGTCTGGGAGAAGGTCACCGACTTCTCGAAGTTCAACAACGACACGAGCTTCCCGATCGTCGGCGACGGACCGTACGTCCTCACCGACTACAAGCCCGACAGCTATGTGCGGCTGGTGCCCAACAAGAACTTCTGGCGGGGGGCGCCGAAGTTCGACGAGCTGGTCTTCCGGTACTACAAGGACCAGGACGCCGCCGTGGCCGCCCTGCGCAAGGGCGAGGTCTCCTTCGTGGCCGGGTCCCCGGCGCTGACGCCCGCCCAGGCCGCCTCCCTCAAGGGCGAGAAGAACATCCGGGTCAACGAGGGCCCCGGCCGCCGCTTCTACGCCATTGCCGTCAACCCGGGCGCGCAGGCCAGAAACGGCGAGAAGTTCGGTGACGGCGACCCGTCGCTGCTGGACGAGCGGGTGCGGCACGCGCTGTTCATGGCCGTGGACCGAAAGGCCATCGTCGACAAGGTCTTCCAGGGCCACGCGGTGGAGGGCCAGGGCTACATCCCGCCGCGCTTCCCGTCGTACTTCTGGGAGCCGTCGGCGGACCAGAAGCTGGCGTACGACCCGGCGAAGGCCGCCCAGCTCCTCGACCAGGCCGGCTACAAGAAGAACGCCGACGGCAAGCGGGTGGGCAAGGACGGCAAGCCGCTGAACTACCGCATGCTGTGCCACGCCACCGACCCCAACGACAAGGCGGTCGGCCAGTACCTCCAGGAGTGGTGGGGCAAACTCGGCATCGGGGTCACGCTCAACTGCCTGGACAACGTGACCGACCCGTGGCTCGCGGGCAAGTTCGACCTCGCCTTCGACGGCTGGTCCGTCAACCCCGATCCCGACTACGTGCTGTTCATCCACACCTGCGGCGCGCGCCCGGCGACCCCGAAGGACACCGACGCCACCGACGACTTCATCTGCGACAAGAAGTACGACGAGCTGTACAGCCAGCAGCTCGCGGAGTACGACCCCGCCAAACGGGCCGACCTCGTCCAGCAGATGGAGTCCCGGCTGTACGACCTCGGGTACATGAACGTCATGGCGTATCCGAACGCGGTCGAGGCCTACCGCACGGACCAGATCGAGTCGATCACCACCATGCCGTCCGCGGCGGGCAACATCTACGGCCAGGACGGCTACTGGAGCTGGTGGTCCGCCGTTCCGGCGAACTCCGGCGACTCCTCGGGCGGTTCCACGTCCACGGGGGTCATCATCGGGATCGCCGCCGGTGCCGTCGTCCTCGCCGGCCTCGGAGTGCTGTTCACGGTGCGCCGCCGGGCCACCGCGGAAGAGCGTGAGTAGACAGTGAGTGCGCATGACCGCTGAAGCGACTCCCGCGCTGGTCGAGGAGTCCGCCGCCGACCCGGGAAGCTCCGGGCCGGCGGCGGGCCGCGGGCCACGGGCACGGACCGGGACCGCGTATCTGCGGTACCTGGTGGGCAAGCTGGCCGGCGCGGCCGTCTCGCTGCTGGCCGTCCTCGTCACCAGCTTCTTCCTCTTCCGGCTGATCCCGGGCGACCCGGTGAAGTTCATGACCGGCGGGCGTCCGGTCTCCGAGCAGCAGATCGCCATCTACCGACGGGAGTTCGGGCTCGACCTCCCGCTGTGGCAGCAGTTCACGGACTACTGTGGCAAGGCGCTGACCGGGGATCTGGGCACCTCGTACCAATTCCGCGCCCCGGTCATCGACAAGATCACCGAGGCGCTCCCGAACACCCTGCTGCTGACCGTGACGGCCTTCGTGCTGTACACCGCCCTCGGCATGTTCCTCGGTACGCGCTCCGCCTGGCGGCACGGCCGGCTCGGCGACCGGTTCAACACGGGGCTGGCGCTGACGCTCTACTCCATTCCCGCGTTCTGGCTGGGGCTGCTGCTCATCATCGTGCTGTCGGTCGGTGTGGGCCCCATCCCGGGTCTGTTCCCGACCGGAGGCATGGAGTCGGTCGGCAAGGAGGGCTTCGCGTACGTCCTCGACGTCGCCCACCACCTCGTCCTGCCGGTGGTGACGCTGGTCGCGGTGGAGTACGGGCAGACGCTGCTGGTGACGCGGTCGGCGCTGCTGGACGAGATGGGCGGCGACTATCTGACGACCGCGCGCGCCAAGGGACTGCGGGACGACGTCGTACGGCGTCGGCACGCCGTGCCGAACGCGCTGCTGCCGACCGTGACGCTGATCTTCGTCAATCTCGGCCGGACCGTCGCGGGTGTGATCCTCGTGGAGACCGTCTTCTCCTGGCCCGGCCTGGGCGGACTGTTCTTCCAGGCGCTGAGCGTGCCCGATCTGCCGCTGGTGCAGGGGCTGTTCTTCGTCTTCGCCGCGGCGGTGATCCTGATGAACACCCTGGCCGACCTCCTGTATCCACTGCTCGACCCGAGGGTGGGCCGATGACCGCCGACACCGCCACGACCACGGGCCCGCGCACGCTGGCCTGGCAGCGCCGCCGGGCCTCGGCCCTGCGCTTCTGGAGGGAGTACCGGACCCACCGCGCCGGCCTGTTGGGCCTCGCCGTGCTCGTGCTGTGCGCGCTGATCGCGCTGACGGCGCCGCTGACCGTCGGCGCGGACGTGCAGAGTGTGACCGAGGCACCCGGCAAGGCGCTGGAGGACCCGAGCGCCCGCTTCCCCCTCGGCACCGACCAGTTCGGGCGCAACCTGCTGGGCCTGGTGATCTGGGGATCGCGCGTGTCGCTCCTGGTCGGGCTGCTGGCGGCGGTGCTGTCGGTGGCGATCGGGGCGCTCATCGGGATCACCGCGGGGCACTTCCGCGGCTGGTACGACACGGTGATGATGCGGATCACGGACTGGTTCCTGGTGATGCCCACGCTGGTGCTGGCCATCGCGCTCGCCACCGTGTTGTCCCGCTCGCTGGGCACGATCATCCTGGCGATCGGCGTGACCACCTGGCCGACGACCGCCCGGCTGGTGCGGGCGCAGACGCTGGCGGTGGAGTCACGGCCGTACATCGAACGCGCGAAGGCGCTCGGCGGCGGCCACGGACACGTGATGTCCCGGCATGTGCTGCCCAACGTCATGCCGCTGGTGCTCGCCCAGACGACCCTGATCATCTCCTCGGCGATCCTCGCCGAGGCGACGCTGGCCTTCCTCGGGCTCGGCGACCCGACGGTCGTGTCCTGGGGCGGGCTGCTGCAGAACGCGCGGGAGGCGGGGGCGGTCAGCTCCGGCGACTGGTGGTACCTGGTGCCGCCGGGCATCGCCATCGCGGTCGTCGCGCTGGCGTTCACGCTGTGCGGCCGTGCCGTCGAGTCCGTTCTCAACCCCAGGCTGGGGGTGTCCCGTTGAGCCTGCTCGACGTCAGAAACCTCGAAGTGACCTACCCCGGCGGAGTGGCCGCGGTGCGCGGCGCCGACCTCTCGCTGGAGGCGGGCGAGAAGCTCGGCATCGCGGGCGAGTCCGGCTGCGGCAAGTCCACGCTGGCGCTGGCGCTGCTGCGGCTGCTGCCCGCCGGCACCCGGGTCGGCGGCGAGATCCTGCTCGACGGCGAGGACGTGCTGGCCATGAAGTGGGGCCGGGTGCGGGCGGTGCGCTGGGCGGGGGCCTCCATCGTCTTCCAGGGCGCCATGCACTCCCTCAACGCCGTGCACCGCGTCGGCGACCAGATCGCCGAGCCGATCCTGCTGCACCGCAAGGCGACCGCGGCGGGCGCGAAGAAGAAGACCGGGGAGCTGCTGGAGCAGGTCGGCCTGCCCGCGGCCCGGGCGGGCGCCTACCCGCACGAGCTCTCCGGCGGTCAGCGGCAGCGCGTGATGATCGCGATGGCGCTGGCCTGCGATCCGCGTCTGATCATCGCCGACGAGCCGACCACTGCGCTCGACGTGATGATCCAGGCCCAGATCCTGCGCCTGATCGAGGGGCTGGTGAGCGAGCAGGATCTCGGGCTGGTCATGATCAGCCATGACCTCGCCGTGCTGGCCGACACCTGCGACCGGCTTGCGGTGATGTACGCGGGCCGCGTGGTGGAGGAGGGCCCGGCCCGGCAGGTCTACGACGACGCCCGGCACCCCTACGGCAGGGCCCTGTCGGAGGCGTTCCCGCGCATCGGCGACCCGTCGTCGCGGTTCGCGCCCCGCGGCCTGCCGGGCGACCCCCCGGACCCGGCCGCCGTGCCCGCCGGATGCGCCTTCCACCCGCGCTGCCCGGTCGCGCTCGACCTGTGCGCCACCCAGGACCAGTCGCTGCGGGAGGCGGGACCGGCCCGGCGGGCGGCCTGCGTGCACGTGGCGCAGGAGGCGCAGGAGGCGCAAGCGGTGACGGTGGAGAACGACGCGAGGAGCAGTAACCGATGAGCAATGCGCCGCTGCTGAGCGTCGAGGGCCTGCACGTCACGTTTCCCGGGCGGCATGGTGCGGCGACCGCCCGGGCCGTGGACGGGGTCGACCTCGACATCCGGCCGGGCGAGATCGTGGCCCTGGTCGGCGAGTCGGGCTGCGGAAAGACGACCCTGGCCCGCTCGCTGCTCGGTCTGGTGCCGCCGACCGCGGGCCGCGTCACCTTCGACGGCGCGCCGCTCGACTACTCGTCGCGCGCCCTGAAGGCGTACCGCAAGCGGGCCCAGCTGGTGCTCCAGGATCCGAGCGGCTCGCTCAACCCTCGGCACACGGTCTACGACGCGGTGGCCGAGGGGCTGCGCATCCACGGGTACGGCGGTGACGAGCGGGCGGCGGTCGCCGGGGCCCTGGCCCGGGCGGGGCTGCGGCCGCCCGAGCGGTTCTTCCTGCGTTACCCGCACGAGCTCTCCGGTGGTCAGCGCCAGCGGGTGGTCATCGCCGGCGCCCTGGTCCTGGAACCCGAACTCGTGGTCGCCGACGAGCCGGTGGCCTCCCTCGACGCCTCGGTCCGCGGCGAGATCCTCGCTCTGCTGCTGCGGCTGCGCACCGAACTCGGCCTGGCCGCGCTGGTGGTGACCCACGACCTGGGCCTGGCCTGGAACATCGCCGACCGGGTCGCGGTGATGTACCTGGGCCGGATCGTGGAGACGGGCGAGGTGGAGCAGGTTCTGACGGCGCCCCGCCACCCGTACACCCAGGCCCTGCTGTCCGTCCTGCCCGAGGCGCCCGGAGAACCGGTCGTCCTGTCGGGCGAGCCTCCGGACCCGTCCCGGATCCCCTCCGGCTGCCGCTTCCACGCTCGCTGCCAGATCCTGGCGAGCGGCGAGGCCGAGCGGGCGGGCGTCGCACAGGCGTGCCGCGGCCGGGACCTGGAGATCCTGGGCGGGGGCGGGGAGGCACAGGTGGCGTGCCACTGGGCACGGGCCCAGGCAACCGCCGAGACCGTCCCGGAACCGTCGTAAGCCGAGTCCCGCCACCGCAAGTCGCGCCGTCGTAAGCCGGTCGCTGGAACGGGCAGCCGACGCAAGAAGGCCCCCGGGACGAGCGGCCGGTCCAGAACTGCCCCCGGACGGGCGGGCCGTTCCGGAACCGCCAAGCCGGATCCGCCGTCGCAAGCCGGTCGCCGGAACGGCGGCCGACGCAGGACAGCCTCGAGATGGGCGGCCGACGCAGGACGGCCGCCGGGGCGGTTACGCTCGGGCGGTGTCTGCGGTGATGATCTCCCGGCACTTCTCGACGTCCTTGGCCATCGTCGCCAGGAAGGCCTCCAGCGAGTCGAACCTCGCCTGGCCGCGGACGAAGTCGAGGAAGTCGACGCCGACGTGCAGACCGTACAGGTCGAGGCCCACCCGGTCGATGGCGTACGCCTCCACCGTGCGCTCGGTGCCGTCGAACTGCGGGTTCGTGCCCACGGAGATCGCTGCCGGCATGACCTCGCCCTGGGCGTGCAGATAACCGGCGTAGACGCCGTCGGCGGGGATCGCGGTGTGCGGGAGGGTCTCGACGTTGGCCGTCGGGAAGCCGAGCTCGCGGCCGCGCTGGGCGCCGCGGACCACGACACCCTCGACCCGGTGCGGGCGGCCCAGGATCTCCCGGGCGCCCCGGACGTCGCCCTCGGCGACCAGGCGGCGGGTCAGGGTCGAGGAGAACGGGCGGCCGCCGCCCGCCTCGCCGGTGACGTACAGCTCGACGACCTCCACCTCGAAGTCGTAGGTCTTGCCCTGTTCGGCCAGGAAGTCGACGGTGCCCGCGGCCTTGTGCCCGAAACGGAAGTTGGGGCCCTCGACGACCGCTTTGGCGTGCAGCTTGTCGACCAGCACCTTGACGACGAAGTCGGCGGGCGACAGCTTCGAGAACTCGGAGGTGAAGGGCAGTACGAGGGTCGCGTCCACGCCCAGCTCGGCCATCAGCTCGGCACGGCGGTGGTGCGGGGCGAGCAGCGGCGGGTGGCTGCCGGGACGCACGACCTCGCTCGGGTGCGGGTCGAAGGTGACGACGACGACCGGGACGCCCAGCTCGCGGGCACGGGCCACGGCGTGTTCGATGATCAGCTGGTGTCCGCGGTGGACTCCGTCGTAGGAGCCGATGGTGACGACGCTGCGCCCCCAGTCCTGGGGGATGTCCTCCAAGCCACGCCAGCGCTGCACTGTGACCGCTCCTCGTCGAACCCGTGTCCGTGTTGCCTTGGTTGTCTTGCTGTCCTGCTGCCTTGTCCGCAGGTCTAAGGGTGCCATGCCCGGCGGTCGCCGCCTGCATCGGCATGGGGAGCTGTGACCGGGCGCACGTCGCCGGGCGAGGGCGGGTGCGCCGTCAGGCGGGGACGGGTACGCCCGCGATGTTCTCGATCATCCGGCGGGTGCTGGGGCCCACCACCACGGCCCAGTCCCGCGGGGCGTCGGTCAGCCAGCCGGTCACGCGGGCGGCGAAGCCGGGCACCTGCCGGCCCAGCTCCACGAGGGCCCGGTCGAACACGGCCGCGCCGTCGGGGGTGCGGAGGAGGAGCAGGCCGACGCGGTGGACCAGGCCGGGGAGGTCCTCCTCGGCCGTGGAGGCGGCGGCGCGCAGCACGGCGTCCAGGACGGCCGGGACGTCCTCGTGGGCCAGGAGGAAGTCCAGCAGCTCCCGGCGCAGCGGACGGGAGGCCGGGGTGCCGGGCACGGCGAGCACGCCGGCCAGCGCGGAGCGCAACCGCTCGGGGCCACCGGGGCCGCCCTCGCCACCCTCCCCGGCGCCGCCTCCGGTCCCACCGTGTCCGCCATCGCCGCCGCCATCGCCGTCGAGGAGCCCCGCGACCAGGGGGAACAGCACCGAGCGGGCGGCCAGGTCGTCGTCCAGGCGCTGATCGACGTACGCCGCCACCGGTCCGGCGGCCTCCGGGTCCCGCGTCACCGCCTCGCGGACCAGGACGGCGACCCTGCGGGCGAGCGCCGGCGTGGCGACGTCACCCAGGGCGCGCAGTACCTCACCGATGCCGATACCGGGACCGGGACCGAGACCGGCGCCGGCGCCTCGACGCAGGCACGCGCCGATGACCGCGAGGACCGCCTCGGGATGGGTGACCAGGGCGGGCGCCAGCGCGCTCGACGGCAGATGCGGGTCGCCCCCCGCGAAGTGCCGCAGCGCCTGCGGCAGATGGCGGGCGCGGGTGTGCGGGTCCCGGACGAGAAGGGCGAGCGCGCCGGCGTGCAGGGCGGAGTCGTCCGGGCGGTCGAGCAGGGTGAGGGCGGCGTGGCGCAGCAGCTCGCGGTCGGCCCCGCTACGTACCTGGGGCGCGGTGCGCAGGCCGTACGTCAGGGCCGCCGCCCGCAGCGCGGGGCGGTCGTCGTGCGCCCACCGGTCCACGGCCCGGCACAGCGCCGACGGCTCCTCCTCGGCGAGCACGGTCAGCAGTTCCTCGGCGCGCGGGTGCGCGCATTCGGCCAGTGTGTCGGTGAGGTCGTCCAGGGCGCGGTCGCGGTGGGTGTGGAGCAGTGCCTGGGCGGCCGTGGCCACGGTGGCGTGCGGCGCGGCGGGCAGCGGGCGCTCGTCCGCGAACCAGCGTGTGAGCTGCGGTTGCACGGCGGCGGGGTCGGCGGTGAGAAGGTGTGCGACGGCGTCCAGGTAGCGGGACGGACGGCGGGGTCCGGCGCTCGCGTCGTGGCCGTCCCGGGGTGCGCCGTCGGCGAGGAGGAGACGCCTGAGCAGGTCGCAGCGGTCGGCGTCGGACAGGTGGAGCGCGGTCCAGAAACCCGGCCCGAAGCCGGACGGCACGGGCAGGTCGCACTGCTGCCACACCACGATCCGCTCGGCGAGCAGCCGCAGCACGCGGACGTACGGTGTCGCGTCCGCCGCGCGCAGCAGTACGGCGGCGAGGAGGCGGGACGCCCACCAGGAGCGCGGGTCGGAGTCGAGGGCGCACAGCAACTCCTCGAGCCGGACGGCCAGTCGGCGGGTGCCGTGCTGGCGGGCCAGGAGAAGCAGGGCCTGGACGACGGGGCCGATGCGGTGGTGCGGGACGGGCTGTGCGGGGCGCGGCGATCCGGGCGTGTGCTGTCGGTGCACCAGGACGCGCAGGGCCTCGTCCAGGTCGAGGTGCATGCCCTGGATCCAGTCGGCGATCTCCTCGTGGGCGAAGCGGTAGCCGCCGCCCACCGGGACGAGCAGGCCCTCGGTGAGGACGGCCGCCGCCCAGTCGCTGCCGCCGCCGAGGCGGGCCGGGGCGGGGCCCCGCGGGAACACCTCCTCGAACGCCGCCCGGTCCAGTTCCCCTCGGCCGAGACTGCGGCGGGCGGCCTCGTGCACCTGACCGGAGACCTTCGCCGCCAGGCGCCGTACAGCGGTGCCGCGCAGGCCGTTCTCTGCGGCGAGGCGGACGGCGATGCGCAGGCACATCAGGTCCAGGTGGGCCGCGAGGACGTCGTCACGGGCCAGCGGGGGATGGCCGGCGGCGTCGGGGAGGGCCGCGCGGACCTCCGACAGGAGCCGGAGGGTGAGCGGGTGGCGGGCGGCGGCGTCCGCCAGTGTGCCGTCCGGGATGCCGTGGCGGGCACGGGCCGCGTGGGACTCGGCGGGGGTGAGGCCGCCGAGGGGCAGGCAGGGCGGCAGATGGCCGGTGCGGCCGTCCGGGCCGGCCGGCGCGGTGACCGGGGTGTGGAGCAGGTCGGCCGGGAACAGCGCGCCCGCCGTCTCCCAGTAGGCCTCCCGGCAGGCCACCACCAGCCGCGCCCCCGTACCGCTCAGCCACTGCGCGGTGTGCTCGGTCCACTCGGGGAGCCGGTCGGCCAGAGCGGGCGGCATCTCCTCGGGGCCGTCGAGGAGGAGCAGGAGGGGACGGCCGTGGGCGCCGGCGAGACGGGCGACGCGCTCCGGGGTGAGGTCGGTGCGCTCGGTGGGCAGGGGCGACCGGGCGGACGCGACGATCCGGGCCGCCCGGTCCAGCGCCCGGCCCACCGCGTCCGCGACCGAGGCGTCGGTGCCCAGCAGATCGGCCCCGCGCAGCCACAGGGTGGGCGCCGGCGAACCGCCGCGGGCACGACGGCCGGCCTGCGCGGCGAGCTCCGTCGTACGCCCGCTTCCGCACTCCCCGACGAGTCCGAGCACTGCGGCCCGGCCGGCATCGAACGCGGCCAGTTCCCCCGCCACGGCGGCGCGCTCCACCGGTCCGGCGGGCGACCCGGGCCCGCCCGGTTCCGTACGGGGGAACGGCAGGGCTCCGGCGGGGCCGTCCTGGGCCAGGGAGGTGGCCGTGAGTTCGAGGACGGCCGCCAGGTTCAGATCGGGGCCGTAGGCGGCGACCGTGGCCTCGTTGCGGGCGAGGAGGTCGGCCAGGAGGCCCTCGCCGGGGCGGTGCAGCGGCACCGCGAAGCCGGCGTCGCCGCGGCCGGACCGCAGTGCCGTGCCGAGGACAGCGACCACGGCGCCGGTCGCCAGGTCCAGGACCGGTCCCCCGGCGGCCCCGCCACCCGGCCGGAGCGCGTCGCGGCCCGCCGTGCCGATCGCCAGCTCCGTCACACCGTCGAGGAGGTGGGGGCGGTCCGTGGCCGTGTCCGTGGCCCTGTACGTCACCGCGGCCGCGCCGAGCACCCGGGCCTCGCGCCAGCCGTCGGCCGCGATCCGGACGTAGGTGCCGCTGCGGACTTCGTCGCGCACGGTGACGGGAAGCGGCTCCACGCCGAGGCCCTCGGCGCGGACGAGAGCCAGGTTCAGGGCGGGCAGCGCGGTGATCGCGTCGGATGTCACCACGCAGGAGCGCCCGCCCGCGCCGGCGGCGTGCAGCACGAGACGGGGCAGGCCGTCGACGGCCTCGTGACTGGTGATCACCGTGCCCTGGTGGTCGGCCGCGAAGCCGGTGCCGCGGGGTCGTCCCGCCAGGTCGTGGATGCGGATCAGGGAGCGGTCCAGGGCGCGGTCCCGGGCTTCCGCCGTCACCCGCCGCCGGATCGTGTCAGCCGGCTCCCGCCCGTTCGGGGCCGGCTGGAGCGCGTGGGGGACGGGGCCGGATCCCTCTGATCCGTGCGCCTGTGTGGATTCATGGAGGCCCCGCCCCGCCATGCCCGAACCTTCCCGCCGTACCGCCGTGCCTGCCCTCGACGGTAGGCGGCTGATGATCAGCGGACCAGGGCATGCCGCGAACGCGCCCCCCTGCACTCCCCCTGTTCACTCCGAGCGCCCGCACGGCCGGGTGAATGGACGCGTGTCGCTGGACAAAGCTCATGGGTGGGGGAACCGAGGGGGGACGGGACCGTGGAGCGGCGGCCGGGGAGCACCCCGTGTCCGCCGCTCCACGGGCACCCCCGCGTGGTCAGCCGAAGACGGGGTCAGCCGAAGACGGCCAGGCTCTTGGCCTTGCCCCGCTGCTCCTCCACGAGCGCGAGGAGGCGCCCGTCGGGGCCGTAGACGGCGATGGCACCGGCACCCGCGTACTCGTCGGGCACCTCCAGCCGTACGCCGTTGGTGAGCAGCCGGGCGCGCCGGGTGTCGACGTCCCAGCGGGGGAACGCCGCCGCGGCCGCCTCGGCGATCGGCATCACGGTCAGTTCCTTCTGGAGCTGGTCGAGCGTCCTGGCGGAGTCCAGCTTGTACGGGCCGACCCGGGTGCGGCGCAGCGCGGTGAGGTGGCCGCCGACGCCGAGGTCGGCGCCCAGGTCACGGGCGAGGGCGCGGATGTAGGTGCCGGAGGAGCAGACCACGGACACCACGAGGTCGAGCACGGGGGTGCCGTCGTCGGCGACGGCGTCGCGGACGTCGTGGACGGTGAAGGAGGAGACCGTCACCGGCCGGGCCGGGATCTCGAACTCCTCGCCCTCTCGGGCCCGCTTGTACGACCGCACGCCGTTGATCTTGATTGCGCTGACCCTGGACGGCACCTGCATGATGTCGCCGGTCAGCTTGGCGATGGCGGCGTCGACGGCGTCCCGGGTGACCTTGGAGGCGTCCGTGGCGGAGGTGATCTCGCCCTCGGCGTCGTCGGTGACCGTGTTCTGGCCGAGCCGGACGGTGCCGAGGTACTCCTTCTCGGTCAGCGCGAGATGGCCGAGGAGCTTGGTGGCCCTCTCCACGCCGAGCACGAGCACTCCGGTCGCCATGGGGTCGAGGGTGCCCGCGTGGCCGATCCGGCGGGTCCTGGCGATGCCGCGCATCTTGGCCACGACGTCGTGCGAAGTGAAGCCCGACGGCTTGTCGACGATGACGAGGCCGTCGGGCGGGGTGGGCTTGCTGGTCATGCGGTGGTGTCGTCCGTCCCGTCGTCGGACCCCGGCTTCTTGTACGGGTCCGCCTCACCGGCGTAGGAGGCACCGGCGGACGTCTCGCGCACCTTCGCGTCGGAGGTGCGGGCCTTGTCGAGGAGGTCCTCGATGTTCCGGGCGGTGTCCGGCAGGGCGTCCGCGACGAAGGCGAGGGTCGGGGTGAACTTCACTCCGGCCGCCCGGCCGACCTCGGAGCGCAGGATGCCCTTGGCGCTCTCCAGTCCGGCGGCCGCGGCCTTGCGGTCCTCGTCGTCCCCGTAGACGGTGTAGAAGACGGTCGCCTCCCGCAGGTCACCCGTGACCCGGGTGTCCGTGATGGTGACGTGCGAGCCGAGTCGCGGGTCCTTGATCCCGCGCTGCAGCTTCTGGGCCACCACCTCTCGGATGAGGTCCGCCAGCCTTTTCGCCCGCGCGTTGTCGGCCACTGGTCCGTCTCCCGTTCTTTCTACTTCTGCTGCTTTGTGGATGGTGCGATGAGGTGGGGTGCGGTCAGTCGTCCTCGCCGTGGAAACGGCGTCTGACGGACAGCAGCTCCACCTCGGGGCGGCCGGCGACCAGCCGTTCGCACCGGTCCAGCACGTCGGTCAGGTGCGTCGCGTCGCCGGAGACCGCGGCGAGACCGATGACGGCCCGCCGGTGGAGGTTCGTGTGGTCCACCTCCGCCGCGCTCACCGCGTACTTGCGCTGGAGCTCGGCGACGATCGGGCGGACGACGGAACGCTTCTCCTTCAGCGAGTGGACGTCGCCGAGGAGCAGGTCGAAGGACAGAGTCCCCACGTACATGTGTGTGCCCGGGTTGCCCGCCGGTACGGGTTCGATGGTCCTGCCTTCTCGGTGGGCAGGGACATCAAGAACGGTACCGCGAACCGTGCCGGAGACTCGACGGGTTTCCCGCCGCCCAGGTGGGACGGGATCTCCCGCCGTCCGACACGGCTCGTGGGGCCGTACGCGGAGCCTCGCGGCCCCGGACACGGCCGTGCCGGCCGACGGGAGCTGGTCCCGCCGGCCGGCACGGGGTGTCTGCGGCGTTACGCCCGCGGCTTCTCGCGGAGCTCGTACGTCGCGATGACGTCGTCGACCTTGATGTCGTTGAAGTTTCCGAGGTTGATACCACCCTCGTAGCCTTCGCGGATCTCGGTGACGTCGTCCTTGAAGCGGCGCAGACCCTCGATGTTGAGGTTCTCCGCGATGACCTTGCCGTCGCGGAGGAGGCGCGCCTTGCTGTTGCGCTTGACCTCGCCGGAGCGGATGAGCACACCCGCGATGTTGCCCAGCTTGGACGAACGGAAGACCTCGCGGATCTCCGCCGTGCCGAGCTCGACCTCCTCGTACTCCGGCTTGAGCATGCCCTTGAGGGCCGCCTCGATCTCCTCGATCGCCTGGTAGATGACCGAGTAGTACCGGACGTCCACGCCCTCGCGCTCGGCCATCTGCGCGGCACGCCCGGCGGCGCGCACGTTGTAGCCGATCACGATGGCGTCCGAGCCCATCGCCAGGTCGATGTCCGACTCCGTGACCGCACCGACGCCGCGGTGCAGGACGCGGATGTCGACCTCTTCGCCGACGTCGAGCTGGAGCAGCGAGGACTCGAGGGCCTCGACCGCACCGGACGCGTCGCCCTTGATGATGAGGTTGAGCTGCTGCACCTCGCCGGCCTTGAGCACCTTGTCCAGGTCCTCGAGCGAGACACGGCGGACGCGCTTGGCGAACGCGGCGTTGCGCTCACGGGCGGCGCGCTTCTCCGCGATCTGACGGGCCGTACGGTCCTCGTCCACCACGATGAAGTTGTCGCCCGCACCCGGGACGTTGGTCAGGCCCAGGACCTGCACCGGCGTCGACGGTCCTGCCTCGGCCACGTTGTTGCCGTTGTCGTCGAGCATCGCCCGGACGCGGCCGTACGCGTCGCCGACCACCATGGTGTCGCCGACCCGCAGCGTGCCTCGCTGGACGAGCACCGTCGCCACGGCACCACGGCCGCGGTCGAGGCGGGACTCGATCGCGATGCCCTGCGCGTCCTGCACCGGGTTGGCCCGCAGGTCGAGCGAGGCGTCGGCGGTCAGGACGACCGCTTCCAGCAGCGAGTCGATGTGCAGACCCTGCTTGGCGGAGATGTCGACGAACATGGTGTCGCCGCCGTACTCCTCGGCCACCAGGCCGTACTCGGTCAGCTGACCGCGCACCTTGGTCGGGTCGGCACCCTCGACGTCGATCTTGTTGACCGCGACCACGATCGGCACGTCGGCCGCCTTGGCGTGGTTGAGCGCCTCGACCGTCTGCGGCATGACGCCGTCGTTGGCCGCGACGACCAGGATGGCGATGTCCGTCGACCGGGCACCGCGGGCACGCATGGCGGTGAACGCCTCGTGACCCGGGGTGTCGATGAAGGTGATCGCCCGGTCCTCGCCGTTGACCTCGGTCGCGACCTGGTAGGCACCGATGTGCTGGGTGATGCCGCCGGCCTCGCCCGCGATGACGTTCGTCTTGCGGATGGCGTCGAGCAGGCGGGTCTTGCCGTGGTCGACGTGACCCATGACGGTGACGACCGGCGGGCGGACCACGAGGTCCTCCTCGCCGCCCTCGTCCTCGCCAAACTCCAGGTCGAAGGACTCGAGCAGCTCGCGGTCCTCCTCCTCGGGGCTGACGATCTGAACCTCGTAGTTCATCTCGCCGGCGAGGAGCTGGAGCGTCTCGTCGGACACGGACTGCGTGGCCGTGACCATCTCGCCCAGGTTCATCATGACCGCGACGAGCGACGCCGGGTTGGCGTTGATCTTCTCCGCGAAGTCGGTGAGCGACGCACCGCGCGACAGGCGAATGGTCTCGCCGTTGCCGCGAGGCAGCATCACGCCGCCGACCGACGGGGCCTGCATGGCCTCGTACTCCTGGCGCCTCTGCCGCTTCGACTTGCGACCGCGACGCGCGGGACCGCCGGGACGGCCGAAGGCGCCCTGCGTGCCACCACGGCCACCGGGACCACCCGGACGTCCGCCGAAGCCGGGACGGCCACCGCCGCCACCGAAGCCGCCGCCACCACCGGGACGACCGGCGAAGCCGCCGCCACCACCGGGACGACCGGCACCGCCGCCACCGCCGGGACGACCGGCGAAGCCGCCGCCACCACCGGGACGACCGGCACCGCCGGGACGACCCGCACCACCCGGACCGCGACCGCCGCCACCGGGGCCGGGACGCGGGCCGGCAGCGGGACGCTGCGGCATCATGCCGGGGTTCGGGCGCGGACCGCCCGGACGCGGACCGCCCTGCGGACGGGGCATCGAGCCCGGAGTCGGACGCGGACCGCCCGGAGCCTGCGGACGCGGACCGCCGCCCTGGCCGCCGGCGCCCTGCGGACGGGGACCGGCGCCGGGGGCACCGGGGCCGCCGGGACGCGCGCCCTGCGGACGCGGCGCCTGCGGACGCGCCATACCGGTGGAGCCACCGGAGGTGAAGGGGTTGTTGCCCGGACGCGGACCGGCCGGACGAGCACCCGGACGGGCACCCTGGCCACCGGGGCGCGCGGCACCCTGACCCGGACGCCCACCCTGGCCCTGACCGGGACGGGCACCCGGCTTGGGACCGCCGGGACGGGCGCCGGGCTTCGGCGCGGCCGAAGCCGGGGCCGACGGCGGAGCGGTGAACTCCGGCGTGGTCGGCGCGGCCGGAGCCGGACGCGGCGCGGGCTTGGGACCCGGCACCGGACGCGGGCCGGGGGTCGGCGCGGACGCCGACGGGGCCGAGGGCTGCGCCGGGGCGGGCTTGGGCGCGGCCGGCGGCTTGGGCGCGGCCGGACGCTCACCCGCGGGCTTGGCCGCGCGGGAGGGACCCCCGGCCTGCGCCGGCGAGGGCGCGGGGGGCCTGGGGGCGGCCTTCCTCGGGGCACCCGGCTTCGCGGCGGACCTGCCGCTGCCGTTGCCCTGCTGGAAGGCGTCAGTCAGTTTGCGTACTACGGGCGCCTCGATCGTCGAGGACGCTGATCGGACGAATTCACCGAGTTCCTGGAGCTTGGCCATGACGACCTTGCTCTCCACACCGAACTCCTTGGCGAGTTCGTATACCCGGACCTTAGCCACTTCGCTCCTTTGAGGTCCGGGTTGCGGCCGGACCGTCGCTAGTTCATGGGCGTACTCATCGCGTACTCATCGAGTGCTCATCGCAATCTCGACCTGCTTTCGACTCGCGAGGTACCAGGCCGCACGGGGGCTTCCGTACGGCACGTTTTCCTTGCCGTGTTGCCTCAGCAACCTTGTGCCTGCTCGACGTACTGGCGCAACGCCATTACGTCGAGCGGTCCCGGGACGCGGAGTGCCCGCGGGAACGCCCGGCGGCGCACCGCCTGGTCGAGACAGACCGGGGCGGGATGTACATAGGCACCCCGGCCGGGCAGCGTACCGCGAGGATCGGGGACGCACTCTCCCGCGACCACCACGGTCCGCAACAGTTCGTTCTTGGCCGCTCGCTCCCGGCATCCCACACAGGTACGCTCAGGGCATGCGCGGGCACGCGTCCGGCCAGACACAGCTAAGTCTACCTCCCCGCACCGACCTCACCCCTGCGGGGCAAGGATCGAACGGCCGTTGTCGTATTCCGAGCGGCCTGTGGCCCGGTTTCTATTCCCCCCGTACGGGTGAACTCCCCCGCGGCCCCGCCCGGACGCCCGGGGGCGCCTACTCGGACGCCTGCTCGGTGTCCGGGCGGATGTCGATCCGCCAGCCGGTGAGCCGGGCCGCCAGCCGGGCGTTCTGGCCCTCCTTGCCGATCGCCAGCGAGAGCTGGTAGTCCGGCACGGTGACGCGGGCCGACCGGGCGGCCAGGTCCACGACCTCGACCTTGGAGACGCGGGCCGGCGACAGCGCGTTCGCCACCATCTCGGCCGGGTCGTCCGACCAATCGACGATGTCGATCTTCTCGCCGTTCAGCTCGCCCATCACGTTGCGCACCCGGCCGCCCATGGGGCCGATGCAGGCGCCCTTGGCGTTCAGGCCCGAGCGGGTGGACCGTACGGCGATCTTGGTGCGGTGACCGGCCTCGCGGGCGATCGCGGCGATCTCCACGGAGCCGTCGGCGATCTCCGGGACCTCCAGGGCGAAGAGCTTCTTCACCAGGTTCGGGTGCGTACGGGACAGGGTCACCGAGGGGCCGCGAACGCCCTTGGCGACCCGGACCACGTACGACCGCAGCCGCAGGCCGTGCGGGTAGGTCTCGCCCGGGACCTGCTCCTGCACCGGCAGGATGGCCTCCAGCTTGCCGATGTCGACGAGCACGTTCTTCGGGTCGCGGCCCTGCTGGACGACCCCGGTGACGATGTCGCCCTCGCGGCCGGCGTACTCGCCGAGCGTCGCGTCGTCCTCGGCGTCGCGCAGCCGCTGCAGGATGACCTGCTTGGCGGTGGTGGCGGCGATACGGCCGAAGCCGGACGGGGTGTCGTCGAACTCGCGGGGCTCCTGGCCCTCCTCGAGGTCCTGGGGGTCCTCCTTCGCCCACACGGTCACATGCCCGGTCTGCCGGTTGAGCTCCACGCGCGCGTGGCGGCGGCTTCCCTCGGTGCGGTGGTAGGCGATGAGGAGGGCCGACTCGATCGCCTCGACCAACAGGTCGAAGGAGATCTCCTTCTCTCGTACCAAGCCCCGCAGGGCACTCATGTCGATGTCCACGGCTACGCCTCCTCTTCCTTCTCGTCCTTGCGGCTGAACTCGACCTGCACCCGCGCCTTGACGACGTCCGCGAAGCCGAGTCTGCGGGTCGTGGGCCTGCGCCCCTTCACTCCGGGCACTTCGAGGTCGAGGCCTTCGTCGTCGACCCCGAGGATCCTGGCCACCAGCTCGCCGCCGTCGGCCAGCTGGAACTTCGCCAGCCGGCCCGTGGCGCGCACGTAGTGCCGGTGTTCCCTGAGGAGGCGCTCCGCGCCCGGGGTGCCGACCTCGAGGGTGTACTCGCCCTCGCCCATCGCGTCCGTCTCGTCGAGCCTCGCCGAGAGCGCACGGCTCACATCGGCGATCCGGTCCAGGTCCGCTCCGGTGTCGGAGTCGACGACGACGCGCAGCACACGCCTGCGTCCTACGGAGTCCACGGCGATCTCTTCGAGATCCAGGCCCTGGGAGGTGACGAGCGGTTCCAGCAGTTCCCGCAGCCTCTCGCTCTGGGTGGTGCTCATCCGGGTGACTCCTCGGCCGCGTGTGCTGTTGTGGGGTGGTCGCGTGTCTGGTCAAAGGGTATCCGGTCGAAAGGGGTGTTGCCGTCCACCTGGCCAGGGACGGTGCCGCTGAGTGGTGCGTGCCCGGGGCGCGGGTACCGTGATCACGGGCGAGCCGCCCTGCCCCTCCCGTCCATTTCGTTCGTACGCACCCGAGGACGTCTGCCGTGCCGTTCCCCTCACCTCCGCGCGCCCTGACGGGCCCGCGCAGAAGGAGCCTGCTCGCCTCGGCCGCGGGGGCCGCCCTGCTCGTGGGCTGCTCCACCGGTTCCGACGACTCCGACCGCACGGGCAAGGTCCCGTCGCCCGACGAGCGGGCACGCGCGCGTGCGGCGCGCGACAGCGAGGAGCTCGCCGGGCGGTACGACGCGGTGATGGCCGCGCATCCGGCGCTGGCGGAGCGGCTGCGGCCCCTGCGCGCGCAGATCGCGGCCCATGTGGAGGCGTTCGGCGGCACCGCGAAGGCCTCGCCCGGCACGACGGCGTCGACCACGCCGACCACGGCCTCGACGGCACCGTCGACGACGTCGACCGCGCCGTCGTCGGACTCGGCCACGCCCGAGGACTCCGGCTCACCCGAGGGCTCCGTCTCGCCCGAGGACTCGACGGCACTGGCGGGCGCCGAGGCGTCGGGCTCTCCGGCCGCCCCGGAGACCGCGAAGTCCGCCCTGGCCTCTCTCGCCGCTGCCGAGCGCTCCCTGTCCGACCGGCGCACGGCGGTCCTGCTCCAGGTGTCCGGCGAGCCGGCCCGCCTGCTGGCCTCGGTGGCGGCGGCCGGGGCCGCCCACGCGTATCTCCTCACGGAAGGTGACAAGTGAGCCAGGTGACGGATCGTCGGCGGCTGGAGGCCCTCCAGGCGGCGCTCGCCGCCGAGCACGCGGCCGTGTACGGGTACGGCGTCGTCGGGGGGCGGATCGGCGAGAGCCGGCGGGCCGAGGCACGGTCGGCGTACGACGCCCATCGGGCCCGCCGGGACGCCCTGGTGCGCGAGGTGCGGGACCTGGGCAGGCAGCCGGTGGCCGCGGCGGCCGCCTACGCGCTGCCGTTCCCGGTGCCGGACTCCGCGGCGGCGGTACGGTTCGCCGCCGAGCTGGAGGAACGCGTGGCCGGGGTGTACTCCGACCTGGTCCGGGCCGGCGCGGGCGAGCAGCGGCGGGAGGCCGCCGGGGCGCTGCGCGAGGCGGCGGTCCGGGCGGTGCGCTGGCGCGGGGAGAGCGTAGCCTTCCCTGGTCTCGCCGAACGGTCCGGTGCGGCGGGCAGGCCCACGGCCTCGACGGCACCGACGCCGTAGAGCGTGCGGATCCCACGGATCGGCGGGGACGGGCGGGACGGCAGGAGCAGGAGGAACCGGACATCACAGGAGGCGCCCACGGCGCACCGCGACAGCGGAGGACGCGTCCGCGAAGTCCAGGAAGGCCAGGAAGGAGCGACTCGGCATGGCTTTCGAACCGCCGCGGCGTCTGGTGCGGGCGATGGGTGAGACCGCTCCGGACGGGGACGACTGGCTGGAGAAGCTGCCCGGACTGGCGCGGCAGGCCGTGGCGTTGCGCGAACTGACCGTCGAGCGGGTGCAGATGCCCGGCGGACGCAGCAGCCTCGTCGTCCTGGTGCGGACGGCGGACGGGACGCCGGCCGTGCTCAAACTCGCCCCGGCCCGGGCCCGTCCGGAAAGCGAGCGGGTCGCGCTCGTGCACTGGGACGGGCGGGGCGCCGTGCAGTTGCTGGAGGACGGTCCGGTCCCGGTCGAGGGTGTGCTGCTGCTGGAGCGACTGCACCCGGACGTGTCGGTGCGGTCGCTGCCGGAGGCGAGGGCGCTGCTGGAGGCGGCGGGCACGTTGCGGCGCCTGTGGGTCGAACCGCCCGCCGGGCACCCCTTCGAGACGGTCGAGGAGCGGACCGGGCGGCAGGCCGAGGCGATGCGGGCCGACGCGGAGACCGACGCCGAGGTGGCGCCGCTGGTCGAGGCGGCGCTCGCGGCCCGCGCGGAACTGCTGACCGCGCCGCCCGAGCAACGGCTGCTGCACGGCACGTTCCGGCAGAGCAAGGTGCTCGCCGGGGACCGGATGCCGTGGCTGGCCGTGGGCCCGGACCCGGTGGTCGGCGAGCCCGCCTTCGACCTGGCGCGGCTGGTCCGCGACCGGGTGGAGGACCTGATCGCCGCACCGTCCGGAGCCGCCACCGCCCGGCGCCGGATCAAGCGGCTGGCGGAGTCCCTGGAGGTCGACCGGGACCGCCTGCGCGGCTGGACGCTCTTCCGGGCCGTGGAGTCGGGCGTCCGCGCCCGCCGCGTGGGCCGCCCGAAGGACGCGGAACTCCTCCTGGAGTTCGCCACCTGGCTCTGACCCCGCGGACGCGGACACGGCGCCGATGCCGGGCGGGGGATCGTGATACGAACGCGGGGCCGGGTGCGTCCCTGGTCGCCTTGCGGCTGGACGCACCCGGCCCCGCGTTCCGGACGGACGGACGGACCGTGAGTGTCGCTCTCCCGGGCGGGACTACGCGGTGAGGCGGGTGATGGCGTCCTCGATCGAAAGTTCCTCGCGCTCGCCGGTGCGGCGGTCCTTCAGTTCGACCACGCCCTCGGCCGCGCGGCGGCCGACGACCAGGATCTGCGGGACGCCGATGAGCTCGGAGTCGGTGAACTTCACGCCCGGGGAGACGCCGGCCCGGTCGTCGACCAGGACGCGGACGCCTGCCGCGGCAAGCTTCTGGGACACCTCCAGGGCCACCTCGGTCTGCAGGGCCTTGCCGGCGGCGACCACGTGCACGTCGGCCGGGGCGACCTCCTTCGCCCAGACCAGGCCCTTGTCGTCGGCGTGCTGCTCGGCGAGGGCGGCCACCGCGCGGGAGACGCCGATGCCGTAGGAGCCCATGGTGACGCGGACCGGCTTGCCGTTCTGGCCGAGCACGTCGAGCTTGAGGGCGTCAGCGTACTTGCGGCCGAGCTGGAAGATGTGGCCGATCTCGATGGCCCGGTCCAGCTTGAGGCCGGTGCCGCACTTCGGGCAGGGGTCGCCGTCCTGCACGACCACGACGTCGACGTACTCGTCGACCTCGAAGTCGCGGCCGGCGACCACGTTCTTCGCGTGCGTGTGCTCCTTGTTGGCGCCGGTGATCCAGGCCGTGCCGGGCGCCACGCGCGGGTCGGCGATGTACGTCACCTTGTCCAGGCCCTGCGGGCCGACGTAGCCGCGGACCAGGTCGGGGCGGCCGACGAAGTCCTCGGCGGTGACCAGCTCGACGGCGGCCGGGGCGAAGTGCGCCTCGACCTTGCCCAGGTCCACCTCACGGTCACCGGGGACGCCGACGGCGATGATCTCCCCGTCGACCTTGACCAGCAGGTTCTTCAGCGTGGCGGAGGCCGGCACGCCGAGGGAGGCGGCGAGGGTCTCGATGGTCGGGGTGTCCGGGGTGGGGATCTCCTCGGCCGCGGACACCGCGGAGCCGTCCACCGGCACCAGCTCGTACTCGATCGCCTCGGTGTTGGCGGCGAAGTCGCAGTTCGGGCAGTCGGCGAAGGTGTCCTCGCCGGCGGCGGCCGGGGCGAGGAACTCCTCGGACTTGGAGCCGCCCATCGCGCCCGCGGTCGCGGCGCAGATCCGGTAGTCCAGGCCGAGTCGGTCGAAGATCCGCTGGTAGGCCTGGCGGTGCAGGGCGTAGGACGCGTCGAGGCCCTCGTCGGCGAGGTCGAAGGAGTAGGAGTCCTTCATCAGGAACTCGCGCCCGCGCAGGATGCCCGCACGGGGCCGCGCCTCGTCCCGGAACTTGGTCTGGATCTGGTAGAGGATGACCGGCAGGTCCTTGTAGGAGGTCGCCTGGTCCTTCACCATCAGGGTGAAGATCTCCTCGTGGGTCGGCCCGAGGAGGTAGTCGCCGCCCTTGCGGTCCTTCAGGTGGAACAGCTCGGCGCCGTACTCGTTCCAGCGGCCGGTCGCCTCGTACGGCTCACGGGGCAGCAGTGCGGGCAGCAGCACCTCCTGGGCGCCGATGGCGTCCATCTCCTCGCGGACGATCCGCTCCACGTTGGCGAGGACCTTCTTGCCCAGCGGCAGCCAGCTCCAGATCCCGGCGGCGGTGCGCCGCACGTAACCCGCGCGGACCAGCAGCTTGTGGCTCAGGACCTCGGCGTCCGCCGGGTCGTCGCGCAGCGTCTTCGCCAACAACTGGGACATGCGCTGGACCGGTGCGTTGGCCATGGTTCTCGTACTCCTGCCGATGGTGGCCCCCGCTCGGGCGGGGCCGAGAGTGGGGGAAGCTGATGGCTAGGAGGTTAGCCGGGCTTGCCGCGCCGGTGGAAATCGGTTAAAGCCGACCGGGCGCCGCATTCGGACGGCGGCGCAGCGGCAGCGGGGCGCCCATCACGGCGTACGGTTTCGGCGCGCTCGGGAAGAGCACCTGGCGGGCGAGGTCCTCGTAGCCCAGGGAGTGGTAGAGGCCGCGGGCCGGGCTGTCGGTGTCGATCGCGGAGAGGATCGAGCGGGGCTCGCTCGCGCCGTCGGTGATGGTGGTGATCAGGGCCCGTCCGATGCCGCGGTTCTGGTGGCTCGGGTGGACGTGCAGCTCGGTGATCACGAAGGAGTCGTCGAGCCAGTCGCCGTGACCGCGGGCGCGCAGGTAGGGCTCGACGACGGTGGACCACCAGTGGGCGCGGTCGTTGGGCATGCCGTAGACGAATCCGACGAGCCGGCCGTCGGCCGTGGTGGCGCCGAACGCGCGGGCCCCCCGGCAGGTCATGTGGCGCAGCACGATCTGCCGGCGCACGGCCACCTCGTCGGCGCCCAGACCGAAGGCGACGGCCTGCACGGCGAGCGCCTCGTCGACGTGGACCGATAGGTCGAGGGGGCCGATCACGACGTCGTCGCGGCGGCGGTGTCCGCGATCGGGGAAGTGCGCCATGCCGGGGAGACTACAGGGCGTGCACGGGGCTCTGAACGGCGCAGTGAGGCGCAGGTCAGAACAGGACGCTCATGAAAGCGCCGACCTCGCGGAAGCCCGTCCTCAGGTAGGTCCGCCGGGCCGCGGTGTTGAAGTCGTTCACGTACAGACTGACCACCGGGGCCACGTCGGCCAGCGCGTACCGCAGGACCGCCGCCATGCCGGGGGCCGCCAGACCGCGGCCGCGGTACTCGGGTGCCACCCACACTCCCTGGATCTGGCAGGCCTCGTGGGTCGCGGCGCCGATCTCCGCCTTGAACATCACCTTGCCGTGCTCGTCGAGGCGTGCGAAGGACCGGCCGGAGCCGACGAGTTCGGCGACCCGGGCCTGGTAGAGCAGGCCGCCGTCCCCGGCGAGCGGGGAGACGCCGACCTCCTCGGTGAACATCGCCACGCAGGCCGGCATGATCGTCTCCAGCTCGTCCTTGCGGATGCGGCGGACGTAGGGATCGGGAGCGATGTGGGCCGGCATGCGGTCGGTGACCATGAGCGGCTGGTGCGCGCGGATCTCGCGGGCCGGACCCCAGCCGGGTTCCAGGATCCGCCACAGCTGGGCGGTGGGTTCGGCCGGTCCGACGATGGAGGAGCAGCGGCGGCCGGCCCGGCGGGCGCGGTCCGCGAAGGCCCTCACGGCCCGGGGGGTGGCACAGATCGGGACGAGGTTGGCCCCCGCGTAGCACAGGGACGTCAGTATGCCGCCCTCGTACCAGCCCCACATCTCGCCGCCGAGCCGCCACGGGTCCAGTCCGGCGACCTGAACGCGGGATGTCACGAAGGCGTTCGCGACCGGCTCCCGGCCGAGGACCGCGAGCGCGGCGTCGAGGTCGCTCGGTCCGAGGACCGTGGTGGTCGTCTGGGTCAACACGTCGGCGGGGCCTCACCACGAGGGTCTACTGGTTCCCGCACTGTACCTGCCAGGAACGGGGGACGCCGCCCGGCGGTGAACAGCGCCGGACGGCGTCCCCCTGCCCCTGGGGACGGCCCGCCTCCTACGCGGACCGGTCCTCCTTGACACGCGTCACCAACTGGGTGGGATTGACGAAGCGCAGCGCGATCACGAGCAGCACGAGCATCGACAGCGTGTACATCACGGCCATCGCGTCGATGGACTGCTGGGTGCGGATACCGGCCGAGAAGACGGCGTAGTAGAGCGCCACGACGAGGGTCTGGCTGTCCGGACCCGCGGTGAGGAAGGTGAGTTCGAACATGCCGACGGTGCGGACCAGGACCAGGACGGAGGCGGCGAGGATCCCGGGCACCAGCAGCGGCGCGAGGATGCGCAGCAGGACGGAGCCGGTGCGGGCCCCGCACATCCGGGCGGCCGCCTCGATCCTGGGGTCGATCTGCTCGATGAACGGGGTCATGGTCAGGACGACGAACGGCACCGACGGCACCAGGTTCGCCAGCACCACCCCGGTCAGGGTCCCGGCGAGCTGGAACTTGTACAGGACGGTGGCCAGCGGGATGCCATAGGTGAGCGGCGGCACCAGGATCGGCAGCACGAACAGCAGCAGCACGGCCTTCTTGCCGGGGAAGTCCCGCCGGGCCAGCGCGTAGGCGGCCGGCACCCCTATCACCACGGACAGGACGACGACGAGCACGGACACCAGCGCCGTGGTCCAGAAGACCTGGCCGAGCTGGAACTCCCGCCAGGCGGAGCCGTACCACTTCGTCGTCCAGCCCTGCGGCAGCCAGCTGGTGAACCAGCGGGTGCCCAGGGAGTCGACGAGCGGGACGCCGATGACCCCGGCGAGCTGGAGGAAGAAGAACCCGAAGACGACGGCGGCGATCCAGGTGCCGGGGCGGATCCTGCGCCACCGGGAGGGGGCGGCCGGATCCGGGTCGGCGTGGGCCTCGGGGGTCTGGACGAGGTCGGCCATCAGCCCTTGCCTCCCGTCGCGCCTCGGTACAGCAGCGACCGCCAGGCGAGCACCAGGACGACGACCGCGAGCATCACCGCGGCCATGATCATGGCGATGGCGGAACCGAGGGAGTAGTCGAATTTCTGGAACGCCGCCTGGTACGCCTCGATCGAGATCACATGGGTGGACTTGCGCGGGTCACCGACCAGCTGCGCGGACGGGAACACCGCGAACGCCAGGACGAACGACAGGCAGAAGGTGATGGCCAGGCCCGGTGCGAGCAGCGGCAGGAGCACGTACCGCAGCCGCTTGCGCCAGTCCGCGCCGAGCGTCGCGGCGGCCTGCTCCAGGCTGGGGTCGATACCGGTCAGGTACGACAGCGTCAGCAGGTAGGAGAAGGGGAAGCCGGTGATGATCAGCGAGACCAGCACACCCCAGTAGTTGTGCACCAGGGCGAGCGGTTCGTCGATGAGGCCGAGTCCCAGCAGGGCCTTGTTGAACCAGCCGTTGGGGCCGAGGTAGCCGAGCAGGCCCTGGGCGGTGAGGACCGTGCCGAGCGTGATCGGCATGACCAGCAGCGTCGTGATCAGCCGCCGGCCCCGGAACGGTCCGCGGGTGCGGAACGCGACCGGCACGGCGGCCAGGCAGTTGATCAGCGCGGCGGGCACGGCCAGGCCCAGCGTGATCCACAGGGTCTCCCGCAGGTACGGATCGCTGAAGAAGAGCCGGTAGTTGGCGAACGGCCCCCCGCCCTGGGCGGGTTGGAAGGACAGTCCAAGGCCGTAGAAGAACGGGTAGCAGAACAGCACCGCGAGGAAGAGCACGCCCGGGACCGCGAGGAGCAGGAGCCGGTCGACCCCGCGCTCGGCCAGCCGGTGGCGCAGCGCGGGCCGGGCCGCCGGGGGTTCCGGCGGCGCGGGCGGCGGGGCCGCGCGGGTGTCGATGGCGCTCATGTCGCCACCTGCTTCGGGGTGTCGCGCCCCTCCCGGGGCTCGCGCGACGTCCCGGCCGTGCTCTCGCCCGCCGGTGCGCCCGCCGGGTTGTGCGGGTCGGCGGAGTCCGGCTCCCCGCCCTCGGGGGAGGACGGTCCGGCCTCGGTGTCGGGGCCGCGGGACGGCCCGTCACCGCTGTCGCCCGGCTGTCCGCCGCCGTCGTCGGCGGCGAAGACCAGGACCCGGTCGGGCGGTGCGACGAGCCGTACCGAGTCGTCGGGCGCGAGCCGCTTCCCGGTGCGGAAGTGGACCCGGCGGCCGTCCGTCAGCCGTGCCTGGACGGCGAGTTCGCGTCCGTGGTACTCGACGACCTCGACCGTCGCGGGCAGTGCCGGCGTGCCGGACGTACCGTCGGTGGGCTCGTCCCCGACCGCCACGTCCAGGTCCTCGGGGCGGATGGCCGCCGTGACCCGGCCTCCGGCCGCCACACCGTCCCGGTCGAGCCCGACCAGCGGGCTGCCCGCGATGTCGACGACCACGTGGGGGCCGCGGGTCCCGGTGACGGTGGCGTCCAGCAGGGTGCGGTACCCCATGAAGGAGGCGACGTAGCGGTTGGCCGGGCGGCTGTAGACCTCCTCGGGGGTGCCGATCTGCTGGGTGCGGCCGTCGCGCAGCACGACCAGCCGGTCCGCGAGGGAGAGGGCCTCCTCCTGGTCGTGCGTGACGTACACGGTGGTCAGTCCGAGCCGCTGGTGCAGGCGGCGGATCTCCGCCCGCATCTCCAGCCGCAGCGCGGCGTCGAGGTTGGACAGCGGTTCGTCCATCAGCACCAGGCGCGGCTCCAGGACGATGGCGCGGGCGATGGCGACCCGCTGCTGCTGGCCGCCGGAGAGCTGACCGGGCCGCTTGTGGGCGTGCGCGGTCAGCTGCACCATGTCCAGGGCCCGGGTGACCCGTTCGGCTGCCTCGGCCCTGGGGACCTTCGCCATCTTCAGGCCGAAGCCGACGTTGTTCCGGACGGTCATGTGCGGGAAGAGGGCGTAGTTCTGGAAGACCATGCCGAACCCGCGCCGTTCGGGGGCCAGTTGGTCGATGCGTTCCCCGTCGAGGAAGATCTGGCCGCCGGTCAGCGGCAGCAGTCCGGCCAGGCAGTTGAGGGCTGTGGACTTTCCGCATCCGGAGGGGCCGAGCAGCGCCACGAACTCGCCGCCCGAGATCTCCAGGTCCAGTCCCCGCAGGGCCTGGTGTCCGCCGAAGCTGCGGGTGACCCCGGCCAGGCGCAGGGTCGAGATACGGGCTCCCGTCACTGGCCGGCCACCTGACGGTTCCACAGGTCGAAGGCCTTGACCTGCGCCTGCGCGGACAGCGACGGCTTCTTCGGGAACTGGTCGATCCAGGTGTCGAACTCGGGAACGCCGTACTCCTTGATGACCTGCTGGGACTTGGCGGGCGCCATCGACAGGGGCACGTCCTTGACGGCCGGGCCCGGGTAGAAGTAGCCGTCGTCGTAGGCCTTCGCCTGCTGTTCGGGGGTGAGCATCCAGTGGAGCAGGTTGAGCACCGCGGACATCTTGTCGGCGCTGACTCCCTTGGGGACCACGGCGTACTGGGCGTCGGTCACCCAGGTCATGTCGTCGAAGTGGCCGGCCTTCATCTTCTTCGGCACGGTGCCCAGGGCACGCGGGTTGATGTACCACCCGGTGGTGCTCATGACCATGTCGACCTGACCGGTGGCCAGGTTCTTCATCGTCTCGGACGTGCCCGAGGCGTACACGTCGACGTACTTGTCGAGTTCCTTCAGGTACGCCCACGTCTTGTCCCACCCCTTCTCGGGGTCGGACGGGTCCTTGTCGCCGAGGAGGTACGGCAGCCCCATCAGCCAGGTGCGGCCGGGGCCCGAGTTGGCCGGGTCGGCGTACTGGAAGCGCTTGGGGTGCGCCTTGGCCCAGGCGAGGAGTTCCTGCGGGGTCTTCGGCGGGTTCGGCACCTTGGCCGGGTCGTACTCGAACAGGGGCCCCGACGGGTAGTACACGACGGCCGTGCCCTTGCCCTGCGCCAGCGCGGCCATGTCCGCCGCCGGCGGCAGGTAGTCCGGGTTGCCGATGGCGTCCTGGTGCGCGGACATGTCCGCCCAGAGGTCCTGTTCGAGCCCGGCGGCGAGGCCGTCGGTGCCGGTGAGGACCATGTCGATCTGGACGCGTCCGGCCTGCTGCTGGGCCTTGATCTTGCCGGCGAGTTCCGGGGCGGGCGCCTTGGAGTACGAGATCTTGCTGACGATCTCCGGGTGCTTCTTCTGGAACTCGTCGATCATGCCCTGGGTCAACTGGAGGTTCCCCGCGACGTCGAGGATCTCCAGGGAGACCGGCTTGCCGGGCTTGTCCGGCACCTTCTGGGTGGACTGCCCCTTGTCCCCCGACGACTCACTGCTCGGCGCACTGCATCCGACCACCGTGACCGCGAGCAACAAGCCGGCGGCCACCAGGCGCTGAACGGACGGCATACGAAGACTGGCTCTGTGGACGGTGCGGGACACAGCAACTCCCTGCGGGCGTCGGCCCGATATTCGTCAGCGACGGTGAGGAAACGCTTTCTCGGCCTTGTGCCCGAACAAAATCCTGCCAGCCATCGGATCTGTCAAGAAGGTGCGCCGGTCGAACCACGGACGTGCAGGTCAACGGGGATGGACTCGCACTCGATATCGCCCTCGCCCGCCATCAGCCGCAGCAGCGCGGCACCGGCCGCATGCCCGAGCCTTCCTCGGGGAATCGCTACCGTGGTGAGGGGCGGCGCCGAGAAGCGCGCCATGTCGATCTCGTCGAAGCCCGTCAGGGACACGTCGCCGGGCACCCGCACGCCGAGTTCGGCGAAACGCGCGAGCAGACCGAGCGCCACGAAGTCGTTGTAGGCCATCACGGCGCTCGCGCCGGTGGCGAGGGCGGCGTCGGCCGCCGCGTATCCGTCGTCGGCGGTGGAGCCGCCGTCGACCGTGCGCACCCGCAGTCCGAAGTCCTCGGCGGCGGCCAGGGCGCGCATCCGCTCGTGGTGGGCCCAGGCCTGCCCGGGCCCGGCGACGTAGACGACGTCCCGGTGCCCGAGTTGGGCGAGGTGACCGCACAGGGCGAGGACTCCGCGGAAGAAGTCGACGGTGATCGCCCGCAGTCCGAGGCCGGGCTCCTGCCGGTTGGTGACCAGGATCGGGGTGTCGCGGCCGGTCAGCGCCACGACGTCGGCGCGCGGCATGCGCGGGGAGCAGAGCAGCAGGCCGTCCGCGTACCGGACGAGGTCCTCGGCCAGTTCCCGCTCGGCGGCGGGGTCCTCGTTGGAGTCCATGACCAGGACGCGGGACCCGTTGGATCTGGCCACCGCGGAGAGGGCCTTGATGATGTCGTGGAAGTACTGGTTCGCCAGGTCCGGGACGAGCACCCCGAGCGTGCCGGAGCGTCCCCTGGCCAGGCCCTGCGCCGCGGCGTTCGGGCGGTAGCCCAGCTCGGCGATGGCCTCGCGGACCCGGTCGGCGAGGTCCGGGGCGACGGTGCCGACCTGGTTGATCACCCGCGAGACGGTCGACACGGAGGCGCCGGAGGCGCGGGCCACATCGGCGATGGTGACGCGTTTGCGCCCCCGGCCCAAGGACCGTTTCGCGGGCCCCTCGCCGCCGTGTCCGGCGCGCTCCCCGGTGCGCCGCGCTGTGGTCATCGCATCCCCCCTGGAGTCGTCCGGTGCCGAGATAGCGGTTTCTCAGCCTGCTCGTTGGCAAGTTAGCAGTCACAGGCGAGCGGGAAGAGGGCGTGGACGGCGGTGATGCGTGAACCGTCGCAACATTTCGGTGACGACGCTTTCCGGAGAACCGGGCAGCCCCGCCCTTGAGGGGCGGGGCTGCGGTGTGGCGCGGCGGGTGCGGCGCGGTGGGGCGGGGCTGCGGTGCGGCGGTCAGCCGCTGACCGAGATCTCCGGCTCGCCCGAGGCGACGCCGTCCTGCTCCATCTGCTCGGCGAGCTTCATCGCCTCCTCGATCAGGGTTTCCACGATCTTCGACTCGGGCACGGTCTTGATGACCTCGCCCTTCACAAAGATCTGCCCCTTGCCGTTGCCCGACGCGACCCCGAGGTCGGCCTCGCGGGCCTCACCCGGACCGTTGACGACGCAGCCCATCACCGCGACGCGCAGCGGCACCTCCATGCCGGTCAGACCGGCCGTGACCTCCTCGGCCAGCTTGTACACGTCGACCTGGGCACGGCCGCAGGACGGGCAGGAGACGATCTCCAGGCCGCGCTGCCGCAGGTTCAGCGACTCCAGGATCTGGATGCCGACCTTGATCTCCTCGACCGGCGGCGCGGACAGCGACACCCGGATGGTGTCGCCGATGCCCTGGGAGAGCAGCGCGCCGAAGGCGACGGCCGACTTGATCGTGCCCTGGAAGGCGGGGCCGGCCTCGGTGACGCCCAGGTGGAGGGGGTAGTCGCACTGCTCGGCGAGCTGCCGGTAGGCCTCGATCATCACGACCGGGTCGTTGTGCTTGACCGAGATCTTGATGTCCCGGAAGTCGTGCTCCTCGAAGAGGGACGCCTCCCACAGCGCCGACTCGACCAGCGCCTCCGGGGTCGCCCTGCCGTACTTCTGCAGCAGCCGGCGGTCCAGCGACCCCGCGTTCACACCGATACGGATCGGCGTGCCGTGGTCCTTGGCCGCCTTGGCGATCTCCCTGACCTTGTCGTCGAACTGCTTGATGTTGCCCGGGTTCACCCGGACCGCCGCGCACCCCGCCTCGATCGCCGCGAACACGTACTTCGGCTGGAAATGGATGTCCGCGATCACCGGGATCTGCGACTTGCGCGCGATCGTCGCCAGCGCGTCCGCGTCATCCTGCGTCGGACACGCCACCCGCACGATCTGGCACCCCGACGCCGTCAGCTCCGCGATCTGCTGCAACGTCGCCCCGATGTCCGACGTACGCGTCGTCGTCATCGACTGCACCGACACCGGCGCGTCCCCGCCCACCGCCACCGACCCGACCTGGATCTGCCGGCTCTTGCGGCGCTCGGCGAGCTTGGTCGGTACGGACGGCATGCCGAGTGAAATCGCAGTCATCTGCTGTGCAACCCCAAGTCGTGGATCAAGGTCCGGCCTCGTTCAGCGGCGGGCTCCAGACATCGAGATTACGGCACGTCCGTGCGCCCCAGCACATCCCACCCGTCCGAACCCGCTCAAGGGAAGACGGCCGGACGGAAGATCCGTCCGGCCGCCGTGAACAGCGGGTGGCTAGGAGATTTTGACCGGGTTGACCACGTCGGCGATCATCACGAGGACCGTGAAGCAGACGAAGACGCCCGCCACCACATAGGCCACCGGCATCAGCTTCGCCACGTCGAACGGACCCGGGTCCGGCCGGCGCAGCGCCCTCGCCAGGTTCCGCCGCAGCGACTCCCACAGCGCCCCCGCGATGTGCCCGCCGTCCAGCGGGAGCAGCGGCAGCATGTTGAACAGGAACAGGGAGAGGTTGAAGCCGGCGACCAGCATCAGGGCCATGGCCAGTTGCTGGGTGGGCGGAATGTCGAGGGTGAAGATCTCGCCGCCGACGCGGGCCGCGCCGACCACGCCCATGGGGGAGTCGGGCTGGCGCGGGGCGCCGTCGAAGGCCGCGTTCCACAGGGCGGGCACCTTGCCGGGCAGGCTCGCGATGGAGTGGACGGCCTCGCCGAGCCGGTCGCCCATCCAGGTCACGGACTGGCCGAAGTCCTGGCGGACGATGCCGGTGGCGGCGCTGAAGCCGAGGAAGCCGGCGCTGACGTACTGCCCCTGCACGATCTGGCCGTGGGAGTCCTTCTTGGCGACCTGGTTGGTGGCGATCTTCGCGTGCAGGGTGACGTCCTGGCCCTTGCGGTCGACGACGATCGGCACCTCCTTGCCGGGGTTGGCGCGGATCAGGTCGGACAGCTGGTTCCAGTTGTCGGTCTTCACCCCGTTGAAGGAGACGATCTTGTCGCCCGCCTTCAGGCCCGCGGCCGCGGCCGGGGCGGGGGCGTCGGTCTTCTTGCAGTTGTCGCGGTTCTCGCTCTGCGCGATGACGCACTGGGAGACCGAGCTGACCGTGGTCGTCTGCTGCGAGATGCCGAAGCCCATGAGCACGGTCAGGAACAGCGCGACCGCGAGGATCAGGTTCATGAAGGGGCCGGCGAACATCACGATGACCCGCTTCCACGGGGCACGGGTGTAGAACAGCCGCTTCTCGTCGCCGGGGCCCAGTTCCTCGAAGGCCGCCGAGCGGGCGTCCTCGATCATGCCGCGCCAGGGCGAGGTGGAGCGCGCGGTGATCCGGCCGTCGTCGCCCGGCGGGAACATGCCGATCATGCGGATGTAGCCGCCGAACGGGATGGCCTTGATGCCGTACTCCGTCTCCCCCTTCCTGCGGGACCAGAGCGTCGGACCGAATCCCACCATGTACTGCGGCACGCGGATGCCGAAGAGCTTGGCGGTGGACAGATGCCCCAGCTCGTGCCACGCGATCGAGACCAGCAGGCCCACCACGAAGACGACTATGCCGAGGATCATCATCAAGGACGTCATGCACGAGCCTCCGCTGTCGCCGTTCGCGCTGTCAGTTCCCGGGCCCTGGCGCGGGCCCAGGTCTCCGCTTCGAGGACGTCCGGCACCGTCAGGGTAGTTCCCGTGGTGGGTGTGCCGTGTTCCTCAACCACCTGTGTCACGGTCTCCATGATCCCGTTGAAGGGCAGTGTGCCGCGCAGGAACGCGTCGACACACTCCTCGTTCGCCGCGTTGAACACGGCCGGGGCGGTGCCGCCCAGCCCGCCCACGTGCCGCGCGAGCCCCACGGAGGGGAAGGCCTCGGTGTCGAGCGGGAAGAACTCCCAGGTCGACGCCTTGCTCCAGTCGAAGGCGGGCGCGGCGTCGGGAACGCGCTCGGGCCAGCCCAGGCCGATGGCGATGGGCCCGCGCATGTCCGGGGGCGTCGCCTGAGCGAGGGTGGATCCGTCCGTGAACTCAACCATCGAGTGGACATACGACTGCGGATGGACGACAACCTCAATGCGATCGAAGGGAATGTCGTACAGCAGGTGTGCCTCGATGACCTCGAGGCCCTTGTTGACCAGGGTGGCGGAGTTGACCGTGATCACCGGGCCCATCGCCCAGGTGGGGTGGGCAAGGGCGTCCTCGACGGTGACGTCGGCGAGCTCGGCCTTGGTCCGGCCGCGGAAGGGCCCGCCGGAGGCGGTGACGACGAGCTTGCGCACATCGGCCCGTGTCCCCGCCGCGAGCGCCTGGAAGAGGGCGGCGTGCTCGGAGTCCACCGGGATGATCTGACCGGGCTTGGCGAGCGCCTTGACCAGCGGGCCGCCGACGATGAGCGACTCCTTGTTGGCGAGCGCGAGGGTGCGGCCGGCTTCCAGGGCGGCGAGGGTCGGGGCGAGGCCGATGGAGCCGGTGATGCCGTTGAGGACGGTGTGGCAGTCGGAGGCGGCGAGCCGCGTGGCCGCCTGTGGTCCGGCGAGGATCTCGGGGAGCGGCTCGGACGTCCCGTACTGCGCGGCGAGTGCCTCGCGCAGGGCCGGGACGACGTCCTCGCGGGCCACGGCGACGGTCCGCACCCGCAGCCGGTACGCCTGCTCGGCGAGGAGACCGACCCGTCCGCCGTTGGCGGAGAGCCCGGTGACCCGGAAGCGGTCCGGGTTGCGCAGTACGAGGTCGATGGCCTGGGTGCCGATGGACCCGGTGGACCCGAGGACCACCACGTCCCTCGGCCCGTCGCCGGCGACGGGGTCGAAGACGAGGTGCGGGTCGGCGAGAGGGGCTGGACTGTCGCTCATCCCCCCATTGTGGCCGCAGCGGCTCCCCGAACGGACAGCGCGTCCCTCCCGGGTGGAGCGAGTCGCCGGTCGCCGCGCCGCGGATGCGCCACAGCACGCCCCGACGGCGGACGCGGTCGGCCGCCCGGTGGCCGATGCCACCGGGCGGTCGCTGGAGGGTGCCGACGGGCGGCCGTACCGCGTGTCACGGCCGCCGGTCGGCCGTCACCGGATCGGCCGGTGCACGTTCTCCCGCTCGCTCGGGCCGGGGTCCGCCGCCGCGATCCACGGGCCGTCGTCCGACGGGTCGATGACCCCCTCCTCCAGCCAGGTGTAGACGCCGCCGAGGACACCCTTGACGACCTTGCGGTCGAGGTCGTCGGTGTTGGTCCACAGGCGGTCGAAGAGTTCGGCGACGCGGATGCGGGACTGCCGGCAGAAGGCGTCGGCGAGCTGGTAGGCCTCGCGGCCGTGGTCGCCCCGGGTGCGCAGGAGCTCGGCGCGGACGCACGCCGCGCTCATCGCGAACAGTTCGGCGCCGATGTCGACGACCCTGCCCAGGAAGCCCTGCTTGGTCTCCATCCGGCCCTGCCAGCGGGACATGGCGTAGAAGGTGGAGCGGGCGAGCTTGCGGGCGTGCCGTTCGACGTACCGCAGGTGCGGTGAGAGGTCGGCGTGCCCGGCCGGGTGGAACTCGGCGTACGAGCGCGGGAGCTGGCCCGGACCCGCGACCAGCCTGGGCAGCCACTTGGCGTAGAAGACGCCCGCGTTCGCGCCCGCCCTCGCCTTGTCCGACAGGGTCTTGTCCGGGTCGATGAGGTCGCCGGCGACCGCGAGGTGGGTGTCGACCGCCTCGCGTGCGATCAGCAGGTGCATGATCTCGGTGGAGCCCTCGAAGATGCGGTTGATGCGCAGGTCGCGCAGCATCTGCTCGGCGGGGACCGCGCGTTCCCCGCGGGCGGCGAGGGACGCGGCCGTCTCGTAGCCGCGGCCGCCGCGGATCTGGACCAGTTCGTCGGCCATCCGCCAGGCCATCTCGGAGCCGTAGAGCTTGGCGAGGGCGGCCTCGATGCGGATGTCGTTGCGGTTCTCGTCGGCCATCTGGGACGACAGGTCGAGCACCGCCTCCAGCGCGAAGGTGGTGGCCGCGATGAAGGAGATCTTGGAGCCGACCGCCTCGTGCAGCGCGACCGGCTTGCCCCACTGCTCGCGGACCGCGGACCACTCGCGGGCGATCTTCAGGCACCACTTGCCCGCGCCCGCGCACATCGCCGGCAGGGACAGCCGGCCGGTGTTCAGGGTGGTCAGGGCGATCTTCAGGCCCTGGCCCTCCGCGCCGATGCGGTGGGCGGCCGGCACCCGGACCCGGTGGAAGCGGGTGACGCCGTTCTCGATGCCGCGCAGGCCCATGAAGGCGTTGCGGTTCTCCACCGTGATGCCCTCGGAGGCGGCCTCGACGACGAAGGCGGTGATGCCGCCCCGGTGCCCTGGCGACTTCGGCACGCGCGCCATGACCACGAGGAGGTCGGCCACGACCCCGTTGGTCGTCCACAGCTTGACTCCGTCGAGGACGTAGTCGTCGCCGTCCGGGACTGCCGTGGTCGCCAGGCGCGCCGGGTCGGAGCCGACGTCCGGCTCGGTCAGCAGGAAGGCGGAGATGTCGGTGCGGGCGCAGCGCGGCAGGAAGGTGTCCTTCTGCTCCTGGGTGCCGAAGAGCTTCAGCGGCTGCGGTACACCGATCGACTGGTGCGCGGAGAGCAGCGCGCCGATCGCGGGGCTGGCGGAGCCGGCCAGGGCGAGGGCCTTGTTGTAGTAGACCTGGGTCAGGCCGAGGCCGCCGTACTTGGTGTCGATCTTCATGCCGAGTGCGCCGAGCTCCTTGAGCCCGGTGACGACCTCGTCCGGGATCCGCGCGGCGCGCTCGATGCGGGCCGAGTCGATCTTCGTCTCGCAGAAGTCGCGCAGCTTGGCCAGGAACTCCTCGCCGCGCTGGACGTCGTCGGCGGCGGGCAGGGGGTGCGGGTGGATGAGGTCGAGCCGGAAGCGGCCGAGGAACAGCTCCTTGGCGAAGCTGGGCCTGTGCCAGTCCTGCTCCCGGGCGGCCTCCGCCACCTGGCGGGCCTCGCGCTCGGTCACGGTGGGCTTGTTGGATGTTGGTGCGGACATGAGGCTCACCTCGCCGCGAATAGGGAGGGTGGGGCGGTACGTTACCGACTGGTGCTACTGGACCGTATGTACCCGATACCGGGCGGACCCACCACCCCACGCGCACGGACGCTCGCAGTTCACCGTCTGGCGTTCACCGTCTGATGCGGTGCGACCCACCCAGCATCGTGTGTGCGCCAAGTGACGACCACTCGTTGTACTCCGTTGGGATGCTCCTGGGACGTTCCGTCCGAGGCCGGGGAAAGAAAGCTGTCGAAGCGCTTCGACAGGCTCTGGACAGCCACTCTCGCCGGGGTTACTGTCGAACCACCCTCACCCACCGCTGACAGCACCGCGCACTGTCGAAGCGCTTCACACATCTTGGAGAGCTGGATGGTCACCCTCGCCGAGGTCGCCCAGCACGCCGGAGTCTCGGCGAGCACGGTGAGCTACGTCCTCAGCGGCAAGCGGTCCATCTCCGCGAGCACCCGGCAGCGAGTCGAGGAGAGCATCCGGAAACTCGGCTACCACCCGAACGCGGGCGCCCGCGCCCTGGCGAGCAGCAGGTCGAACATCATCGCCCTGATGATCCCGCTGCGCACCGACATGTACGTGCCGGTGATGATGGAGATCGCCATCGCCGTGACGACCACCGCACGCGCCCACGGCTACGACGTGCTGCTGCTCACCGGCGAGGAGGGCCCCGACGCCGTGCGCCGGGTCACCGGCAGCGGGCTCGCCGACGCCATGATCCTGATGGACGTCGAGCTCGACGACGAACGGCTGCCGCTGCTGCGCGGTGGGCAGCACCAGCCATCCGTCCTGATCGGCCTGCCCGCCGACACCTCCGGGCTGACCTGCGTGGACCTGGACTGGGGTGCGACGGGCGCGCTGTGCGTGGAGCATCTGGCGCTGCTCGGGCACCGTGACGTCGCCGTCATCGGCGAGGCGCCCGCGGTCTACGAACGGCACACCGGCTTCGCCGAACGCACCCTCGACGGCCTGCGCTCCCGGGCCCGCGAGCTGGGCCTGGGACTGCTGCACCGCCCCTGCGAGGGCGGCTACGACGCGATGGCGGTGACCCTGGCCCGGATCCTCGACGAGCGCCCGGGCACCACCGGCTTCGTCGTGCAGAACGAGTCCGCCGTCGAACCCCTGCTCGCCCTGCTGCGCCAGCAGGGCCGGGCGGTCCCCGAGGACGTGTCGGTGGTCGCGATCTGCCCGGACCAGGTCGCCGTCCAGGCCTCGGTGCGGCTGACCTCCGTGGGCATCCCCGCCCAGGAGATGGGCCGGCACGCGGTCGCACGACTCGTGGCCAAGCTCGACGGGCGCGCCACGGACGAAGTGGTGCTCATCGCGCCCGAGTTGACCGTCCGGGCGAGTTCGGGGCCGGTCGCCTCCGGCTCCTGACACCGGTCTGCTCCGGCCCTGGCCCGCCCAGGACGCCTCCGTCCCACTCCTTCAAGGAGCACTCTTGAACCCTCTCCCAGCTGAAACAGGGAGATTCCTGGCTCACATCGCCTGCGGATCCAGCGGACCAGCAGGTCTTACACGATCAACACCAGCCGGGGTGGAACCAGCCCGGTTTGGCACTGCAAGCGAAGGAGTCGCTGTGCTGGCTTGGTTCTCGCTCAGCACGCCGAAGAGCGTACCAGCCCGTCCCATTCCTCCCCGCTCTGAAGGGCGGGGCATCCTCGGAGGAACCCGGTGAACCAGCATGCCGAGAACCAGCCGCCGCCCGGCCCGGTCAGCCTCGCCCAGTCCTCCCCCACGGTCGGCACCTTCCGCGACCGGGACGGCGTGCTGGAGTGGAGCGGCCGCCAGGAGACCGTACGCATCGAGCCGTGGGGGCCGGACGCGGTCCGGGTGCGCGCCCGGCTCGGGGGCCCGGTCCTGGACGACCTGCCCGGCGCGCTCCTCACCCACGCGCCGGCCACCGAGAGCACCGTCAAGATCGAGGACGGCCGGGCACGCCTGACCGTCGGCGCGCTCACGGTCGACGTCGACGCCGCGGGCCTGATCCGCTTCCTGCGCACGGACGGCCTCACGGAGCTGCTGGCCGAGGAGCGCGCCCATTTCTGGTGGCCCGGTCCCCGCCTCTACACCGCCGTCGGAGGCGGCCACCACCGCCTGGAGCAGCGCTTTCGCGCCTACGACGACGAGCGTCTGTACGGCCTCGGCCAGCACCAGCACGGCCGGCTGGACCAGAAGGGCCTGGTCGTCGACCTGGTGCAGCGCAACGCCGAGGTGTCCATCCCCGTGCTCACCTCCAGCCGCGGCTACACCCTGCTGTGGAACAACCCGGCCGTCGGCCGGGTGGAACTGGCCGGCAACGGCACCCGCTGGGTGGCGGACTCCGCCCGCCAGATCGACTACTGGATCACCGCGGGCTCCCCGGCCGACGCCCAGCGCCGCTACAGCGCGGTGACCGGCCGCACCCCGATGCTGCCGACGTGGGCGGCCGGCTTCTGGCAGTGCAAACTGCGCTACCGCACCCAGGACGAACTCCTCGAGGTGGCCCGGGAGTACAAGCGGCGGAACCTGCCGCTCGACGCGATCGTCTGCGACTTCTTCCACTGGACCCATCTGGGCGAGTGGAAGTTCGACCCCGAGGAGTGGCCGGACCCGGCGGCGATGGTGCGCGAGCTGGCGGATCTCGGCGTCAAACTGGTGGTGTCCGTCTGGCCGTCGGTGTCCCCGCTGAGCGAGAACCACCCGGTGATGGAGCAGCGCGGCTACTTCATCGGCACCCAGTACGGCCCGATGGCTCACGCCGACTGGCCCGACAAGGAGGTCGCCTCCACCGTCCAGGTGGCCTTCTACGACGCCACCAACCCCGAGGCGCGCGCGTTCGTGTGGTCCAGGATCAAGGAGAACTACCTGGACCCGTACGGCATCACGGCGTTCTGGCTGGACGCCTGCGAGCCGGAGCTGAAGCCGGGCTTCGCCGAGAACCTGCGCTACTGGGCGGGCCCCGGCCTGGAAGTCGGCAACCTCTATCCGGCGGAGAACTCCCGCGCCTTCGAGGAGGGTCTGCGCGCCGCCGGCGTGGACGAGGTGATCACCCTCAACCGCTCGGCGTGGGCGGGCAGTCAGCGCCACGGCGCCGCCCTGTGGTCGGGTGACATCGGCACCGACTTCGCGACCCTGCGCCGCCAGATCGCGGCCGGCCTGAACACCGCGCTGTCCGGCATCCCCTGGTGGAACACCGACATCGGCGGCTTCCACGGCGGCGACCCGGACGACCCCGCCTACCGGGAGCTGCTGGTGCGCTGGTTCCAGTTCGGGGCGCTGTCCCCGCTGATGCGGCTGCACGGCTTCCGGGACCCGGGCATGCCGCTGGGCCCCGCGATGACCGGCGGCCCCAACGAGGTCTGGTCGTACGGCGAGCGGGCCTATCCGATCCTGGAGAAGTACCTGCGGCTGCGCGAGCGGCTGAAGCCGTATGTGCTGGAGGTCATGCGGGAGGCCCACGAGGAGGGGCTGCCGGTGATGCGGCCGCTGTTCCTGGAGTTCCCCGCGGACCAGACGGCGTGGATGGCGGACGACTCCTACCTCCTGGGCCGGGACCTGCTGGTCGCCCCGGTGCTGACCGCCGGGGCCACGGCCCGCACCGCGTACCTCCCGGCGGGCGCGCGGTGGACCGACGCGTGGACCGGCCGGGAGTACGAGGGCGGCAGGGCCGTGACCGTCGACGCCCCGCTGGACCGCATCCCGCTGTTCCTGCGGGACGGAGCCGAACTGCCGGTCGCCGGGTAGCGCGCCCGGAGGCCGACGTGCGGCCGGCCCCTCCCCTATGCGGGACCGGCCGCACACTCGTGGGCCCGCCGGAATCAGCCGCTGCTGACCGTCAGGCTGTTGGTGGTGAAGGCCAGGCCCCCGGACGAGGATGTGATCTCGTAGCCGAACTGCACGTCCCCGATGGTCACGTTGCCGAACCAGCCCTTGGTGTCCTTGATCCACTTCAGGATGGGCAGGATGTCCACCGTGCCGGAGCTGGAGTTGGAGCCGCGGATGAACGAGAAGACGTCGTTCGAGCCGTTGTTGCCCTTGTAGACGGTCCAGGTCGAACCGCCGAGGGTGACGCTGCCCTGCGAACTGCCGAGCGGGCCGACGGCCCCGGTCTTGTTGACCCAGAGCATGATCTCGTACCGGTAGCCGGTGTCCCAGATGTCGTAGGACGTGTTGTACGCGCCGGAGGACGGGACGGTGACGTTGTAGCTGCTGGTGAGCGAGGCGAGCGAGGTGATCGACTTGTTGATCACCTTCTTGGCGTTGGGGTAGGACTTGACGCCGCCGGTGTTCGGATGGTTGGCCGTCACGCCCCAGTTGGTGCCGGAGTTGGCCCAGATGCACTGGCTGCCGGCGCCGGAGCCCCAGATGTTGTTGTAGAGCGTGTAGCCGTTCAGCGTGGTGTTGCCCCACTGGTCGCACGAGTTCCAGACGGCGGCCTGGGCGGGGGCGGAGGCGAGACCGACGGTGGCGCCGAGGGCGAGGGCGGGGGCGATCAGCGCCTTGGAGAGCCTGCTCAGTGTCCGTGGTGCCATGGCCATGGTGTCCTTCCATGGGTGGGGGGAATTGCGGGGGGGCTACCACTCCCTCAGGTCGAGGGCGTGGTCTTCTCCGGCGACCAGGTCCAGTGGCCGGACGCCGGTGGAAGTCCTCAGTTCGATGCGGACGGTGCGGGTGGGGCGCAGGACTGCCGCGACCGTGTCCCGGCTCCACGCCAGGTCGACCTCGGCTCCGAACCGGGTGCGGACACCGCGCAGTTCGCCCTCCGGGTACGCCGGTGGGAGCGCGGGCAGCAGGACCAGCCGGTCCGGGGTGGACCGCACCAGCGTCTCGATCAGCACGGCGGGCAGGGCGTGGGCGGCGTCGGCGTTGTAGACGTTCCGGTTCGGGTAGTGGGCGCTCATCAGGGAGGTGTGGAAGTAGTCGCCCTCCAGGACGTGCGCGAGGGCGCGGGCGACGCGGTCGCCGTCGCCGAGGCGGGCCGCGACCAGGGCGTGGTGGAGGTGGCCGTGGGCCGAGTCGTTCTCCGCGCCGCGCAGTTCCAGGGCGCGGCGGGCGGCGGCGGCCAGGTCCGGGGTGTCGTGAGGGGTGATCTCGTCCAGCGGCCAGACGGCGTAGAGGTGGCTGAGGTGGCGGTGGTCGTAGGTGTCCGCCAGGCCGGGCCACGCCCATTCGGCGAGGGCGCCGTCGCTGTTGATCCGATGCGGTGGGAGGCGGTCGGCGAGGGCCTGCCAGCGGTCGGCGTCGGGGGTGCCGGGGTGGTAGGCGGCGGCCGTCCGCAGCGCGTGCCGGGCGGCGGAGAGGTCCATGGCGGCGTTGAGCGCGCCCCAGCTCGCGTTGGCGGGGCGGTTCTCCGGTGAGTAGGAGGGGACGACCACGAGGTGGCCGTGCTCGTCGGTGCGGGTGAGGAAGTCCTCGTAGAACCGGGCGACCTCGGCGAGCGCGGCGGCGGTGCGGGGGTCCTGGACGCCGCGTGTCTCGTCGAGGTGGACGAGCGGCCCCAGCAGCCAGTCGGCGCCGGCAGTCCACAGGTGCAGCGGGTACTCACGGCTGAAGTGGTACGTGTGGCCGGACTCGCCGTCGGTGTGCGCGGGCGCGACGGCCCCTCGGGTGCCGAAGATCGCGCGGGCGTTGTCCCGCCAGTCGGGGAGTTGTGCCTCGACGAGCCGGGCCAGGGCCTCGCCCACCTCGGGGAGTCCGGCCGCCGCGGCGGAGGCGGTCTGGAGGTTGAGGTTGGCGTCCGTGGTGAACGCGCCGGACCAGGCCGTGTCCCAGTCGCCGGTCCACAGTCCGGTGAGCCGGGGCGGGAGCAGGCCGCTGGCGGAGAGCAGGTGGTAGCGGCCCGCCGCGAACAGCCGCTCGAGGAGGGCAGCGCTACCGGGCCGCTGCAGCAACTCCGACCCCGGCAGGTCGCGTTCGGCGGGGTCGCCGCGCAGGTCGAGGGTGACCCGGTGGTAGGCGGTGCGGTGTGCGGGCAGATGGCTCTCGAGGAGGTCGTCGTAGGTCCGCCCGGTGAGCAGGTCGAGCAGGGCTCCCGCGTCCTCGGCCACGGCCGGTTCACCGGTGTGCCGGCGGACCCGGGTGAGCAGCAGCACCGAGTCCGCGCCGGTGATGCGCGCTCCGGACGGGGTGAGCGCCGTGGTGCCACCGGTGACGGCGATCAGCGTCACGCCGGTGTAGGCACGGTCGCTGCCCGGGTAGCGGGCGTGCAGGCTCAGTACGGCGCCCCCGGCGGTGAGCCGTGCCCCGTGGCCGACGCGCAGGCCGGGCGGCACGCCGGGCAGCCGGTGGTCCAGGCGGACGTCGAGCACGGCACCGGGCGCGGTGACGTGCTGGACGATCACGTCGTCGGCGCGGGAGACGAAGACGCGGCTGCTCCGGTCCCCGCACACCGCCGTCACCTCGCCGCTGGTGAAGTCGACCGAGCGGCGGTAGCCCCGCCGGGCGCGGGCCGGGCGGCTCAGCCCGATCCGGAAGGCCGGGTGGAAGGGCCGCACCCACTGCAACGGCCGGCCGTCCGTGAAGGACTCGGCGGCGGTGCGGTCACCGGCGAGCAGCCGGTCCTGGAGCGCGGCGAGCCGATCGGCGAGGAGCGGGGGCCGGGCGTGCTCGGCGCCGTTCGGACGGACGAGGGTGTGATGGGTGACGATCACGTGGTCGTCGTCCGGGTCGCCGGACACCAGGGCGCCGTGGTGGCCGTTGCCGCTGAGGAAGGCGTCCTCCCAGCGGGCGGCCGGGAGGGGTTCCCAGGTTCCGTGCCGGGGTCCGCCGGTCACGGTTTCAGCACCGCCGCTCCGTACCGTCCGAGCGTCGTGCGGCCGCTCACGGCCGACCCGGTGAGCAGGTCGCGGTGGCTGCCCGGCACGTCGACGGTCACCGGTTCACGCCGGTGGTTGAGCAGGAACAGCAGCTCGCCGCGCCGTACGGCCTCGACCCCGGCGGGCAGTTCGTCCAGCACCGGGCGGACGCCGGCACCGGCGGCGACGCGGGTGAGCAGGGCGCGCAGCGCCTCGGGCTCGGGGAGCGTGGAGACGTACCAGGCGCGGCCGCGGCGCAGCACGGCGGGCATCCCGTCGAGTTCGCCGCCCCGGTACGGGACCGTCTCGTCGGCGGTGGCGGCGGCCTCGATCTCCTCCGACCACAGGGTCCCGCGCAGTCCGCCCGCGCACGCGACGCTCTCCCCTGCCTCCAGCGGCCACCACTGGTGCAGCGTGCGGATGCCGAACAGCTCGCGCAGCCGCGGGTCCATGCCGCCGGGGCGCACCCGGTCGTCCTCGTCGGCGACCCCGGTGAGGAAGCCGCACACGAGGGTGCCGCCGCCGGCGACGTACGCCAGAAGGTTGCCGATCGCCTCGTCGGTGAGCAGGTAGAGCTGGGGGACGACGACGAGCCGGTGGGCGGTGAGGTCGTGCTCGGGGTGGGCGAAGTCGGCGGTGAGGTGGGCTTCCCACAGGGCGCGGTGCCAGGCGCGCAGGACCTCGGGGTACACAACGTGCGTGGACGGGCGGCCGTCCTGCTCGCAGGCCCACCAGGAGTGCCAGTCGTGCAGGATCGCGATGTCGCGGGTGCCGTGGGTGCCGGACACCTCGGCGCCGATCCGGCGCAGTTCGGCGCCGATCCGCTTGACCTCCTGGAACGTACGGCCCCGCTCGCCGGCGTGGCCGACCATCGCGGAGTGGAACTTCTCCGCGCCCTGGCGGGACTGGCGCCACTGGAAGTAGCAGACGGCGTCGGCCCCGTGGGCCACGGCCTGAAGGGACCACAGGCGGTTGAGCCCGGACGGCTTGGGGTGGTTGACGGGGCGCCAGTTGACGGGTCCGGCCGCCTGTTCCATGAGCATCCAGGGGCCGCGGGCCTGGGAGCGGGTGAGGTCCTGGACGAGCGCGCCGTACTGGGCGCCGAGGGGGTCGTGCGGGTCGGGGTAGAGGTCGACGGAGACGACGTCCTCCTCGGCGGCCCAGCGCCAGCCGTCCTGGCCGGACCACAGCGGCATGAAGTTGGTGGTGACCGGGAGGTTCGGGGTGTGCCGGCGGACGATGTCGCGTTCGGCGCGGTAGCACTCCAGGAGCGCGTCGGAGGTGAAGCGGCGGAAGTCCAGCACCTGGGTGGGGTTCTTCAGGTAGTGGGCGCGGCGCGGGGGCAGGATGCCGTCCCAGCTGTCGTAGCCCTGGCTCCAGAAGGCGGTGCCCCAGGCGGTGTTGAGGGCGTCGAGGGTGCCGTACCTGGTGTGCAGCCAGCGACGGAAGGCGGCGGCGGCCTCGTCGCCGTAGTCGTGGGTGCAGTACTCGTTGTTGATGTGCCACATCGTCAGGGCCGGGTGGCCGGCGTAGCGGGCGGCCAGGTCCTCGGTGATGGCGGCGGCGTAGCGGCGGTAGGTGGCGCTGGAGTGCGAGAAGTGCTGCCGGCCGCCCCACCACTCGGTGCGGCCGTCCTCGTCGCGGGGCAGGGTGTCGGGGTGCAGGCGGCCCATCCAGGGCGGGGGCGAGGAGGTGGGGGTGGCGAGGACGACTCCGACGCCGTGGTCCGCCATGAGGTCCATCACCGCGTCGAGCCAGCCGAACTCGCGTGCGCCGGGGTGCGGTTCGAGCTTCGACCAGGAGAACACGCCGAGGGTGACCGAGTTGACTCCGGCGTCCTTCATCAGCCGGACGTCCTCGTGCCAGGTCTCCTCGGGCCACTGCTCGGGGTTGTAGTCGCCGCCGAAGAGGATGCGGCCGCGGGTCGTACGCGTCGACCACGGAAGCTCCCTCATCCCTTGACCGCCCCCGTCAGCATCCCCTTCCTGAAGTGCTTCTGGACGAACGGCGACAGCACGGCCACCGGCAGCAGCGCCATCACCATGACCGCCATCTGCACGGCGAGCCCGGACAGTTGACCGGTCTTGATGGACTGGGCGAGACCCACGGGGGCCTCCTGCTTCTGCACGAGCTGGATCATGACGTTCTGCAGCGGGAGCATGCTCTGGTCGTTGAGGTACAGGGAGGCGTTGAACCAGGCGCTCCAGTAGCCGACGGCGTAGAACAGGGTGATCACGGCGAGTACCGCGCGGGAGAGTGGCATGACGATCTGCCACAGGATGCGCAGATCGCCGGCGCCGTCGATGCGGGCGCTGTCGACGAGTTCGGGCGAGATGCCCATGAAGAAGCCGCGCAGGACGAGGATGTTGAACACGCTGACCGCGCTGGGCAGGATCAGCGCGAGGTAGGTGTCGGTCAGGCCGAGGGTCTGCACCAGCAGGTAGGTCGGGATGAGACCGGCGCTGAAGAACATCGTCGCCAGCAGGGTCATCAGGATCCAGCGGTGGCCGAGCGAGCCGGTGCGGGACAGGCCGTAGGCGCACAGCACGGACACCGTCATGGAGAACAGCGTGCCGACCAGGGTGACCAGGATGCTGACGACGGCGGCGCGGGTGACCTGGCCGCCGCCGAGCAGTTCCCGGTAGGCGATGAAGGTGATGCCCTTGGGCACCATCACCAGGCCGCCCGCCTCGTCGATGGTCCTGCGTGAGGAGAGGCTGGTGACGACGACGATCCACAGCGGGAAGAGGATCGCCAGGCAGGCCAGGGTGAGGACGAGGCCCTTGCCCGCCAGGCCCGCCCTCGTGGGCTGTTCCTCCCACACCGGCCGGGGCGGCGCGGCCCACCGGCGGCGTCCGCGGACGGGCTTGTCGATCACGGCGGTCACCTCTTGTACACCCCCTGCTCGCCCATCAGATGGGCCACCTTGTTCGCGGCGAGGACCAGTCCGATGCTGACCACGCCCTTGATCAGTCCGGCGGCGGCCGCGTAGCCGAAGTCCTGGTTGCGTACACCGTTCCACCACACGAAGGTGTCCAGCACCTCCGCGGCGCCCGGTCCGACGGCGTCGCGTTGCAGCAGGATCTGTTCGAAGCCGACGGTGAGGGCGTCGCCGACGCGCAGCACCAGCAGCAGCGCGATGACCGGGCGCAGCGCGGGCAGCGTGACGTGCCAGATGCGGCGCCACCGTCCGGCGCCGTCCATCGCGGCGGCCTCGTACAGGTCCGGGCTCACCGAGGTGAGCGCGGCGAGGAAGACGATGATCCCCCAGCCGGCGTCCTTCCACACGCTCTGCGCGGTGAGGAGCAGCTTGAAGGTGGCGGGGTCGGTCATGAGGTCGAAACCGTCGTAACCGTGTTGGCGCAGCAGCTGGGAGAGCAGTCCGGCGCCGCCCAGCAGCTGCTGGAAGACGGCGACGATCAGCACCCAGGAGAAGAAGTGCGGCAGGTACAGCACGGCCTGCGCGACCGCCCGCACCCGCGGTCTGACCACGCTGTTGATGAGCAGCGCGAGCAGGATCGGGATGGGGAAGTACAGCACGAGCTGGAGGAAGAACAGCACCAGGGTGTTCCGCACGGCATTCCAGAACGCCGAGTCCGCGAAGATCGCCTGGAAGTTCTCCAGGCCCACCCAGGGGCTGTGCAGGATGGAGACGACGCCGTTGTCGCTGATGTAGGGGTCGTAGTCCTGGAAGGCGACGACGTTGCCGAGGATCGGTACGTAGTTGAAGAGCAGGACGAGGACGACGGCCGGGAGCGTCATCAGGAGCAGCACGCGGTCGCGTCGGAACCTGGTCCGCAGGCTCAGCCTCCCCGGGTGCGCGTCCTCGCGGGTTCCGGTGGCGCCGCCGGACGCCTCCGGAGTCCTCTCCGTCGTGTCGGCCTCGGTCCCGCTCCGAGGCACCGTGCTGTGGGACACGGCCGGTCTCCTTGCCTCTGCGCCCGGGTCAGCCTGCCGCCGGGCCGTTCTCGTCCAGGAGCTTCTTGTACCAGTCGCGCAGTCGGTCGCCGCCCTTGCTCTTCCAGTCGGAGACGGCCTGCTGCATGTCGCTGATCTTCTTGTGGCCGCGGACGATGTCGTCCTCCAGCTGTTCGAAGTCGTTGGACAGGTTGGTATAGCGGGAGGGCTCGGCGATCTGCATGCCGTAGAAGGAGGACTTCCTGGTGGCGGCGCCCATCCGCTGCTGCCACTCGACCTGGGCCCGGGCGGTGTCCGGGAAGTCCGGGTGGGCGAGGGTGGTCGAAACGGGGCTCGCGACCATGACGTAGGCGTTGATGACCTCGTTGTTGCCCCGGTCGTTCTTGACGGGCACCCCGTTCTTGACGGTGTAGTGGGTGCCCTCGACCCCGTAGTTGGTGAGCATGTACTCCTTGGTGCCGTACGGGGCGGCGGTGACGTTGGCGACGGCCAGCACGTCACGGACGACGGACTCGGGCGCCTTCTTGCTGACGAACGCGAAGATGTTGGCGGGCTGGGTGGCCCACAGGGTGGGCGTACCGCCGTCGTGGCCGAAGACGTCCATGCCGGAGATCTTGAAGTCCGGGTTCTGGACGGCCTGTTCGGCGGTCCGGCTGTACCACTGCGAGATGTCGTCGTTGTAGATCAGGAACTCGCCGGAGGCGAACTTGGGGCCCGAGTCGGTCTGGGCGCTCTTGCCCAGCTTGGCGTCGGGGTGGACGTACCCGGCGGCGAAGAGCTTGCGGGTCCACTCCAGCGCCTCCAGGTACTCCTGGGTCTCGACCCGGTAGATCAGCTTGCCGTCGACGAGGTTCCAGCCGAGCGGCTTCTCGCTGCCGGAGAGCACACCGAAGATGTTGAACGCGGTCCACTTCATGTCGAGGCAGGCCCACCGCTTGGCCCGGGCGTTGGTGATGTCCTTGGCCAGCGCCGCGAACTCGTCCGCCGAGCGCGGGACTTCGTAGCCCTCCTTGTCGAAGATGTCCTTGCGGTAGAAGGGCACGATGTTCGTGACGTAGGGGGCGGGCATCGGCAGGCCGCGCAGTTTCCCGCCGAAGATGCAGCGCTGCCAGGCGTCCGTCGGGATCGCCGCGAGGTTCGGGTACTCCTTGACCTTGTCCCCGGACAGGTGGGGGCCCAGGTCGGCGAACTTGCCGGTGATCGCGCTGGGTATCTTGCCGCCCATGTTCCAGCCGGGGATCACCACGACGTCCGGGACGCTGCTGGAGGCGAGGACGGCTCCCAGCTTCTGTTCGTAGGTGTTGCCGTCCTGGTTCTGCCAGACGACGTCGACGCCGATGAGGTCGTTCATCCCCTGGTAGTACGGGTTGTCCTGCTTGGGCGGGGACCCCCAGAACGGCGACATGATCGTCACCTTGCCGCCCTTGCCGAGCTTCTTCGGCACGGAGGTCTTCAGGCCGGCGAGGTCGAGCGGGCTGGTGAAGCCGACGGCGGAGCCGTTCTTGGCGGGGATGTCGGGGGTGACGACGCTGTTCGCCACGTAGGACGGCAGCAGCTTCTTCGCGTCCTTGCCCGAGGTGGTGCCCCCGCCCGAGCCGCTGTCGGAGCCGCCGCAGGCGGTGAGCAGCGGCATCCCTCCCGCCACCGCTGCGGCGGCGACCGCCGTGGAGGCGAGGAAGCTTCTCCGGCTGGGGCCGGCGGAGGCGGGGGCGGCGTTCGGCGTCATTGCGTCAACCCTTCGTGGCGCACCAGGACGCCCGGCGGTGGAGCCGTCGGCTGCGGTGTCCCGATGTCTCGATATCTCGATGCTCGATGTCTCGAGTGGAACTGGCTGAGGTCGAAACCGAGTCGAAGCGCTTCGATGTTGCTGCGAGGTTAAGTGAACACCTGGGGGCGCACAAGGGCCGGATCCCATCGGATCCGAGATTGCTCCGGGACGGTGCGCACGGGGCCGCTCTCATACGTCCCTTGAGATGCGGGCCGGGAATCGGACTTGTTACCCCGGACCGTCTTGACACCCGCCGCGAGTCGACTGAGCATCGAAGCGCTTCGAAAGAGGCTCGCCGTTCCAGCACCAGGGGGACCCCCACGTGACCGTACGAACGCCTCACACTCCGCCGTTCCGCGATCCGCGGCTGCCGTTCGCGAAGCGCGTCGACGATCTGCTGGCACGGCTGACCCTCGACGAGAAGGTCTCCTTCCTGCACCAGTTCGCGCCCGCCGTTCCGCGGCTGGACGTCGCCGCGTTCCGCACCGGTCAGGAGGCGCTGCACGGGGTGGCCTGGATGGGGCCGGCGACGGTCTTCCCGCAGGCCGTCGGGCTCGGCGCCACCTGGAACGACGACCTGGTGCGCCGGATCGGCGAGGCGGTCTCCCACGAGGTTCGGGCGATGCGCGCCCGCGACGACCGCGTCGGCCTCAACGTCTGGGCGCCGGTGGTGAATCCGTTGCGCCACCCGCTGTGGGGCCGCAACGAGGAGGGCTACTCGGAGGATCCGGGGCTGACGTCGGCGATCGCCGTCGCCTACACCCGCGGCCTGCGCGGCGGCCATCCGACGTACTGGCGCACGGCACCGGTCCTCAAGCACTGGCTGGCCCACAACAACGAGACGCGCCGGGACACCACGTCCTCCTCGGTGCGCCCGCGCGTCCTGCACGAGTACGACCTGCGGGCCTTCCGGGCGGCGGTGGCGGCGGGCGCGGTGGCCGGCGTGATGCCCGCCTACAACCTGGTCAACGGCCGCCCCAACCACGTCTCGCCGTACCTGCGCGAGCAGCTGCGCGCCTGGACCGACGAGGAGCTGCTGGTCTGCTCGGACGCGTGCGCGCCCTCCAACCTGGTCGACTCCGAGCGCTACTTCGCCACCCACGAGGAGGCCACCGCGGCCGCGCTGCTGGCCGGCGTGGACAGCTTCACCGACCACGGCACGGACCCGACGAAGATCGTGGCGCGGGTGCGGGGCGCCCTGGACCAGGGGCTGCTGACCGAGGCCGACGTCGACACGGCGGTGCGCCGGCAGCTCTCGGTGCGCTTGCGGCTCGGCGAGTTCGACCCGGCAGACGATCCGCACGCCGCGACCGAGGACTTCGACACCCCGGAGCACCGCGCGCTCGCCCAGGAGGCCGCCGAGCAGGCGATCGTGCTGCTGAGCAACGACGGCCTGCTGCCCCTGGCCCCGGACGCCCGCATCGCTGTGGTCGGCCTGCTCGCCGACGAGTGCAAGCTCGACTGGTACAGCGGCACGCTGCTGCACCGGTCCACGCCGCTGGAGGGCCTGTACGACCGGTTCGGCGCCGAGCGTGTGGAGTTCGCGGAGGGCGTGGACCGGATACGGCTGCGCACGGCCGACGGCGCCTTCCTGCACGTACCGTCGGCCGCGGACGTGAGCGACCGGGTACGCGGCGCCGAGGGCGCGTTGGACCCGGCGTTGCTGTCCGGCCGCACCGACCTGCCGCCGCTCACCACCGACGCCACCGGCACCGAACTGGCGTTGGTGGACTGGGGCGAGGGTGTCCTGACCCTGCGCGCCCCGGACGGCCGCTACCTCTCGGTGGCCGACGACGGCTACCTGCGCGCCTCGGCCGACCAGCCCGGCGGCTGGGTGGTGCAGGAGACGTTCCGCCTCGAACCGCACGGCGGCGGCCGCCTGCTGCGGCACCTCGGGACGGGTCGTCACCTCTGTGTCACCGCGGAGGGCGTGCGGGTCGCCGTGGAGAACCCCGGGGTCTTCGAACTGGTCGTGACCGAGCGCGGCGAGGAGGCGGTCGCACGCGCGGCCGGCCGCGCCGACGTGGTGCTGGTGGTGGCGGGCAACGACCCGCACATCAATGGCCGGGAGACTCAGGACCGTACGACCCTGCGGCTGCCGGGGCACCAGGAGCGGCTGCTGCGCGCGGCCCGCGCCGCGAACCGGAACACGGCGCTGGTACTGGTCTCGTCGTACCCGTACGCGGTCGACCCCGCACCCCTGCGGGCGGTGCTGTGGACCGCCCATGGCGGCCAGGCGGCGGGCACCGCCCTGGCCCGGGTGCTGGCCGGCGACTCCTCCCCCGCCGGCCGGCTCCCGCAGACCTGGTACGCGGACGACTCCGACCTGCCGGACCTGCTCGACTACGACGTGATCGGCAGCCGCCAGACGTACCTGTACTTCGAGGGCACCCCGCTGTTCCCCTTCGGACACGGGCTGTCGTACGCGTCGTTCGGATACGCCGACCTGGCGGTCCGGGCCGGGCCGGACACGGTGCGGGTGTCCTGCACGGTCACCAACACCGGGGGCGTCACCGCGGACGAGGTCGTCCAGCTCTACACCCGCGCCGTGGACCCGTCGGTCCCGCGCCCGCGCCGCGAGCTCGCGGCCCACCGCCGCGTCACGCTCACGCCCGGCGAGAAGACGGACCTGACCTTCGAAGTCCCCCTCTCGGCCCTGGAGTTCTGGGACGTTTCCCAGAACCGCCGGCGCCTGGAGCCGGGCCCCTACGAGCTCCTCGTCGGCGCCTCCAGCGAGGACATCCGCCTCCGCACCACGCTCACCCTCGACGGGGAACCCGGCACACCGCGCCCGATCCTCCACCACGGCCTGAACGCCGCCGACTTCGACGAGCAGTCGGGCATCGAGATCGTCGACCGGACGAAAACAACGGGCGACGCGGTGACACCCGCCCCCGGCAGGCCGGGCGAACTCCTCTACCGCGGCTGCGACTTCGGCACCGGAGTGACAGGGGTGAGCGTGGAAGTGGCAGGCGAGGGCACCGTGGAACTGACCCTGAACGGCGGCCCGCCGCTCGCCGCCCTCACCCTGACCCCACCCACGTCGGACCTGTACGACTACACCACGCTCACCACTCTGGCCACCGCCGCCGGCATCCACGACGTACACGTCAGGCTGACCGGCCCCCTGCGTCTGTCACGGGTCGGCTTCACGACCTGAGTCGCGGCCCTCCGCTCTACCCGACAAGACTCCCCCGATCAGCGCTTCCTGGTAAGCCTGGCCCAGCGGCTGCGCAGCACCTCGGTCTTCACGCCCGTGTCGCCCCGCATGTGTGACGGAACGGTCCACCTCGGGATGTTGAACCAGACGACCGAGAGGTTCACCGCGGCGGCCAGCAGGAAAAGGGCGACCATGAGCAGGACGAGGGCGAGCAGCACGTCCTCCCTCGACCCGCCCTGCCACACCTCCTCCAGGCCGCCGGTGACGAAGATGCCTCCCAGGAAGACCAGTTCGACCGTCAGTACCGCGGAGGCCCTCACCGCCCCCCGGTTGCCCTCAAGGCCGTAGGAGAGACCGGTCATCCTCTGGGACAGCCGCCGGGCGAAGTCGGGATCACGCCAGACCCTGCGGCTCACAAGGCACCCGTGGAGGATCGCTCCCACAACGACCAACGCGCCGAGCACCAAGTTGAACACCAAGACCCCATCCCCTTCACCCGGGCCGCCCGGTCACCCGATTGCCTGCCCTCCCCCAGCCGAGGAGGTACACGGTCCTACGACTGCGCCTCAGCCGTTCCGGTCGACGGCGTACGCGACGACAACGCCCGGGCGCCCTGCCCGACGGCCGGCCCGGGTGTCGTGCCCGGGGCTAGAAGTGCCCGATGTCCATCTCGTGGTCCAGCCGCTCCCTCAGCTTCATGACGTCCTTCAGGAGGGCATCCATCGCGGCCGGGTCCGCCGGATCCGCCTTCTGCACACCCTCGGACACCCTGTCGGCCAGGTCACTGAGATCCGCGTAGTACGGATCCCACCCCGCTTCGTCGTGCAGTTGCTCCGCCACCGGAGACGCAACCGACTGAAGCCCCATGAGAGCCGCCTTGCACTGGTGCTCACTGGCACACCCCCCGGAGAAACTCTCCTCCGCGGTGAAGCTCGTGTACTGAAGCGCAGCGGATTTCGTCGCCCTCATCGCATCCGGCTTAGCCTTCGGGACCGTCACCACCGCCGGCTGCGCCTCCCTGGTCACGCCCGGCTTACCGGCCACCCCACTGCACCCCGTCACCAGAACCAGTACCCCACCCACGACCAGCACGGATACGCCACGGCCGGCCCACCTCCGGATCTTCATGCGCGGGAACGTAGCACTTCACCAGCCCCGCCGACCCGGCCAAGTGCCGGCCTGGCGCAACGATGCCGCGCGGTGTGACGCCAGGTCCGTCTCACGGTGCCCGGAGTGGACCCCGCGTCGCACCCCGTCGGGATCACGGTCAACTCGGCGGCCAGCAAGTCGGCGGCGGGGTCGGCGGCGCCGGCGGCGGCTGGCGACGGGCACTGATGTGGTCCTGTTGTGCTCGGGTCGGCCATGTTGGCGGTCTGTGCGGATCAGGATGGGGGTGTACGGCAACGGCCGGAGCCCCCGCACAGCGGGCTCCGGCCGTTGTCGGCTGTCCGGAAGGGGGGCCTACAAGGCGAGGCCGGTCAGGACCAGGACGCGCTCGTAGGTGTAGTCGTCCATCGCGAACTTGACGCCCTCGCGGCCCACGCCGGACTGCTTGACGCCGCCGTACGGCATCTGGTCGGCGCGGTAGGAGGGGACGTCGCCGACGACCACGCCGCCGACCTCCAGGGTGCGGTGGGCGCGGAAGGCGGTCTGCAGGTCGTGGGTGAACACGCCCGCCTGGAGGCCGTACTTGGAGTCGTTGACGGCGGCGAAGGCCTCGGCCTCGCCGTTCACCTTCTGCACGGTCAGGACGGGGCCGAAGACCTCCTCGCAGGAGATCGTCACCTCGGAGGGCACGTCGGTGAGGACGGTCGGGGCGTACGAGGCGCCGTCGCGCTTGCCGCCGGTGCGCAGGGTGGCGCCGGCCTCGACGGCCTCCTGCACCCAGGACTCCACGCGCTGGGCGGCGTCCTCACTGACCAGCGGGCCGACGTCGGTCTTCGGGTCGGAGGGGTCACCGGTGACCTGCGCCTCCACGGCGGCGACGATGCGCGGCAGCAGGCGCTCGTAGACCGAGGCGTCGGCGATCACGCGCTGCACGGAGATGCAGGACTGGCCGCCCTGGTAGTTGGAGAAGGTCGCGATGCGGCTCGCGGCCCAGTCCAGGTCCTCGTCACTGGCGTAGTCGGCGAGGACGATCGCCGCGCCGTTGCCGCCGAGCTCCAGGGTGCAGTGCTTGCGCGGCACCGAGTCCATGATCGCGTAGCCGACCTTCTCGGAACCGGTGAAGGAGATGACCGGGAGGCGCTCGTCCTGGACGAGGGCGGGCATCTTCTCGTTGGCGACCGGGAGGATCGACCAGGAGCCGGCTGGCAGGTCGGTCTCGGCCAGCAGCTCGCCGAGGATCAGCCCGGACAGCGGGGTGGCCGGGGCGGGCTTGAGGATGATCGGCGCGCCGGCGGCGATGGCCGGGGCGACCTTGTGGGCGCACAGGTTCAGCGGGAAGTTGAACGGCGCGATGCCGAGCACGACGCCCTTGGGGAAGCGGCGGGTGAGGGCGAGGCGGCCCTGGCCGCCGGCGTCGGTGTCCAGGCGCTGGGCGTCGCCGCCGTTGAACCGGCGGGCCTCCTCCGCGGCGAACCGGAACACGGACACGGCACGGCCGACCTCGCCGCGCGCCCACTTGATCGGCTTGCCGTTCTCGGCGGAGATGAGCTGCGCGATCTCCTCGGTGCGCTCCACCAGCCGCTTGCTGACGTGGTCGAGGGCGGCGGCCCGTACGTGCGCCGGGGTGGCGGCGAACTCGTCCCGCACGGCGTACGCGGCGGCCACGGCCTCCTCGACCTGGGCGTCGGTCGGCACCACGGCCTTGCCGACCAGCTGCCCGTCCCACGGGTTGGTGACGTCGAAGGTGTCCTCGCCGGTGACCTGGCGGCCGGCGAGCCAGAAGGCGTGGGTGGAAGTCATGTACGAGTCCCGGCCCTTCCGCGTTTGGGGGTGTCTGCTGTCGACGTCCACGGTAGGGCGGGGGCGGCCCGGGGTCGTTTGTCCGAGTCGTAGCAGTACGCGGCGGGGGTGCGCCGGATTGGCGTATCAGATGCAGTATCCGGCGGCTCCCTGCTCCGTGGAGGTGGCCTTCACTCCGTGGAGGTGGCCTTCAGCGCCAGCCACAGCTCCATCCGCACGTCCGGGTCGTCCAGGGAGCGGCCGAGGATCTCCTCGACCCTGCGCATCCGGTACCGCAGGGTGTGCCGGTGGACACCGAGGTCGGCGGCGGCCGCGTCCCACTGGCCGTGCCGGGACAGCCAGGCCCGCAGCGAGGCCACCAGGTCGCCGCGTCCCGTCGCGTCGTGCTCGTACAGCGCGCGCAGCAGCCCGTCCGCGAACGCCCTCACCGCGTCGTCCGCCAGCAGCGGCAGCACCGATCCGGAGGCGAGCTGTTCGTGCTCGACGAGCACCCGTCCGCGCCGCCGCGCCACCGACAGCGCCTGTTCGGCCTGCTTGTACGCGGCGGCAGCCGCGATGGGCCCGGCCGGCCCGGACAGGCCGACGACCAGTTCGTCCTCCTCCCCGCTCGGCTGCTCGCGCACGGTCTCGGCCCGCGCCGCCTCCAGCGCGGCCGCGTACCGGCCGCACACCGCCACGGCCGCGCCGCCGTCGGCGGCCAGCACCACCAGGCGCTCCCCGTCGGGCACCACCAGCACGGCCTCCCCCGACCGGGCGGCGGCCGCCTCCACGACCTCGGCCAGCGCGGCGAGCGGGTCGGCGCCGGGATCGGCGCCGACCAGTACGGCGGCCGAGGAGGGTGCGGCGGGCTGCACGCGCGCGTGGGCACCGGCGTGCGCCCGCGCGGCGGACGCCGAGGCGGACTCGGCGACGATCACGCGGAAGGGGGCGTCGAGCAGGCCGCCGTACAGGTCGCCGGCCACCGCGCGGGCGTGGTCCGGCTGCCCGGCGAGCAGCATGCGCAGCACGGCGGCGCCGATCCGCTGCTCGGCGGCGTGCAGTGAGCGTGAGCGTTCCGTGATGAGCGTCAGCAGGGCCACGGCGGAGTGGACGGCGTACCGCTCGGCGGTGCCGAGGGCGGCGGCCGTGCCGACGGCGAGCGCGGCGCGCGGGCGGCGTCCGGTGCCGAGGGAGTGCAGTTCGACGCGGTCCTCGGTCTCGGGCCCGCCGACCACGGCCGACGCGGGGGCGGACCGGTCGCGCAGCCGCTCGATGTCGGCCGTGAGCCGTTCGGCGCGGCGGGTGGCCCACTCGGGTGCCGCGGCGACGACGGCGCCGGAGGCGTCGTAGAGCGCCGTCCAGCCGTCCACCTGGGCCGCGAGCGCGGCGAGCAGTCCCTCCGGGCCGGCGTTCAGGGCCTGTTTGGTCAGCTCCCGCTGGGCGGCGAAGCCTGCCGTGACCGCCCGGTACTGGTCGGCCGCGATGGCCGCCGAGACCGCCTTGCTGATGGCGAGGAACGGGGTGCGGCGGGGCACCTCGAGCAGCGGCAGGTTCTCCTCCTCGGCGGCGTCGACGAGCGCCGCGGGGATCTCGTCGTAGTTCACCCCGACCGCGAAGCCGAGCCCGACGACCCCGGCCTTGGCCAGCCGCTTCACATAGCGGCGCATGGCCTCGGGCTCCTCCGCGTCCAGCTTGAGCGCGGTGATCAGCAGCAGCTCCCCGCCCTCCATGTACGGCACGGGGTCGGCGAGCTCGCTGACGTGGGCCCAGCGGACTGGTACGTCCAGGCGGTCCCCGCCCGCGCGCACGGTCAGCTTGAGCGCGGAGTGTTGGACGAGCGAGGCGAGCGTCGGGGGCATGAGGCCTTCTGGTCTCGGAGGGTACTTCGGAGGAAGTTCTTCAGCGGCGATGGGCGGTTCTTGGGTGACGGTTCTTCGGTGGCGGTTCCTGCGGGGTTCTGTGGAGATCGGATGATCGTTGTGATCTTTTGGACGTCACGTATGAACGGCCTATGCCGATTCTGCCTCACCGTACGGTGAACGCGTTACGGTCCGCACGGGTGAACGCTTTGCGCCCGTGCGGACAACCGCCGCGTTCGCCGTAGCGCTCCCCTCAGCCCCGCAGGTCCACCAGCAGCGGCGGCGCGTGCTCGCCCCGGACGCTGGTCAGCGACAGCACCCCGTGACCGGGCGGGACCTCCTGGGCCAGCCGGGAGGCGGACCAGCGCTCCCGCTCCACCTGCCGGGTCGTCACGGCGTCCGTGGTCACGGCCCGTCCGGTCACCAGCTTGCGCAGGGCGTGGATGGCACGGGTCATCGGCTGGTGGGCGAAGACGGTGTGCTTGGCCACCTCCTTGGTCTCCACCCACTCGGTCCCCCAGGCCTGCGCGAACCGGCTGCCGTCCCAGGTGGTGACGCCGGAGAGCGCCATACGGCAGCCGACGGCCGCAAGCAGCGGGCCGTGCAGCGCCTCGGGCACGTCGGCGACCGACCGGAGCGCGAGGACGACACCGGCGTTCTGGGAGCGCAGCCCCTGGACACGGCGCACCGACTCGGCGGTGACGGCCCCGGTGGCGTCGTCGAGGACCAGACAGGCGAAGTGGGGGCGCCGGGTGTCCCGTGCGACGGTGTGGAACTGGGCCAGGACCAGCCGGGTGATCAGCCGGGACGCCTCCTCGTGCCCGCGTTCGGGCAGGTCGACGCGGACCCGCAGCGGATGGTGGGCGACCGCCCGCAGCGAGAAGGGCCGGCCGTCGGGTCCCGCCGCGCCGAAGAACTCGGCGAAGGCCGGCCGGTCCAGGAGCGCGAGCCTGTCCGCGAGGGCGGCCCCGGCGTCGGCCGCGGTGCCGGCCTGCCGCATCCGGGCGTCGAGTTCGCGCCGCATCACGGTGTGCTCGCCCGCCGACAGCGCCGCCCGCAGGGACGCCAGCGCGCCCGGATCGCCCTCCAGCAGCTCGCGCAGCGCCGGCAGCGGCGGGAAGTGGCCGTGCACCGCCCGGTAGGGGCCGAGCAACTGGGCCAGCGCGGTGGCGGCGTTCCGCGCGCCGACGGTGTCGAGGTCGCCGACCAGGGCCTCGGCGAGGAATTCGGCGGCCTCGTCGGGGTCGTCGGACCCGGCGTACGGGTCGAGGTCGTGGACGGAGGCGGGGTCGCCGATCCGGACCACCACGTCGTACGCGGAGTCCGGGCCGAGCGGGGTCCCGGCGGCGCAGACGGCGACGACCGCGCACCCGCCGGTCAGCGCCTGGAGCGTGAGCGCCTCGGTGACCGGCCCGATGACGTGCCGGGTCTTCCCGGAGCCGGGCGGCCCCACCAGCAGCAGCGAGGTGCCCAGCGTGTCGGGGCCGAGGGCGGCCCCCGCCCCCTCGTAGTCGCGCGGGGTCCGCTCCCCCGGCGCCCACTGTCCGATGCGCACCTGCCCTTCCAGCAGGTCGTGGTGGGCGGTGCGGCCGGGCAGGTCGCGCGCCCCGGAGGGGTGGGTCCAGGCGGTGGCGCCCTGGCGCAGCACGGTGTCGGTGAAGGCGGCCGGCTGTGCCTCCCGCCCGGCCGCCTCCCACGCCCGCTCGACGCGGGCGCAGTCCACGTCGTTCATCCGGCCGGCGGCCACCTCGCCGGTCAGCAGGTCGGCCGCCTGGTACTGCCCGGCCCGGCGGGGCCCGGGCCACTGCGAGCGCGGCAGGTCCGGCGCGGGCGGGGCGACGGGGGCCGCGGCGGCCCGGCGGCGCGCGGCGATTTCCCGGGCGTACGCCCACCAGTCGCCGAGCCGGGCGAACGGCCAGACGACCAGCAGGGTGATGAGCGCGTACAGCGCGTCGGTGAACAGCTGGGAGGAGAACAGGCCGTAGCCGCCCGAGACGAGGACGACCAGGGAGAACACGGGGTCGACGACCGGCAGGGGGTTCCAGCCGACGCCCGGGAAGGCGTCGGGGAAGACCAGGCTGAGCGCGATCAGGGCGCCGACGGCGGCGTACAGGGCCCGCGCGGGCTGCGGGCGGCGGCCCACGAAGTGCCGAGCGACGTCGGGCCAGCTGCCGAGCCGTCCGACGGCGTAGACGAGCACGGCGAAGAACACGCCGTCGTAGACCACCATGGCCTCACGGCCCTGCGTCCCCTTGGGGGAGGTCGTGCCGCCCCACCACCAGTCGCCGGGGGTGAACAGCTTCAGCGGCGCCCACTGGTACGGCAGCGCCCCCTGCCGCCACAGGGACCACACCAGCAGGGCCACGACCAGCGGGATCAGCAGCCCGACGATCGTGATCGACGGCAGCCGGTCCGGCGTCCTGGCGGCCTTGGACGGGCGGTGCCCGAAGCGCCAGACGCCGGGCGCGGCGGCCGGGCGCGGGGTGTCGAGCCAGTCGGCGACGGCGGCCCGGGGGCTGTGCTGCGGCGGAAGCGAATGTTCGTACGCCTGCGGCGCGCCCGGCGGACGTGTGGGCCGGGGTGGCGTCGCGGGGGCGTCCCGTGGCACCGTCGGGCGTGGCACGGGGTTCGCGTGCGTACCCCGGGCGTCCTGCGTCCTGTCGTCCATCGCCCTTGCCCCCTGACCAGCCGCTCCGTCCACCATCAGCGAGTCAATCTAACGCCCGGGCAAGGGGAGTTCACCGATTGCACGGTACGCCGCAGGTCACGGCCCCTGCGCCCGCGTCCTCCGGTCCGCGTCCGCCCCTGTCCGTCGCTGTGTCCACTGCTATGTCCACGGCGGACAACCGCGGGCGCCGACAACGCCCACATGGAGCATGCCCACGTCCGCCCCGTCGCCCTAGCCTGCGAGAAAAGAAGGAAAAGCGTCCGAAAAACGCCGCCGTACGCAAGATCTCATCAGGGAGCCCCCATGACCGCACTTGAGCAGGAGCGCCGCGTCGTCACCGCCATCCCCGGCCCGAAGTCGCAGGAGCTGCAGGCCCGCCGGACCGCTGTGGTCGCGCAGGGCGTGGGCTCCACGCTGCCGGTCTTCGTCACGCGTGCCGGCGGCGGCATCATCGAGGACGTCGACGGCAACCGCCTCATCGACTTCGGCTCCGGCATCGCGGTGACCTCGGTCGGCGCCTCCGCCGAGGCCGTCGTACGCCGTGCCTCCGCGCAGCTCGCCGACTTCACCCACACGTGTTTCATGGTCACGCCGTACGAGGGCTACGTGGCCGTCGCCGAGGCGCTGGCCGAGCTCACGCCGGGTGACCACGCCAAGAAGTCCGCGCTGTTCAACTCGGGCGCCGAGGCCGTCGAGAACGCCGTCAAGATCGCCCGCGCGTACACCAAGCGCCAGGCCGTCGTCGTCTTCGACCACGGCTACCACGGCCGCACCAACCTCACCATGGCGCTGACGGCGAAGAACATGCCGTACAAGCACGGTTTCGGCCCCTTCGCGCCCGAGGTCTACCGGGTGCCGGTGGCCTACGGCTACCGCTGGCCGACCGGCCCGGAGAACGCCGGCCCCGAGGCCGCCGAGCAGGCCATCGACCAGATCACCAAGCAGGTCGGCGCGGACAATGTGGCCGCGATCATCATCGAGCCGGTGCTCGGCGAGGGCGGCTTCATCGAGCCGGCCAAGGGCTTCCTGCCCGCGATCCGCCAGTTCGCCGCCGACAACGGCATCGTGTTCGTCGCCGACGAGATCCAGGCCGGCTTCTGCCGTACCGGTCAGTGGTTCGCCTGCGAGGACGAGGGCATCGTCCCGGACCTGATCACCACCGCCAAGGGCATCGCCGGCGGTCTGCCGCTGGCCGCCGTCACCGGCCGCGCCGAGATCATGGACGCCGCGCACGCGGGCGGCCTCGGCGGCACCTACGGCGGCAACCCGGTGGCCTGCGCCGGTGCGCTCGGTGCCATCGAGACCATGAAGGAACTCGACCTCAACGCCAAGGCGAAGCGGATCGAGGAGATCATGAAGGCCCGCCTCACCGCGATGCAGGACAAGTTCGACATCATCGGCGACGTCCGCGGCCGCGGCGCGATGATCGCCATCGAGCTGGTCAAGGACCGTGACACCAAGGAGCCGAACCCGGAGGCGACGGCCGCGCTCACCAAGGCCTGCCACGCCGAGGGCCTGCTGGTCCTGAGCTGCGGCACCTACGGCAACGTGCTGCGCTTCCTGCCCCCGCTGGTCATCGGCGAGGACCTCCTGGGCGAGGGTCTCGACATCATCGAGCAGGCGTTCGCGCGCATCTGAGCAGCGCATTCGCACGCCTGACGCAGCCGGCGGCAGAGCGTGTGAAGAAGGTGTGCGAGGTGGATGGCAGGACGCCGTTCCGGCTGTCCTGCGCCCACCGGCTGCCGTAGGTTCTTCCCGGATGAGAGATACACCCGCCCGCAGGGGACTGCGGGCGGATCCAGGCCGTGGCCTCCCCAGCTTCGACCTGGTCGTGCCTCGCGCACACACCCGGAGCCCTCGGGTTCCGGTTCTCCTCAATGATCGGACGGTCGCCCGCCCCAGACCCCCCGGGGCGCGCGGCATTCCGGTCCGGACGGTCGCAAAGAGTTGGGACGGCCGTCCCCGTCGGGCCGGCGCACTTCCCCCCCTTGCGCCGGCCCTTCGGTGTCTTCGGGCCCGGCCGGCAGGACGGCCCTGCCCACCTGCGAAGCTGTGCACCGTGGTGTTCGTGGTGTTCCTCCTGGCCGTCCCGGCCGTCCTGCTCGCGCTGATCACCTGGCAGGTGGTGGCGGGCGGCCCGCTGCTGGGGGTGGACCGGGAGGTCGAGCACGCCCTGCTGCACCCGGACCGCCTCTCCCAACTGCTGGCCGATCTGGGCCAGGTGCAGATCGCGGTACCCGTGCTCCTGGCCGTCCTGGTCCACACGGCCTGGCGGGGCCGCGCCACCGGCGCGGACCAGTGGTGGCGCGCGCCCCTCGCGGCGGCCGTGACGATGGCTCTGGTCCCGGCGCTGGTCGTGCCGTTGAAGGCCTGGACGGCCCGGCCCGGTACGGCGGTCATGCCGCCCGGTACCGGCTACTTCCCGTCGGGGCACGCGGCCACCGCCGCCGTCGCCTACGGTGCCGCGGCCCTCGTCCTCCTGCCCTGGCTGCGCACGCCCGCCGCCCGCCGGACCGTCGTCGCGGTGTGCGTCGCGCTCGTCCTGGGTGCCTCCTTCGGGCTGGTGCGGCGGGGCTACCACTGGCCACTGGATGTCGTGGCCAGTTGGTGCCTGGCGTCCGTGCTGCTGTCCGCGCTGTGGCGGCTGGTCAGCGGCCTCGGCCGAAGTAGGCGTCGAAGGTGTTCTGGAACTGCCAGTCCCCGAACCGGTCCCAGTTGACCGACCACGTCATCAGACCGCGCAGCGCCGGCCAGGTGCCGTGGGTGGTGTACGAGCCGCAGTTCGTCGCCCTGGTCAGGCAGTCCAGGGTCTTGGTGACCTCCGCCGGGGCCACGTAGCCGTTGCCCGCGTTGGTGGACGCCGGCATGCCGATCGCGACCTGGTCGGGGCGCAGCGGCGGGAAGACGTTCGCCGCGTTGCCGGCCACCGGGAAGCCGGTCAGGAGCATGTCGGTCATGGCGATGTGGAAGTCCGCGCCGCCCATGGAGTGGTACTGGTTGTCCAGGCCCATGATCGGGCCCGAGTTGTAGTCCTGGACGTGGAGCAGGGTGAGGTCGTCGCGCAGGGCGTGGATCACCGGGAGGTACGCGCCGCAGCGCGGGTCCTGGCCGCCCCACTGGCCCGTGCCGTAGTACTGGTAGCCCATCTGCACGAAGAAGGTCTCCGGGGCCATGGTCAGGACGAACCCGGCGCCGTACTTCGCCTTCAGGGTCTTCAGCGCCGAGATCAGGTGGACGACCACGGGTGTGGTCGGGTTCCTGAAGTCCGTGTCGTTCGCGTCCAGGGACAGGGAGTGGCCCTCGAAGTCGATGTCGAGGCCGTCGAGGCCGTATGCGTCGATGATGCGCGAAACGGACGAGACGAACGTGTCCCTGGCCGCCGTCGTGGTCAGCTGCACCTGGCCGTTCTGGCCGCCGATGGAGATCAGGACCTTCTTGCCGGCGGCCTGCTTGGCCTTGATCGCCGCCTTGAACTCGGCGTCGCTCTCGATGTTCGGGCACTCGGTGACCGGGCAGCGGTCGAAGCGGATGTCGCCCGAGGTGACCGACGTCGGCTCGCCGAAGGCCAGGTCGATGACGTCCCAGCTGTCGGGGACGTCGGCCATGCGCGTGTAACCGGAGCCGTTGGCGAAGCTGGCGTGCAGGTAGCCGACCAGGGCGTGTGCGGACAGGTCCGTGCCGTCGCCGGGCCCGCCCGGGTCGTCCGGGCCGCCCGGGTCCGCGGCTGTCTTCGCCGTCACTGTCGCCGACCTCGCCGACTCACCCGCGGCGTTCACCGCCGCGACCTGGAAGCCGTACGCGGTCGAGGGCGACAGGCCGGCGATCGTCGCGGACGTGCCGGTCACCGTCTGGGCTTTCGTGCCGTCGCGGTAGACCGTGTAGCCGGTGGCGTCGGCCACCGGGGACCAGGACAGGGCGACGCTGGTCGAGGTGACGGTGCCGGTCGTCAGGCCGGCCGGTGCGGCGGGCGGCCGCTGGCCTGCGCTCCCGCCCGGGCCGACGAGCGTGAGGTCGTCGGCGTAGTAGGCGCCCGTGCCGTACCAGCCGTGCGTGTAGACCGTGACCTCGGTGGTCTGCGCGCCGGTGCGGAAGGTGGTGGTGAGCTGCTGCCAGTCGGGGGCGGACTGGGTCCAGGTGGAGACGTCGGTGGTGCCGGTGCCGCTCGCGCCCAGGTAGACGTACGAGCCGCGGACGTAACCGGTCAGGGTGTACTGGGAGTTCGGCTGGACCGGCACCGTCTGCGCGCACTGGGCGTTGTCGCTGTCGGACGGGGTCGCCTGCAACGCCGAGCTGCCGCTGCGGACGGGCGACTTCACCGTGGTGCCGGATCCCGGGCAGGTCCAGCCGTCGAGGCCCGCCTCGAAGCCGCCGTTGCGCAGGACGTCCGCGTCGTCGGCGCGGGCGGTCGTCGCGAGCGCGGTGACGCCGGGCAGGGCGAGGAGGGTGGCTGTCAGCGCGGCGAGCAGTCGGCGCTTGGCCGGTCCGGCTGGTCTGTGTCTGGCGCGGTCCACAACTACCTCCGGGCGTGGGGGGTTTGGGGAGGGTGGAGCGCGCCCCAACCTGGTCCAGACCAATTCGGTTGTCAAGACCTGTGGCGCCGGCGGCATGAGAAGACCTCCCTCTCCCGTGGACGCGGAGGGTGCGTCGTACGGGAGAGGGAGGTCTCGTCGGGGTCGGACCTCAGCTGTCGAAGCCCAGGCCCAGGCGGTCCATCGTCCGCAGCCACAGGTTGCGCCGGCCGCCCTGCTCGTCGGCGCGTGCCAGGGACCACTTGGTCAGCGCGATGCCGGTCCAGGCGAACGGCTCGGGCGGGAAGGGCATCGGCTTCCTGCGGACCATCTCCAGCTCGGTGCGCTCCGTGCGCTGCCCGGCCAGCAGGTCGAGCATCACCTCGGCGCCGAAGCGGGTCGCACCCACGCCCAGGCCCGTGTAACCGGCCGCGTAGGCGACCTTCCCCTGGTGGGCGGTGCCGAAGAACGCCGAGAAGCGGGAGCAGGTGTCGATCGCCCCGCCCCAGGCGTGGGTGAAGCGGACGCCCTCCAACTGCGGGAAGCAGGTGAAGAAGTGGCCGGCCAGCTTGGCGTAGGTCTCCGGCCTGTCGTCGTACTCGGCGCGCACCCGGCCGCCGTACGGGTAGATCGCGTCGTAGCCGCCCCACAGGATCCGGTTGTCCGCGGACAGCCGGAAGTAGTGGAACTGGTTCGCCTCGTCCCCGAGGCCCTGGCGGTTCTTCCAGCCGATCGACGCCATCTGCTCGGCGCTGAGCGGCTCGGTCATCAGGGCGTAGTCGTAGACCGGGACGGTGTACGAGCGCACCCGCTTGACCAGGTTGGGGAAGACGTTGGTGCCGAGCGCGACCCGGCCGGCCCTGATCCGGCCGTAGGGCGTGCGTACCGACATTCCGGCGCCGTACGGCCTCAGGGTCAGGGCGGGGGTGCGCTCGTAGACGCGTACGCCGAGGCGCACGCACGCCTGCTTCAGGCCCCAGGCGAGCTTGGCGGGGTGGATCATGGCGACGCCCCGGCGGTCCCACAGACCGGCCTCGAAGGTCGGTGAGGCGACCTGCTCGCGCACCGCGTCCCGGTCGAGGAACTCGAAGCCCTCGGCCAGGCCGTGCTCCTGCATCTCCGCGTACCAGTCCTTCAGTTCCCTGGCCTGGTACGGCTCCGTGGCGACGTCGAGTTCGCCGGTGCGCTCGAACTCGCAGTCGATGGAGTGGCGGGCGACCGTCTCCTCGATGGCGTCGAGGTTGCGGGCGCCCAGCTCCTCCAGCTTGTGGATCTCCTCCGGCCAGCGGGCGAGCCCGTTGGCCAGGCCGTGCGTGAGGGAGGCGGCGCAGAAGCCGCCGTTGCGGCCGGAGGCGGCCCAGCCCACCTCGCGGCCCTCCACCAGCACCACGTCCGTGGCGGGGTCGCGCTCCTTGGCGATCAGCGCGGTCCACAGTCCGCTGTAACCACCTCCGACCACCAGCAGGTCGCAGGTCTCGGCTCCGGTCAGCGCCGGCTCCGGGCGGGGCCTGCCGGGGTCGTCCAGCCAGTACGGGACCGGCTGGGCCTCGGAGAGGGATGTGGTCCAGTCGTGCTCACGGCTCATGGCGCCAGGGGCCATGATTTCAACTCCCTACAGAGTCACTTGCGTTGTTTCGATGGGAAGGCGTCATGCCTTCTGCCTGGTCCGGCGGTTGGCGATGGCCATGGAGACCAGGACGAGCAGGACGGCGATGACGAACATGGCCGTACCGATGACGTTGATCTGGACGGGTGTGCCGCGCTGCGCCGAGCCCCAGACGAACATCGGGAAGGTCACGGTCGAGCCCGCGTTGAAGTTCGTGATGATGAAGTCGTCGAACGACAACGCGAAGGCGAGCATCGCGCCCGCGGCGATACCGGGGGCCGCGATCGGCAGGGTGACCCGGAGGAAGGTCTGGACCGGTCCGGCGTACAGGTCCTGGGCGGCCTGCTCCAGCCTCGGGTCCATCGACATCACGCGCGCCTTGACGGCGACGACGACGAAGCTGAGGCAGAACATGATGTGCGCGATCAGGATCGTCCAGAAGCCGAGCTGCGCGCCCATGTTGAGGAACAGGGTGAGCAGCGAGGCCGCCATGACCACCTCGGGCATCGCCATCGGCAGGAAGATCAGCGAGCTCACCGTGCCCCGCGCGCGGAAGCGGTAGCGGACCAGCGCGAAGGCGATCATCGTGCCGAGGACGGTGGCGCCGATCGTGGCCCAGACGGCGATCTGGAGGCTGATCGACAGCGATCCGCACATGTCGGCGACACCGCACGGGTCCTTCCAGGCGTCCATGGAGAACGCCTGCCACTGGTAGTTGAAGCGGCCCTTCGGTTTGTTGAAGGAGAAGACCGTGACGATGACGTTCGGCAGGAGCAGGTATCCGAGCGTCAGCAGTCCGCCGATGACGACGAGGTGGCGCTTGAGCCAGTTGACGAAGGCCATTTAAACCAGATCCTCCGTGCCGGACTTGCGGATGTAGATGGTGATCATGGCGAGGATCGCGGCCATGAGGATGAAGGACAGGGCCGCGGCCGTCGGATAGTCCAGGATCCTCAGGAACTGCGTCTGGATGACGTTGCCGACCATGCGGGTGTCGGTGGAGCCGAGCAGGTCCGCGTTGACGTAGTCGCCGGCCGCCGGGATGAAGGTCAGCAGCGTGCCGGAGACCACGCCCGGCATCGACAGCGGGAAGGTGACCCTGCGGAAGGTGGTGAACGGCCTGGCGTACAGGTCGCCCGCCGCCTCGTGCAGCCGCGGGTCGATGCGCTCCAGCGAGGTGTACAGCGGCAGGATCATGAACGGCAGGAAGTTGTACGTCAGACCGCACACCACCGCCATCGGCGTGGCGAGCACCCGGTCGCCGGCGGTCCAGCCGAGCCAGTTGGTGACGTCCAGGACGTGCAGTGTGTTGAGGGCGCCCACGACCGGGCCGCCGTCGGCGAGGATCGTCTTCCAGGCCAGGGTCCGGATCAGGAAGCTGGTGAAGAACGGCGCGATCACCAGGATCATGATCAGGTTGCGCCAGCGGCCCGCGCGGAAGGCGATGAGGTACGCCAGAGGGTAGCCGAGCAGCAGGCACAGGATCGTCGCGGAGGCCGCGTACAGGACCGAGCGGACGAACTGCGGCCAGTACTGCGACAGCGCGTCCCAGTAGGTCGCGAAGTGCCAGGTGACCTTGTAGCCCTGCTCCAGGGAGCCCGTCTGCACGGACGTGGACGCCTGGTAGATCATCGGCAGCGCGAAGAAGACGACCAGCCAGAGGATGCCGGGCAGCAGCAGCCAGTACGGCGTGAAGCGGCCCCGCCTGCGCGGCGGTCTCGTCTGCTGGGCGACGGGCGGCGAGGGCGCCTCGGTGACAGCGGCCATCAGGCTGCGTCCTCCTCGACACTCTCGACGCCCGCGTCGATGTCCTGTTCCGCGTCCAGACCGAAGGTGTGGGCCGGGTTCCAGTGCAGGACGACCTCGGCGCCGGGCACCAGGCGGGCGTCGCGGTCGATGTTCTGGGCGTAGACCTCGAAGTCGGGGCAGACCGGGCTGTCGATCATGTACTGCGTGGAGACGCCGATGAAGCTCGACTCGGAGATCCGGCCGGTGATGCGGTTGCGGCCGTCGGGGATCTCGCCCGCGTCGTCGGCGTGGGTGAGGGAGATCTTCTCCGGGCGGACGCCGACGAGCACCTTGCCGCCGGTCGTGGCCGGGGCGGAACATCGCGCCTTGGGCAGGGTGAGCTTGCCGCCGCCCGCCTTCAGGACGATCTCCTCGCCGCTCCTGGAGCCGACCTCGGCCTCTATCAGGTTCGAGGTGCCGAGGAAGTTCGCGACGAACGTGGTCTGCGGGTTCTCGTAGAGGTCGGTGGGCGCGCCGAGCTGCTCCACCCGGCCGCCGTTCATCACGGCGACCGTGTCGGCCATGGTCATGGCCTCCTCCTGGTCGTGCGTGACGTGGACGAAGGTGATGCCGACCTCGGTCTGGATGCGCTTGAGCTCCAGCTGCATCTGGCGGCGCAGCTTCAGGTCCAGGGCGCCGAGCGGCTCGTCCAGCAGGAGCACCTTGGGATGGTTGATCAGCGCGCGGGCGACCGCGACACGCTGCTGCTGGCCGCCGGAGAGCTGGTGCGGCTTCTTGCGGGCCTGCTCGCCCAGCTGCACCAGGTCCAGCATCTCCTCGACCTGCTTCTTCACCGACTTGATGCCGCGCCGGCGCAGACCGAAGGCGACGTTCTCGAAGATGTCGAGGTGCGGGAAGAGGGCGTAGGACTGGAAGACCGTGTTGACCGGGCGTTTGTACGGCGGCAGGTGCGTCACGTCCTGGTCGCCGAGGTGCACGGTGCCGGAGGAAGGTTCCTCCAGGCCGGCGATCATGCGCAGGGTGGTGGTCTTGCCGCAGCCGGAGGCGCCGAGCAGGGCGAAGAAGGATCCCTGCGGCACGGTCAGGTCCAGCGGGTGCACGGCGGTGAAGGCGCCGTAGCGCTTGCCGATCTGCGAGAGGCGGACATCGCCGCTGTTGTCTGTCGTCGTCATTGTCGTCACGCCCCTGTGAGCTTCGCGAACTTCGCTTCGTACGCCGCCTCTTCCTTGTCGCTCAGGGCGCGGAAGGAGTGGGCCTTGGCCACCATGTCCTTGGTGGGGATGATCAGCGGGTTCTCCGCCGCCGCCTTGTCGATCTTGGCCAGTTCGTCCTTCGCCCCGTCGACGGGACTCATGAAGGCGACGTAGGCGGAGAGCTGGGCGGCCTGCCTCGGCTGGAAGTAGAAGTCGATCAGCCGCTCGGCGTTGGCCTTGTGACGGGCCTTGTTGGGGATCAGCAGGTTGTCGGTGGAGGTGAGCCAGCCGGCGTCCGGGATGACGTAGTCGACGTCGGCGCTGTCCTCCTGGAGCTGGACTATGTCGCCGCCCCAGGCGACGCAGGCGGCGATGTCGCCCTTGGTCAGGTCGGAGGTGTAGTCGTTGCCGGTGAAACGGCGGATCTGCCCCTTGTCGACGGCCTTCTGCAGGCGGGCGACCGCCGCGTCGTAGTCGTCGTCGGTGAACCTGGCCGGGTCCTTGCCCATGTCGAGCAGCGTCATGCCCATGCTGTCGCGCATCTCCGACAGGAAGGAGACCCTGCCCTTGAGCTTGGGGTTGTCCAGCAGGTCGGAGACCGACTTCACCTCGATGCCGTCGAGCGCCTTCTTGTTGTAGGCGATGACGGTCGAGACACCCTGCCACGCGTAGGAGTAGGCGCGTCCCGGATCCCAGTCCGGACTGCGGTACTGCTCGGACAGGTTGGCGAAGGCGTGCGGCAGGTTCTCCGCGTCCAGCTTCTGCACCCAGCCCAGGCGGATCAGCCGCGCGGCCAGCCAGTCGGTCACGACGATGAGGTCGCGGCCGGTGTCCTGGCCGGCGGCGAGCTGCGGCTTGATCTTGCCGAAGAACTCGTTGTTGTCGTTGATGTCCTCGGTGTACTTGACCTGGATCCCGGTCTGCCGAGTGAACTCGTCGAGCGTGGGGTGCTTCTTGCCGCTCTTATCGACGTCGATGTACACGGGCCAGTTGGAGAAGTCCACGATCTTCTCCTTGGCCGAGTGGTCCTCGGCGGAGGTACCCCCCTGTGCCTGGCCGGCCGGCGGGATTCCGCAGGCGCTCAGCGCCCCGAGTCCCCCGACCGCGAGCGCGCCGCCCGCCGAGGCGCGCAGCATCGAGCGGCGGCTGAGGGAGGCCCTGCCGTTGCGGAAGCTGCGCCGCACGGCGGCCAGCTGGGCCGGGGTGAGGCGGTCGGGCTCGTACTGCTCCATGCGCGTGGTGCCCTTTCGGGAAGGTGGCCTGGTGCAAGGCCTGGTCGTTGCTATCGGTCCCCGAAGATCGTGCGGTGCCAGTCCTTGCGGGCCACCGCCGTGTTGTCGAACATGACGTGCTTGATCTGCGTGTATTCCTCGAACGAGTACGAGGACATGTCCTTGCCGAAGCCGGACTGCTTATAACCGCCGTGCGGCATCTCGCTGATGATCGGAATGTGGTCGTTGACCCACACGCACCCCGCCTTGATCTCCCGCGTCGCGCGGTTGGCCCGGTAGACGTCCCGGCTCCACGCCGAAGCCGCCAGACCGTACGGAGTGTCGTTGGCCAGCCGAATCCCCTCATCATCACTGTCGAACGGCAGTACGACCAGTACCGGACCGAAGATCTCCGACTGGACGATCTCGCTGTCCTGCGCCGCGTCCGCGATGAGAGTGGGGCGATAGTACGCCCCGTTCTTCAGTTCGTCCTGGGGTGTCTCGCCGCCGGTGACCACGCGCGCGTAGGCACGCGCCCGGTCGACGAAGCCGGCGACGCGGTCGCGCTGGACGTGCGAGATCAGCGGGCCGAGGTCGGTGCCGGGGGCGAACGGGTCGCCCAGCCGGACGGACGCCATCAGGGCGGCCGTCCGCGCGACGAACTCCTCGTACAGGGGGCGCTGCACGTACGCGCGCGTGGCGGCCGTGCAGTCCTGCCCGGTGTTGATGAGCGCGCCCGCGACCGCGCCGTTGACGGCGGCCTCCAGATCGGCGTCGTCGAACACCACGAAGGGCGCCTTGCCGCCGAGTTCCAGGTGCAGGCGCTTGACGGTCGCGGTGGCGATCTCGGCGACCCGCTTGCCGACGGCGGTGGAGCCGGTGAAGGACGTCATGGCCACGTCCGGGTGGCCGATCAGGTGCTCGCCGGCCACCTTGCCGGTGCCGGTGACGATGTTGATCACGCCGTCGGGGATGCCCGCGTCGGTGGCGGCCTGGGCGAACATCAGCGAGGTCAGCGGAGTCAGCTCGGCCGGCTTGAGCACGATGGTGTTGCCCGCGGCGACGGCCGGGAGGATCTTCCAGGCGGCCATCTGGAGGGGGTAGTTCCAGGGCGCGATGGAGCCGACGACCCCGATGGGCTCGCGGCGGACGTAGGACGTGTGGTCGCCGGAGAACTCGCCGGCCGACTGGCCCTGGAGATGCCGGGCGGCGCCCGCGAAGAAGGCCGCGTTGTCGATCGTGCCCGGCACGTCGAACTCGCGGGTCAGCTTCAGCGGCTTGCCGCACTGGAGGGACTCGGCGCGGGCGAAATCCTCCGCCCGGTCGGCGAGCACGGCCGAGAAACGGTGCAGCGCGTCCGAGCGGTCGCCGGGCGTGGCGCCCGCCCAGCCGGGGAACGCCTTACGCGCGGCGGCCACCGCGGCGTCGACGTCCTCGGGGCCGGCCAGTTCGTAGGTGTAGACCTCCTCCCCCGTGGCGGGGTCGACGACCGCGTGGCTGCGGCCCGAGGTGCCCTTGGTCAGCTTTCCGGCGATGTACTGCGCGCCGTCCGCGAAACGGTCCTGTGCCGGAAATCGGTCCGGGGTGGCGGTGCCCGGGTTGTGCATGTCGCTCTCCTCCGCCTTCGCCCCTCGGTCACCGAGGGCGGGTGGCGTAGCTCCAGCTCGATTTGAGTGCCGATCCTGACAGAGCCCTGGGACTCCAACAAGTGATTCCGTTGTTGCCTTTTGGTTACGCGACGGAATCTGTCGACCAGGTGTCCAGTCGGCGCGGAAAAGGCAGGACGGTGTGTCAGTGGTGCGTGCCACACTCGCGTGCATGGGGAACATCGCCTCCTGGCAGGCTCTGACCAGGGAAGTCCGTGCGGGGACACGGGTGCGCTATCTGCACTTCTGGGGGCATCGGCCGCGCCCGGACGGCCGCGTCGGCCCGAGCTGCCTGAGCCAGTGGTGGCCGTCGCCGTTCACGGTGGACTCGGTGCCGTACGCGACCGCGGAGCACTGGATGATGGCCGGCAAGGCGCGGCTGTTCGACGACGCGGAGGCGGAGCGTCTGGTGCTGGCCGCGCGGCATCCGGCCGAGGCCAAGAAGGCGGGTCGGCTCGTGCGCGGCTTCGACGAGGGCGTGTGGGAGCGGGAGCGGTTCCGGATCGTGGTGGAGGGCAGCGTCCACAAGTTCGCCGCCCACCCCGCGCTGCGGGAGTTCCTGCTGGCCACGGGCGACCGTGTACTGGTGGAGGCCAGTCCGGTGGACCGGATATGGGGCATCGGGCTGACCGCCGGCGACGAGGCGGCAGCCGATCCGGAGCGCTGGCGGGGGCCGAACCTGCTGGGCTTCGCGCTGATGGAGGCGCGCGAGCGGCTGCGGGCCGAGGCCCGGGTGCGTTGACCGGCGGAGGGCTGGGCGGGGCGGGGGTGCGTTGATCGCCTGCGCAGAGTGCGGGGCCGGGCGCGGGTGCGTTGACCGGCGGCGCGCGCACCGTGCGGTGCCGGGCCCGGATGCGTAGACCAGCCCTCGCGAGGTGCGCGGCCGGGCCCGGATACGGAGACCGGCCCGCGCAGGGTGCGCGGGCCGGTCCGCCGTCAGTGGTCGGCCAGGACGCTCACGGCCGACAGCACGGCGCGGGCGGGGTCCTCGTCGTAGGTCGTCGAGGAGTCCTCGAAGGTGCTGACGTAGAACAGACCGAGGACCAGCACGGCGATCGTGATGAGGCCGAGGACGATACCGATGATTCCCGTGATCAGGCCGGCCTGGGCATGGGCGTGGTTGTTGGCCTCGCCGCGTTCGGCCTTGCGGCGGCCCTTGACGCCGAAGACCACGGCGAGGACGCCGAGGATCACCCCGAAGACGCCGTAGAAGCAGAACAGGGTGCAGGACAGGATGCCGAGCACCATGGCGGCGGTGCCCATCCCGTTCTCCGGGGGCATCGGCATGCCGGGCCAGCCGTTGCCCGGTCCCGGATAGCCGGGGTAGCCGTACCCGCCGGGGACGGGGCCGACGGGTGCGCCCGGACCGATGGGAGCGCCCGGACCCATGGGAGCGCCCGGACCCATGGGAGCGACGGGCGGCGGCGGCACGGCGGAGTCCGCGCCGGGGGCACCGTAGCCGGGCGGCGGGTAACCGGTCGCCGGCATCGACGCCATCGTCGCCTGGTCGTGCACGGAGGGCGGGGCGAAGCCGGACGGCTGCTCCGGCCCGGGGTACGGCGCCGGAGCGGGTGGGTTCTTCTCCAGAGAAGGTCTGTTCTCGGGCGGCGCCCACGGATCCTCGGCTCCCGCGCCCCCGCCGGCCTGCGTTCCGTCCGTCATCTCGTCGTCTCCCCCTTGATCGATCGCCTCGCCATGCTAAGGCCTCGTGCGTGCGGGCGGACCGCCGGGCACCGGGCTTCCCCGCCCCCCGGCGCCGACCGCGGCCCGGGCCGCGGCGAGGCGTGCGCCTACCATGACGGTGCTCACCGATCAGCCGATCACCCGCGCCGCGCCCGCAGGGCCCGCGGCGCCCTTCCCGGGGAGGGACCCCTTGACCGACCAGCCCGCACTCCGTGCCCCGCGCGCGCCGCACGCATCGCACGACCTGCACGCATCGCACGACCTGCACGCGCCGCGTGACCGGCACGCCTTCATCGCCGGACTGCCCAAGGCCGAACTGCACGTGCACCACGTCGGCTCCGCCTCCCCCCGGATCGTCTCCGAGCTGGCCGCCCGCCACCCCGACTCCAAGGTGCCCACCGACCCCGAGGCCCTGGCCGACTACTTCACCTTCACGGACTTCGCCCACTTCATCGAGGTGTACCTGTCCGTCGTGGACCTGATCCGCACCCCGGAGGACGTCCGGCTGCTGACCTACGAGGTCGCCCGCGACCTGGCCCGGCAGCAGGTGCGCTACGCGGAGCTCACCGTCACGCCGTTCTCCTCCACCCGGCGCGGCATCGACGAGCGCGCCTTCATGGACGCGATCGAGGACGCCCGCAAGGCGGCCGAGGACGAGTTCGGGACCGTACTGCGCTGGTGCTTCGACATCCCCGGTGAGGCCGGTCTCGAGTCGGCCGAGGAGACCACCCGGCTCGCCACCGACGACCGGCTGCGCCCGGAGGGCCTGGTGTCCTTCGGGCTCGGCGGACCCGAGATCGGCGTACCCCGGCCCCAGTTCAAGCCCTACTTCGACCGGGCGATCGCCGCCGGGCTGCGCTCCGTCCCGCACGCCGGCGAGACCACCGGACCCGGGACGGTGTGGGACGCGCTGACCGAGCTGCGGGCCGAGCGCATCGGCCACGGCACCAGCTCCGCCCTCGACCCGAAGCTGCTCGCCCACCTCGCCGAGCACCGCATCCCGCTGGAGGTGTGCCCGACCTCCAACATCGCCACCCGGGCCGTGCGCACCCTCGAGGAGCACCCCATCAGGGAGTTCGTCCGCGCCGGAGTCCTCGTCACGGTCAACTCCGACGACCCGCCCATGTTCGGCACCGACCTCAACAACGAGTACGCCGTGGCCGGCCGGCTGCTCGACCTCGACGAGCAGGGCCTGGCCGAGCTGGCCAGGAACGCGGTGCACGCCTCCTTCCTGGACGCGGCCGGCAAGGCGCGCATCGTGGAGGAGATCGACGCCTACACCGCGCGGTGGCTCGCGCCCTGAGCCGGAACGCGCGGGACACAATGGGGACCATGCAGACCGTGACCGCCGTGGCGCACCGCGGCGACCCCTACCGCTTCCGCGAGAACACCGTCGACTCACTGCGCTCCGCGTTCGACCAGGGCGCGGACGCGGTCGAGATCGACGTACGGCTGACCCGGGACGGCGTTCCGGTGCTGCTCCACGACGAGTCGCTCAAGCGGCTGTGGGCCCACGACCGGCCGTTGCACGCGCTGTCCGCGGCGGAGCTGCTCGGACTGACGGGCGGCCGGGTGCCCACGCTGGAGGACGCGCTCACCGCGGCGGACGCCGGCCGCGTCATGATCGACCTGCCGGGCCCGGCCCACCCGCGGGCGGTGCGGCGGATCGTCGACGTGGTCGACGCGTGCGGCGCGCGGGACCGCGTGTACTACTGCGCGGGCGCCGAGGCCATGCTCGCGGTGCGGGCCGCCGACCCGGCCGCCGAGATCGCGCTGACCTGGACGACGCTCGCGCCGCCGCGGGCCGGGCTGCTGGCCGCGGTGCGGCCCCGGTGGCTGAACTACCGCTTCACCCTGGTGGACCGGGACCTCGCCGCCCGCGTCCACCGCGACGGCTACCTGCTGTCCGTCTGGACCCCCGACACCCGCCGCTCCCTGCGCCGCCTCCTCGACCTCGGCGCCGACTCGATCACGACCAACCGGGTCGACCTGCTGCACACCCTGCGCACCGCGCAGACCACGGCACCGTAGGGGACGGCCCCCGACAACACCCCGGTACGGTCCGCCACTTGATCCGGGTCGCGTCGGGGACGGCTGCCCTCCCCGGCGACGATCCGCCGGGCGCCGCACGCCTGAAAGTCCGGCGCCCGCTACGGCTACAGCACCGTGCTCGGTGCGACCCGCGACCTGAGCCGCACTCTCGTCTACTCGGTCAACTCCACCGACGCCAAGGGCGAATCCATGAACCCGGTGGCCGAACGCATCGCGCTGGCGGCGCTCAGGTAGCCGACGGTCCGCCCAGCAGGCGGCGGGCCACCGCGTGCGACGCCACCGTGGCCGCGCCCGCAAGGCCCAGGCCGAGGACCAGGTCCCGGGGACGCGTGGGGCGCAGAACGCCGGCGCGGCGCAGACGGGCACGGGCCCAGAGGGTGAAGGGAACGACCAGCACGGGCGACGTCGCGGAGCCGGGGGTGCAGCCGCGCACCGCCGCGGCCTGGGCCAGGTGGACCAGGCCGTGCAGTCCGAAGGCGTTCAGCGCCATCTGGTACACCGCGGAACGCCCGCCGCTCGCCCGGCCCGTGGCGGACGCCGCGGCGACGATCGTGCCCATCACCGCCACGGCCACCGCGAACTCACGCGCGTCCACGGACCCGAGCCGCCGCCACACCGCCTCCGGCACTGCCGGGAAGCGCTCCCGCAGCACCGGCGCACCGCGCCGCAGCCAGGCCCGCATGGCGGCGAGCTCCTCCACGTCGTGCAGCGCCCAGGCCGCCAGCAGTCCGAACGTGACGGCGGGGCCCACCTGTTGGTCGTTCGGCGTGTGCGTCACGGAGGTGAGTCTGCCAGGGCCTCTCGCAGCAGGCCCTAGAGGCCCACGATGGCGTTCCAGCGCTTGGCGAACTCCATGCGCTCGTCGGAGGACATGTCCCGGGCGATGGCGAGGCGCTTGCGCATGGTGGAGTCGGGGAAGATCAGCGGGTTCTCCGCGAGTTCGGCGGTCTCCTTGTCCTTGGAGTCGGCGAGCACGGCCTGGGCCGCCGGGACCGGGCAGACGTAGTTGACCCAGGCGGCGAGCTCCGCGGCGACCTCGGGCTCGTAGTAGTAGTCGATCAGGCTCTCCGCGTTGGCCTTGTGGGTCGACCGGTTGGGGATCATCCAGGAGTCCGACCACAACTCGGCGCCCTCCTCGGGCACGACGAAGCGGATGTCGGGGTTGTCCGCCTGGAGCTGGATCACGTCGCCCGAGTAGGCCTGGCAGGCCAGGACGTCCCCGCTGACCAGGTCCTTGGTGTAGTCGTTGCCGGTGAAGCGGCGGATCTGGCCCCTGCGGACCTGCCGCTCCACCTGGTCGCAGACCTTGTCGAAGTCCCGGGTCTCCCACTTGGTGATGTCCACGCCGTTGGCCTGCATCAGCAGGGCGAACGCCTCGTCCAGGCCGGAGAGCAGAGTGACCTTGCCCTTGAGGTCGCTCGCCCACAGGTCGGAGACCTGGCGTATCTCGCGGCCGAGCTTGCGGCGGTTGTAGGCGATGCCGGTGATGCCCGACTGGTACGGCATCGTGAACTTGCGTCCCGGGTCGAAGGCGGGGTCGCGCAGCAGCGGGTCGAGGTACTCGGCCACCTGCGGCTGACGGGCGCGGTCCATCTCCTGCACCCAGCCCAGCCGGACGAACCGCGCACACAGCCAGTCGCTGATCACGATCAGATCGCGACCCGGATCCTGATGGTTCATCAGCGACGGGCTGATCTTGCCGAAGAACTCGTCGTTGTCGTTGATCTCCTCGACGTAGTCGACGGTGATGCCCGTCTGCTTCTCGAAGGCCTCCAGGGTGGGCCGCTTGTTCGGGTTCTTGTCGTCGGTGTCGATGTAGAGCGGCCAGTTCGCCCAGATCAGCCGGTGGTCGGTGGCGGAGCTGTCCGGGATGGCGCGGTCACCGGGCTGGACGTAGGCGGCGGGCACCCCGCACCCGGCGAGCGCACCGAGCGCGGCCGTGCCGCCCAGGGCGCGCAGCAGGGAGCGGCGGGAGAGCGGGGGCGTGTTCGCAGTCTTGGGCACCGGCCCAGGATGCCGCTCGCCCCGCGGCCGGACAATCGACGCAGCGTCGAGCACGCGGGGAGGGAGCCGACACCTTGTCGATCAACGCCCGGGACGGCGCCCGGCCGTGGACACACCGCGGCCCCGGACGGTCCGTCCCCCGTCCGGGGCCGCGAGCGGGCGAGCCGTGCGATCAGCGCATCACGCGGTCAGCGGCACGCTGTCCGTGCCGCGCGGCCGACGTCATACGTCGGCCGGCCGGCGTCACGCGTCACGCAGTCGGCGTCACGCGTCGAGCGACGTCATGACGTGCTTGATCCGCGTGTAGTCCTCGAAGCCGTACGCCGACAGGTCCTTGCCGTAGCCGGACTTCTTGAAGCCGCCGTGCGGCATCTCGGCGACCAGCGGGATGTGGGTGTTGATCCACACGCAGCCGAAGTCGAGCTTCTTGGACATCCGCATGGCGCGGGAGTGGTCCTTGGTCCACACCGAGGAGGCCAGCGCGTAGTCGACGCCGTTGGCCCACTCCACCGCCTGGTCCTCGTCCGAGAAGGACTGCACGGTGATGACCGGGCCGAAGACCTCCCGCTGGATGATCTCGTCGTCCTGCTTGAGGCCCGAGACGACGGTCGGGGCGTAGAAGTAGCCCTTGTCGCCGACCTGGTGGCCGCCGGCCTCGACCTTGGCGTGGGCGGGCAGCCGCTCGATGAAGCCGGCCACCTGCTTGAGCTGGTTGGGGTTGTTCAGCGGGCCGAACAGGACGTCCTCGTCGTCCGGCTGCCCGGTCTTGGTCTCGGCCGCGGCCTTGGCGAGCGCGGAGACGAACGCGTCGTGGATGGACTCGTGGACGAGGACGCGGGTCGCGGCCGTGCAGTCCTGACCGGCGTTGAAGAAACCGGCGACCGAGATGTCCTCGACGGCCTTGTCGATGTCGGTGTCCTCGAAGACCACGACCGGGGCCTTGCCGCCCAGCTCCAGGTGGACGCGCTTTAGGTCCTTGGAGGCCGACTCGGCGACGGACATGCCGGCGCGCACGGAGCCGGTGATGGAGGCCATCGCCGGGGTCGGGTGCTCCACCATCAGGCGGCCGGTGTCGCGGTCGCCGCAGATGACGTTGAAGACGCCCTTGGGCAGGACCGAGCCGATGATGTCGGCGATCAGGACCGTGGAGGCGGGGGTGGTGTCCGACGGCTTGAGGACGACCGTGTTGCCGGCGGCGAGCGCCGGGGCGAACTTCCACACGGCCATCATCATCGGGTAGTTCCACGGCGCGACCTGCGCGCAGACGCCGATCGGCTCGCGGCGGATGATGGAGGTCAGACCCTCCATGTACTCGCCGGCCGAGCGGCCCTCCAGCATCCGCGCCGCACCCGCGAAGAAGCGGATCTGGTCGACCATCGGCGGGATCTCCTCGGAGCGGGTCAGCCCGATCGGCTTGCCCGTGTTCTCCACCTCGGCCGCGATCAGTTCCTCGGCGCGTTCCTCGAAGGCGTCCGCGATCTTCAGCAGGGCCTTCTGGCGCTCCGCCGGAGTGGTGTCGCGCCAGCCCGGGAAGGCCGCCGCCGCGGCCTCCATGGCGGCGTCGACGTCCGCCTGCCCGGACAGCGGCGCGGTCGCGTACGCCTCGCCCGTCGCGGGGTTGACCACCTCGGTGGTCCGTCCGTCGGCGGCGTCCCGGAACTCACCGTCGATGTAGTTACGGAGCTTGCGCAGCCGTCCCAGCTCGGTGCTCACTGCCCGGCCCTCCTGGTCTGTTCACGATGTCCCATCACTGAGGCACCCACCCTAGTCCGCGGTGCGACGTTTTCAACACCCCCGTCCGGCCGAGTTCTGCGAAATCCGCACGTCTCGGTATCGCAAACAACGAATTTCATCGCATCGGCCTTGCGGAACTGTCGATCCGTCGTGCAGAGTGAGGTCGTGGCCAGTCGAAGCGCAGGGCAAAGGGACTCCCGCGAGTCCAGGCACGGGAGCGGCAGCTCGCACCTGGACGCCGTCTCCCTCGCCATCATCGAGCAGTTGCAGGAGGACGGCCGCCGTCCGTACGCCGCCATCGGCAAGGCCGTGGGCCTGTCCGAGGCGGCCGTGCGCCAGCGCGTCCAGAAGCTGCTCGACCAGGGCGTGATGCAGATCGTCGCCGTCACCGACCCGCTCACCGTGGGCTTCCGTCGACAGGCGATGGTCGGGATCAACGTCGAGGGCGACACGGAGTCCGTGGCCGACGCGCTGACCGGCATGTCGGAAGTCGAGTACGTGGTGATGACCGCGGGCTCGTTCGACATCCTCGCCGAGATCGTCTGCGAGGACGACGACCAGCTGCTGGACGTCATCAACAAACGCATCCGGGCACTGCCCGGCGTGCGCTCCACCGAGAGCTTCGTCTACCTCAAGCTCAAGAAGCAGACCTACATGTGGGGAACCCGATAACCGTGAGCAAGGACCTCAGCCGTACCGCGTACGATCACCTGTGGATGCACTTCACCCGCATGTCCTCGTACGAGAACGCCCCCGTGCCGACGATCGTGCGCGGCGAGGGCACCTACATCTACGACGACAAGGGCAAGCGCTACCTCGACGGTCTCGCGGGTCTGTTCGTGGTCCAGGCCGGTCACGGCCGCACGGAGCTGGCCGAGACCGCGTTCAAGCAGGCGCAGGAGCTGGCGTTCTTCCCCGTCTGGTCCTACGCCCACCCCAAGGCCGTCGAGCTGGCCGAGCGGCTGGCCGACTACGCGCCGGGCGACCTGAACAAGGTCTTCTTCACCACCGGCGGCGGTGAGGCGGTCGAGACCGCCTGGAAGCTCGCCAAGCAGTACTTCAAGCTGACCGGCAAGCCCACCAAGCACAAGGTCATATCCCGCGCGGTGGCCTACCACGGCACCCCGCAGGGCGCCCTGTCCATCACCGGACTGCCGGGCCTGAAGGCGCCGTTCGAGCCGCTGGTGCCGGGCGCGCACAAGGTCCCGAACACCAACATCTACCGCGCCCCGCTCTTCGGCGACGACCCGGAGGCCTTCGGCCGCTGGGCCGCCGACCAGATCGAGCAGCAGATCCTCTTCGAGGGCCCGGACACGGTCGCCGCGGTCTTCCTGGAGCCGGTGCAGAACGCCGGCGGCTGCTTCCCGCCGCCGCCCGGATACTTCCAGCGGGTGCGCGAGATCTGCGACCAGTACGACGTGCTGCTCGTCTCCGACGAGGTCATCTGCGCCTTCGGCCGCCTGGGCACCATGTTCGCCTGCGACAAGTTCGACTACGTCCCGGACATGATCACCTGCGCCAAGGGCATGACCTCGGGCTACTCCCCGATCGGCGCCTGCATCATCTCCGACCGCCTCGCCGAGCCGTTCTACAAGGGCGACAACACCTTCCTGCACGGCTACACCTTCGGCGGCCACCCGGTCTCCGCCGCGGTGGGCCTGGCCAACCTCGACCTGTTCGAGCGCGAGGGCCTCAACCAGCACGTGCTGGACAACGAGGGCGCCTTCCTCTCCACCCTCCAGAAGCTGCACGACCTGCCGATCGTCGGCGACGTCCGCGGCAACGGCTTCTTCTACGGCATCGAGCTGGTGAAGGACAAGAACACCAAGGAGTCCTTCAACGACGAGGAGACCGAGCGGGTCCTGTACGGCTTCCTGTCCAAGGCGCTGTACGACAACGGCCTGTACTGCCGTGCCGACGACCGCGGCGACCCGGTCGTCCAGCTCGCCCCGCCGCTGATCTCCAACCAGGAGACCTTCGACGAGATCGAGCAGATCCTGCGCGCGACCCTGTCGGAGGCGTGGACCAAGCTGTGACCGCGGCGGTGCGACCGCCGCGCGAAAAGCGCACACCTGCGATCAGCTGATCATCACCGGCCCCGGTGCCGTCCGTTCGAGTGAGAAACGGCGGCCCGGGGCCGTGTGCTGTCCGGCCTCCCCGGAGGGGCTGCCTAGCGTGCCCTTGACGCGTCACTCTGCGTCGGACCGGTCCCGTGACCCGAGGTCTTCACACTCGTTCACCCGTACGGGGGACACGGCACGGCATTCCCGATGAGAACCGAGGTGTACGCCCATGGACGTCCCACCCGACAACGAGGTGCTCTGGGCGCGGGCCCTGCACTACACCCACGACGACGGGTCGCCCGCCCTCGGCGGCGTCTCCCTCGGTGTCGCGCAGGGCGAGATCGTCGCCGTGAGCGGGCCGAGCGGCAGCGGCAAGACGACCCTGCTGCGATGCCTGTCCGGCCTGACGCGGGTGCGGCACGGCGAGGTCTGGTTCAACAGCGTCCCCGTGCACACCCTCGGCCCGCTGGCCCGTGAGCGGCTGCGCCGGGACCGGTTCGGCTGGGTCGACCCCGCGCCGGTGCTCGTGCCGGAGCTGAACGTCTGGGAGAACACGGCCCTGCCCCTGATGCTGCGTGGCACGAGCCGGCGGCGGGCCAAGGTGGCCGCCCTGGAGTGGCTGGAGCGCCTCGACGTCGGCGGCCAGGCCCAGCTGCGCCCGCACCGGCTGCGCCAGGCCGAGCGGCAGCGCGTCTGCATCGCCCGCGCGCTCGCCCCCCTCCCCACGGTGCTGTTCGCCGACGAGCCGACGGCCCCGCTGCACCGCGCCGACCGCGCCCACGTGCTGCGCACGCTGACCACCGCGGCCCGCTCGCACGGCATCACGGTGGTGCTCGCCACGCACGACCCGCAGACCGCGGCCGTCGCGGACCGGACGGTGGCGGTGCTCGACGGACGCTGCGTGAAGACCGTGCACCTGCCCCCGGTCGGCGACACCGCGGAAGGCCGGGCCGCGTGCTCGCTCTCCGTCTGATCCGCGTCGCCCGCCCGGGCGTCCAGCTGCGCCGCCTGACGGTCGTGGCGGCGTCGGCGGGCACGGGCTTCCTGCTGCTGTCCAGCCTCGGCTACGCGCTCGGCCACCCGGAGCACTCCGGCGCGGCGGTGCTGCGGCTGTCCTGGTGCGTGCTGCCCCTGGTCGCGACGGTGTACCTCGCGGTCGCCGTGGCCCGCACCGACTCGGGGACCCGCCCCCGGCCCGGTCTGTCGGCGGTCGGTCTCGGTCCGGGCCGTCTGATGGCCGTCTCCGCGGCCACGACCGCCGTGGCCTGCGGGCTCGGCTCGCTGCTCGCGTTGCTGCTCTTCGCGTACCTGCGCGGCGAGGGCACGGGACTGCCGTTCGACGGCGCGGCCTGGGCGTTCCTGGCGGCCGGGGAGCCGCTGCCGGTGCCGGCGGTGCTGACCCTGCTGGCCGTCGTCCCCGTGCTCGCCTCGACGGCGGTCGCGCTGGTGCTGTACCCCCGGGACGCGAGGCCCGCGGCGGCCCGGAGCACCGGCCGGAAGTTCGGCCGCTTCGGGGCCTACCGGCGCACCGGCACGCAGGAGACGTTCGGGGCGTACGGCCGGTTCGGCGCACGCCTCGGCGACGGGACCGCGCGGCGGCAGAGCCGGTCGGCGACGGCGTGCGCGACCCGGCCCACGGAGACGGCCGACGGCCCGGCGCGAGCCGGGACCGACCCGGCCGAGACCGATCCGGCCGAGGCCCGCGCGACCGGCACGGACCTGACCGGCATCGAGCCGCCGGACACCCTCGGGGACGCCGGCCACGAGGACTCCGGCCGCAAGCCCGTGCCCGACGACCCCGATCCCCACCGGCCCTCGGCCCCGCGCAAACCGCCCACCGGGCTCCCCTGGGGCATCGCCGTACTCGCCGCCGGCCTGACCGTGGAGACCTACGCCGGACGGTCCACCACACCCGGGGCCGCCTCCGGACCGGCCCTCCCCGGCGGCCTGGCGGCCGACTCCGCCCTGGTCCTCGTCGGCTGGCTGATGACCGCCCTCGGCCTCGCGCTGGCCGGGCCCGGCCTCACCCACCTGTGCGGGCGTGTGCTCCAGTCCGCGCGCCCCGGAGCCCTGCGGCTCCTGGCCGGCCGTGTCCTGATGGAGGAGGCGGGCCGCATCGGCCGCCCACTCGGTGTGGTCTGCGCGGTGGCGTCGGGGACGTACGCCATGGTCGCGGCCTACGACGGCACCGCTCGGCCGCTCGGCCCGTTGACGACGTTGGGCACGCTGCTCGTCGCCGGCTGCGCCCTGGCCACCCTGCTGATCGCCGTCGTCGAGGCGCGGCAGTCCCGCGCCGGCACCAACGCCGCGCTGCTGCGGCTCGGCGCGCCGTCCACGATGCTGCGCTCCGCCGTCCTCCTGCGCGCCTGCGCCCTGCTGGCCCTGTTCGTCCCACTGACCATGGTGGTCGCCGATCTCGCCGCACTGCCGCTGAACCCCTGAGCCCAGCGGCCCGGCGCCGGCGGTCCACCGGCGCCGGACAAGACGTACGAGAAAATCCCGTGGCCGGCGATGAGTTCCGCGCGGGCCCCGGGTCCACCCCTGTGAACGGCAACGAACCTCGATGGGAGAGACCCCGCCATGTACCAGCAGATGGTCTTCGTGAACCTGGCGACGAACGACGTGGCCGCGTCCAGGACGTTCTTCACCGAGCTCGGCTACACCATCAACCCTCAGTTCTCCAGCGACGACTGCGTCTGCGTCGTCATCAGTGACACGATCATCGCGATGCTGCTCAGCAGGCAGCACTACGCCACCTTCACCAAGAAGGAGATCGCGGACTCGACGAAGTCCAGCGAGGTGCTGATCTGCCTGAGCGCGGAGAGCCGCGAGAAGGTCGACGAGCTGCTGCAGAAGGCGGTCGCGGCCGGCGGCACCGCGAGCGGCGAGACCCAGGACCATGGCTTCATGTACGGCCGCTCCTTCGACGACCTCGACGGCCACACCTGGGAGGTCATGTGGATGGACCCGGCGGCGGTGCAGAGCTGAGCCCACGGGGGTGAGGCTCACAGCGGTCCGGGCGGGTGCGTCGGCACCCGCCCGACTCATGCCAACACCGTTGAAACATTTACCTAGTTAATAATGAGGTAAAGTCAACGCCGGTGGGAGGCTTTCAGATTGACACTCCCGCCGGAGCGCTTATAAACCTGAGCCTCCTGGGGTTGCTGGGGGATCGACCTCACCGTCGCCCCAACGCCCCGCAAACCCCCCGCAATTGGGCATCCCGTGAAGGGCAAAGTGGCTATCTTGTCCATATCCCGTCGTACCGCACGCACTGTGCGCATCCTCGGTGTCGCCTCCGCGTCCGCCGCGCTCGCTCTCGGCGCCGCGGGCAACGCGCTCGCCTGTGACATCAAGGACTTCTCCGCCGAAGCCAAGTGTGACGGCGACAACGGTGTCATCGTCGTCAAGAGCATCGACTCCTCCAGCACCTCGGCCACGGTCACCGTGTTCCTCGAGGACAAGGGTGCCGACGCCAAGAAGATCGGCGAGCAGGAGATCAAGGGCTCGCGTCAGGGGACCACGGTCTCCTTCCCCGAGGACTGGCAGCCGAACGCGGTCTACCGGATCCACGTCGAGACCGCGAAGAACAGCCGGTTCAAGGTCAACGCGGACATCAAGCCGAACCTGGTGGCTCCGGCAACCGCGTGCAAGACCGAGACGCCGACCGAGGAGCCGACCGACTCCACCACGCCGTCTCAGCCGGAGTCGTCGGCCCCGGCGCCTTCGGAGTCCGCTCCGGAGTCGGAGGCCCCGTCGCAGGACGCGTCCGCGACGCCGTCCGCCTCGGAGAGCACCACCGCTCCCGCGGGCGCCGAGAACAACGCTCCGTCGCCCGCCGTCGGTGACTCCAACCTCGCCGAGACCGGTGCCGACTCCAACACCGGCATGATCGCCGGCATCGCGGCCGCCCTGGTCGTCGTCGGCGGTGGCGCGGTCTTCTTCGGCCTGCGCCGCCGCGGAGCGAACAGCAACAGCTGACGCCCCCGGCACACCGACCGTGGCCCGTCCCCGAACTCGGGGGCGGGCCACCGTCGTTCGCCAGTGCCGCGACAGGCAACGTTTGCCCCGTCGCGGCACTAGGGCCTGTTGCGAAAGTCCCGCCTGCCCCGCGACGCCATGCACGCTCCCCCAAGCTCTTCGAGCAGGGGGGACCCCCACTCGCCGCACCGGGCCCTGACCCAAGTACATCCAGTACGAGGGCCAGGGCCCGGCACGCCGAGAGCACGCACCTGACGCCGCGAGGCCCGCCCTCCGGGCGGACGACGGGACTTTCGCAACAGGCCCTAGAACGTCGCCCACTCCAGCCAGAACTCCAGCAGCTCCCGCTCGCCGAGCACCTCCAACCCGGGACTGTCCAGGGGCAGCCGGTTGTAGAACGCGAGCAGCACGGAGGTGAGCGGCCCGCGCAGGACGACGGTCGCCTTCTCGTGACCGCGGCGCCAGACGACGCCGTCCTCGGTGAACTCGATGACCCACTCGGCGTGCAGCTCGGGGTCGCCGTCGGTGGCATGCAGATGGATGCTGCGGCCCGGACCACCCAGCTCCCGGGCGTCCTGCTTCGCCCTGGCCCGCTGGATGAACTCCACGATCTGAAGCCACTCGTCGACGGCGTCGGCGGCCACGTCCGCGGCGACCTCGTAGGGCCGGCCCACGGTCAGCGCCGCGTCGGCACGGTGGATCGTGATCTCGTGGGTCATGCGGCGGGCCCAGAAGCCGCTGTCGAGGAGCCCGGCCCAGGTCCACACCTTCGTGTCCGGTCCGGCCTCGCGGAGGGCGTCGACGACCATCTGGCCGGTCTCCGCCAGCCAGGCGTCCAGCGCGGCCGCATCACCCTGCTCCTCGGGGCCCTGGGCGAGCGGGATCTCCTTGCGCGGGATGTTCTCCTGCGCACGGGTCCTGACCAGCGCCTCGGCCCAACGCAGGGCGCCGCCCATGTGCCGTACCAGCTTCTCCAGTGTCCAGTCCGGGCAGGTCGGCACGGTGCGGGACAGGTCCGCGCCGGAGGTGAGCAGGGATCTCAACTCGTCTACTTGAAGGGTGATCTCGTCGCAGTAACGGTCATGGGAGAGCAGCGTCATGCCCGCACACTAGGGCCTGTCGTTTGGATCAGCCCGGCATGATCCACACGAAAGGCCCTGGGTGGCGCGTGGTCAGTCGAGCACCACGATTTCCGCCGTGTCGAACTCCACCGCCACCTCGTCCCCGACCTCCGGTGCCGCGCGCAGGGCGCAGGCCGCCTCCAGGCGGGGGGCGTTGACGGGCTGGAGGCGGACGGTGACGTGGGTGCCCTTGAAGGTGCGGGCGGTCACCGCGCAGGGCAGGCCCTCGTCGGCGGGGACCAGACGGACACCGGCGGGCCGGACGAGCAGGGTGCGGGTGCCCTGCACCGAGCCGTCGGGGACCGGCACCTTGCCCCACGGGGTGACCGCGACCGCGCCGTCCACGCTCGCCTCCACCACGTTCTCGAAGCCGAGGAAACGGGCCACGAACGCGTCGGCCGGCCGCTGCCACACCTCAAGCGGCGTGCCCGACTGGGCGATCCGGCCGTCCCGCATCACCACGACCCGGTCGGCGAGGGCGAAGGCCTCGCCCTGGTCGTGCGTGACGGCGAGCACGGTGGTGCCCAACCGCCCGAACAGCTCCCGCAGTTCGACGACGAGACGCTCCCGCAGCGAGCGGTCGAGCTGGCCGAGCGGCTCGTCCAGCATCAGCAGCCGCGGCCGGGGGGCGAGCGCCCGGGCGAGGGCCACCCGCTGCTGCTCGCCGCCGGAGAGCGCGGCCACCGCCCGCCGCCCGGCACCGGGCAGCCCGACCAGCTCCAGCAGCTCCCCCACGCGAGCGTCCCGTTCGCCCTTCGCCGCGCCGTGCATGCGCAGGCCGAAGCCGACGTTGCCGGCCACGTCCCGCTGCGGGAACAGCTGGTGGTCCTGGAACATCAGCCCCACCTCGCGGCGGTGCACCGGCACCCCCGCCTGGTCCCGGCCGTCCAGCAGCACCCGCCCGGAGTCCAGCGGCTGAAGCCCGGCCACCGCGCGCAGCAGCGTCGACTTGCCGCTGCCGCTGGGTCCGAGCACGCACACGATCTCGTGCTCGGCGACCGCCAGGTCGACGGCGTCCAGTACGGGCCGCCCGCCGAAGCGCACGGTCGCGGCATCGAGGCTCAGCAGCATCTAGAACTCCCCGGTCCGGTCGGTACGCAGCCGCTCGAGCACGAGCAGCGCCACCGCGCACACCACCATCAGAATCGTGGACAGGGCCATCGCCTGGCCGTAGTTGAGGTCGCCGGGCCGCCCGATCAGACGGGCCACGGCGACCGGCAGCGTCGGGTTGTCGGGCCGCGCGATGAACACGGTCGCCCCGAACTCCCCCAGCGACACCGCGAAGGCGAACCCGGCGGCGATCAGCAGCGCCCGCCGGACCAGGGGCAGGTCGACCTCCCGCCACACCCGCCACGGCGAGGCCCCGAGCACGGCCGCCGCCTCCCGCAGCCGTACGTCCACCGCGCGCAGCACGGGCAGCATGGTCCGCACCACGAAGGGCACGCCGACCAGGGCCTGCGCGAGCGGGACCAGGATCCAGGACTGCCTCAGGTCCAGCGGCGGCCGGTCCAGGGCGATCAGGAAGCCGAAGCCGACGGTCACGGCGGAGACCCCGAGGGGCAGCATCAGCAGCGCGTCGAATCCGCGTACGAGCCGGCCCGCCTCCCGCCGGGTGAGCGCGGCGGCGGCGAGTGCGCCGATCACCACGGCGATGGCGGTCGCGGCGGCGGCATAGCTCAGTGAGGTGCCGACGGCGTTGATGGGCGCGACCAGGAAGGTGCCGCCGTCCGCGTTCGTCAGCGCCCCGTAGTAGCGAAAGCCGGGCGCGGCGAGCGAGCGCTGCACCAGCACGGCGAGCGGCAGTACGAGGAGGACGGCGACGGTGGCGAGGACCGCGGCCAGCAGCGTCCACTGTCCGGCGCCGCGCGGCCGGCGGGCGGTCAGTGAGGCGTCCACCAGCTTCAGCGCGGTCTCCCGGCGCTTCACGGTCCAGGCGTGCACGGCGAGGATCGCGCCCACCGCCGCGAACTGGAGGATCGTCAGGACGGCGGCGGTCGACAGGTCGAAGATCTCGGACGTCTGCCGGTAGATCTCCACCTCGAGCGTGGAGAAGGTGGGGCCGCCGAGGATCTGCACCACGCCGAAGGAGGTGAACGTGAACAGGAAGACCATGAGCGCGGCGGCGGCGACCGCGGGGGCCAGCGCGGGCAGGGTGACCTTGCGCCAGGCGGCGAGCGGCGAGGCGCCGAGCATCCGGGCGGCCTCCTCCTGGCGCGGGTCGAGTCCCGCCCACAGGCCGCCCACGGTCCGTACGACGACGGCGTAGTTGAAGAAGACGTGGGCGAGCAGGATCGCCCACACGGTGGTGTCAAGGCGGACGCCCCACAGCTCGTCGAGCAGGCCGCCGCGCCCGACCAGCGCGAGGAACGCGGTGCCGACCACGACCGTGGGCAGCACGAACGGCACGGTGACGACGGCCCGCAGGACCTGCCGGCCGGGGAAGTCGAGGCGCGCGAAGACATAGGCGCCGGGCAGGGCGACGAGCAGGGTGAGCACGGTGGAGGCGAGCGCCTGCCAGGTGGTGAACCACAGCACGTGCCGGATGTCGGACTGTCCGAGCACCTCGGTGATCCGCTCCAACTGCCAGGACCCGTCCGCCTCCAGGCCGCGCCGGACGATCGCGGCCACGGGGTAGGCGAAGAACACCGCGAAGAACGCGACGGGCACGGCCATGAGGCCGAGCCGCGCCGCGTTCCCCGTGCGGCGGCCGCGTCCGCGGCCTACCTGAGGACGAACGAGGTCCACGACTTGACCCACTGGTCACGGTTGGCGGAGATCCTGTCGGGGGCCATGGTCTCGGGGTTCTTGGCCTGGGGCCCGTACTCGGAGAACTCCTTGGGCACCTGGGCGCCTTCGCGCACCGGGTAGACGAACATGTTCAGCGGCATGTCGTCCTGGAACTTCTTGGAGATCAGGAAGTCCAGGAAGGCCTTGCCCCCTTCGGCGTTCCGGGCGTTGGAGAGCAGACCCGCGTACTCGACCTGGCGGAAGCAGGTGCCCTGCGCGACGCCGGTCGGCGCGGTCTTCGGCCGCGGGTCGGCGTAGATGACCTCCGCGGGCGGCGAGGAGGCGTAGGAGACGACGAGGGGACGGTCGCCCTTGGCCTTCCTGCCGCCGGCGGAACCGGAGAACTCCTGGTTGTAGGCCTGCTCCCAGCCGTCGACGACCTTGACGCCGTTGGCCTTGAGCTTCTTCCAGTAGTCCTGCCAGCCCTTGTCCCCGTACTGCGCGGCGGTGCCGAGCAGGAAGCCGAGGCCGGGCGAGGAGGTGGCGGCGTTCTCGGTGACGAGGAGGTTCTTGTACTCCGGCTTGACCAGGTCGCCGAACGAGGCGGGCGGGGTCAGCTTGTGGTCGGCGAAGTACTTCTTGTCGTAGTTGACGCAGATGTCGCCGGTGTCGATGGGCGTGACCCGGTGCTTCGCCTCGTCGACCCGGTACTGCGGCAGGACCAGGTCGGCGCCCTTCGGCTCGTACGGCTGGAACAGCCCGTTGTCCAGAGCGCGGGACAGCAGCGTGTTGTCGACGCCGAAGAAGACGTCGCCCTGCGGGTTGTCCTTGGTGAGGATGGCCTTGTTGACGGCCTGGCCGGCGTCGCCGTCCTCGAGGACCTTGACCTTGTAGCCGGAGCTCTTCTCGAAGTCCGCGATGACGCCCTTGGACGCGGCCCACGAGTCGTGGCTGACCAGCGTCACCGTTCTGGAGCCCGCGGAGTCCTTGTCGTTCGGTGACGAGCCGCACGCCGACAGCGTGACCAGGCCGAGCCCGACCGCGACTGCCGTGAACGTCTTGATGTGCACTGGATGTCCTCCTGGGGGTTGGCCAGGAAGAGACGCGGCCCTGCCCGGGTTCCGCGAGGCAGACCCGGGCAGGGCACAACAGCTTGAGTGATGACCGAACTTCCTACCCAGAATGACCTGGGCGAGGTTCAGAGGGTCTGCGGCCGGTGCCGCACTCTCAGCGCTGTGGCGCTCCCCTGTCGGAATATGAAGATGTGTACGGTCTCAGCCTACCGTCCGGCTACCTTTCAGCTACCTCTCGGTGGCGGCCAGCTGACCGCAGGCGCCGTCGATCTCCTGACCCCGGGTGTCCCGGATGGTCACCGGCACACCGTGGGCGGCGATCGCCTCGACGAACGCCTTCTCGTCCTCGGGCCGGGACGCGGTCCACTTCGAGCCGGGCGTCGGGTTCAGCGGGATGAGGTTGACGTGCACCGGCCTGCCCTTGAGCAGCCGGCCGAGCCGGTCACCGCGCCACGCCTGGTCGTTGATGTCCCGGATCAGCGCGTACTCGATGGACAGCCGGCGCCCGGACCTGGCGGTGTACTCGAATCCGGCGTCGAGCACCTCCCGCACCTTCCACCGCGTGTTGACGGGAACGAGGGTGTCGCGCAGTTCGTCGTCCGGCGCGTGCAGGGAGATGGCGAGCCGGCACTTGAAGCCCTCGTCGGAGAACCGGTGGATCGCCGGCACCAGGCCCACCGTCGAGACGGTGATCCCACGCTGGGACAGGCCGAGCCCGTCCGGCTCGGGGTCGGTCAGGGCGCGGATGGCGCCGACGACGCGGTTGTAGTTGGCGAGCGGCTCGCCCATGCCCATGAAGACGATGTTCGACAGGCGGGCGGGGCCTCCGGGGACCTCTCCGTCCCGCAGGGCGCGCATCCCGTCCACGATCTGGTGCACGATCTCGGCGGTGGACAGGTTCCGGTCGAGTCCGGCCTGTCCGGTGGCGCAGAACGGGCAGTTCATGCCGCAGCCCGCCTGCGAGCTGATGCACATGGTCACCCGGTCCGGGTAGCGCATGAGCACCGACTCCACGAGCGTGCCGTCGAACAGCCGCCACAGCGTCTTGCGGGTGGTCCCCTGATCGGTCGACAGATGCCGCACGACCGTCATCAGCTCGGGAAGCAGCGCTTCCTGGAGCTTGGCGCGGGATCCGGCGGGGATGTCGGTCCACTGCTGCGGATCGTGCGCGTACCGCGCGAAGTAGTGCTGCGACAGCTGCTTGGCACGGAACGGCTTCTCGCCGATCGCGGCGACGGCCTCCTTGCGCTCGGCGGGCGACAGGTCGGCAAGGTGTCGCGGCGGCTTCTTGGCACCGCGCGGGGCGACGAAAGTGAGTTCTCCGGGCTTAGGCATGGCTGTACCAGTGTCGCAGATCCACTTGGGTGACCTGGGACTGTCGGTCTGGACGCCTGTCGCTGGTGGTCGTCATCTGTCGTCGCTGATCCCCCTCGGACGGCCCACAGACGGCCCGGGACTGCACCGGAGCTGGCTGCGTCTACCAGCGTGAATCCCCAGGGAAGAGGGAGTGGAGTGAGCGCTTTACCTCCGGTGAAGTGGCGCCGGCGCTCGCTGGCCTCAAAGTGCGTTCCCCGTCGTTCCCCGCAATACCTGGGCACGGTCTGGCACGAGTTGGCAGGTGGGTGGCCACTCTTACGGAAAGAAGCGCCCCATCTTGCCGTACCGCCACCCCTGTCCGGAAACCCGTGCGGCCGGGGCGCTCTGACCTGGGGTTTCATCGCTGACAACTGTGGGGCACCTGTCACTGTCGGTCGCCGTTGGTCGGTCTCGGGGAGCCTCGGACGGCCCACAGACGGCCCAGGGCAAAGAGTGTCACCCCCGCCGTGCCGGGCTATCGTGCCGCCGTGACAAGCGCAGCGGAGCGCCCCATCCTCTTCCTCGACGTTGACGGTCCACTCATCCCGTTCGGGTCGTCCCCCAGTCGCCTGCAAGCCCCTGCTTCCGGCTTCCAGACGTCCCTCGACCAGGGGAACCCGCTGCTCGGACGGCTTGACCCCGGCCTTGGACCGCGCCTCATGGCCCTGGGTTGTCAGCTCGTATGGGCCTCGACCTGGATGGAGGATGCGAACGAGGCCGTCGCCCCACGCCTCGGGCTGCCAAGGCTGCCCGTCGTGGAATGGCCGGACGCCTGCGCCGACGACAGCCCGCGCGGCCTGCACTGGAAGACCCGCCACCTCGCCGAGTGGGCCAACCGCCGGCCGTTCATCTGGGTCGACGACGAAATCAGCGCCATGGACCGCCTCTGGGTCGCGGCTCAACACCCTGCACCGTCGCTCCTTCATTGCGTCGACCCGACGAAAGGCCTCGTAGACGCCGACTTCTCCGCGCTCGTCGATTGGCTCCGGCTGCGCTGAGATGAGCACCGCTTTAGGAGTTCGATCCCCCAGCCGCGGCCCTGGATCGCCACGGCTGCATGACTGCGCCTACTCCGCCGAGAACCGCGGCCATCCGGTGGTGTCCGCTGTCGTTGATGTCAGCCATAGATGTCAGCCTGCTCTTGATGCCGTGGTCGCTCGTATTACCCGTTCGGGTGCGTACCTCGTGCCGGCGCCCGCGCGGATGTCCAGGCTTGATCTCACGATATGTCTCCTCGTGAAGGTGAAAGAACATGCCCACGTACGTCGCCTTGCTGAGTTGGACCGATCAAGGGGTTCGAAACTACAAGGACACCGCGAAGCGCGCCGAGACCTTCGGCTCAGCGGTACAGAAGCTCGGGGCGAAGCTCCTGAGTATCTACTGGACCGTGGGTCCATACGATCTCGTGGCCATCGTCGAGGCACCCGACGACGAAACTGCCACGGCAGCACTCCTGCAGCTCGATGAGGTAGGCAACGTCCGTTCCACAACTCTGCGGGCCTTCGGCCGAGAGGAGATAGAGCGCATCATCGCCAAGGCGGCCGGCTAACGACCCTGCAGACAGTGCAAGCGATGGCGTCCGGCGAGTCGGCTCAGCGGCCGGGACTGACCCCTGCACCGGGCACGTCTGCGGCACGCGACCTCTTCGTCCCGAAGCAACTTGCGCGGGTGGCCGACCATGGGCCGGTGGGCCTCTCACCTGCTGCGAGCGTCCACAGCCGTCCGCGCTTGTCCGCCGCTGTGCGTCGGCGTTGTCACGCAGTTAGACACTCGCCCGGTGTGCGACCCGACGCTTAGAAGATGCGGGCAAGGCAGTGCGGCAGGCGCTGACGGGCTAGCGCCAATGCCGTAGCGCGCTGCTGGGCGCTGTCGTCATGCGCCCTCGTTGCCGTCAGCACTGCCGTCACCGCCGTCGCTACGCACTCAACGCAGCATGTCGCGGCGGCAGAGACGGCCCAGAGACAGCGTGGGATAACGCGTTGACCTGACTGTGGAGGTGGGGTGTGATCACCCTATGGGTCCTGGCAACAGTGAGACGGATGCAGGCGTGGCCGACGACGCGATCGTCGCTGGGCGGATCATCCTCGGGCTGAAGACGCTACGTGATCGCCTCGGCTGCTCTCTGCATGAAGCCCTCGACGCCTACGTCGCACGCTACGAGGTGCTGCGACGGGAACGTCCGGCCGACTTCACCAAGAGCCACGAGGAGTACTGGGCGAACTTCTACTCATGACCCAATGGACGCGATCTTGAAAACCGTCGTGGCGCGAGTCACCGTGGGTTCAAATCCCACACCCCCCGCGCAGGTGAACGGCCCCTGACCAGGCGAATCGGTCAGGGGCCGTTGCGTTGTGCTGTGCCCGCTCGACACCGCAGTTCCCCGCGGTTCCCCGTTCGCTCGGGCACGGATGGGGCACGGGCACCTTCTGATCCGTAGCTCTATGTGGACCGGTCGTGGACGGTCATACCGGTCGGGCTACAGCCCTACAAGGTGTCGTCGACGGGTGAAATGAGGACCACGGACGGCGGATCAAAAGCGGGCCACTGCGTGATCTCTTGATCATCCTGACTTCACTGGTACGGGAGTCAGGAGGGAAGAGAGGTGATCGGCGTGGAGGACTGGGCTGAGATCCGTCGGCTGCACCGGGCCGAGGGCCTGTCGGCCCGGGCGGTGGCCCGGCAGTTGGGGATCTCCAGGGGCACTGTCCTGCGGGCCCTGGCCTCGGACCGGCCGCCGGTCTACCAGCGCCCGCTGAAGGGCTCGGCCGTGGACGTGGTCGAGCCGGCCATCCGCGAGCTGTTGAGGCAGACTCCGACGATGCCGGCCACGGTGATCGCCGAGCGGATCGGGTGGGACCGCGGTCTGACCATCCTCAAGGAGCGGGTGCGCGAGCTGCGGCCGGCCTATCTGCCGGTCGACCCGGTCTCGCGCACGGTCTACTCGCCCGGTGAGCTCGCCCAGTGTGATCTGTGGTTCCCGCCGGCGGACATCCCGCTCGGCTACGGGCAGACGGGTCGGCCTCCGGTCCTGGTCATGGTGTCGGGCTACTCGAGGATGATCACGGCCCGGATGCTGCCCTCGCGGAGCTCCGCCGACCTGATCGACGGGCACTGGCGACTGCTCAGCGGCTGGCAGGCCGTCCCGAAGATGCTGGTCTGGGACAACGAGAGCGGGGTGGGCCAGGGAAGGCTGACGTCGGAGTTCGCGGCGTTCGCGGGCCTGCTCGCGATCCGGATCCATCTGTGCCGGCCACGCGACCCGGAAGCGAAAGGCCTGGTGGGGTCGTGGAGGTCATGTTCTCCACGCCCGACGAGGTCGAGATCCTCAAGCTCACCGTCCCGCAGCCCGGCGTCTCCGAGGACCTGACCATGGGCACTCCCGTGGCCCTGACCGGCCTGGTCGCCTCGGCGTGGGAGAACGAGTTCAACGGCCAGAAGCGGCACGGGATCGCCTTCCGCGCGGTCGCGGTCACCTCGCTGGCCGCTGCGGGCACGGCCTCGAAGGCGGCCTGAGCCGTGACGTGGCCGACGGTCTTACTGCTGGTAGTCGTCGCCGCTGCGGGTCTCCTGCGGTGGCGGCGCCCCGCCTGGTACTGGCTGACCTTCGGGGTCACCCTCGCCGTCCTGCGGGTCCTGATCCGCTACGCCACGGTCATGGACGCCTGCGGTCTGACGGTCCCGCCCCCGCGCTGGCGCCTGACGCTGGCCCGGATGACCAACCGTCCGGCGCCGGAGTCCCGTCCGCCGCGCATCCTGCGGCTGCGGCCCACCCGCACCGGCCTGGTCCTGCGGGTGGGACTACGCCCGGGACAGGATGCCTTTGACGTCGCCGCCGCCTCGGACCGGCTGCGCCACTCCTTCGGGATGTACGGCGTGACCTCCCGTGAGCTGCGCTCAGGCGTCGTCGAGGTACGGATGACCGGCTACGACGTGCTCAAGCGGGTCCAGATGCCCGCCCGCCTCGAACCCCGGCCGATGCGCGTCCCGGTGGCCCTGCGGGAGGACGGCTCGGTCCACTTCCGCGACTACCGCGCCGTCCCGCACGGCCTGACCCTCGGGGCCACAGAATCCGGCAAGTCCGTCTACCAGCGCAACCTCGTGGCCGGGCTCGCCCCGCATGATGTCGCCCTGGTCGGTATCGACTGCAAGCAAGGAGTCGAGCTGTTCCCGCTGGCGCGCCGGTTCTCCGCCCTCGCCGACAACCCGGACACCGCGCTGGAGCTGCTCGAAGCGCTCGTTGCGGACATGGAGGAGGTGTATCAGCTCATCCGGGCTGAGCAGCGGATCAGTGTCGCGGTGCCGGATGCGGAGATCGCCGCCGACATCTGGGACCTGCCCGAAGATGTGCGGCCGGTGCCGGTGGTCGTCCTGGTCGACGAGGTCGCCGAACTCGCCCTTTTCGCCAGCAAGGACGAGGAGAAGCGCCGGGACCGGATCATCACCGCCCTGGTCCGCCTCGCCCAGCTCGGCCGCGCGGCCGGCATCTACCTGGAGATCTGCGGGCAGCGCCCCGGCTCCGAACTCGGCAAGGGCATCACCATGCTCCGCGCCCAGCTCACCGGCCGCACCGCGCACCGCGTCAACGACGAGACCTCCGCGAACATGGCCTTCGGCGACATCGCCCCGGACGCCGTCCTGGCCGCCATCCAGATCCCGGCCGAGACGCGCGGTATCGCCATCGCCGGGGACTCCACCGGCGGCTGGCACCGCATCCGCGCCCCGCACACCTCGCTGCGCCAGACCGTCAACCTCTGCAACAAGTACGCCGACCGCACCCCCGACCTTCCCGCCCTGGCGGCCTACCGGCCCGTGGTCGCCTCGCTGCCCTCAAGCCGTGTGCCGCTGTCCAAGACAGCCCCCGCCACCGCCTGACCCACCCTCACCTTTCGGCTGGCGTGACCGTCCTTCGCGCCAGGTCCCTACCCCCGCCATGCCTCATCACAGGAAGGAGCCGTGATGACCCGCCCCGCTCTCCGCGTCGACGCCGTGCTCGTCCAGGCCGTCATTGCCGGGGCGCTCTCCTTCGCCCACCTGCATGACCTCGCTGCCGCAGCCGGACAGGACGGCTGGAAAGCGTGGGCCTACCCCATCTCGGTGGACCTGCTGCTGGTCGCCGCCTGGCGACGGTTGCGCACCGACGGCCCGTCCCGGTTGGCCTGGTCCTGGTTCCTCATCGCCCTGGTCGCCTCGCTCGGCGCGAACGTCGCCACCGCCGGACTGCTCGACCTGAACGACGTTCCCGCCTGGCTAAGCATCCTCGTCGCCGCCTGGCCCGCCCTGGCCTTCATGGGCGGCACCCTGCTCGCCCACTCACCCGCGGACCGCTCCTCGGCTCCGCCGGCACCCGCCACTCCGGACCCGGACCCCGTGCCCGAGGTGGAGCCGGAACCGGCCGCCGTCGCCGAGCCGGACCCACTGCCCGAACCCGTCGTGGTCCCGGAGCCCGAGGAAACCCCGGCCCTGCCCACAGCCGAACCGGCCCCGGTCGCGCCGGTCCCGGCCGCGCTGGTCGACCACGCACACAAGGTCGCCGACGACCACCACGCCCGCACCGGATCCCCGATCGACACCGACACCCTGCGCGCCCGCCTCGGCGTCCCGCCGCACCTGGCCGACGCCATCGCCGCCCAACTCGCCTGACCCGAAAGGAGACGACTCGCCATGCCCGCCCGCGACTTCTTCCACTCCGTGATGCGGATCGGCCCCGTGCAGATCGGCACCCACCGCGACCGCCACGGCACCACCAAGCACGCCGCCGTGTGCAGCTCCGACGGCTGCGGCTGGTCCGCCGACTACACCAGCCAGTCCGCCGCCCAGCTCGCCGCCCGCACCCACCGCTGCAAGGTCCGCTAGGAGGCCAGCGCCATGCAGGTCCCGCTCTGGTTCGCCCTGCTCTGCGTCGGAGTCCTCGGCGTCAAGCTCATCCGCCCGCCCTGGTGGCTCGTCGCCGTGCTGCTCCTCGGTGGCTACCTCCTCGCCGACAGCCTCTTCGCCCCGGTCATCGACACCGCCGTCAAGTAACCCGCGAAAGGAGATCCGCTCATGTTGCGGCCCAAGCTCCCGACCATGCCCCAGCCCACCGGCACGGTCACCCCGCCCGCGGTCGTCGTCGAGCCGACCGCCATCACCCCGGGCACCCCGGCCCCGCCGCCCGTGCCCGTCGCCCCGGCCTCGACCCGGCCCACGATCCAGCTCACGCCCGGCACCGCGCTCGCCCTCGTCGGCGGCGGCACCGCCGCGGTCCTGGTCGTCGGAGCCGTCCTGGTCTCCATGCTCCTCGCGGTCGCCATCACCAGCGCCTCGGTCGCCGTCTGCGCCCTGGTGATCCGCTCCCTGATCAACGCCGACAACCGGCGCCGCTGAGCGGCCCCCGGAGCGGCCTCCGTCGCCAAACTTCGTCCGCTCCGGGCGCCTTCCCACCCTCCAGATCCAACGGACCCGAAAGGCAAGCCCATGATGCCCCAGCACGCCCCCACCCGGCGTATCTGCCGCGACTGCGACGGCTTCGCCACCGTCGCCATCACCACCGGCACCCGCCAAACCGACGGCTCCCGCGTGACGGTCCACGTCACCTGCCCGACCTGCAAGGGCACCGGTCACGCCCTCCCCGCCGCCCTCGTCCGGGCCGGGAGGTAACAGCGTGACCGACACCGCCACCCTGGCGGGCCTGGACCCGACCACCCTCGGCGACCTGCTGCGGGTGGCCGGGTCCCCCGGCTTCGACCGCTGGCAAGACCAAATCAAGCGCACCGGAGGATGCGCCGACCCCATCCACCTGACGGGCTGGGTCTTCCACAAGGACAAGACCACCGGCCAGACCCTGCACCACTACACCACCGAGAACGAGCCGGGCGGACGCCTCCGCGTCGCCTGCGGCAACCGCCGCGCCTCCCGCTGCCCCGCCTGCGCCTGGACCTACGCGGGCGACACCTACCACCTCATCCGCGCAGGCCTGGCCGGAGACGACCGCCGCGACATCCCCGCCACCGTCCGCGATCACCCCCGCGTCTTCGCCACCCTCACCGCACCCTCGTTCGGCCCGGTCCACAACCGGCCCGACCACGGCACCTGCCGCTGCGGCACCCACCACGCCCCGGACGCCCCGGAACTGGGCACCGCCCTCGACCCGGCCACATACGACTACGCGGGCGCAGTGCTGTTCAACAACCACGCCGGACAACTCTGGCAGCGCTTCACCACCCGGCTCCGCCGCGAGATCGCCGCCCGCGCCGGCCTTTCCCGCAGGGAACTCGCCGACCACTGCCGCGTCTCGTACGGCAAGGTCGCCGAGTTTCAGAAGCGCGGCGCCGTCCACTTCCATGCCGTGATCCGCCTCGACGGACCCGACGGGCCGGACACCCCGCCGCCCTCCTGGGCCACCGTCGACCTGCTCGCCGAAGCGATCCGCGCCGCCGCCGCGCACTCCTACACCTCCATCTCCGTCCCGGCCGCCGACGACCAACCGGCCCGCACCTTCCGCTGGGGCCGACAGCTCGACGTCCGGCCCGTGAAGGCGTTCGGGGACGGCTCCGACATCACCGAACAGGCCGTCGCCTCCTACGTCGCCAAGTACGCCACCAAAGCCGCCGAGAACACCGGCACCCTCGACCGCCGCATCGGGGAGCTCGCCGAGCTCGACCGCCACCAGGTCCCCGACCACACCCGCCGCCTCATCGAAGCCTGCAAGATGCTCGACCCGCTGTATCCGGACCGGCGGCTGTGGGCCTGGGCGCACATGCTCGGCTTTCGCGGCCACTTCTCCTCCAAGTCCCGCCGCTACTCCACCACCCTCGGCGCCCTCCGCCAGGCACGCGCCGACTACCGCGCCACCCAAGAGGCTGCCGCCCTCGGCCTGGACGACGCCGAGCCGGACACCGTCCTTGTCCTCGCCGACTGGCAGTACGCAGGCCACGGCCACACCCCCGGGGAATCCGCTCTCGCCGCCACCATCGCCCGCGACCTCCAACTCAACCGCGAAACCGCCCGCGAAGCCCTACGCGACCAACTCGCGGACGAAAGGGAGTGCTGACCATGGCCTCAGAGCTGCCGAACCGGTTCCTGACCCCTGAGGACCTGGTCGAGATGTTCGAGCTGCCCAGTGTCGAGACGGTCTACCAGTGGCGCCGCAAGCGCACCGGTCCCCGCGGCTTCCGCGTCGGCCGGCACCTCCGCTTCGACCCGACCGACGTGCGGACCTGGGTCGACTCCCAGCTCGGGAGGCCGCCTGATGGCTGGCCACATCCAAGACCGCTGGTACCGGACCAAGACCGGGCCAGACGGCACGACCAGCAAGGTCAAAACCGACCGCCACGGCCTCGGCCTGCGCTACCGGGCTCGCTACATCGGCCCCGACGGCACCGAGAAGTCCAAGAGCTTCCCGGATCGACAGAAGCGTCTCGCCGAGACGTGGCTCACCGACATTGCGTCGGACATGTCGCGCGGTCGGTACATCGACCCGCGCGCCGCCCGAATCACCTTCAAGAGCTACGCCGAGAGCTGGCTCAAGACGCACGGCATCGACCCGGCCAGTCTGGTTGTGGTCGAGCAGCGGTTGCGGCTGCACGCCTTCCGCCTGATCGGCTCTCGGCCGTTGGACTCGTTCCGCCCGGAGCACATCCGCGGCCTGGTGAGCGCGCTGGAGAATGACCCGGCCGTGAGCGGCGGCTATGCGCGGAACATCTACGGTGACGTGCGGGCCGTGCTCAGTGCGGCCGTTGACGACGGGCTGTTGCCCCGTAACCCGTGCTCCGCCAAGTCCGTCCGCCCGCCGGCCGCCGAACAACGCCGCGTTGTGCCGTGGCTGCCTGCCCAGGTTCACGCGGTCCGCGCCGCGCTCCCCCAGCGCTACCGGCCCATGGTGGACGTGGGTGCCGGGTGCGGGCTCCGCCAGGGGGAGATCGTGGGACTGGCCGAGGATGCGCTCGCCTTCGACGGCGGCATCATTCGGGTGGTCCGGCAGGTGAAGCTGATTCTGGGCAAGGCCGTGTTCGCTCCGCCGAAGTGCAATAAGGAGCGGGACGTGCCGTTGCCGCCGTCGGTGGCTGAGGCCCTGCGGGCTCACATGGATGCCTTCAAGCCGGTTGGGATCACCTTGCCCTGGCGTAAGCCGGACGGCCCGAAGGTGTCGGCCCGCCTCCTGTTCGCGAACACCGCGAGCGGTCTCGTCTGGCGCAGCAACTTCAACATCCAGGAATGGAAGCCTGCTCTTGCGGCTGCTGGCTTGATCTCGGAGGCCGGGGAGGACGGTAAGTATGAGTCCGCTCGCGAGCACGGCATGCACGCCCTGAGGCACTTCTACGCCTCGGTCCTGCTCGACGCGGGAGAGAGCATCAAGGCCGTCAGCGAGTACCTGGGGCACTCCGACCCTGGGTTGACCCTGCGGGTGTACGCACACCTGATGCCGTCGAGTCAGGAGCGGACCCGTCGAGCCGTCGACACACTCTTGGCGGACCGGCCTAATCATGACGACAACAGCTGACCTGGGGGAGTCAGGGCAGTTCAGCAGAGTTCGTTTGACGCCGAGCCTCATGCACGAGGCGTCGGCGCCGAGCCTCAGCCGTGTGAGAGGTGAGGGGCGGCATCTCTTCTTCTCTCAGGCTGGCACCCAAGCAGCCAAGCGCTTCCGCAGTCACGGTGAAGGCTGCTGTGAATCTTGTTTGACGGTCATCTTCAAAGCCTTGAAAAGCACGTTGGCTGGCCAGCGTGACGTCACCGATACGGATCCTGAGCTGCTCGTTCGGAAGTCTGACGAGTGCCTGGTCAATGCGCAGGTGATGATCCAGCGCCTCTAGGCGAAAAGGGCGCATTTCATCCTCACCGGCGTCCTCCTCCGGGTATCTCCTTGCTAGGTTCCGTAAGGCCACGAACTCGGCCGTCAATGTGTCAACGGCCTCTCGCTCAAGCTGCGAACGCCGTTCGTCACGGGCCATGGACCGTTGATGACGCTGTGAAATCAACGTCGACGCTATAGCACCCGCTGTCCCTAGCGCCGCTCCCGTCAAGCCAGAGATGGCGCCAACCCACACTGCTGCATCCACGAGGCCATTCTCGCGTGCCCAGCAACGACTTCGGGCGGTCTCAGCTCAGGTTGATAGAGCGGCGCACCTCACCTCACGGCCCACAGACGGCCCAGCCCCACGTTGAAGGATCCCGATCACCCGAAAAAGTGCAGGTAGAAGCCCTAAACGAGACGGCTACTAGTTAGTTCTCCGGGCTTAGGCATGGCTGTACCAGTGTCGCAGATCCAATTGGGTGACCTGGGACTGTCCACCCGGACGACTGTCGTCAGTGGTCGGCACCGGTCGCCGTTGAGCGTCCCCGCACGGCCCAGAGACGGCCCAGCCGACCGGACGCCCCTGAGGCGCTGCCGTATCGGGCACGCGGCAGGCACGCTCAATCGTCGGCCTGGTGATCTTCTTGGCTTCGAGGAAGCGTCGATTGGATGGACCACACAGCCGCGAGCAAGCCGAACCCGAAAGGCACGCCGTCCCACGGCTGCGGCAACGTGGACTGGAGCCACCTGGTCCCCACGGCGATCAGCACGAGGACCAGGATCAGCAAAGGGCGCCGGACAATGTGCCTGACTATCGCGATGAACGACGCGCCGAACTGCCTCAGTCTCCCCGGCTTCATGTCCGGGACTGTAGCGCCGCTTCCCCCACCTTCACCACGTACGCCAACCCACCACTCACCCCGGCTCCCATCTCGTCCACCGTCGACCCACACGCATGGGGAGCGGGCTTGGTCCAGGGCGTCAAGGTGGAGCGCGCCACTGCACGAACGACTGTGAGGATGATCTGGCACCGCTCGGCGGCCTGACCAGTTCAGGAGGCCGGGAGCGACGGCGAGCGAAGCGAGCCTTGATGAAGGAGGGAACGTCTTACCGCGCGCGTCACCGCGTCGTGTCTTGTCTCGGTTGATGCTCGGCGTTGTGGCTTCACCTGATGCTTGACACCGCTTGCCTCGGCTTGGCTGTGCGCGTCTGACGAGCGTGCGCAGGGGCCGGGGCCGTCGGAGTCAGAACATCCCGAACGCCCTCACCCCGGTCACTGCAAGGGAGACGACACCGAGGACCCCGAAGATCCCTCGCATGACGTCCGGGGAGAACCTTGGATCGACCCCGCCACCAGGTGAGCGCTGGGCTATCAGGTCATACACGCGCAGCCCAACGTTCCGATAGTCGAGTGCGATGACCGTCGCGCCAGCACCCACGGCGCCTCCCCAGATCAAGCTCGTCCAGTCACCCACGGATTGCCCCTCCCCAACGGATTGCCCGGATGGAGCATCTCGGACCCTGGCCTCATCGCCTGCGGGTGCCTTTTCAAGGTGGCCGTCCCGCCAGCCCGCCACCGCTGCTGCCCCCGCCCGCCGAGCAGATCGCCGAGCGGACCGTTAGCAGTGTCGGCGGTTTCATGGTCGCCGGACAGCGCATCCAACTCGGCCGCGGCTATGCCCACAGGGTCGTCACCGCCCACCTGAGCGAGGTCGTGATCCGTGTCTTCCCCGGCCAGGGCTTGATCATCACCGTCCCGAGAGTCACCAGAAAGGAGGTGGTGGTCCGCAAGTCCGGTGAACACAACCGTCGGAGCATCGACTAGGACAGACGTCAAGCGTCACCCGATGCCAACACGTCAACCATCAACTGAGACTAGACACGCGTCACCGCGTCGAATAGGGGCCAGCCGTCCACCTCGACCGACCCCGCCGCCGGAAACACTTCACGGGCCAGGGCCTCGTCCAGCAACGCTCTTACGCTGCCGGGCTCGTGGAGATTCAGATACTCCCGGTCCGGCAGGCGCACCGCCGCGCCCTCGTCGAAGTAGCCGTCGGCGATGACCCGGTCGGGTCCCGGCCGGAACACGAGACGCAGACGAGCCGGGCTTCCAGGACGCCATAGCGTCACCGTGCTGCTGCACCCGGGGTAGCCCCGCACCCGATCGTGCCGGTGCCCAACGCGGTCATCAGGTCGCGCCGTGCGCACAGCGTCGCCGGATGTACCCGCGCCCTGTAGTCGTGCGGTCGCCACCGTTCCAGGACCGCGCCTTGGTGATCGGTCCGGCTGGGGGGCGCCCTCGAAGCCGACGGTTGAGCATCGAGCCCCCAACCCGTGCGGGCTGGGGGCTCGATGGCCGCCGGCTTGGGCGGGCCACGGCCGTGGGCTCAGGCGGAGCCGACGAAGAGGACCAGCAGGAGCCAGACCACCGGCGCGGTGGGCAGCAGGGAGTCGAGGCGGTCCATGATGCCCCCGTGGCCGGGGAGCAGGGTGCCCATGTCCTTGATGCCCAGGTCCCGCTTGATCATGGACTCGCCGAGATCGCCGAGGGTGGCGGTGGCGGCGACCGCGAGGCCGAGCAGCAGGCCCTGCCACCAGGCGCCGTCGTCGATCAGGAACTGCATGCACAGCGCGCCGGCCACCATCGCGAAGGCCACCGCGCCGAACAGGCCCTCGCGGGTCTTGCCCGGACTGATGCGCGGAGCGAGCTTGTGCCGGCCGAAGCGCCACCCGACGGCGTACGCGCCCGTGTCGCTGACCACCGTGAGCAGGAGGAAGGTCAGCACACGGCGGGGACCGTCGTCCGCGGTCAGCATCATCGCGACGAACGTGGCCAGGAACGGCACGTAGAACGCCGCGAAGACGCCGGCCGTGACGTCCTTGAGGTAGCCCTCCGGTGGCTTCGTCATGCGCCAGACCAGGATCGCGAGCGTGGTCAGCGCCATCGCCACCCAGGCCCCCTCGGCGCCCCGGACGTACCCGGCGACCACCATGGCCGCTCCGCCGACCGCCAGCGGTACGAGCGGCGCCTTGATGCCCTTGCGCTCGTCGAGCCGACTGGTGAGTTCCCACAGGCCGACCACGACCGCGACCGCGATGACACCGACGAACACGGCCTTGACGACGAACAGCGACACGACGATCACCGCGCCGAGCCCGAGGCCGACGCCTATGGCGGCGCCCAGGTCGCGACCCGCGCTCTTCTTCTGCGGCGCGGGCGCCGGCTGCGGGGCGTCGGGCATGGGCTCCGGATTCTGCGACGCCATCCCGTGCAGGGACGGTGTCTGCGGCGTGTCGTGGGGCCGCGGCGCGTGGTGCGGCGGCTGCGGCGTGTCGTCGCGGAACGGGGCGCCGCCCCACTGGGCGGCCCCCCGGTCGTCATCCTGGTTTCCGCCGTGAGCGGGCGCGTCGGGCACGACGGGCATGGGGCGGGTCCGCTGGGCGTCATGCGCATCGTACGCGGGACCCGCCGGAGCGGCCCCCGGGACGGGTCCCTGATGGGCGGGTGACCCGTCCGCGGGCCCCCAGTACCCGGCCTGCCGCGGCGCTCCCCAGGAAGTGTCGTTCATCAGACTTCGAGCAGCTCCGCTTCCTTGTGCTTCAGCAGCTCGTCCACCTGCGCCACGTACTTGGCGGTGATGTCGTCGAGCTCCTTCTCCGCACGGCGGCCCTCGTCCTCACCGACCTCGCCATCCTTGATCATCTTGTCGATGGCGTCCTTGGCCTTGCGGCGCACGGAGCGGATGGACACCTTGGCGTCCTCGCCCTTGCCCCTGGCGACCTTGATGTACTCGCGACGGCGCTCCTCGGTGAGCTCGGGGAACACCACGCGGATGATGTTGCCGTCGTTGCTCGGGTTGACGCCCAGGTCGGAGTCGCGGATCGCCTGCTCGATGTTGCGCAGCGCGGTCTTGTCGAACGGGGTCACGACGGCCATGCGCGGCTCCGGTACGGAGAACGAGGCCAGCTGGTTGATCGGCGTCGGCGCGCCGTAGTAATCGGCCACGATCTTGTTGAACATCGCCGGGTGCGCACGGCCGGTGCGGATCGCGGCGAAGTCCTCCTTGGCGACCACGACGGCCTTCTCCATCTTCTCCTCGGCCTCGAGGAGGGTCTCTTCGATCACCACTTGCTCCTGCGTGTCTTGAGTAGGCCCGGCTCCGGTTCCCAGTCGGGACCGGTGGCCGGCTTCGTCGCGTCTTCTTCCTGCACGGTTCCCGACCGGCAGGACATTGTCCATCCCCCGGCCAGGGTCCGTCCCGTCCGTCGCCCGGACAGGCCTCTTTCCGGCTACCCCTGTGCGGGGTCCGCCGGTCAGCCCCGGCTGCCTTGGTCACCCACAAGCGTGCCGATCTTCTCACCCTTGACGGCTCGGGCGATATTGCCCTCCTTCAGGAGTTCGAAGACGACGATCGGGAGCTTGTTGTCCCGGCACAGCGTGATCGCCGTGGCGTCGGCGACCTTCAGGTCCCGCGTGATGACCTCCCCGTAGCCCAGGGAGTCGAACTTCACCGCGTCCGGGTTGGCCTTCGGGTCGGAGTCGTACACCCCGTCCACGCCGTTCTTGCCCATGAGCAGCGCCTCGGCGTCGATCTCCAGGGCGCGCTGGGCGGCGGTGGTGTCGGTGGAGAAGTACGGCATGCCCATACCGGCGCCGAAGATGACCACGCGGCCCTTCTCCATGTGGCGCACGGCGCGCAGCGGGATGTACGGCTCGGCGACCTGGCCCATGGTGATGGCGGTCTGGACCCGGCTGTCGATGCCTTCCTTCTCCAGGAAGTCCTGCAGGGCGAGGCAGTTCATCACGGTGCCGAGCATGCCCATGTAGTCCGAGCGGGCGCGGTCCATGCCGCGCTGCTGGAGTTCGGCACCGCGGAAGAAGTTGCCGCCGCCGATCACGACCGCGATCTGCGCGCCGTCGCGCACGACGGCCGCGATCTCACGGGCGATGGCGTGCACCACGTCCGGGTCGACCCCCAGGCCCCCGCCACCGGAGAAGGCCTCTCCCGACAGCTTCAGCAGAAACCGTCCGGGTACTTTGCCGTCGTCGCTCTTCTGGGCCTTGGTGGTCATGAGATCCCGCCTCTGTTACGTGGTGCACATGCGAAGAAGGCCATTGCCGGTGGGGCGTGTTTCGCATCCCATGCAGCGGCAATGGCCTCCTCGTCAGATCTGCTGCCGTCCGTCACGCGCGTGAGCGTGGGCGCACACGCGAGCGACGTGGACGACTGCTGTCGACCCTATCGGGGTCGGGGGTCCGTCGCGGTACGGACCGTGGAGTCAGATGCCGACCTTGATGCGCGTGAAGCGCTTCAGGGTGACACCGGCCTCGTCCAGGACCTTCTGGACCGACTTCTTGTTGTCCAGGGCGTAGGGCTGGCCGAGCAGCGTCGCGTCCTTGAAGAAGCCGTTGACACGACCCTCGACGATCTTGGCGATCGCGGCCTCGGGCTTGCCCTCGGCGCGGGTGGTCTCCTCGGCGACACGACGCTCGGACTCGACGATGTCGGCCGGCACGTCCTCCTTGGCGAGGTACTTCGGCGCGAAGGCGGCGATGTGCTGGGCGATGCCCTTGGCGACCTCGGCGTTCGGCTTGTCGAGCTCGACGAGGACACCGATCTGCGGGGGCAGGTCGGGCATCGTGCGGTGCATGTACGCGACCACGAAGCCGTCGGAGAACTGCGCGAAGCGGTCCAGGACGATCTTCTCGCCGAGGTTGGCGTTGGCCTCGTCCACGAACGCCTGGACGGTCTTGCCGGCCTCGATCTCGGAGGCGAGCAGGGCCTCGAGGTCGGCCGGGGAGGTCTTGGCGACGTGCTCGGCGATCGCGCGGGCGACGGCCTGGAACTTCTCGCCCTTGGCGACGAAGTCCGTCTCGCACTTCAGCTCAACGAGGACACCGGAGGAGTTGTCGTCGGCGATGATCGAGACCACGGCGCCGTTCTCGGCGGAGCGGCCCTCGCGCTTGGCGACGCCCTTCTGGCCCTTGATACGGAGCGCCTCGACGGCCTTGTCGACGTTGCCCTCGGCCTCGTCCAGCGCCTTCTTGCAGTCCATCATGCCGGCGCCCGTGAGCTCGCGGAGCTTCTTGACGTCGGCGGCGGTGTAGTTCGCCATGAGTCTGTGAATCTTTCTCGAAGTCTGGAGGATCGAAGATCTGCACGGTCTGCGGTCTACATGTAGATGCAGGTTCCCGACTCGGTGCTGACCTACGGGTGAACGGCGGGAGCGGACTTCATGTCGCCGCTCCCGCCGTCAACGCTGGCGCTGACGGGTCAGGCCTGCTCGCCCTCGGCGGCGGGGGCCTCCGCGACCGGAGCCTCGGCGGCAGGAGCCTCGGCAGCCGGAGCCTCGGCAGCCGGAGCCTCGGCGGCAGGAGCCTCCGCAGCGGGGGCCTCCGCAGCGGGAGCCTCCTCGGCCTTCTTCTCGCCCTCGAGCAGGTCGCGCTCCCACTCGGCGAGCGGCTCGCCCGCGGCCTTCTCACCCTTGCCCTCGGCAGCGCCGGAGCGGGCGATGAGGCCCTCGGCGACAGCGTCGGCGATCACGCGGGTGAGCAGGGTGACGGAGCGGATCGCGTCGTCGTTGCCCGGGATCTTGTAGTCGACCTCGTCGGGGTCGCAGTTGGTGTCGAGGATGGCGACGACCGGGATGTTGAGCTTGCGGGCCTCGCCGACCGCGATGTGCTCCTTCTTGGTGTCCACGATCCAGACGGCGCTGGGCACCTTCTGCATCTCGCGGATACCGCCGAGGGTCTTCTCCAGCTTGGCCTTCTCGCGGGAGAGGACCAGGAGCTCCTTCTTGGTCAGACCGGAGGACGCGACGTCCTCGAAGTCGATCTGCTCGAGCTCCTTCAGGCGCTGCAGGCGCTTGTAGACGGTCGAGAAGTTGGTGAGCATGCCGCCCAGCCAGCGCTGGTTGACGTAGGGCATGCCGACGCGGGTCGCCTGCTCGGCGATGGCCTCCTGCGCCTGCTTCTTCGTACCGACGAACATGACCGTGCCGCCGTGGGCGACGGTCTCCTTGACGAACTCGTAGGCGCGGTCGATGTACGACAGCGACTGGAGCAGGTCGATGATGTAGATGCCGTTGCGCTCGGTGAAGATGAAGCGCTTCATCTTCGGGTTCCAACGGCGGGTCTGGTGACCGAAGTGGACGCCGCTCTCCAGCAGCTCCCGCATCGTGACGACGGCCATGGCCGTATCTCCTTGAGTTTCTCGGTTGTGCCGCGGCTGCCGGACGGCTTCCGCGCCTGACGCCCGCTGCGCGCCGTGCCACGAGGGACCGAGGGGCGCTGACACCGACCGTCGCCGGTCCTGGTGTCGGGGCGTGCGAAGTCGACCCGGTGACCCGGGTCGCCATCAGAAGTGTACGGGACCCACGGGGCGCCGGGTGACGCCGCTGTCCACAATCGGTGGGTTGTCCACAGGTTCCGGCCGTCGTCGGCGGGGTTGCGGGACGGTGGGCGCATGGTTCGGACGCGTGCGATGCGATGGACGGCCGCCGACTTCCGGCGGGGACCGCTGCCCGGGTGGGCGGCGGCACGGGTGGCCTCGACGGTGCTGGTGGCGCTGGTGGCACTCGTGCCCTCGGCGGCACCGGTGGGCTCGGGGGGACGGACGGCGTGGACGGCATGGACGGCGTCGACGGCCCGGGCCGACGGCGACCGCGCCGTGCCGGTCGATTCCGGCCCGGATCCCGGTCCAGGGCCCGGTTCAGGGCCCGGTTCAGGGGAAGGGGATCCGCCGGTCCCGGCCGTGGGCCGGGTGTGGCCGGTGGGGGTACGTCCCGAGGTGCTGCGCGGTTGGGATCCTCCGGCGACGGTCTACGGGCCCGGACACCGCGGCGTGGACCTGGGCGCGTCGCCGGGCGCTCCGGTCCGGGCGGTGGCGGCCGGGCGGGTGTTCTTCGCGGGCCCGGTGGCCGGCCGAGGCGTGGTGTCGGTCGAGTTGGCGGGCACGGGCGAGCCACCACTGCGGACGACGTACGAGCCGGTGAGGGCGTCGGTGAAGCAGGGCGACGAGGTGGCCGCCGGCGCGGTCGTCGGCACCGTGGAGGCGACGGGCCGGCACTGCGAAGGCCCGTGTGTCCACTGGGGCCTGCTGCGCGGCAGAACCTACCTGAACCCGCTTCTCCTGCTCCCGCCGTGGCTCCTGAACGGCCCTACGAGACTGCTGCCGGTGCTGGGGGTGCCGCAGCCCCGGTGATCCGACCGGCGTGCCTCCTGACTCCCGTCGCGTCCCGGGCCCGCCACTGTGCGCGGCCGGGGAGACCGGGTGCTCAGGGGCCCGCAGCCGGCGTCAGCCGCACACGCCGCGCAGCGCCATTCCCACCGCGGCCTCGGCGATGACCGCCGGATCCTCCGCGGCCCCCAGCTCGATCCGCCGCACCGCGGCGTCCACGACGCCCTGGAGCAGCATCGCCGCCAGCCGCGGCTGCTCGTGTCCCAGCTCCCCCAGCGCCTCCACGATCATGGCGACGAGCCCGCCGTGGGCGGCCCGGATCTTCTCCCGGGCACCCGCGTCCAGCTCACTCGCCGAGATCGCCACGACGGCCCGGTGGCGCCGGTCCCCGACCAGCTCCAGCTGCTTGCGCACATACGCCTCGACCTTGGCGGCGGGCCCGTCGGCGCAGGCCATCGCGGCCGCGACCTCCGCGGTCCACACCGGGAAGTCGACCTCGCACAGCTCCTCGACCACGGCAGCCCGTGACCGGAAGTACTCGTACACCGACGACCGCGCGAGCCCCGTCCGCTCGGCCAGGGCCGGGAAGGTCAGCGCCTCCGTTCCCCCCTCGGACAGCAGGGTCCGCGCCGCGTCCAACAGGGCGGCGCGCTGCATCGACCGGTGCTCGGCCACGGAGGCCGCTCGAATCCTTGGCACGTCAACCACTTTACGGATGTGCCACCCGCACCGGGAGGGAGTCCGCCTCGGTCAGCGCCCGAAGCTCGCCAGTTTCGCCCGCAGCTGGAGCACCGATTTGGTGTGGATCTGGCTGACCCGGCTCTCGGTCACACCGAGCACATTGCCGATCTCGGCGAGCGTGAGGCCCTCGTAGTAGTAGAGCATCACGACGGTCTTCTCCCGCTCGGGCAGCGTGTTGATCGCCCGGGCCAGGAACGTGCGCAGCTCCCGGTCCTCGGCGACCTCCACCGGGTTGTCGGCGGCGGTGTCCTCCAGCGTGTCCATGAGGCTCAGCCGGTCCCCGCCCTCACCGCCGACATGCAGCAGCTCCTCCAGCGCCACCACGTTGGCCAGCGACAACTGACTGAAGACGGCATGCAGTTCGTCGACCGCGATGCCCATCTCGGCGGCCACCTCGACCTCCGTCGGCGTGCGCCGCAGCCGGGCCTCCAGGGTCGCGTACGCCCGCTCCACGTTCCGCGCCTTCTGCCGCACGGAGCGGGGGATCCAGTCCAGTGCCCGCAGCTCGTCGATCATCGCGCCCCTGATCCGCGTGATCGCGTAGGTCTCGAACTTGATCTCCCGTTCGATGTCGAACTTCTCGATCGCGTCGATGAGGCCGAAGACCCCGGAGGAGACGAAGTCGGCCTGCTCCACGTTGGGCGGCAGGCCGACGCTCACCCGTCCCGCCACGTACTTCACCAGCGGCGAGTAGTGCAGGATCAGCTGCTCCCGCAGCCGGTCGTCCCCCGTCGCCTTGTACGACCGCCACAGCTCGTCGAGCGTCGTGGGAGCGGACGGCCGCACGCTGCCACCGTCACGGGCGGCTGGGGGGAGCGCCGCCCGGTCGGGCTCGGAGGTGTGCTGGGACATGCGTCGCCTTGCGTCGTTCTGTCGCGGAATGCGGACTTCTGGGTGAGCTGTCGTTCTCGGTCGCTTCTGTGAGGTTGGAACCACGTGAGCGTAGCGTGACTGAAGTGTCGCGGTGCGCGAACGGCGGGGCGCGAAGCGTGCGCAGATTCGTTCCGCGGTGCGCCCCACCGGGTCACACACGTCACCCTCGGTGACCGCCACCGCGCCCAACTGCGGGAATCCCCACCGGCGTAGGGCCTCCCTCGGACGGCCGAACACGCTCGGTCAGCACCGCTCGTGGCCCTCCCGGGCCGAGATCAGCGCCTGGCGTGTCAACTTCCATCCCTCGCCATGTCGTTCGACGTAACCCAGCGATCGGAGTTCGTACAGTTTCGCGATCGCGTCGTCCGCGGTCGTCCGGGCGCTGCGGGCGATCTCGTCGGGCGTCGCCGCGCCGCGCGCCGGCAGCGCGGCCAGAACCTGGCGGGCGTCCGGTTCCAGCAGGTCGCGCGGGAGTACGGGACCACGCCGGTCCGGGGCGAGTTCACCCATGTCGCCGACCAGTTCGACGACTTCCGCGGGGTCGGAGACCAGCACCGCCCCGCCGCGCAGGAGATCGTGGACACCGGCGGAGAGCGCGCTGGTGGCCGGGCCGGGCACCCCCATGGTGTGCCGTCCCAGGCGCTGCGCCGCCCGCGCGGTGACCAGCGATCCGCTGCGGTGGGCGGCCTCGACCACCACGGTGCCCCGGGTGAGCGCCGCGATCACTCTGTTGCGGACGACGAACCGGCTCGGCGTCGGATGGTCACCAGGCGGCAGCTCGCCGACCACCAGACCCTGCTGCGCGATCCTGGTGATCAGCTCGGTGTGCCCGCGCGGATAGGGCCGGTCGACGCCGCAGGCCAGGACGGCGACGGTGGCGCCGCTCGCGGCGAGCGCGCCCCGGTGCGCGGCGCCGTCGACTCCGTAGGCGCCGCCGGAGACCACGACCCAGCCGCGCTCGGCGAGGCCGGCGCCGAGGGCCGCGGCCATGTGGGCGCCGTACTGGGTGCAGGCGCGGGCGCCGACGACCGCGACCGAGCGCAGCGCCCATATCCGCAGGCTGGGCCGGCCGCGCACCCACAGTCCCGTGGGCCGTGTGTCGCCGAGGTCGTCGAGCTGGGTGGGCCACTCGGTGTCCCCGGGACGTACGAACCGCACACCGGCCTCCCGCCCCGCGGCGAGGTCCCGTGCGGGCTCGGCCCGCGCCGCCCGGGCGCACAGCCCCGCCCACCGCTTGTCCGACACCCCGGCGAGCCGTGGGGCGCCGTCGCGCAGCCGCCGGGCCACCTCCACGGCCCCGCACTCCCGCAGCCACCGCCCGCCGGCTTCGTCCCCGGGCTCGAGGACCCGGCTGAGGAAGACCCGGGCGAGCAGTTCGCGGTCGGGAGCCCGGGTGGTGTTCACGCCGAGGCCCCGATGGCCATGGGCACGCCCCGGGGCACTCCGGTGCGCAGTTGCAGCGCCAGGGCGACGTCCGACGCGTCGGGCCGGTCGTGGCCGGCGAGGTCCGCGACCGTCCAGGCGACCCGCAGGACACGGTCGAGGCCGCGCGCGGTGAGGACGCCCCGCTCCAGGCCGCGCTCGGCCTCGTCCATCGCGCCGGCCTCCGCGTGCCAGCGGCTGCGCAGCTCACGGCCGGGCACCTCGCTGTTGGTCCGCCACGGGGTGCCCGCGAGCCGGGCCGCCGCGCGTTCCCTGGCGGCCCGCACCCGGTCGGCCACCGGCGCCGTGGCCTCGCCCCGGGCGTCGCGCCGGGTGAGTTCGGCGCGGGTGACCGGGTCGACCTCGACCCGCAGGTCGACCCGGTCGAGGAGCGGCCCGGACAACCTGGCCTGGTAGCGGCGGACCACCGAGGGCGGGCACTCGCACAGGGTCTCCCGCAGCGAGAACCGGCCGCAGGGGCACGGGTTGGCCGCGAGCACCATCAGGAACCTCGCCGGGAACCGCACCACCCCGGCGCTGCGCGCGATCACCACGTGGCCCGCCTCCAGCGGCTGGCGCAGGGCGTCGAGGGCATGGCTGCTGAACTCGGGGGTCTCGTCCAGAAAGAGCACGCCCCGATGAGCGAGCGACACCGCTCCGGGCCTGGCGACGCCCGGGCCGCCGCCGACGAGGGCCTGCATGGTGGCCGAGTGGTGCGGGGCGCAGTAGGGGGCGAGGTCGATCAGCGGTCTGCCCGGCGGCAGGAGTCCGGCCACCGAGTGGATCGCCGTGACCTCCAGGGACTCCTCCCTGGCGAGGCGGGGCAGGAGCGCGGGCAGCCGCTCGGCCAGCATGGTCTTGCCCGCGCCCGGCGGCCCCTCGAGGAACAGGTGGTGCGCCCCGGCCGCGGCGACCTCCACCGCCGTACGGGCCGAGAGCTGGCCGACGATGTCGGCGAGGTCGTGTCCCAGGTCCTGCTGGGCGGCGCCCACGCTGTGCATTCCGGCGGCCGCGCCCGTGCCGGGCAGGCGCAGGCCGGCCAGCAGCGGGTCCGGTCGTCCCTGCTCGTCCGGGTCCTCGTCGGGCACCGGTTCGTCGGTCAGCACCGCGATCAGCTGCCGCAGGCTGCGCACGCCGAGGACGGAGACCCCGGGCACCAGTGAGGCCTCGGCGGCGGCGCACTCGGGCACGACCACCTGTTCGTACCCGGCGTCGGCGGCGGCCAGCACCGCCGGCAGGATGCCCCTGACCGGACGCACCCGCCCGTCGAGGCCGAGCTCCCCGATCATCACGATGTCGGCGAGCACCTTGGGGTCGATCCGCTCGGCGGCGCCGAGCACCGCACAGGCCACGGCCAGGTCGAAACCGCTGCCGGCCTTGGGCACCGAGGCCGGGCTGAGCCCGACCGTGAGCTTCTTCTGCGGCCACTCGCCGCCGGAGTTGACCACCGCCGCCCGCACCCGGTCCCGGCTTTCGGTCAGGCTCTTGTCCGGCAGACCTACCAGGGTGAAGGCGGCGACACCCGGTTCGAGGTCGGCCTGGACCTCGACGACCACGCCCTCGACGCCGACGAGGGTCACGGAGCAGGTCCGCGCGAAGCCCATCAGGCTGCCCCCCGCACGTGCTCGACCACGGGGGCGCCGCGCCGGGGCAGCAGGACGCCGACCAGGTCGATACGGACGCCTCCGGGCGGTGCCCCTCCATGGGACTGGATCCAGCGTTCGGCGAGGCCGCGCAGCCGCTCGGCCTTCTCCGCTGTGACCGCGGCCATCGGATGCTCGAAGGTCCCCTCCCGGCGGGTCTTCACCTCACAGACGACCAGGACGTCGCCGTCCCGGGCCACGATGTCGATCTCGCCGGTCCTGCCGCAGCGCCAGTTGCGCTCCAGGACCGTCATGCCGGTCCTGGTCAGTCGCCGGGCCGCCAGGCCCTCTCCGTACCTGCCGAGCGCGCTTCGTGCGTTCATGTCGGCACCACCTCCGGTGCCCACGGTCACGCATCCGGCCCCACGGAGTGGATCTTGGTGCGCTACTCACCGGTTGTGGACAACGCTGTCACTCACACGGGTGATATCGACCGGGGGCGGGTGGCAGGTGGCGGATGGCGGATGGCGGGTTCCGACGGCGCCCCTCACCCGCTCGGCAGCTCCAGATCGCTCTTGTTCAGCTCCTCAATGTTCACGTCCTTGAACGTGAGGACGCGTACCTGCTTCACGAACCGGGCCGGCCGGTACATGTCCCACACCCAGGCGTCAGCCATCGACACCTCGAAGAACACCTCACCCTGCACCGAGTGCACCTGCATCTCGTAGTCGTTGGTGAGGTAGAAGCGCCGCTCGGTCTCGATCACGTATTTGAACAGACCGACGACATCGCGGTACTCCCGGTAGAGCTTCAGCTCCATCTCGGTCTCGTACTTCTCGAGGTCCTCGGCGCTCATGGCATGTTCCCCTTCAGCCGTGCGATCCCACCATTGTGCGCCAGTCCCACGAGGCCCTAGACGATTTCGGTGTCGAGGGTCACGGGGCCGGCCGGGGGACCTTCGTCGAGCAGCGTGCGCAGCAGCTCGGCGAGTCTGGTCGGATACACCGTCTCATGTGCCCGGATCAGTTCCTGACACGTCCACCAGCGCGCTCCGGCGACGCTGCGCCGCTCCAGCTCGGTCAGGCCCGTGGCCTCGACCGCGGTCCGGTCCGTACGAGCCAGGTAGTACCACTCGTCCTGGTTCCAGCGTCGGCCCGCGAAGGGGAACGAGCACGTGCGGCGCCACAGCACCGGGCCGAGTTCGACCTCGGTGATGCCGGTCTCCTCGGCGAGTTCCCGCAGGGCGGCCTCCTCGCGCGTCTCGGCGCCCTCCAGGCCGCCGCCCGGGGTGAACCACCAGTCGTCGGCCGGGTCGTCCGGCTCGTGGCCGTGCAGCAGGAGGATGCGGTCCTCGGGGTCGAGCAGGACCACCCGCGCGACCCTGCGCAGTCCGCCGCGGTGACCGTCCGTGTCCTCGGCGTCCTCGACGTCCTCGACGTCCTCGACGTCCTCGACGCCCTCAACGCCCTCGGCGTCCTCAGCGAGCACCGGCCGGTTCCCTCCGGGTACGGGCGCGGGAGCCGCCCAGCCGCGCCGCGATCGGGCCGTAGGCGCCCCCGGCGAGGACCAGAACGGCACCCGCCACGATCATCGTGACGATCGTGCGCAGCGGGCCCGGCTGGGAGAGGGTGCCGAGCGCCTCGAAGCCGGTGGGACGCTCCAGCAGGCCCTTCATGGGCCAGACGACGGCGTCGACCCTGGCGTCCACGGCGTCGGTCGAGACGGTGCCCGTGGCCGCGTCCGTGAGGTGGGCGGTGGAGTCCAGGGAGCCCTGGCGCTCGTCGCCGAGCAGGAACAGCCGGCCCTGGGGCACCTTCACGGTCGGGATGCCGCCGGACTCGGCGACGGCGCCCTTCAGGTACGGCTCGTCGACCTGCTTGCCGTTGACGGTCAGCCTGCCGTTCTCGCAGCAGGAGACGGTGTCGCCGCCGACGGCGACCACGCGCTTGATCACGGCGGAGTTCTGGACCCAGTTCTCGTCGCGGAACACGACCACGTCGCCGCGGTGCACCTGCCCGCCGTCGACCCGCTGGGCCAGCACGCGGTCGCCGATGCCGATCGTCGGCATCATCGAACTGGTGGGCACGGTGTACGGGCGGTAGATCACCGCGGCCCACGCGAACCCCGCCAGGAAGAGCACCAGCCCCACGGCCACGGCGAGCCCGGACAGCCGCTGCCCGGCCTTGCCGCCCGCCGGATCCCTGCCTGTGCCGCCGCCGCGCGGGGCCGTGCGTGTCGTGCTCTCGCCACCCATGGATCCGCACCCTACCGGGCGGTACCACAACGGGGCAGCCCCTCCTCCCCGCCCAACGCCGCACGCGCTGCACGAGAACGTGGCGGCAGTGGACGGGTGTCACGGCGACGGACGGGCGTCACGGCGACGAACGGTGCGGGCGGTTGCCCCCGCACCGCCGCACCCCCAGGCTCAGCGGCTCCCCGTGGCCGTCGTCGGAGTGCCGGTACCTGCCGCGTCCTTCGCCGCTCGCCTGCGCCGCCACACCGCCACCGGCACGACCGCGGTCAGGGCCACGCCCTGGGGGGCCACCGTCAGGGCGCCCGCCGCCGAGGACTGCTCGTTGATGCCCTGCTGGTCGAAGGTGTCCGGGACGGGCAGCGTGCCCCAGCGGTTGATCGGCCAGGCCTTGACGATGGCACGGCCGACGACGTCCTTGACCGGGACCATGCCGTGGTTCTTGTCGCTCTGGTTGTAGCGCGAGTCCCGGGAGTTCTGCCGGTGGTCGCCCATGACCCAGATGTAGCCCTGGGGCACGTGCACCGTGAACTGGCCGCCCTGGTCGTCGACGCTGCACGGTGTGTTGCCCGGGTAGACGTACGACTGCTCGTCCAGCGCCTTGCCGTTGACCATCAGCGGGCCGGTGTTCCTGCACTCGACGGTGTCGCCGCCGACGCCGACGACGCGCTTGATGAGGTCCTTCTCCTCCGCGGACGGCATCAGGCCGATCCAGCTGAGCACCTTCTGCAGTGCGTTGGGGGTGGCCGCCGGCTCGCCCGCCAGCCAGTCGTCCGGGTCGTGGAAGACGACGACCTCGCCGCGCTCGGGCTCGGAACCGAACCACGGGGTCAGCTTGTCGACCAGGACGCGGTCGCCCCGCTGAAGGGTGTCCTGCATCGAGTCCGAGGGAATCGAGAACGCCTGTACGAGGAAGGTCTTGATCAGCAGCGCCAGCACCAGCGCGATACCGATCAGGATGGGCAGCTCCTTCCAGAAGGAGCGGGGCTTCCTCGCCTCGGGGGTGCTGCCCCCGCTCCCCTGGTCACCGCTGTGGTCGTGCTCCGTCACCGTGCCGTCCTCGGCTGCTTCGCTCTCACTCCCGGAGGCCACGGCGCTGCGCGCAGCGGGGTCCGCCGCTCCCTCGGGGTGTCCGCGGTGCTCCTCGCCGTCGTGTCCGGACCGTGCGCCAACCGCCACATCCCCCACGCCAACTCCTCACTCCGTGCCGCCGCCTGCCCCGTGCGCGGCGCAGGCCCACCACTCCCATAACGAGCGGGAGTTCCGCAGGGCTCGGGAGTCGAATCGATCCGTTCGGATCGTCTGGGGCAACCCTATGCGACAGCCGGGGAGCGGCGGTCGACCCGACGGCCGCGTCGGGCACCGAAGAGAAGGTTTTCGGTTCCTTGAGCATGGTCCAGTGGCCGACGGGCCAGCCGATGAGCATGGCCCGCCCCACCACGGAGTTCTCCGAGACGGTTCCGCCGTACGGTGTGTCCTGGTGGGCACGCGAGTCGGCGGAGTTGCCCCGGTGGTCGCCCATCACCCACAGCCGGCCCCGGGGGACGGTGATGTCGAACTGGATGTTGGAGGGGGCGTTGCCCGGATAGAGGTAGTCCCCCTCGTTCAGGGGAACGCCGTTGACGGTCACCCTGCCCTGGGTGTCGCAGCACTTGACGTGGTCCCCGCCGACGCCGACGACCCGCTTGATGAGGTCCTTCTCGTCGTCGGAGGGCAGCAGGCCGATGAAGGTGAGGCCCTGCTTGACCTGCTTGACGCCGATGGGGTCGTCCTTGCGGGCGGTCTGCTCGCCGGCCAGCCAGCCGCCCGGGTCGTGGAAGACGACGACGTCCCCGCGCTGCGGCTTGGCGCCGAACCACGGGGTGAACTTGTCGACCAGGACCCGGTCGCCGATCCGGATCGTCTGCTCCATGGAGCCCGACGGGATCACGAAGGCCTGCACGAGGAAGGTCTTCAGGACCAGGGCTATGAGCACGGCGACGCCGACGAGGAGCGGTATCTCCCGGAACGCCGAGCGCCTGCGCTTGCGCCTGACCTTGCGCTGCAGTTGGCGCCGCTCCGCGCGGGTGCGGCCACCGGCCGGGCCCGCGGCGCGCCGGGCCCCGGTGGGCAGGAGGTTGTCGGCGGCGTTGGCGGAGACGCCGCGCGGTCTGCCGCGGCTACCCATGGGTGCCACCCGCAGGTCCGGCGGCGGGCACGCGCGCGTAGGCGTCCGGGCGGTGCAGACCGGTCCGGTGGCCGAAGGGCCAGACGATCCAGTCGGCCCGGCCGATCACCTTGCCGACCGGGATCATGCCGCCGCCCGGCGAGCCCAGATGGTCGCGGGAGTCGCTGGAGTCCCCGCGGTGGTCGCCGAGGACGAACAGGGTCCCCTCGGGCACGACGACGTCGAAGGGCACGGCGGACGGGCTGTCACCGGGAAAGAGGAACGTCGACTCGTCGACCGATCGGCCGTTCACCTGGATCCTGCCCTCCTTGTCACAGCAGACCACATGGTCTCCGCCTACACCCACAACGCGTTTGATGTAGTCGCCGTGCCCGAAGTACTCCGTGCCGTCGAACACAATGACATCGCCGCGCCGCGGCACGGCTCCGAAACGGTACGCCACCTTGTTCACGGCGACGCGGTCCCCGATCCTCAACCCCGGCTCCATGGATCCGCTCGGAATCTCGAAGGGCTGCACCACGAAGGTGTTGAGGAGCAGCAGGAAGACCAGGCAGCTCAGCGCGGTCAGGGTGATCCTCCCGCCGGGAAGCCACTCGGTGATCCGCGACATCAACGCGAAACGCGACCGTTCCTCCGGCCCCGGCGTCCCCGGGATCTCTCCGGGTTCGTCGTCACAAGGGCGGGAGGAGCGGTCGCGCTCCGTGTGCTGTGCTTCGGTGTCCATCGGGGCGGAATATTATCCGGCCCCGCCATGGACTCCGTCAGGCGCTCAGCTCTCGCGCTTCTCCTTGATCTTCGCGGCCTTGCCGCGCAGCTCGCGCAGGTAGTACAGCTTGGCGCGGCGCACGTCACCCTTGGTGACGAGCTCGATCTTCTCGACGATCGGGGTGTGCACCGGGAAGGTGCGCTCGACGCCGACGGAGAAGGAGACCTTGCGGACCGTGAAGGTCTCGCGCACGCCGGAGCCCTGGCGACGGATCACCACGCCCTTGAACTGCTGGACACGGGAGCGGTTGCCCTCGATGACGCGGACGTGCACGTTGACGGTGTCACCCGGGCGGAAGGCCGGAAGGTCCTCGCGCAGCGACGCGGCGTCGACGGAGTCGAGCAGGTGAGACATTTCGTCTGCTTTCTTCGTTGATGCCACAGGTCATCAACGGGAACTTGAGGTTCGGGATCGGTGCTGCGCGGATCGGGACGGGCGTCGTGTCCCCCTGTGGCAGGGGCGCACGCCGGACCGGCACACAACAGCGGTCTATTGTTCCACGCCGTCGGTCCTGCGCCAAAATCGGCCGTGCGCCTCCCCCCCGGGGTCCGGCGACCAGCCCAGGATGGACAGCATCTCCCGGTCCTTCTTGTCGAAGGCCTTCGGATCGCAGCGCGCGATGAGGTCGGGCCGGTGGGCCGTCGTACGCCGCAGGGCCTCGTCGCGCCGCCAGCGGGCGATCTTCCCGTGGTGGCCGCTGAGCAGCACCTCCGGGATGCCGTGGCCGCGCCACTCGGGCGGCTTGGTGTAGACCGGGCCCTCCAGCAGGTTGGCCATCGTGCCGGGCGCGAAGGAGTCGTCGCGGTGCGACTCGGCGTTGCCCAGGACGCCCGGCAGCAGGCGCGCCACGGCCTCGGTGACGACCAGCACGGCCGCCTCGCCGCCGGCCAGGACGTAGTCGCCGATGGAGACCTCGTAGACGGGTATCCGGGTGGCGTACTCGTCCATCACCCGGCGGTCGATGCCCTCGTAGCGGGCCGGTGTGAAGATCAGCCAGGGGCGCTCGGAGAGCTCCACGGCGAGTTCCTGGGTGAAGGGGCGGCCGCTGGGCGTCGGGACGATGAGCGCGGGCGCGTGGGAGCCGGTCTCGTAGCCGTCGGCGAGGACGGTGTCCAGGGCGTCGCCCCAGGGCTCGGTCTTCATGACCATGCCGGGGCCGCCGCCGTAGGGGGTGTCGTCGACGGTGTGATGGCGGTCGTACGTCCAGCCGCGCAGGTCGTGGACGTGCACGTTCAGCTGCCCGCGCGCGCGTGCCTTGCCGACGAGGGAGACGTTCAGGGGTTCCAGGTACTCGGGGAAGATCGTGACGACGTCGAGCCGCATCAGGACTCTTCCTCCGCGGACGCACCGGGGGACGTACGGGACGAGGCGCCGGGTGCGTCGGTGGCCTCGTCCCGGTCGAGGACGGACCGGTCGTCGATGAGGCCCGGCGGCGGGGCGACGACCGCGCGCTGCTCCTCCAGGTCCACCTCGGTGACGATCTCCCCGACGAACGGGATCATCACCTCGGTGCCGTCCGGACGCTCGACGATCAGGAGGTCCTGGGAGGGCAGGTGGGAGACCTCGGTGATCCGGCCGACCTCCGTGCCGTCCTCGGTGACGACGTCGAGGTCGATCAGCTGGTGGTCGTAGTACTCGTCCTCGTCCTCGGGAAGCTCCTCCGGATCGATCTCGGCGATCAGGAGGATGTTGCGCAGGGCCTCGGCGGCGGTGCGGTCGCGCACGCCCTCGAAGCGCAGCAGGAGGCGACCGCTGTGGACGCGGCCCGTCTCGATGGTCAGCGGGCCGGCGGACGCCGGGTCGGTGGCCAGGACGGCGCCGGGGGCGAGGCGCAGTTCGGGCTCGTCGGTACGTACCTCCACGGTGACCTCGCCCTTGATGCCGTGGGCGCGGCCGATCCGTGCGACTACCAGCTGCACGTGGAAGATCTCCTGTCGGAACGTCTGAACGCGAGCCGCCGGGCGGCTCATACGACTACGGGCCGGGGACGGCCCAGCGGCCCTCCCCGGCCCGAGCCGGATGCGAAAAGCGTCAGCGGACGTGGTCCACGTCGACGAGGTCGACACGGACACCGCGGCCGCCGATGGCGCCCACGACGGTGCGCAGGGCGCGTGCGGTGCGACCATTGCGGCCGATCACCTTGCCGAGGTCGTCCGGGTGGACCCGGACCTCGAGCACGCGTCCGCGGCGCAGATCGCGCGAGGCGACCTGCACATCGTCAGGGTTGTCGACGATGCCCTTCACGAGGTGCTCAAGCGCCTCTTCGAGCATGCTGCTCAGGCCTCGGTCGACTCAGTCGAAGAAGACTCGGCGGCGGCCTCGTCCTTCTTCTCAGCCTTCTTCTTCTGGGTGATGGCGTCACCCTTGTTCTCGTCGTCACCGCCGAGGGCCTCGAACGACGGGCGCGTGGCCTTCTCGGCCGGCTGGAGCAGCGGCGCAGGGGCGGGCTCGCCCTTGAACTTCTGCCAGTCGCCGGTCTTCTTCAGGATGGCGAGCACGGGCTCGGTCGGCTGGGCGCCGACGGAGAGCCAGTACGCCACACGCTCGGCGTTGACCTCGATGCGCGAGGGGTTCTGCACCGGGTGGTACAGACCGATCTCCTCGATGGCCCGGCCGTCACGGCGGGTACGGGAGTCGGCGACGACGATGCGGTAGTGAGGCGAACGGATCTTGCCCAGACGCTTCAGCTTGATCTTGACTGCCACGGGAGTGGGTTCTCCTGGATTTGACGTGGTTGGGCACGGCTGGGACGCCGCGTGGGGTTGCGGTACCCGAGTGCCCGACGGACGCGTCAGCCGGAGGAGAGAGGGGTCCTGTGCGGCTGTCGAGTACAGCTAGCCATTGTGCCACACCCGGCGGGCCCCCTTCCGCGAAGGGTGCGGGGCCACCCCCGCGGCACGGCGGAGCGGCACCCGGCGCTCCGGGTGCCGTGGAGCGCGGGCGTCCGCCCGCACCGGCGGGGGCGCCGCCGGTGCGGCGGCGCCCCGCGCACCGTCCCGCTGCTCGTCCGGCACCCACGAGATACCGGGACGCAGCCGGCCGGTCAGCCGGTCGCCGCGCCCACCGGCTCCGGGATCCTGAACGGCTTTCCGCAGCCGCCGCACATGATCGGAGCCTGGGCCAGGACCGAGGGGACGACCCGCACATTGCGACCGCAGTCGCAGACCGCCTTGACCCTGACCCCGCCGCCGGAGGAGCCGTGCCGGGCGGCCGGTCCGCGGAAGGTACGGCCGGTGTCGGCGGAGGTGGCGGCCGAGTGCGCCTTCAGCGCCCGCTGGAGGCGCTCGATCGTCGGACGGTAGCGCCGCTTCGCCTCGGCACTGAGCGTGACCAGCGAGAAGCCGCTGCTCGGGTGCGGCTCCTCGGGGTGGTCCAGGCCCAGCTCCTCGGAGATCGCGAGGAACCTGCGGTTGTGGTAGCGGCCGGCACGGGACGTGTCGCGTACGCCGCGCGCGGCGGCGACGCCATGGACTGCCTCGTGAAGCAGTCGCTCGAAGGAGAGTTCGTGTCCGCACGCGGACGAGGACTCCCCGATCAGGGACTCAGGCGCGGCAAGATCTGGCAGCTCGGGGTGGTACCGCTGAATGTCGGCCCACGCCTGTGCCAGCTCTGCGGCGAGAACAGGTGGTGTCGTGCTCACGTAATGACAACGAGCCGGAGTGCCACTGTGTTCCTATTCCGGGGCATCCCAAATAATTTGCACGTACCCGTCAGTCGTCACTGATGCGTCCTGACGAGGGCGGGTGCGCTGATCTGCGGAGAAGCCGCACAGCTCCCCCCAAGGTGGTGCGCAAAGGGAGTACGCGCCGGCGCGTACGCCCCTCGCGCACGCGGGGGGTGGCGGGATCACGCCACGCGCAAGAGGCGTTTCGGCCGCTTCCCGGCCGGGGACCCTCTGCCCCGTCAATGCCCGCGAGGTTACCCGGTGCGCCCGCGCCGTCCGGCACCGGCCCGCAGGGCAAGCCGACTTCCGGCCACGTCGATCCGGGGCCCAGGTTGCCGGGACGTGAAATCACGGCCCGCACCGCCCCAGGACACAAGCAGGGTCCCGCGACCCCTGGACGCGAAGGAGGGCTCGGAGTTACCTGGCATACGGGGGAAGTGGGAGCGCAACGGCGGCACGGGGGGCCACGGAACCGGGCACAGCGGCAGCACTCGGCGGATTGGGGCGCCCATCCATGACACCTGCGCTCGTGCGGCAGCACGTACGGCACACGTCACCAGAGCCCGGCGCGGAGTCCCGCGCACGCGCGCGTGACTGGTCCGAGATCCAGGAGCGGATGCTGGTCCCGCTCCACGAGGCCGTCTACACGCGACTGGACGTGGGCTCCGGCACCCGGCTGCTGGCCCTGGGCTGCGGCTCCGGGCTCGCCCTGCTCCTGGCCGCGGCCAGGGGCGCGGCCGTCACCGGTGTCGACTCCTCCCACCCCGAGCGGCTCGCCCTCGCCCGGCAGCGGCTGCTGCCCACGCCGTGGGACACACACACGCGTGCGGCCGCCCGGATCGTCGACGGATCACCGCGGGACGCGGCCGGCCCCGGCAGCCCGGCGTACACCCTGGTGACCGCCTTCGAGCCGATCGGCTGCCTCGCGGGCGACTCGGAGGGGCTGACCGGCCTGCTCGCCGCCGCGACCCCGCTCGCCGAGCGCGGGACGCCCGTGGTCCTGGCCGGCTGGGGGCCTCCGGAACGCTGTGCGACCTCGTCCGTGCTGCGGGTGGCGACCAGGCTCGCCGATCCCCTGCGCAGCGCTGGCAGCTGGCGCCCCGCCCTGCGCGACGACCTGGAGGAGGTGGCCCAGCGGGCCGGGCTGCGGCCGGACGGCTCCGGCCGCGTCGCCTGCCCGTTCGGGTACGCCGACCTCGACAGCGCGGTACGCGGACTGCTCTCCACGGGGCTGTTCGACGCGGCCGTCGCCGCCACCGACCGGAACCAGGTCGACAAGGAACTCACCGAAGCCCTGCACGCGCACCAGCGGCCGGACGGCACCGTTTGGATGCCCAACGTGTTCCGGTACCTGATCGCACGGACGCCCTGAACCTCACGGACGCCCTGGTCGCGGACACCCGATCAGGGACGACGCCCTGAACCCCACCGGGCGAGCCTCACCGGACGCCGCCGTCGGCCTCCGCCTCCTTCCGCAGCCGGGCGATCCCCGCGACCCGGTAGGCGTCGGCCTCCTCCAGCGTCTCGTTCTCCAGCAGCGCCAGCGCCAGCGCGTCCAGTTGCGCCCGGTGGTCGCGCAGCTTGCGGCACGCCTCCTCGTAGCACTCGTCGACGATCCGCCGCATCTCGCTGTCGATGGCGTCCAGGGTCTGCGGGGCGGCGGCGAGCCCGTAGGCCTGCTGGGCGTCGTCCGGCAGGGCGGAGAGGCGGCCCAGATGCTCGCTCATGCCCCAGCGGGCCACCATCCCGCGCGCGATGCCGGTGACCTGTTCGAGATCGTGCTCGGAGCCGGTCGTGACGACCCCGTAGACGACGTGTTCCGCCGCCATGCCGCCCAGCGCGCCGATGATGCGGCCCCGCAGGTACTCCTCGGTGTACGCGTACTTGTCGGACTCCGGCGTCGACAGCGTCACCCCGAGCGCCCTCCCGCGCGGGACGATGGTGATCTTGCGTACGGGGTCGGCACCGGGCTGGAGCATGCCCAGCAGGGCGTGCCCGCTCTCGTGGTACGCGGTGCGCCTGCGCTCCTCCTCGGGCATCACCAGCGCACGTTCGGCACCGAGCTGGACCTTCTCCAGAGCCTCCGAGAAGTCGGTCTGCGTCACCTGCTCCTGCCGCCGCTTGACCGCGAGCAGGGCGGCCTCGTTGGCGAGGTTGGCCAGCTCCGCCCCGGTCATGCCCGGAGTCGTACGGGCCACCCGGGCGAGGTCCACGCCCGGGGCGAGCGGGATCTGGCGGGTGTGGATCCGCAGGATCGCCTCGCGGCCGCCCCGGTCCGGCGGCGAGACGCTCACCACCCGGTCGAAGCGGCCGGGACGGGTCAGCGCGGGATCCAGCACATCGGCGCGGTTGGTGGCGGCGAGCACGACCACGCCCTCCGAGCCGGAGAACCCGTCCATCTCCGTCAGGATCTGGTTCAGCGTCTGCTCGCGCTCGTCGTGCCCGCCCACCGAGGCGCCGCCGCCCCGGGCCCGGCCGATGGTGTCGATCTCGTCGATGAACACGATCGACGGCGCCATCTTGCGGGCCTCGGCGAACAGCTCGCGCACCCGGGAGGCGCCCACACCCACGATCATCTCGATGAACTCGGACGCCGACGCCGAGAAGAACGGCACCCCCGCCTCACCGGCCACGGCCCGCGCGAGCAATGTCTTGCCCGTGCCCGGCGGCCCCGTGAGCAGCACTCCGCGCGGCATCTTCGCGCCCATCCGGCGATAGGCGTCCGGATGCTCCAGGAAGTCGACGACGTCGTCCAGCTCGCCCTTGACCTCGTCGATGCCCGCCACGTCCGCGAAGGTGGTGCGCTGCGTGCCCGGCTGGAGTTCGACCGGCCTGGGCGGCGTCTTGCGGCCGAGCAGTCCGCCCGGCCCGCCCAGACCCGAGCCGATCCGCCGCGCGAAGAAGATCCACAGCGCCACCAGCACCACGATCGGCGCCAGCGAGAGCAGCAGATTGGACAGCAGTCCGCGCTCCTGCACGACCGGCTGCGCGGTCACCGTGACATGGTGGCTGCTCAGGCTCTGCCAGAGCCTGTCGTCCGCGAAGGCCGGGCGCTGGGTCTTGAACTTGGTGTACTTCCCCCCGCCCTCGGGATTGGCCTGGGGGTTCTTCAACCGGCCCTGGATCGCGTCGCCCTTGGAGTAGATCGTGCCGACGTTGCCCGCGTCGAGCTGCCTGCTGAACTCGGTGTACGAGATCGCCGGCTCGTTGCCCCGGTTGTAGTAGCTCAGCCCGCCGTAGGCCAGCAGGAAGACGATCACCGCGGTGACGAGCAGCCCCCACCACCTGCCGCGTGGCCGTCCACCACCGGACCGCCTGGGCGGCTCGTCCGGCGTGCCCTCGGTACGCCACGGCTGGTCAGAGCCGTTGCGCGACGGCGCGGCATCGCTCATATCTGGACGTTACGGCACATGGCGTAACCCGGCACGCGCTGAGGGCGCCCCTCCGCGGAAGGGCGCCCTCGGCGTCGTCCGGACGCCGTACGGGTGACAGGTGCGTACCGTACGGCGTTCGGGGTGGGCGTCAGCCCATGAACTTCTTGAACTCGTCCGGAAGCTCGAAGTCCTGGCCGCCCTGCTGCGGCAGCCCGAGGGCGCCGCCGGCCTGAGCGGCGGCGCGGCGGGCCGCATCCTCCTGCTCCTGCTGCTTGCGCTTCATCGGGTTGCCGGAGCGCTGCTTGCCCTTGGCCTTCTTCGGCTGCTTCTTGGTCCGGCCGGGGCCGCCGCCCATGCCCGGGATCCCCGGCATGCCGGGCATCCCGCCGCCCTGGGCCATGCGGGACATCATCTTCCTGGCCTCGAAAAAGCGTTCGACCAAGTTCTTGACGGCGCTCACCTCGACACCGGAACCACTGGCGATACGGGCGCGGCGCGAGCCGTTGATGATCGTCGGGTCCTGGCGCTCGCCCGGGGTCATCGACTTGATGATCGCGGCCGTACGGTCGACGTCCCGCTCGTCGATGTTGTTGATCTGGTCCTTGATCTGGCCCATGCCGGGCAGCATGCCGAGAAGCTTGGAGATCGACCCCATCTTCCTGACCTGCTCCATCTGGGCCAGGAAGTCGTCCAGGGTGAAGTCCTGGCCCTTCTTGGACGCCAGCTTGGAGGCCATCTTCTCGGCCTCTTCCTGGCTGAACGTCTTCTCCGCCTGCTCGATCAGGGTGAGCAGGTCACCCATGTCGAGGATGCGGGAGGCCATCCGGTCCGGGTGGAAGGCGTCGAAGTCGTCGAGCTTCTCACCGTTGGACGCGAACATGATCGGCTTGCCGGTGATCTGCCGGATCGACAGGGCCGCGCCACCGCGGGCGTCACCGTCGAGCTTGGACAGCACCACGCCGTCGAAGCCGACGCCGTCGCGGAAGGCCTCGGCGGTGTTGACGGCGTCCTGACCGATCATCGCGTCGACGACGAACAGGATCTCGTCGGGGCTGACGACATCCCTGATGTCCGCCGCCTGCCGCATCATGTCCTGATCGATGCCGAGGCGGCCGGCGGTGTCCACGATCACGATGTCGTGGACCTGGGTCCGCGCGTACTCGATGGAGTCCTTGGCGACCTTGACCGGGTCGCCCACGCCGTTGCCCGGCTCGGGCGCGTACACGGCGACGCCGGCGCGCTCGGCGACGACGCTGAGCTGGTTGACGGCGTTCGGGCGCTGGAGATCGCAGGCGACGAGCAGCGGGGAGTGGCCCTGCTCCTTGAGCCACATGCCGAGCTTGCCCGCGAGGGTGGTCTTACCGGCACCCTGGAGACCGGCGAGCATGATCACGGTGGGGGGCTGCTTGGCGAAGCGCAGGCGGCGGGTCTCGCCGCCCAGGATCGTGACCAGCTCGTCGTTGACGATCTTGAGGACCTGCTGGGCGGGGTTCAGCGCCTTGGAGACCTCGGCCCCGAGAGCGCGCTCCTTGACGTTCTTGATGAACGAACGGACGACGGGGAGGGCGACGTCGGCCTCGAGCAGCGCGATGCGGATCTCGCGCGCCGTGGCGTCGATGTCCGCTTCGCTCAGCCTGCCTTTTCCGCGGAGGTTTTTGAAGGTCGCGCTGAGGCGGTCGGAGAGAGTATCGAACACGGCGGCGTCGGTCCTCGGATCGGGGTCGGCAGTCTGAGCGCCTTCCAGGGTATCCGGCCCGGCAAGGAAATCCTCCCCGCCCGCTGATTGCGGCGGACGGGGACGCGGTCACGCCCGTGGCCACTCCTCCGGCTCGCGGGCCGCCGAAGCCGCCTCGTCGGCCGGGAGTGGCGTGCCGGGAGGCCGCACGTCCGCACCACCGGCGGCTCCTGTCCTCGCGTCGTTCAGAGCGCGTCCGGGCCGCGCTCACCGGTGCGGACCCGGACCGCCGTCTCGACCGGCAGGGACCAGACCTTTCCGTCGCCGATCTTGCCTGTGCGGGCGGCGTTGACGATGACCTCGATCAGCTGCTCGGCTTCGTCGTCCTCGGCGAGCACCTCGATGCGCACCTTGGGCACCAGGTCGACGGTGTACTCGGCTCCGCGGTAGACCTCGGTGTGGCCGCGCTGACGTCCGTGGCCGCTCGCCTCGGTGACGGTGAGGCCGCTGACCCCGAACGACTGGAGGGCCTCCTTGATCTCGTCGAGCCGGTGGGGCTTGACCACGGCGGTGATGAGCTTCACGCGTCCACCTTCCCACTCCGCGTGGCGGCCCTCCTGATCTGCGCGGCGGCCAGGGCCGGGGCCGCGACGGCGACGGGAACTCCGCCGCCCGCGCCGGTCAGGTCGTACGCGGTCTCGGCGTGCTCGGCCTGGTCGATGCCGGAGATCTCCTCGTCCTCGGTGACCCGCATGCCGATGGTCCGGTCCAGGAGGAGGGCGAGGACCGCGGAGGCGATCAGGGAGTAGGCGAGGACGGCGAGGACACCGGCGCACTGCTTCCAGAACTGCTCCATGCCGCCGCCGTAGAACAGGCCCCGGACGGCGGACTGGCCCCTGCCGCTGGCGAAGAAGCCGATCAGCAGGGAGCCGACGACTCCGCCGACCAGGTGGACGCCGACCACGTCGAGGGAGTCGTCGTAGCCGAACCGGTACTTCAGGCCGACCGCCATGGCGCACAGGACACCGGCGACGGCACCCACGGCCATCGCACCGAGGGGCGAGACGGCACCGCCGGACGGGGTGATCGCGACCAGGCCGGCGACCGCGCCGGAGGCCGCGCCGAGGGTGGTGAACGCGCCGTGCCGGATCTTCTCGTAGGCGAGCCAGGCGAGCATGGCGGTGCCGGTGGCGACCTGGGTGTTGACGAACATCAGCGGGCCGACACCGTCGTCGTTGCCGAGCCAGGAGCCGGCGTTGAAGCCGAACCAGCCGAACCACAGCAGGCCCGCGCCGAGCATGACCAGCGGGAGGCTGTGGGGGCGCATCGGGTCCTTCTTGAAGCCCCTGCGCCTGCCGACGACCAGGATCACGCCGAGTGCCGCCGCGCCGGCGTTGATGTGGACGGCGGTGCCGCCCGCGAAGTCGATCACGCCGAGTTCACCGGCCCAGCCGCCGGGGCCCCAGACCCAGTGGGCGATCGGGAAGTACACGACGGTGACCCACAGCACCAGGAACAGCGTCCAGGCGCCGAACTTGACCCGGTCGGCCAGGGCTCCGCTGATCAGGGCCGGGGTGATGATCGCGAACATCAGCTGGAAGACGGCGAAGACGAAGACCGGGATGGTGTGTCCGGGCCACAGCTCGGTCTTGCCGATGCCGCTGAAGCCGATGAAGCCGGGGGTCCAGCCGACGAGCGAGCCCCGGTCGGCGCCGAAGGCCGTCGAGAAGCCGTAGAGCACCCACAGGACGGTGACGACGCCGAGGCTGATGAAGCTCATCATCAGCATGTTCAGCGCGCTCTTGACCCGGACCATGCCTCCGTAGAAGAAGGCCAGACCGGGGGTCATCAGCATCACCAGGGCGGAACAGATGAGCATGAAGCCGGTGTTGGCGGACGACAGTTTGGGCGCGTCCGCCGCCAGCAGGATGGCGGCTTGTGCCATCGGCGTCTCCTCGTCGGTCGGTACGGCCCCGTGCGGGCGGCCGGGCGAAGCCGTGCGTGGCCCGGTCGGCGAGGCGTTGGCCGGCCGACCGTGCCACGAGACTGACGTGGCGCGGTTTCGGTGGCCGCCTTCTGTCGTTTCGCCGGGGTGACGAAGAGGTCTGCTGTGTTACGTGCCGGTGAAGGGCGTGCTGACGTGCCCGTGCGTCGCGGACGGGAAACAGGCCGGCCGCGGGCGGCCTTCCGATGACCAGGCATGGGGGAGCCGAGTCGGGCAGTTCGGGAGGGCCGGCCGCGGCCGGGGTCGGGGAGGCGCCGTCAGACGGCCTCGGCGGTCTCGGCGGTCTCGGGGAGTTCGGCGGCGAACTGTTCGGTCAGGTCGATGACGTCCGCGAGGTCGCCGTAGCCGCGGACGGTGTTGTCGACGGTCTTGCGGATGCGGGTGTTCACGCGCTCGGAGCGGACCTTCTTGGCCACCCTCATGGCCTGCCGCGCGTACTCGGTGCTCTGCTCGGGCTCGCGCTGGAGCAGGTGGACCGTCGCCATGCCGATGAGGTTCAGGGCGTACGACCGCTGGTGTTCGCGGTCCTCGGCGAACTTGTCCACCGCCTTCCGCATCAGCGGTTCCGCCAGCGAGGCGTAGGTGGGACTGCGGCCGGCGACATAGGCGAGGTCGCGGAAGGAGTGGGAGTTCTCGCCGTACAGCTCGGCCTCGGAGAAGAAGCGGATCCAGTCGGGGTCGGGCTCGTCCCAGTCCTCGGCGTCGGCGAAGACGTCCTCGGCCATGCGCACGGCGCGCTTGCACTTGCCGGGCTGGCCCATGTTGGCGTAGGCACGGGCCTCCAGCGCGTACAGCATGGACTGGGTGCGCGGGCTCGCGCAGTCGCGGCTGCCGTACTGCGCGAGGTGGATGAGCTCCAGGGCGTCCTCGGGGCGGCCGAGGTGGATCATCTGGCGGCTCATGCTGGACAGGACATAGGAACCGAGCGGCTTGTCGCCGGCTTCCTTGGCTGCGTGCAGGGCGAGGACGAAGTACTTCTGGGCGGTGGGCTGGAGTCCCACGTCGTAGCTCATCCAGCCGGCCAGCTCGGCGAGTTCCGCGGCGACCTTGAACAGCCGGCGGCCGGTGGCTTCCGGCTGGGACTCCTGGAGGAGGTCCGTCACCTCGTGCAACTGGCCGACGACGGCCTTGCGGCGCAGGCCGCCGCCGCACTGGGCGTCCCACTGCCGGAACATCACGGTGGTGGTCTCCAGCAGCTCCAGCTCGGGCCGGGACAGCCGGCCGGGGCGGCGGGAGGCGGTTTGCGGCTCGGGCTCCTCGGCGGGGGCCGGGGGCACGGGCACGAGCCAGCGCTGGAGCGGCTCGATGAGGGACGGGCCCGCGGACAACGTCAGCGAGGTTCCGAGGAAGCCGCGCCGCGCCAGCATCAGGTCGCTGCGCGAGAACTCGCTGAGCAGGGCCACGGTCTGCGGGCCCGTCCAGGGCAGGTCGACACCGGTGGCGGAGGGGGTCGGGCGCGCGGTGCGCAGGCCGAGGTCCTCCACGGCGACGACGCAGCCGAAGCGCTCGGAGAAGAGCTCCGAGAGGATTCTGGGAATCGGCTCGCGCGGGTTCTCGCCGTCCAGCCACCGCCTGACGCGCGAGGTGTCGGTGGAGATGTGGTTGGCGCCCAGCTGGCGGGCGCGGCGGTTGACCTGGCGGGCGAGCTCGCCCTTGGACCAGCCGCTGCGTGCGAACCACGAGGCGAGCAGCTCGTTCGGGCGCTTGTCCGCGCTCGCAGCGCCCGTGCCGCTTTCGCCGTTGCCGCTCACTGGAACGCCCCCATTCCTGAGACCACTTGTCCTGAGACCACTTGTCGCTTGGTGGGCCAAGCCCTATCAGAATGCCGGTCAACAAGGCCGTTCGTCCGCCGATTCTCACCCTTCGAACCGACTGCCGACTTGCCTGCGGCATACCCACACGTGCATGTGCCCCCAGGCCTCGCACACTCACAGTAATCCTACGATCACCCGCTCAACCACAGGGATCGCTGAAACGCCACCATTCGCCACCCCTTCGAATGAACCCTTGATGGTCCGCGCGCGATTCACTTGACATAGGACAGGCGCGGTCGAGTGGAGCGGTGCACGCGAGGGCGCACGCCGCCGGACGCACCACCCGCGGGGCTGCGGCACGCCGTAAGGACCCCGCACGACCAGGGTGGAGCGGACACAGAGAGTGACGATCGGCATCCGCCTCGTAACCATCGGGGCGGTGGACCCGTTGGAGGGGGCATGGGCTTCACGATCGGCGGGATGCGCGAGATCCGCTCCGGCACGCGGCGACGCGGCCGGTCGTACCGCTCGTCGGAGTGCACGGCGGTGGCCGAGTACACCGGGCTGTGGGGCTGGGACGTGGTGCGGGGCGCGCGAGCCGTCGGCGGCGCCTGTTCCTGCGGGCGGACGAACTGCCCGGCTCCGGGCGCCCACCCCCTGGAGTTCGCGCCCGGGATCCCGGCCGGCGCCACGCTCGACGAGGTGACCAGGGCGTGGCGGGACCTGCCGGGGGCCGCGGTGATGCTGGCCGTCGGCCGCGTGTTCGACGCCATCGAGGTCGCCGAGCCCGCCGGGCGCCGTGCCCTGGCCCGGCTGGAGCGCATGGGCCTCCCGCTCGGCCCGGTGACCGCCACCCCGGACGGCCGAGCCCACTTCTTCGTCGCCCCCGGTGCCGCCGCCGAGCTGCCCGCCCTGCTCTACCGCCTGGGCTGGGACGATCCCGCCGCCCTCGACCTGCGCGGCCTCGGGCCCGGCACGTTCCTCACGGCCCCGCCGTCCGACCGCGGCGGCCGCGGCCCGGTCCGGTGGCTCCGCCCACCGGCCCTCGACACGGCCAAGCCGCCCCAGGCCCGCCTCCTCCTGGGCACCCTGGCCTACGTGGCCCACCGGTCACGGGCATGACGGCCTGAGGCCGTCGCGGGGCACCATCCCCGGGACCCGGGCCGCACCCGCACCCGCACCCGCCGCGAATACAGCCGCGTCGGCAGGGTCGCGCATGCCAGCACGATGCGGGTTACCGAGGCGCCCCGGTATGGGACGTGGCCACGGCACCGGCGCTCTTCGGTGGTGACGGTCGGGGCCGGGGCCTGTCCTGTGGGCCGGCTCGGTGGGGCGGTTTCGTCAACGGAAGCGCCCGCCCCGGTGGGACCGGGGCGGGCGCTGGGGAGGGTGGGGGTCAGTCGCCGATGAGGGCGTCGACGAAGGCCTTCGGTTCGAAGGGGGCCAGATCGTCGGGGCCCTCACCGAGGCCGACGAGCTTGACCGGCACGCCCAGCTCGCGCTGGACGGCGACCACGATGCCGCCCTTGGCCGTGCCGTCCAGCTTGGTGAGGACGATGCCGGTGATGTCGACGACCTCGGCGAAGACGCGGGCCTGGACCAGGCCGTTCTGGCCGGTGGTCGCGTCGAGCACGAGCAGCACCTCGTCGAGCGGCGCGTGCTTCTCCACGACGCGCTTGACCTTGCCCAGCTCGTCCATGAGGCCGGTCTTGGTGTGCAGACGGCCGGCGGTGTCGATGAGCACCACGTCGGCGCCCATCTCCTTGCCCTCCTTCACCGCGTCGAAGGCGACGGAGGCGGGGTCGCCGGCCTCCGGGCCGCGCACGGTGTGGGCGCCGACCCGTTCGCCCCAGGTCTGGAGCTGGTCGGCGGCGGCCGCGCGGAAGGTGTCGGCGGCGCCCAGCACGACGCTGCGGCCGTCGGCGACCAGGACGCGGGCGAGCTTGCCGGTCGTCGTGGTCTTGCCGGTGCCGTTGACACCGACGACCATCACGATGCCCGGCTTGCTGGTGGCCGGCTCGGTCTTCACCGTGCGGTCCATGTCGGGGCCGATCAGCGTGAGGAGCTCCTCGTGCAGCAGTCCGCGCAGCTCCTCGGGGGTGCGGGTGCCGAGCACGCGTACGCGCTCGCGCAGCCGGTCGACCAGCTCCTGGGTGGGCTGCACACCGACGTCGGCGGTGAGCAGGGTGTCCTCGATCTCCTCCCACGTGTCGTCGTCGAGGTTCTCTCGGGACAGCAGGATGAGCAGGCCCTTGCCCAGGGCGTTCTGCGAGCGGGAGAGGCGGGTGCGCAGCCGCACCAGACGGCCCGCGGTGGGCTCGGGCACCTCGATCGGGGGTGCCGGAAGCTCCTCGACAGGCGCCTCTTCGACGGCGACGGGAGCCGAGCCGTCGGGGAGGTCCACCTCCTCGATCGTCCGCCGCGGCTCCTCCCGCGGCGTCTCTGCCTCCTCGCCGACGTGTGGCTCGGCCGGAGGGGCGGTGATGTCGGGCGCCGAGGGCGGCGGCGGGGGCGGTGGCTTCCTCCGTCGGCTGCCGACGATGAGCCCGCCGAGCGCGCTGAGCACCACCACGGCGATAACTACAGCAAGGATGATGGTTTCCATAACCTGTCCAGTATGCGTGACCGGCCGGGCGGTCAGTGGTAGTCGGACGGGGCCGCGTGCCCCTGGATACCAGGCCCGTGGGCACCCTGCCCACGGGGCGCGGCGCGCCCTCACGAGCGCGTGCCGCCCCGGCTCACGCCCCGGATCGGTGCGCGAGCCCGGGCAGCGGGAAGTCGGTACGGAGCGGTTGCCCCATCTCCTCCAGCGTCCTGCCCTTCGTCTCCTTCATGAAGGGCAGAGGAAGCAGAGGGACGGGACGGAGAGCACGGCGCTACCGCAGGCGCTGGCTGATGACCTTCGACACGCCGTCGCCCTGCATGGACACGCCGTAGAGCGCGTCGGCGACCTCCATCGTGCGCTTCTGGTGCGTGATCACGATCAGCTGCGAGGCCTCCTGGAGCTCCTGCATGATCCGGATCAGCCGCTGGAGGTTGGTGTCGTCGAGTGCCGCCTCGACCTCGTCCATGACGTAGAAGGGGCTGGGGCGGGCCTTGAAGATCGACACGAGCAGCGCGACGGCGGTCAGCGACCGCTCGCCGCCGGAGAGCAGGGACAGCCGCTTGACCTTCTTGCCCGGCGGGCGCGCCTCGACGTCCACGCCCGTGGTGAGCATGTTGTCGGGGTCGGTCAGCACGAGCCGGCCCTCGCCGCCCGGGAAGAGCCGGCCGAAGACGCCCTCGAACTCGCGGGCGGTGTCCCGGTAGGCCTCGGTGAAGACCTGCTCGACGCGTTCGTCCACCTCCTTGACGACGTGGAGCAGGTCGGCGCGGGTCTTCTTGAGGTCCTCGAGCTGCTCGCTGAGGAACTTGTGGCGTTCCTCCAGCGCCGCGAACTCCTCCAGGGCCAGCGGGTTGACCTTGCCCAGCTGCTGGTAGGCGCGCTCGGCGGCCTTCAGTCGCTTCTCCTGCTCGGCCCGCACGTAGGGGCGGGGCCGGTTGCGGGGGTGCTGCGGGTCCTCCGGCAGCTGCTCGCCCTCGGCGGGGGGCGAGGGCGGCACGAGCTGGTGCGGCCCGTACTCCGCCATCAGGCCGGCCGGTTCGACGCCGAGCTCCTCCAGCGCCCTGGTCTCCAGCTGCTCGATGCGCAGCCGCTTCTCGGCGCCGAGCACCTCGCCCTGGTGGACCGAGTCGGTCAGCTTGTCGAGTTCGGCCTTGAGCTCCCGGCCCTCGGCGCGGGCGGCGGTCAGCTCCTGTTCGCGCCGGGTCTTGGCGGCCTCGGCGGCGGCCCGCTCCTGGTCGGCGCGGGCCACGGAGACCTCGACGTGCGCGAGCAGCTGCCGGGCGCCGGAGGCGACCGCCGAGGCGACCTCCGCCTCGTGACGCAGCCGGGCGCGCCGCTGCTCGGCACGCGCGCGTGCCTCGCGTTCGCCACGGGCGGCCCGGTCCAGCGAGTCGGCCCGGCCGGCGAGTCCCTTGACCCGCTCCTCGTGCGTACGGACCTGGAGGCGGGCCTCCATCTCGGTCTGGCGGGCGTTGGCTCCGTCGGCCGCGAGCCGGTCGCGTGCGGAGGTGTCGGGCTCCTCCTCGATCGGCATCTCCTCGGCCACGGCGAGCCGCTCGGCGAGTTCCTCCACCTGCTGGAGGGCGTTGTCGAGGGCCTCCTGGGCGCGGGCGGCGGCGGCCGCGGAGCGCTCGGCCTCCCCGGCGGCGCCGCGCGCCTGCCCGGCGAGCCGGCCCAGTTGCTGGGCGACGGCCGACTTCTCCCGGTCGGCGGTCCGCCGCCGCTCCCCCAGCTCCTCGACCAGCGCCGCGCACCGGCCGCGCCGCTCGGCGGCCCGCCGCTGCTCCTCGGTCAGCTCCTCGCACCGCACGGCGAGCTGCTCCAGCTCGGCGGCGGCCTCGTCCACGGCGGCCTGCACCTCCAGCAGGCTGGGCGCCCCGGCGGAGCCGCCCTGCGCGAAGTACGCCCCGAGCAGATCCCCTTCGGCGGTCACGGCGGTCAGCTCGGGCCGGGCGAGGACCAGCTCCTCCGCGTCCTCCAGCGTCCCCACCACGACGATCCGGCGGAGCAGCCGGCGCACGGCGGCCATCAGCTCAGCGGGACCGCTGACGAACTCGGCGGCCAAGCGGTGCCCGGCCGCAGCAGCCGCGGCGGGTGCGCCGGTACGGTCCTCGGACCCCGCCCACTCGGCGGCGCCGTCCGGTCCGCCGGTCGCGGCACCCGCGGCTTCCGCCGCACCGCTGTCACCGGCGTCGGCCGCCGCGTTCCCGGCCGGGGACGGGGACGGGGACGGGGACGGGTCGACGGTTTCGGGTGGGAGGCCCGCGAGAAGCAGCGCTGCTCGGCCCGCGTCCTGTTTGCGCAGCAGGCGGAGGGCGTCGGCCGCCGCGGAGGGGGTGGTCATGGCCACGGCGTCGGCGGCGGTGCCGAATGCGGTGGCCAGGGGGGTTTCGTAGCCGGGGGTGACCGTCAGGAGTTCGGCGGCGGGGCCCAGCAGGCCGGTGAGGCGGTCCTTGGCGTCGAGCAGGGCGCCCGTTCCGTCCTTGCGGCGCAGGCCCAGGGCGAGGGCGTCGTGCCGGGCCCGGGTCGCCGCCCGGCGGCGCTCGGCCGCGGTGAGCGCCTCACGGGCGGCGGTGAGGGCGGCCTCCGCCTCGGCCAGCGCCGCCTTCGCCGTCTCGTGCCGCCCGGCCAGCTCCTCGTCGCCCGCGTCGAGGCCGTCGACCTCGGCCTTGAGCGCCTCGTACTCCTCCTGGGCGTGGACGGCCCGTTCCTGGGCCTCGTCCCTGGCGGCGGCCAGCCGCTCGATCTCGGCCTGGGCGGAGGCGGCGCGCGAACGTGCCGCGTTCACCTGGCCGCCCAGCCGGGCCAGGCCCTCACGGCGGTCGGCGATGGCGCGGGCCACGTCCTTCAGGCGCCGCTCCTCGACGGCCAGTTCCCGCTCCAGCTCGCCGCGGTGGGCGACGGTGTCGTCCAGGGCACGCCGGGCCGCCTCCAGGGCCGCCTCCAGCTCGGCCTCCTGTTCGCGCACGCGGCCGGCCTCGCGTTCCAGTTCCTCGGGGTCGCGGCCGCGCCGGTCCTCGGGGGGCGCGGAGGTGGCGCTCTGCACACGCGCGTCGGCGAGCGAGATCGTGCCGCGTACGCGCTCGGCGAGCTGGGACAGCTCGTACCAGGTCTGCTGGGCGCGCTGGAGGCGCGGGACGAGCCGGCGCACCTCGTCCTCGAGCAGGGCCTCGCGCTGGAGGGCCTTCTTCAGCTCCTGCTCGGCGGTCTCCTTGCGTTCCTTCAGGGCCGCCTCGTCGGCGACCTCGGTCCTCAGGGCCTCGCGCAGGCCGACCAGGTCGTCGGCCAGGAGCCGCAGGCGCGCGTCCCTCAGGTCCGCCTGGATGACCGCGGCCCTGCGGGCGACCGCCGCCTGCCGGCCCAGCGGCTTGAGCTGTCGGCGCAGTTCGTCGGTGAGGTCCTGCACGCGCGCCAGGTTGGCCCGCATCGCGTCCAGTTTCCTGAGCGCCTTCTCCTTGCGCTTGCGGTGCTTGAGGACGCCCGCGGCCTCCTCGATGAAGGCGCGGCGGCCCATGGGGTCGGCGTGCAGGACGGAGTCGAGCTGGCCCTGGCCGACGATGACGTGCATCTCGCGGCCGATGCCCGAGTCGGACAGCAGTTCCTGGATGTCGAGGAGACGGCATGTGTCGCCGTTGATCTGGTACTCGCTGCCGCCGTTGCGGAACATGATCCGCGTGATGGTGACCTCGGCGTACTCGATGGGCAGGGCCCCGTCGGAGTTGTCGACGGTCAGGGACACCTCGGCACGGCCGAGCGGCGGGCGGCCGGTGGTGCCGGCGAAGATGACGTCCTCCATCTTGCCGCCGCGCAGCGACTTGGCCCCCTGTTCGCCCATGACCCAGCTGAGCGCGTCCACGACATTGGACTTGCCCGAGCCGTTCGGACCGACGACGCACGTGATCCCCGGCTCGAACCGGAGCGTGGTCGCCGAGGCGAACGACTTGAACCCCCGGAGGGTCAGGGCCTTGAGGTGCACGCAGCCGGACTTTACCGGCCACCGCTACCTCACTCCACGAACCCCCGCAACCGCGCGGTTTCGCCTGTGAACATGCAGGGCACACCAAATGTTAAAGACCCTGAAAGGATGCGCGGGGGCGACCAAGGCAGGGCAAGAAGGGCGGGGGAAGGGGCAGGAGGGGTCGGGGAAAGAACGAAGGGACGCCGAAGCGTCCCTTGCAACTCTGACAACTGAGCGGTTGACGGACACCAACCCCTGTGTCGTGGTGCGATGCAGTGATCAGGTGAGCGCAGGCTCCGCCTGGTGTGCGTCGACGCGCTCCATGATCCTGTCGTGAGAAGCGGCAGCCGTCAGGGCGTCGTTCTCCGCCTGGATCCGCACGATCTCGGATTCCAGGTCCTGGACGCGCTGCTGGAGCCGTCGCATCTCGGCGAGGAGTCGAGGGTCGGAGCCGCCGACGTAACCGAGAAGCGCCTTTGCCATGATGGATGGTCCTCCACACTGAGTGACCGACCGAAGCGGTGTGGGTCGTGAGGGATTCGCACCCGTGGTGCTTGGCACTGCCTGAGTTGTGGTGCCGTTCATCCATGCCAAACAGCTGAGGTGCGCGGGCTTTCAGCGTCTCACCAAAAAGTTTGACGGTCAACACGATCACGCCCCGTATCCATGGGCGTCCCGGGGGCGCGCGACCGGAAACCTGGTGGCGCTGCAACTCCTGCGGGCCCCTCGGGGCGTGCGGATCATCCTGCTGTGCGGAGCCTGCCACGCCGCGCGTTTCTTGGCAACCACCTGCCCGTTTTCCCTTCTGGCGGATGCCGGTGGCAGATGCCGCCGCCACCGCAGCGGCCCGCACCGCGCCACACGGTCAGCGGATCGCGAAGCCGTCGTACCCGCCGCGAGGTGTGTCCCAGATCTCGGTGACACCGTCCACACGTCCGGGCGTGTCGCCGCCCTGCAACCAGTCCAGGAGCTTCTGGCAGCCCTCGCGGGCCCCCTCGGCGACCACCTGCACGCGCCCGTCGCCCAGGTTGAGGGCGAAACCGCTCAGGCCCCCGATCTCCAGCGCTCTGGCCCGGGTGAACCAGCGGAAACCCACTCCCTGGACGCGTCCGCGGACCCAGGCGACCAGTCGAACATCCTCGCTCATGGGTGCAACCTAACCGGCCAATGTCTCTCGGGGCACCACCGCCTCCCGCGCCATGCGGTACCGTCCCGGTCCAATGAATCTCATCTGAAACTCACTCGATCGAGTGAGTTGGGTTGACCGCGTCGGCTCAGGGCGCGCGTCGACAGAGAGAGACGAGGAAGGCCAGCACATGGGACGCCACCGACGCTCGGACGCCGGCCGCGCCGCCACGGGCCATGCCACGGGGGACAGCCGGACGCACGGCTCGTACGGCTCGTACGAGCAGGACCGCGATCCGTGGGACAACCACCCGCAGGACGACGACGGCCGCCTGGGCATCGCGCCCTACCTGAACCCGGACCTGTACGCCGACGCCGGCACCAGGTCCCAGGAGTACCTCTTCGACACGGACGACGGCATCGCCCACGCCAGGACCACCGTGGTCTTCCCGGCCGAGGGCTTCAGCCCGGCGGACGGACCGCGGGAGCGGGGGCACCGCCGGAAGAAGAAGGCCGCGACGCCGGTCCGCACGGGGCTGCTCGGGGTCTCCGCCGCGGTCGCCCTCGGCACCGTCGCGGTCGCCACCGGCACGGTGCCGGGGCTCGAGAACTACAAGCTGGGCGGCCCGAAGGACGGCGGCGCCGACTCGGTGCAGGCCGCGGGCTCGCCGACGAACAGCGAGAGCCCGCAGGGCGGCACCTCCGGCAGCGCAGCCCCGGGCGGCCCGGCCGACGGCTCCACGACGAGCCGCGACGTCGACCGGTCCGCGCCACCGCAGCGATCCGCCTCCGAGCCGGCTCCGGCCACCACCCCGGCCGCGGACCGGCCGTCGGCCACGCCCACCGAGGCGCCGGAGGCGCCGGAGGCGAAGCCGACCACGGCGCCGGCGGAGGCGGAGACCAAGCCGACGGAGACCGCCACCAGGGCCCCGGCGAAAACCCGGGCCCCGGCCACCGTCTCCACGCAGGCCGCCGTCGAGACCGAGGTGCTCAGGCTCGTCAACGAGGAGCGGGGGAAGGTGGGGTGCAGCGCGCTGACGGCGAGCGGCGCGCTCGCCGGCCTCGCCCAGGACTTCAGCGAGGCCATGGCCGCCGAGAACTTCTTCGACCACACCGACCCCAGCGGCGCCTCGCCGTGGGACCGGGCGGCGAAGCTCGGCATCACCAGCCTCGGGGGCGAGAACATAGCTCGGGGGCAGGCCGACGCGGCGGCGGTGATGGACGCCTGGATGCACAGCCCCGGCCACCGCGCCAACATACTGAACTGCGACTTCAAGACCCTGGGCGTCGGTGTGCACTTCGGCTCCGGCGGCCCGTGGTGGACGCAGGACTTCGGGTACTGACGACGGCGAATCCTGTTCGGCTGATCGTCGGGTGGCGCCGGCTCCGGGTCGGCGCCACCCGACGGTCAGGAGCTACGACGCCGCGCGCGGCGCCCGCTGGCACTTCGGGCAGTAGTAGCTGGAGCGGTTCATCCACGGGCGGCGGCGCAGCGGGGTGGCGCAGCGGCGGCAGGGCAGGCCCTCGCGGCCGTAGGCGTCCAGGGAGCGGTCGAAGTAGCCGGACTCCCCGTTGACGTTGACGTAGAGGCTGTCGAAGCTGGTGCCGCCGACGGCGAGGGCCTCGTTCATCACTGCCCGGACGTGGGTGAGGAGTTCGGCCGTGCGGGGGCGGGTGAGGGTCGCGGTGGGGCGTTCGTAGTGGACGCGGGAGCGCCACAGGGCCTCGTCCGCGTAGATGTTGCCGACGCCGCTGATCAGGGACTGGTCGAGCAGGGCCCGCTTGACGGTGGTTCGCTTGCGGCGCAGGGCCTGGTGGAAGGCCTCGTCGTCGAACTGCGGGTCGAGGGGGTCGCGGGCGATGTGCGCGATGACGTCGGGCAGCCCGTCCGGGGTCGTGTCGTGCACCGACAGGCCGCCGAAGGTGCGCTGGTCGACGAAGCGGAGTTCGGTGGCCTCCGCCGCACAAGCGGCCGATGTCGGCGTGTCGGCGAAGCGGACGCGGATCCGCAGATGCTTCTCGGTGGGCGCGCTCAGCGGCTGGACCAGCAGCTGGCCGCTCATGCCGAGGTGGGCCAGGATCGCCTGGCCGCTGTCCTCGAGAGGCAGCCACAGGTACTTGCCGCGGCGGCTGGGCAGGCCGAGCCGGTGGCCCTGGACGCGGTGCGCGAAGTCCTCCGCGCCGGCCGGGTGGCGGCGTACGGCACGCGGGTGCAGCACCTCGACGCCGGCGACGCTCCGGTGCGCGACCCACCGTTCCAGTCCGCGGCGTACGACCTCGACCTCGGGCAGCTCGGGCATGACTCCCCCGTTCACACATCGTGGCCGCTGTGGCCGGTCACGGGCCGAGCGCCCGCCCCGGGGCGGGGACGGGCGCTCGGTCGCGTACTGCTGCGCGCTGCCTGCCGGGCGGAGGACCGCCGGGCTGCCGCGCTGGGTCTTTCCCGGTTCTCAGGCGGAGGCCGGCGCGTCACCGGCGCCGTCGGTGGATCCCACCGCTTTGGCGCGCTCGTCCGCCGCGGCCCGGATGGCCCGCCACGCGGACTCCGCGGCCTGCTGCTCCGCCTCCTTCTTGCTGCGGCCGGTGCCGGTGCCGTACGAGACGCCTCCGACGCGGGCGGCAGCAGTGAAGGTCTTCTCATGGTCGGGGCCGGTCTCCGTGACCAGGTACTCGGGAACGCCGAGCCCCTCGGTCGCGGTGAGCTCCTGGAGACTGGTCTTCCAGTCCAGGCCGGCTCCGAGGTTGGAGGACTTCTCGATCAGCGGGTCGAACAGGCGGTGCACCAGTTCGGAGGCCGCGTCGAGGCCCTGGTCGAGGTAGACCGCGCCGATCACCGCTTCCAGGGTGTCGGCGAGGATGGACGCCTTGTCCCGGCCGCCCGTGCCCTCTTCACCACGGCCGAGCCGGATGAAGGCGCCCAGGTCGAGGCCACGGCCGACCTCCGCCAACGCACGCGAGTTGACCACCGCGGCCCGCAGCTTGGCCAGCTGGCCTTCGGGCAGGTCGGGGTGGGTGCGGTACAGCGTGTCGGTGACGACCAGACCGAGGACGGAGTCACCGAGGAACTCCAGCCGCTCGTTGGTCGGCAGACCGCCGTTCTCGTACGCGTAGGAACGGTGGGTCAGCGCGCGCACCAGAAGGGCGGACTCGAGCTGGTAGCCGAGCCGCCCTTCCAGAAGCGTGTGGGACGAGGCCGTGTTGTCCGACGGAGCACCTCCGCGTCGGCGGTGATTGCCCGCTTCGGCGCCTTCCGCCTTCTTGGCAGTGGACACAGTGCCTCTCACCAGCCGCTCAGACCTCGAGGACCTGGCGCTTGTTGTAGGTGCCGCACGACGGGCACGCGATGTGCTGCTGCTTGGGCTCGTGGCAGCGCTCGCACGCAACCAGGGTGGGGACCGCAGCCTTCCACTGCGACCGGCGGTGGCGCGTGTTGCTGCGCGACATCTTCCGCTTCGGAACAGCCACGGCTACTTCTCCTGCTTCTCGTCGGCGCGTGCTGATCGAGGCGCGCCGCCGCTCATCTCGTCCTTCTCGCCGTCCTTCATGGTGCCGGCGAGTCCCTGCAAAGCCGCCCAACGGATGTCGACGGCGTCGTGGTGGTGGTCCGGGTCGTCCGCGAGCCGCGCTCCGCACTCGGAGCACAGGCCTGTGCAGTCTTCCTGGCACACCGGCTGCATCGGCAGTGCGAGCACCACCGCATCGCGCAGCAGAGGTTCGAGGTCGAAGAGTCCGTCCTCGAGGAAGAGCCTGTCCTCGTCGTCCTCGGCGTCGGCGTCGGGCTCCGCGACCACGCGGCCCCGCTCGTCGGCGTCAGGGTACGAGAACAGCTCCTGGAAGTCCGCGTCGAGTTCGAGCTCGAGCGGCTCCAGACACCTTACGCACTCCCCCTCGGCCTGTGCATGGGCGGTGCCTGTGACGAGCACCCCTTCCATGACCGACTCGAGTCGGAGTTCGAGCTCCACCGGGGCGCCTTCCGGCACTCCGACGACGCCCTGGAGACCGAGGTCCCTGGGGGCGGGGACCGCGCGGGTCAGGCGCTGCAGCGCGCCGGGCCGCCGCCCCAGCTCGTGCGTGTCGAACACGAGAGGGTTGCGGTGGTCGAGGCGGGCGTTGTGAGCCATTCCTGCTTTCGGTTTCCGAACTCGAGGGGACGCTTTCCCGGTGGTGTTCCGGGCAGCGCGGATCGCGGACGTCTGCGCGACCGAAGAGCCAGGATACTTGACCTTTCGCTCTCGGCCCAATCGGCGGTCGCGCTACAGGCCGCGGCCCTGCTCGTAGGCGCGCAGCTGCTCGGCACTGATCATGCTGGTGTCGAAGAGGCTGGTCTCGTCCAGGGCGTGGGCCTGCGGCTGTGCGTAGCCGTGGGGGTCCTGCTGGTCCTGCTGGGCCTGGTTCGGGTCGTAGCCGGCGGGCTGCTGGGCGTCGTAGCCCTGGAAGGGCGCGCCTCCCGCCGGGGCGTAGCCGGAGGCGCCGGGGGCGGCCGCGTACGAGTCGGGCTGCTGGTAGCCGTACTGGTCCTGCTGGCCGTACCCCTGCTGGTAGCCGCCGTACGGATCGGTCTGCCCGGGCTGCTGGTAGCCGTAGGCCGACTGCGGCTCGTACTGCGGCGGGGCGGGCTGCTCGGCGGGCGGGGCCGCCGGGGTCCGCGGGGTGGTCGGGTCGGCGGCCAGGGCCGCGAGGTCGGCGAGGTAGTCGGCGTCGCTGGAGTGCTGGACGGTGGTGGTGTCGTCGGCGAGGGCGCCGAGGTCGTCGGTGGCGATGCGGCCGTGCAGCTTCTGCCGGCCGCGGCCGACGGCCTCCAGCGTCTTGGCGAGGACCGCCTCGAAGGCACCGAGCTTGGCGTCGACGTACGCGTCGGCGTTGCGGCGCAGGGTCTCGGGGTCGTGGCTGCGCTCGGGGGCGTCCTCGTCCTCGTAGCCGTCCTCGTCGAGGCCGGGCCCGGTGCCGAGCAGCTTCTCGCGGCCGCGGCCGACCGAGCCGAGGGTCTTGGTGAGGACGACCTCGAAGTTGGCGAGCTTGGAGTCCACGTAGTCGTCGGCCTCGGCGCGGACCTCCTCGGCCTCCTGCCGGGCCTCGCCGAGGATGCGGTCCGCCTCGGCCTGGGAACGGCGGGCGACCTCGGTGCCGGAGACCAGCGAGCCGCGCTCGGCGTGCGCCGTCTCGATGATCCGGTCGGCCTCGCGCCGGGCCTGGTCGACCATCTGCTCGCGGTCGCCGATCAGCTCCTGCGCCTGCGCCAGCGAGCCGGGCAGTGCCTGGCGCACCTCCTCGAGCAGTGCGAGCAGGTCGGCGCGGTTGATCACGCAGGACGCCGACATGGGCATGGACCGGGCGCTGGAGACCGAGGCGACGATCTCGTCGAGCTTGTTCTGCACGTCCACCGTGTGCTCGCCACTCTCTACAGGTGTGTTGGACTACAGGGGTGTTGGACTACCGATGTGTCGGAGACGGACGGGACGACTGTACGTCCATGAGGTGATCGCCGGACACCGGGTGACGGTCCGTCAGCCGCGTCAGTCCTTCTGCAGCCGCTGGGTGAGGGCTTGAAGGACCTGCGGCGGCACCAGGTGCGAGACGTCGCCGCCCCAGGTCGCCACCTCCTTGACCAGGGAGGACGACAGGAAGCTGTAGGTGGGGTTGGTGGGCACGAACAGCGTCTCGACTCCGGAGAGGCCGTTGTTCATCTGGGCCATCTGAAGTTCGTAGTCGAAGTCGCTGACGGCACGCAGGCCCTTGACGATGGCCGGGATGTCGCGCTGCTTGCAGAAGTCGACCAGGAGGCCGTGGAAGGCCTCGACGCGGACGTTGCCGTACTCGGCGGTGACCCGCCGGATGAGGTCGATCCGCTCGTCGATCTCGAACAGGCCCTTCTTCGACTGGTTGATCATCACCGCCACGTAGACCTCGTCATAGAGGCGCGAGGCGCGGGCGATGATGTCCAGGTGTCCGTTGGTGATGGGGTCGAACGACCCGGGGCAGACGGCGCGGCGCACTTGAGATCCCTCGCTCTCCGGTCCGGTCATCGTGCGTCTTCGCACGTAGAGGCGGCGCGACCGTACCAAAACGTCCCTTCGCCGTAGCGACGGGCCCGGATCGCGTCGAACCCGCGCGGCCACGTGAACTCCCCGCCCCTGGTGCTGCGCTCCACGGTGACGAGGGCGTCCTCCGCGAGCCACCCCCGCGTGCGGAGTGTGAGCAGGATCTCGCGAAGATCGTCGTCGGAGACCGCGTACGGCGGGTCGAGGAAGACGATGTCGTACGGCTGCGCCGGGGGCGGGGTGTGGACGATCTGTTCCGCTTTGCCCGCCCGTACGTCGGCGCCGGGGAGGCCGAGCGCCTTCACGTTCTCCCGGACGGTGCGGGCCGCTCGCCCGTCGGCCTCCACGAGCAGGACGTGCCCGGCGCCCCGGGACAGGGCCTCCAGGCCGACGGCGCCCGAACCGGCGTACAGGTCCAGGACGCGCTCGCCGTCCAGCGGGCCGCCCAGGAGGGACTGCCAGGTGGAGAACAGGCCTTCGCGCGCCCGGTCCGAGGTGGGGCGGGTTCCGCTGCCCGGCGGTACGGCGAGTCGGCGTCCGCCGGCCCGGCCGGCGATCACGCGGGTCATGTCTGGTCCTTGATTGGTCGGAGGCGGCCTGGGCCTGTCGGAAACGGCCCGGCCGGTGGCGGCCGTCGTGGTGGCGGCGGGGGTGCGGGCCGCTCCCAGTCTGTCAGCCCTTCTCCAGGTACTGCTCCCGCTCCTCGTCCAGCAACGCGTCCAGCGCCGTGCGCAGCCCGGGCAGACGCTCCAGGTCCGGGTCCGCGGCGACCACCGCGGCGGCCTCCTCGCGGGCCTCGGCGATGATCTCCTCGTCGTCGATGACGGCGAGCACCCGCAGGCTGGAGCGGGCGCCGGACTGGGCCTGGCCGAGGACGTCGCCCTCGCGGCGCTGTTCGAGGTCGATGCGGGACAGCTCGAAGCCGTCGAGGGTGGCGGCCACGGCGTTCAGCCGCTGCCGGGCGGCGCTCGCCTCCGGCATCTCGGTGACCAGCAGGCACAGCCCTGGCGCCGAGCCGCGGCCGACGCGCCCGCGCAGCTGGTGCAGCTGGGAGACGCCGAAGCGGTCGGCGTCCGTGATCACCATCACCGTGGCGTTCGGCACGTTCACACCGACCTCGATGACCGTGGTGGCGACCAGGACGTCGGTCTCGCCGGCGGCGAAGCGGCGCATGACCGCGTCCTTGTCGTCGGGCTGCATACGGCCGTGCAGCACCTCGACCCTCAGGCCGTGCAGGGGGCCCTTGGCGAGCTGGTCGGCGACGTCCAGCACGGCGAGCGGCGGGCGCTTCTCCGCCTCGTCCTCGGGGGACTTCTTCGCGGCGGCCCTCTTCGGGTCGTCCTCCTCGTCCCCGATGCGCGGGCAGACCACGTACGCCTGGTGGCCCTTCGCCACTTCCTCGCGCACCCGCTCCCAGGCCCGGGCCAGGAAGTGCGGCTTGTCTGCGGCCGGGACGACATGGCTGGCGATGGGCGAGCGGCCCGCCGGGAGCTGGTCCAGGACGGAGGTCTCCAGGTCGCCGAAGACGGTCATCGCGACCGTGCGCGGAATGGGCGTGGCGGTCATGACCAGCAGGTGCGGGGGTTGCTTGCCCTTGCCGCGCAGGGCGTCGCGCTGCTCGACGCCGAACCGGTGCTGCTCGTCCACCACGACCAGTCCCAGGTCGTGGAAGCCGACCTTGTCCTCGATCAGCGCGTGCGTGCCGATGACGACGCCCGCCTCGCCGGTGGCCAGGTCGAGCAGGGCCCGCCGACGGGCGGCGGCGCCCATGGACCCGGTGAGCAGCACCACCTTGGTGGCCTGCTCGGCGCCGCCCAGCATGCCTCCCTCCGCCAGCTCCCCCATCATCTCGGTGACCGACCGGTGGTGCTGCTGGGCCAGCACCTCGGTGGGCGCGAGCATCGCGGCCTGCCCGCCCGCGTCGACGACGGCGAGCATGGCGCGCAGGGCGACGAGCGTCTTGCCGCTGCCGACCTCTCCCTGGAGCAAGCGGTGCATCGGGTGCTCGGTGGCCAGGTCGGCGAAGATCTCCCGGGAGACCTTCCGCTGTCCCTCGGTGAGGGTGAAGGGGAGGCGGTCGTCGAAGGCCGCCAGGAGGCCGTCCGGGGCCGGTACCCGCGCGACGGCGGGGAGTTGGGTGTCCGCGTGGCGGCGGCGGGCGAGGGCGACCTGGAGGACGAAGGCCTCGTCCCACTTGAGGCGGGCGTGCGCGTCGGCGATGTCCGCCTTGGTGTGCGGGCGGTGGATCTTGAGCAGGGCCTCGGGCAGGGGGACCAGGCCGCGGCCCGCGCGCAGCGACTCGGGCAGCGGGTCGAGCGCCTCCTGGGCACTGGGCAGGACGGTCTGGACCGCCTTGCCGATCTTCCAGGACTCCAGCTTGGCGGTGGCCGGGTAGAGCGGGATCAGGGCGCCGGCCCAGCTCTCCACCGCCTCTCCGTCCTCCCCCTTCAGCAACTCGTATGCCGGGTGGGCCAGTTGCAGCCGCCGGTTGAAGACCGAGACCTTGCCCGCGAACATCGCGCGCGTGCCCGGCAGGAGCTCCTTGTGGGGCTTGTGCACGCCGTTGCCGAAGAAGACCAGCTGGAGCCGGCCGCTGCCGTCGGTGATCGTCACCTCCAGGCGCTGGCCCTTGCCGCGGGGCGCGCGGGCGGAGGCGAAGGTGTGCAGGCGCGCGTCGGCGACCTGGGCGACCACCGTGACGTGCTCGTCCATGGGCAGGTCGGCGAGGTGGGTGAGCTGGCCGCGCTCCTCGTACCGGCGCGGGTAGTGGTGCAGGAGGTCGCCGACGGTGTGCAGGCCGAGGTGCTCGGCCATCACCTTCGCGGTGGCGGGGCCGAGCACTGACTTCAGTGGCTGTTTCAGTGGTTCTCGCAGTGCGGGCACGAGATCCATTGCACACCACGGCACCGACAATGCCGTAGACCTCCCGGGAAACCCCTGGTCAGCCGGTCCGCCGAGGCTCACTCCACCCCGATGAGCAGCGGCGCTCCCTGCCGGCCGCCCTGGTGGACCACCGTGTCGACGGCGAGGTAGGACTCGCGGACCCGCGTCCGGAGGTGGTCGGCGATCGAGTCGGGGGCCTCGTCGCCGAGGACGAGGGTGACCAGTTCGCCGCCCGCTGCGAGCATGCGGTCCAGGACGGTCTCGGCGACGGCCGTGACGTCCGAGCCGATCACGGCCACGTCGCCGTCGATGAGGCCGAGGACGTCACCGGCCTGGCAGATGCCGGCCGTGGTCCAGGACTGGCGTTCGGCGACGGTGACCTCGGCGTGCCGGGTGGCGCCGGCCGCCGAGGTCATGCCGACGACGTCCTCGTCGAAGCGCCGCCCGGGCTCGTGCACGGCGAGGGCGGCGATGCCCTGCACGGCCGAGCGGGTCGGGATCAGGGCGACGCGGACGCCCTCCCCGCGGGCCTGCTCGGCCGCGGCGGACGCGGTGTGGCGCAGCTCGGGGTCGTTGGGCAGCAGGACCACCTCGCGCGCGTGGGCCCGCCGTACGGCCTCGACGAGCTCCCCGCTGGCGAGCTGCTCCCCGGGCCGGGCGAGCACCGCGGTCGCCCCGGCCTCGGTGTAGAGCGCGGCCAGGCCCTCGCCGGGCACGACGGCCACCACGGCTCGCTGGGCCCGCTCCCGGTGCGGCCGTCCGGACCCGTCGGTGTGCGCGTCGCCGGCCCCGAAGTGCGTGATCCGGATCCGGTGCGGCCGCCCGGCCTCCACGCCCGCCTCCACGGCGGCGCCGGCGTCGTCGACGTGCACGTGCACGTTCCACAGGCCGTCGCCGCCGACGACGACGAGGGAGTCCCCCAGCTCGTCGAGCCGCTCACGCAGCCGGGCCACGGCCGTGTCCTCGGCGTCGAGCAGATAGATCACCTCGAAGGCGGGGCCACTCGCGGGCGGCGCGCAGGCATCGGGCCCGTCGTTTTCGGTCGGGCACACGCGCGCGTGGGGCACGGTCGGCAGGCCGTCGCCCGCCCCCGCGGCCGTCGAGGGGGCCGCGCTCTGCTCCGGGGTCCGTCCCGTGAACGTCTCCACCAGGGCCGCGAGGACCGCCACGAGCCCCCGCCCGCCCGCGTCGACCACCCCGGCGCGCTCCAGGACAGCCAGCTGGCCGGGGGTCGCGGCGAGGGCCGCGCACGCTCCCTCGTAGGCGGCCAGCGCGACCGTCCGGCAGTCTCCCTCCGCCCCGGTGGCGGCGTCCGCGGCGGCCGAGGCCACCGAGAGGACCGTGCCCTCCATCGGGTGCGCCACGGCCTGCCGGGCGGAGTCGGCCGCGCGCCGCAGGGCCAGGCACAGGCCGTGCCCGTCGGCGTGGGCGCGGTCGCCGTCGGTGGCGAACACCTGGGCCATGCCGCGCAGCAGCTGGGCGAGGATCGTCCCGGAGTTGCCGCGGGCCCCGATCAGCGCGCCGTGCGCCATCGCCCGCGCGGCGTCGGCCAGGGAGGGCCCGGACAGGGCCCCGGCGGTGCCGCCGTCCACCTCGTGCGCGGCGAACACGGCCTCCACCGCCGCGGCGGCGGACTCCACGGTCAGATACAGGTTGGTGCCGGTGTCCCCGTCGGCCACGGGGTAGACGTTGATCGCGTCGATCTCCTCGCGCGCCCGTCCCAGCGCCCGCAGCGCCAGTCCGCACCAGGTGCGCACCGCCGGCGCGTCGAACGTCTGCGGCACCTGCGCCACCTGCGCCTCCCTGAGCTGCTGGACTGGACGCAGCGTAGACCCCGGGGCGGCGCGGGACGGAAGAGGCCCTGCGCGGGCCCCGGCGCCGTCGTGGTAGTTTCGCCCTACGGACGCAGCCGTTGTATGCTGCTCCGGTTGCCCGATCTGATCGGGCTCTCCCCCTGGCAACGCCACTCAGATTTCAAGAGCGCTCATTGAGCCTGAGATCTCGATCCCGGCATGCCGGGATCAACCGTAAGTGCATCTGAAGTCTTTGGAGTGACCCGTGGCTGCCAACTGCGACGTCTGCGGCAAGGGGCCGGGCTTCGGCAACAACATCTCGCACTCGCACCGCCGTACGTCCCGTCGCTGGAACCCGAACATCCAGCGTGTGCGTACCGTGGTCGGCGGGACGCCGAAGCGCGTGAACGCCTGCACCTCGTGCATCAAGGCCGGCAAGGTCTCGCGCTGACGCACAGCAACAGCTAAGCGCGCGGCCACCGCTGGTTCGCTGCACTGAGCCGGTCCACCTCGGTGGACCGGCTTTTTGCCGTACCCGCACACGCCGTACCCCCGCACGCCGAGCCCGCGGCCGACGGTCGGCGCGCGGGCCGGGTGACTACCCCTCCCGGGACCTCCGCAGGGCCCATCCGTGGTCCACGGGCCCGATCCCCCCGCCGAGCGCGAAGCCGGCCGCGATCGCCCCGGTGACGTACGCCTTGGCCGCCGTCACGGCCTCCGGCACGGACCGGCCCTTCGCCAGGTGCGCGGCGATCGCGGAGGCGAGAGTGCAGCCGGTGCCGTGGGTGTGCCGGTTGTCGTGGCGCACGGCGCGCAGCCAGTGCTCCTCGGAGCCGTCCGTCAGCAGGTCCACGGCGTCCCCGGAGAGGTGGCCGCCCTTGATCAGCACCCACTTCGGTCCGAACGCCAGCACCGCCGCGGCGGCCTCCCGCATCTGCTCCTCCGTCCGGACCCGGACGCCGGTCAGCCGGCCCACCTCGTCGAGGTTCGGCGTGGCGACGGTCGCCACCGGCAGCAGCCTGGTGCGTACGGTCCGCAGCGCGGACGCGGCCAGGAGGGGGTCGCCGTGCTTGGAGACGCCGACCGGGTCGACGACCGCGGGCGCGTCCGTCCCGGCGATCAGCTCGGCCACGGCCTCGGCCAGTTCCGCCGAGGCCAGCATCCCGGTCTTGACCGCCTGGACGCCGATGTCGTCCACGACGCTGCGGTACTGGGCCCGGACCGCGTCCACGGGCAGCTCCCAGGCGCCCTGCACGCCGAGGGAGTTCTGCGCGGTGACCGCGGTGATCACGCTCATGCCGTGCACGCCGAGGGCGAGCATCGTCTTCAGGTCGGCCTGGATCCCGGCGCCGCCGCCGGAGTCGGAGCCCGCGACGGTCAGCACACGAGGAGGAGCGGCGGTCATGACTCGATGTCCCCGAAGTGGTCCCAGCCGCCCTTGCTGGTCCACGGCGCGCCGTCGACCGTGACCTGGGGCAGCGCCGAGGGGCTGAGCACCTCGCCGATCACCTTCCAGCGGGCCGGCAGCTTCACGTCCGGCGGGAAGGCCGCCACGATCGCGTGGTCCTCTCCCCCGGTCAGCACCCACTGCAAGGGGTCGACGCCGACGGCCTGCCCGATGTCGTTCATCTGCGAAGGGATGTCTATGGCCCCGGAGCGGATGTCGATGTGGACCTTGCTGGCCTCGGCGATGTGCCCGAGGTCGGCGATCAACCCGTCGCTGACGTCGCACATCGCGGTGGCGCCGAGCCCGGCGGCCGCCGGGCCGGCGTGGTACGGCGGCTCGGGGCGGCGGTGGGCCTCGACGAAGGCGCGGGGCGAGCGGAAGCCCCGGGAGAGCACCGCGTACCCGGCCGCGGACCAGCCCAGCCAGCCGGTCACCGCGATCAGGTCGCCGGGTTGTGCGCCGGCGCGTGTGACCGGCTCGTGGTTGCGCAGGTCGCCGAGCGCGGTGATCGACACCATGATCGTGTCGCCGCGCACCACGTCGCCGCCGACGACGGCGGCCCCCGCGACCTGGCACTCGTCGCGCAGGCCGTCCATCAGCTCGGTGGGCCAGGTCACCGGCAGCTCGGTGGGGACGACCAGGCCAAGCAGCAGCGCGGTCGGCACCGCGCCCATGGCGGCGATGTCCGCGAGGTTCTGGGCGGCCGCCTTGCGGCCCACGTCGTACGCCGTGGACCAGTCCCGGCGGAAGTGCCGCCCCTCCAAGAGTATGTCGGTGCTCGCCACGACCCTGCGGTCGGGGGCGGCGACCACGGCGGCGTCGTCGCCGGGACCGACCCGGACCGCCGGGGTGGTGGTGAGACGGGAGGTGAGCTCCCTGATGAGCCCGAACTCCCCGAGCTCACCGACAGTGCCCTTCATCGGCCTTTCGCCCCTTCTGTCCCTGTACGTTCCCGGTCGCGCGTCAACGCGGTCCTCGCTACGGTCGAGGTGACCGTCAACTTCCGTCCTACCTGCACCCCGGCGCGCACGTCACGGTCTTCCCGGGTCTCCCCGTGGCGCGTGACGACGCGATACCGTGGCGTTCCTTTCCCCCACATGATCCTCGTGGCCGCCCTGGAGGTTCCGTGGTACAGGCGTACATCCTGATCCAGACGGAGGTCGGCAAGGCGTCGACCGTCGCCGAGACGATCGGCAAGATCCCTGGGGTGATCCAGGCCGAGGACGTGACGGGGCCCTACGACGTCATCGTGCGCGCCCAGGCCGGCACGGTGGACGACCTGGGCCGCATGGTGGTCGCGAAGGTCCAACAGGTGGACGGCATCACACGCACCCTGACCTGCCCGGTCGTGCATCTGTAGCCCCCGTCTACCCTTGGCCGGTGAGCTTCTTCCGTCACCGGCTTCTCGGCCTGCCCGTTCTCGCCGCGCTGATCACCGCCGCGGGCTGTTCCCCAAGCGACGACAGCGCCACCGTGGCGGTTCCCAGCCCGCGGCCGTCGGTTGCGAAACTGTGCCGGAGTCTGGACAGGGAACTGCCTGGGAAAGTGGACGGACTGAGCCGCGAGGACCCCAGGCCCGCATCCGCACTGACCGCGGGCTGGGGAAGCCCGGCGATCATACTGCGCTGCGGTGTCCCGCGGCCCGCCGCGATGGACGATCCGGAGGCCGACGGGGCCGAGGTGAACGGCGTGGGCTGGCTGCTCCAGAAGCAGCAGGACGGTTCGTTCCGCTTCACGACCACGCTCCGCCTGGCCTATGTGGAGGTGACGATCCCCGCGAAGCGGACGGACCACGGGGTGGCACCGCTGGTCGATCTGGCCCCGGCCGTGAAGAAGGCGATCCCCGAGGGGATCGCCGACTGAGCGCCTGACCTGCGCCAAGGGGGCGGCGGGCACCGGCCGGTGCCCGCCGTCCCCTCCGCGTACGCGCTCAGCGCAGGCCGGTCGAGCGGCGCAGCGCCGCCTGGATCAGCCGGTCCACCAGTTCCGGGTAGCCGATCCCGCTCGCCTGCCACATCTGCGGGTACATCGAGATGGGCGTGAAGCCGGGCATGGTGTTGATCTCGTTGATCACGAACTCGCCGTCCTCGGTGAGGAAGAAATCCGCGCGGACCAGGCCCTCGCAGGAGGCCGCCTCGAACGCCTCCACCGCGAGCCGCCGCACCTCGGCGGTCTCCTCCTCGGTCAGCGGGGCGGGCACGATGCCGGGCGTGGAGTCGATGTACTTGGCCTCGAAGTCGTAGTACGCGTGCGCCTCGGGCGGCGGGATCTCGGCCGGTGCGGAGGCCCGCGGGCCGTCCTCGAACTCCAGCACCCCGCACTCGATCTCACGACCGCGCAGCGCCGCCTCCACGAGCACCTTCGGGTCGTGCCGCCGGGCCTCCTCGACCGCCTCGTCCAGGCCGGAGAGGTCGTCGACCTTGGTGATGCCGATCGACGAACCGGCGCGTGCGGGCTTCACGAACAGCGGCCAGCCGTGCTCGCCGGCGAAGTCGACGATCTTCTTGCGGGCGGCGGACTGGTCCCGCGCCCACTCGCGCGGCCGGATCACCACGTACGGGCCGACCTTGAGCCCGAAGGAGGTGAACACCCGCTTCATGTACTCCTTGTCCTGGCCGACGGCCGAGGCGAGCACGCCCGAGCCCACGTACGGCACGCCGGACAGCTCCAGGAGGCCCTGGAGGGTGCCGTCCTCGCCGTAGGGGCCGTGCAGCACCGGGAAGACCACGTCGACCTCGCCGAGCGCCTTGGGCACCGAACCGGGCTCGCTGTAGACGACTTCGCGGTTGGCCGGGTCGACGGGGAGCACCACGCCGCCCTCGGCGGAGTCGGCGAGTTCCTCGACGCTCGGGGTGCGGCCCTCGGTGATGGCCATGCGCTCCGGCTCGTCGGCGGTCAGGGCCCAGCGGCCGTCGCGGGTGATGCCGATCGACAGGACCTCGTACTTGGTCCGGTCGATGGCGCGCAGCACCGCGCCCGCGGTGACCACGGAGATCCCGTGTTCGGAGCTGCGGCCGCCGCACACGACGGCCACGCGGGGCTTGCGGGACGGCTGCTCGGGGCTCTGGGGGAGGTTCTCGGTGCTCATATCGCGACGAGAGTACCCGCTGGTATCCGCGGCGTCAGTGCCCGCCCGGGCACCGTCGCTCAGCGTCGCACGGACGGTCGCGCAACGTGATGCGGACGGCCGAACGGCGCCGGTTTCAGCGGCGTTCGGGCTTGGCGCTGCGCGACATCAGCTCCCGGAGGGCCACCACGGGCGGCTTGGCCTCGTGCACGATGCCGACGACGGTCTCCGTGATGGGCATGTCGACGCCGTGCCGGCGGGCCAGATCCAGCACCGACTCACAGGACTTGACGCCCTCGGCGGTCTGCTTGGTGACCGCGATGGTCTCCTGGAGGGTCATGCCCTTGCCGAGGTTGGTGCCGAAGGTGTGGTTGCGCGACAGCGGCGACGAGCAGGTGGCCACCAGGTCGCCGAGTCCGGCGAGTCCGGAGAAGGTCAGCGGGTCGGCGCCCAGGGCCATGCCGAGGCGGGTGGTCTCGGCGAGGCCGCGCGTGATGAGCGAGCCCTTGGCGTTGTCGCCGAGCCCCATGCCGTCCGCGATGCCGACGGCCAGACCGATCACGTTCTTGACGGCGCCGCCGAGTTCGCAGCCCACCACGTCGGTATTGGTGTACGGCCGGAAGTACGGGGTGTGGCAGACGGCCTGCAACCGCCGGGCCACCGCCTCGTCGGTGCACGCGACCACGCCGGCGGCCGGCATGCGGGCGGCGATCTCCCGGGCCAGGTTGGGCCCGGTCACGACGGCGATGCGGTCGGCGCCGACCTTGGCGACGTCCTCGATCACCTCGCTCATCCGCATGGCCGAGCCGAGTTCGACGCCCTTCATCAGGGAGACGAGGACCGTGTCGGGGGCGAGCAGCGGCACCCATGCGGCGAGGTTCGCCCGCATGGTCTGCGAGGGGATGGCGAGCACCGTGAAGTCGGCGTCGCGGGCGGCCTCGGCGGCGTCGGCCGTGGCCCGCAGGTTCTCCGGGAGTTCGACTCCGGGCAGGTAGTCGGGGTTGGTCCGGGTGGAGTTGACCGCGTCGACGAGCTCGGCGCGGCGGGCCCACAGGGTCACCTCGCAGCCGGCGTCGGCGAGGACCATGCCGAAGGCGGTGCCCCACGATCCGGTACCGAAGACGGCCGCCTTGACCGGCTTGCTCACGTGCCCTGCCCCTCTTCCTGTACGGACTCCCGCTCGGCCGGCCCGCGCTGCGCGACCGGCACGGTCCTGCCCTGCTTCTGCTCCTCGGTGCGGCGGCGCTGCTCGATCCGCTCCCGGCGCGGATCGTACGGCTCGGCGGGCGCCTTCTCACCGCGGATCCGCTCCAGCTGGCGGGTGATGGCGGCCATGATGACGTCGGTGGCCTCCTTCAGCAGCTCCGGGGTCATCTCCTGGTCGTAGAAGCGGGAGAGGTCCACGGGCGGCCCGGCCAGCACGTGGTGGGTCTTGCGGGGCAGCAGGTCGGGCTTCTTGGCGTAGGGCGGCAGCAGTTCGTTGGCGCCCCACTGGGCTACCGGAATCACCGGGCACTTGGTCTGGAGGGCGACCCGGGCGGCGCCGGTCTTGCCGGTCATCGGCCAGCCGTCGGGGTCGCGGGTGAGGGTGCCCTCGGGGTAGAAGGCGACGCACTCGCCGCGCTCCACGGCGTCGATGGCGGCCCGGAACGCGCTCAGCGCGTCCGTGCTCTCGCGGTAGACGGGGATCTGCCCGGTGCCGCGCATCGCGGCACCCACCAATCCCTTCTTGAAAAGCCCGCTCTTCGCCAGGAATCGCGGTACGCGCCCGGTGTTGTACTGAAAGTGAGCGTACGCGAAGGGATCGACGTGCGAATTGTGGTTCACCACGGTGATAAATCCGCCGTCGGCCGGAATGTGCTCCATTCCGCGCCAGTCCCGCTTGATCAGAACCACCAGTGGCGGTTTGCAGATCACCGCTGCGAAGCGATACCAGAAGCCGATTCTGCGGCGGGGCACGCGGACACCTTCCTCTAGGGCCTGGGGGGCCGCACAAGTGTCGCCCCAGGCCGCCTGTCTGTCGAGGACACCGTACGCCCGCACGTCACCCGAAAGCGCCCTTGGAAGGGGCTTCGCGCCCCTGCCCCGCCCGGACCGCCGGACGGTTCGGGGGACGTCCGGGAGACAATGACGACCACACGAGAGGGGCGGAACGCCGGTGCAGTGGACCTTGGTCATCCCCCTGAAGCCCCTGACCCGGGCCAAGAGCAGGCTGTCCGACACCGCCGGCGACGGGGTGCGTCCCGGCCTGGCCCTCGCCTTCGCCGTGGACACGGTGGCGGCCGTGCTGGCCTGCCCGGCCGTGGCGGATGTGGCGGTCGTCACGGACGACGCTCAGGCCGGGCGGGAGCTGGCGGCGCTGGGCGCGCGGATCGTCGCCGACGAGCCGGGGACCGGTCTGAACGCGGCCCTCGCGCACGGAGCGGCGGTGGTGCTGGCCGCGCGCCCCCGAAGCCCGGTGGCGGCCCTGAACGCCGATCTCCCCGCGCTGCGGCCGACGGAATTGGCCCGGGTCCTGGAAGCGGCCGGACCATTCCCGCGGGCATTTCTCGCGGATTCCGCGGCCATCGGCACGACTTTGCTGGCGGCGTCCCCCGGCCATCCGCTGCTCCCGGCTTTCGGTGCCGATTCCCGGGCCCGCCACCGGGCGTCCGGCGCGGTGGAACTGTCCCTGGACGCGGTGGAATCCGTACGCCGGGACGTGGACACCGGGCAGGATCTGCGGGCGGCGCTGGCCCTCGGCGTGGGGCCGCGGACGGCCGCCGCCGCGGCGCGGCTGCCGGCCGTGGGGAAGTAGGCTGCCGTCATGCAGGCGACCGCATACACGTACGACCCCGAAAGCCGCAGCGGGCAGGTGCTCCTGGACGACGGCACCCCGGTTCCCTTCGACGCGCCGGCGTTCGACGCGGGCGGTCTGCGGCTGCTGCGGCCGGGACAGCGGGTGCGGATCGAGACCGCGGGCGAGGGGAACGGCCTGCGGATCACCCTGGTGACGCTGCAGACCTTCTGAGCAGGCAGGAAGCCCGTCCGGGCGGGCGCGAGAGGCCGCACGGCGGGCGGAAGGTGCCCGAACACGCCGCGGGCCGGGCTCCCTCGGGAGTCCGGCCCGGCGCGTGAGTGGTCCTGCGCCGCTACTTGCCGCGGGCGGTGGTCTTCTTGGCCGTGGTCTTGCGGGCGGTCGACCTCTTGGCGGGGGCCTTCTTGGCCGTCACCTTCTTCGCCGGCGCCTTCTTGGCCGTGGTCTTCTTGGCGGCGGCCTTGGTGGCCGTCGTCTTCTTGGCGGCCGCCGTGGTCTTCTTCGCCGCCGCGGTCGTCTTCTTCGCGGTGGTCTTCTTCGCCGCCGCGGTCGTCTTCTTCGCGGTGGCCTTCTTCGCCGCCGCGGTGGTCTTCTTCGCCGCGGCCTTCTTGCCGACGGCCTTGGCAATGGTGGCGGACGGGCCGGAGAGGCTGCCCTTGGGCGCCTTCTTGACCGCGATGTCGTGCTTCGGAAGCTTCTTCGAGCCGCTCACCAGGTCCTTGAAGCCCTGGCCGGCCCGGAAGCGGGGAACGGAGGTCTTCTTGACCCGCACGCGCTCACCCGTCTGCGGGTTGCGCGCGTAACGGGCGGGACGGTCGACCTTCTCGAAGGACCCGAAGCCGGTGACCGAGACCCGGTCTCCCGCGACGACCGCGCGGACGACGGCGTCCAGTACCGCGTCCACCGCATCGGCGGCCTGCTGGCGGCCGCCCATCTTGTCGGCAATCGCTTCTACGAGCTGCGCCTTGTTCACGTCTTCCCCTTCGGAGACCTTGCCGGAACGAAAGTGTTCAAGCGTTTTCGCACGTTAGGCAGATATATACCGCAAATCAAACACGAAACGGGCTAATCACCCTTGTGCCGCAACGGACTCGACGGCCTTGGGCTGTTCAGCCTTCCTCCCCGGGGATTCGCCCCTGGTCGAGGTCTGCCGTGAACCGCTCCAGACGCCTTGTCGCACCGGCGAGATCGTGCTTGGCCGCGGCCGTAATGACCAGCAGCTTCCGGGTCAGCGCCATCCGTACGCTCTCCGGGACTTGCAGTGCGCGCACTCTTTCGTGCGCTTCCTTGAGCTGGGCCGCGACCGCCGCATAGAGCTCGAGTTGGCCGTCGTTGTCCATGCACAGATTGTGCCATCTGGGGCGAGTTGTCGCCTGCGCTGGGGGGCAACTGAGGCCTGTGACGGCCCTCCGGGGCGCCGCGCCGGGCCGGGCCCGGAACCTCGCCCTCCACCGCAACAACCCCATTGACGTGGGAAGTTGAGTGTCCCGACGGCGGTGCGCCGGCCGGTACGAGCATCAAAACAGCTGTACCCCCGATCTCCTCGATCGGGGGTACAGAAGGGTCTCACAGTGGCCGAAAGTCGACTTGCCACGGCGCCGGAGAGCGGATCCGGGCTCAGCGGTCGATCATCGGCCGGGGCCGTGGATCAGACCGGCAGGGTGCGCGGCTTGAAAGCCGGGCGCTTCGCCTCGTACGCGGCGATGTCGGCCTCGTTCTGGAGGGTGATGGAGATGTCGTCCAGCCCGTTCAGCAGGCGCCAGCGGGAGTTCTCGTCCAGCTCGAAGGGGGCGGTGATCCCCTCGGCGCGCACCTCGCGGGCGACCAGGTCGACGGTCACCTCGGCCTGGGGGTCCTTCTCGACGAGCTCCCACAGCGCGTCCACGGCCTGCTGCTCCAGGACCACCGTGAGCAGACCGTTCTTCAGCGAGTTGCCCCGGAAGATGTCCGCGAAACGGGAGGAGATCACGGTCTTGAAGCCGTAGTTCTGCAGCGCCCAGACGGCGTGCTCGCGGGAGGAGCCGGTGCCGAAGTCGGGGCCGGCGACCAGGACCGTGGCGCCCTGGCGCTCCGGGCGGTTGAGCACGAACTCGGGGTCCTTGCGCCAGGCCTCGAACAACCCGTCCTCGAACCCGTCGCGGGTGACCTTCTTGAGCCAGTGGGCGGGGATGATCTGGTCGGTGTCGACGTTGCTGCGGCGCAGCGGGACGGCCCGGCCGGTGTGGGTGGTGAAGGCTTCCATGGTTCTCAGACTCCAGCGGGCGTGGGGGCGTCGGACAGGTCGGCCGGGGAGGCCAGGTGGCCGAGGACCGCGGTGGCCGCGGCGACCTGCGGGGAGACCAGGTGCGTACGGCCGCCCTTGCCCTGCCTGCCCTCGAAGTTGCGGTTGGAGGTGGAGGCGGAGCGCTCGCCGGGGGCCAGCTGGTCGGGGTTCATGCCCAGGCACATCGAGCAGCCCGCGTGCCGCCATTCGGCGCCGGCGTCCTTGAAGACCACGTCCAGGCCCTCGGAGACCGCCTGGAGGCCCACGCGCGCGGAGCCCGGGACGACCAGCATCCGTACGCCGTCGGCGACTTTACGGCTCCGCAGGATCTCGGCGGCGGCGCGCAGGTCCTCGATGCGGCCATTGGTGCAGGAGCCTACGAAGACGGTGTCCACGCTGATGGAGCGCAGCGGCTGTCCGGCCTCCAACCCCATGTATTCCAGGGCCTTTTCGGCGGCCATGCGCTCCGATGCGTCATCGTACGAAGCCGGGTCGGGGACGGCCGCCGAAAGCGGGGCACCCTGCCCGGGGTTGGTACCCCAGGTGACGAACGGGGACAGTTCGGCGGCGCCGATGACGACCTCGGCGTCGAAGACGGCGTCGTCGTCCGAGCGGAGGGTCCTCCAGTACGCGACCGCGGCGTCCCAGTCGGCGCCCTCGGGGGCGTGGGGGCGGCCCTGGAGGTAGGCGAAGGTGGTCTCGTCGGGGGCGATCATGCCCGCGCGGGCGCCGGCCTCGATCGACATGTTGCAGATGGTCATGCGGGCCTCCATCGAGAGCTTCTCGATGGCGGAGCCGCGGTACTCCAGGACGTAGCCCTGGCCGCCGCCGGTGCCGATCCTCGCGATGATCGCCAGGATCAGGTCCTTGGCCGTGACGCCGTCGGGCAGTTCGCCGTCGATGGTGATCGCCATGGTCTTCGGGCGGGCCATCGGCAGGGTCTGGGTGGCGAGCACGTGCTCGACCTGGGAGGTGCCGATGCCGAAGGCCAGCGCGCCGAAGGCGCCGTGCGTGGAGGTGTGCGAGTCGCCGCAGACGACGGTGGTGCCCGGCTGGGTCAGTCCCAGCTGCGGTCCCACCACGTGGACGACGCCCTGCTCGACGTCGCCCAGCGGGTGCAGCCGGACGCCGAAGTCGGCGCAGTTCTTGCGCAGCGTCTCCAGCTGGGCGCGGGAGACGGGGTCCGCGATGGGCTTGTCGATGTCCAGGGTCGGGGTGTTGTGATCCTCGGTGGCGATGGTCAGATCGAGCCTGCGCACGCCGCGGCCGCTCTTGCGCAGGCCGTCGAAGGCCTGGGGACTGGTCACCTCGTGCAGCAGGTGCAGATCGATGAAGAGGAGGTCGGGCTCGCCCTCGGCGCGCCGGACGACGTGGTCGTCCCAGACCTTCTCCGCGAGTGTCCTACCCATCGCTTTCCCTCCGGCCGGACGCCGAAGGCGCCGGCCCAACTAGAGATCTTGAGGATGCGGCACCCGCGCCCCCCTCCGGGCGTCCGCCGCCGAGCCCGTCGGTCCACGGGCCGTTGTGACTTCCAGAGTGGCGTGTTCCACGGAAAATTGAACTTGCGTTTCACAGAGTGAGACGCAAGTATCGTTTCATGGACAACAGTAGCGGCGTCGGCGTTCTGGACAAGGCAGCCCTCGTCCTGAGCGCTCTGGAGTCCGGTCCGGCCACCCTCGCGGGTCTGGTCGCGGCCACCGGACTGGCACGACCCACGGCCCACCGGCTGGCCGTGGCGCTGGAACACCACCGCATGGTGGCGCGCGACATGCAGGGCCGGTTCATCCTCGGCCCGCGCCTCGCGGAACTGGCCGCGGCCGCGGGCGAGGACCGCCTGCTGGCCACCGCCGGGCCGGTGCTCACGCACCTGAGGGACGTGACGGGCGAGAGCGCGCAGCTCTACCGCCGCCAGGGCGACATGCGCATCTGCGTCGCCGCGGCCGAGCGTCTGTCCGGCCTCCGGGACACCGTCCCGGTCGGCTCCACGCTCACGATGAAGGCGGGCTCCTCGGCGCAGATCCTGATGGCCTGGGAGGAGCCGGAGCGGCTCCACCGCGGCCTCCAGGGCGCCCGCTTCACGGCGACGGCCCTGTCGGGCGTACGACGCCGCGGCTGGGCCCAGTCGATCGGCGAGCGCGAGCCGGGCGTCGCGTCCGTGTCCGCGCCCGTGCGCGGCCCCTCCAACCGCGTGGTGGCCGCCGTCTCGGTCTCCGGGCCCATCGAGCGCCTCACCCGCCACCCCGGCCGTATGCACGCCCAGGCGGTCATCGACGCCGCCGCCCGCCTCTCGGAGGCACTGCGCCGCGCCGGCTGATCCTTTTCCTTTACCGCGCTCCCCCCGGGCGCGGGCCCGCCTCAACGCCGCGGCGGGCCCGCGCCCGGCCTCGCTTCTCCTTCAGGGCCCTGCGGGCCCGGCTCCCCTCACCCCGGCCCCCGCCCGGTCCCGCCCCGTCCGCGGACCGGCGAGGCGCAGACGGGCCGAGGCGGCGGGACGGGACCCGTGCGGCCCGCCCACCGCACCGCCGCCCGGCTCTTCGGCCGTCGCGGCCTTCCCCTCATCGTGGCCTTCCGATCGTCGCGGACTTCGGGGGCGCCCGCCGGGCGAGCACCCGGGGCGCTCAGGGCTTGCGCAGCCGGTCGGCCGCCCGCTCTCCCCGGCGGCCCACGGGCATGACACCGGTGGCCTTGGCCAGACCCGACTCGGGCATGTTCACGTAGACGGATTCATAGGACCCGGCCGGTACGACATAGGTCTCGTGCCAGAAGCCGACCTTGCCCTTTCCCTCGCGCAGCCGCCGGTTGAAGGCGGCCCAGGCCGGACGGTGCTTCCCGTCGGGCGCGGAGGCGTAGGCGAGGAGCTTCTCCCGGGACTCCCAGTACTGCACGAGATGCAACTCACGGGCTCCGCCCAGCAGGGACCTGAAGCCGAGCAGCCCGCTGCCACGATCGCGGGCGAGTTCCGCGAGCATCGGTCCCATCGCCCTGGCCACCGGCCACCAACTGCGCACCGCGACAAAGCTGTTGATCCGCATCCCGATAAGGAAGACAACCACCTCGTCCTCTCCCGCGGCGGTCATCCGCCCTTCGATCGGCTTGGCACCCATGAGCTCCCCCACTCTCACTCTCTCCCCTCGTTGGATAGTGGCACTATCCATGCTTAGATAGTGGCACTATCCAACAGCAGGCGCAAGAGGGAAAGGGCGCGGAACGGGAATGCGACTGGCGGAGCTGAGCGCACGCAGCGGCGTCTCCACGGCGACGATCAAGTTCTATCTGCGTGAAGGGCTGCTGCACCCCGGCCGCCGGGTCACCACCACGAAGGCCGACTACGACGAGGGGCATCTGCGGCGGCTGCGGTTGGTGCGAGCGCTGATCCAGGTGGGGCGGATCCCGGTCAACTCGGCCCGGGAGGTCCTCGCGGCGTTGCAGGACGAGGAGATGGATCGCAACACGCGCCTGGGCACTGCCACCTGGGCCCTGCCGCACGGCCCGGAGCCGGACGAGGCCGACCCCGCCACCGAGACCGCCCGTCGCACTGCCGACGAACTGATGGACCGGCTCGGCTGGGATTACGGCCGCGCGTGCGACGGAACACCGACGGCGCCGGCGTACGGGATGCTGGTGACCGCGATCGCCGCGCTGTCCCGGCTCGGCTACCCCTGCGCCACCGGGGACCTGGAACCCTACGCACGCGCGGCGGAGCGGATCGCCCTCACCGACCTGGACCTGGTGGAGCGTTACGGCACGCCCGACGAGCAGGTGGAGGCCGCGGTGGCCCTGACGGTGCTGTACGAGCCGATGCTGCTCAGCCTGCGCCGACTGGCGGAGGCCGAGGAGTCGCGTCGCCGGTTCGGCGGGCAGTGAGGTGACAGGGACCGGGTGAACATGCCGAAGGGCCCTCCACAGGGAGGGCCCTTCGATCGCGTACCCCCGACCGGATTCGAACCGGCGCTACCGCCTTGAGAGGGCGGCGTGCTAGGCCGCTACACAACGGGGGCGTGGACACTGCGTTTCCGCAGGCCCGAGCTGGTCTACCTGGACTCGAACCAAGACTAACTGAACCAGAATCAGTCGTGCTGCCAATTACACCATAGACCAATGATGGTTTAGACCAGTCGTACCCCCGACCGGATTCGAACCGGCGCTACCGCCTTGAGAGGGCGGCGTGCTAGGCCGCTACACAACGGGGGCCTTGATCCCTGGAACACACCTGGGATCCGTACCCCCGACCGGATTCGAACCGGCGCTACTGCCTTGAGAGGGCAGCGTGCTAGGCCGCTACACAACGGGGGCTTGCGGATCAAATCCGCGGTGCAGATAAGCTCTGCGAGCTGGCCTACCTGGACTCGAACCAAGACTAACTGAACCAGAATCAGTCGTGCTGCCAATTACACCATAGGCCACTGGAAGGCAAGACCCTTTGGGGATCCTGTTCTAGTGTTGCACTCGCGGTTCCGGACCTTCGGCCCGCGCCCCGCGGCGCAGGAAGAACATTACCCGAAGGTGGACGGGGCTCCAAAACGAGTATCGGCGCCGAGGATCGCGGGCAGTTCGGCGAGTGAGGCGATGCGGTGCCGCCCGGCGCCGTCGTGGCCGTCGGCGTCCACACCCACGCGGTCGATCCAGACCGACACCAGCCCTGCCTCGGCGGCGCCCCGCCCGTCGATCTCCGGGTGGTCGCCGACGTACGCCACCTGGTGCGGGCCGAGTTCCAGGGCCTCGCAGGCCGCGTGGAACGCCCGCGGCTCCGGCTTGGACACCCCGAGCTCCGCGGCGCACAGGACGGCCTCGAAGCGGTCGCGCACGCCGAGGACGCGCAGCTTGCGCTCCTGGACGTGGACGCTGGAGTTGGACAGCACGGCGTGCCGGTGGCTGGCGGCGAGCGCGTCCAGGACGGGCAGCACGTCCGGGAAGAGCGCCCAGGCGGCCTCGTAGTGGCCCAGGTAGCGCTCGAACCACGCGTCGGTCTCGTCGTCGGTCAGCTCCGGCCGGGCGAGGAAGACCCGCACCCGGTCCCGCCGCTGCCCCTCGAAGGTCGCCTCCCCCGCCGAGAACCGCGCCCACTGCGCGTCGGTGATCCGCCGCCAGTGCGCCAGGGCCTCCTCCACGGTCCCGTACCCGTCCAGCAGCCCCTCGGCCACCAGGTGCGCCCGCATGCCGGCCCGGTCGGCGGCGGTGTAGTCGAAAAGGGTGTCGTCGACGTCCCAGAGCACGGCTTCGATCGGCATGTCACCGACAGTACCGCCTGCCGCGGATCGCCTTTCGGATCATTCGGAACCGGGTGCCGTGATCCGGAAGGAGCTGCCGTTGCGCGGGCCGAGCCAGGCATGGACGGACATCCGCCGGCCGCCGTCCCCGGTCGGGACGTCCCTGCCGGCCTCGGCGAGTCGGGCCCGGCTCTGCCCTCGGTACCGGAAGTACACGCTGACATGGTGAACACCCGACGTCACGGCGATGTCCGTGGTGCCCCACTTCGCCGCGTGCTCGGTACCGTCGATTTCGATGACGGGCCGGGTGAAGAGGTGGTGGAACCATGCCGCGACAGGTGACGCCTGGACGGTGACGACGAAATGTGCCGACGGGTCGACCATGAGGCGATGTTAACCCTGCCGCGGCCGGGCCGTACGGGACAGGGCGGCAGCCTCTGAGGCTGCCGCCCTGTCGGGTGGCTCAGGCGCCGCGCACGTCGCCGGGTTCGTTCACGCCGCCAGCTTCGCCAGCGCCGCGTCGATGCGGGCCAGGGTCTTCTCCTTGCCCAGGACCTCGAGGGACTCGAAGAGGGGCAGGCCGACCGTGCGGCCGGTGACGGCGACACGGACCGGCGCCTGGGCCTTGCCGAGCTTGAGGCCGTGGGCCTCGCCGGCGGCCAGGACGGCCTCCTTCAGGGAGTCGGGGGAGGTCCAGTCGGCCGCCTCCAGCTTCTCCCGGGCGGTGCGGAGCAGGGCGTCCGAGCCCTCCTTCATCGCCTTGGTCCAGCTCGCCTCGTCGAAGACGGGCTCGGGCAGGAACAGGAAGTCCACGTTGTCCGTGATCTCGGACAGGACCTTCAGACGCGTCTGCGCCTGCGGGGCGATCGCCTGCCACCTGGTCTCGTCGAAGTCCTCCGGAGCCCAGGGGGCGGCCGGAGCCTGGAGCCAGGGGCGGCAGCGCTCGGTGAAGTCCTTCACGTCGAGCAGGCGGATGTGGTCGGCGTTGATCGCCTCGCACTTCTTCAGGTCGAAGCGGGCCGGGTTGGGGTTCACGTCCGCGATGTCGAAGGCGGCGACCATCTCCTCGACGGAGAAGATGTCCCGGTCGGCCGACAGCGACCAGCCGAGCAGAGAGAGGTAGTTGAGCAGACCCTCGGGCAGGAAGCCGCGCTCGCGGTAGAGGTTCAGCGAGGACTGCGGGTCGCGCTTGGAGAGCTTCTTGTTGCCCTCGCCCATCACGTACGGCAGGTGGCCGAAGGCCGGGACCTCCTTGGCGATGCCCAGTTCCATCAGCGCCTTGTACAGGGCGACCTGGCGCGGGGTGGAGGAGAGCAGGTCCTCGCCGCGCAGGATGTGGGTGATCTCCATGAGCGCGTCGTCGACCGGGTTGACCAGGGTGTACAGCGGGGCGCCGTTGGCGCGGACGATGCCGTAGTCCGGGACGTTCTCCGGGGTGAAGGTCAGCTCGCCGCGGACCAGGTCGGTGAAGGTGATCGTCTCGTCGGGCATGCGGAAGCGGACGATCGGGGCGCGGCCCTGGGCCTTGTACTCCTCGACCTGCGCGGCGCTCAGGTCGCGGCAGTGGCCGTCGTAGCCGGACGGCTTGCCGGCCGCGCGGGCGGCCTCGCGGCGGCTGTCCAGCTCCTCCTGGGAGCAGTAGCAGTGGTAGGCGTGGCCGGCTTCGAGCAGCTTGTGGGCGACGTCCTGGTAGATGTCCATGCGCTGCGACTGCCGGTACGGCGCGTGCGGTCCGCCGACCTCGGGGCCCTCGTCCCAGTCGAAGCCCAGCCAGCGCATCGCGTCGAGCAGCTGGTTGTAGGACTCCTCGGAGTCGCGGGCCGCGTCGGTGTCCTCGATGCGGAAGACCAGCGTGCCCTGGTGGTGCCGGGCGAACGCCCAGTTGAACAGGGCGGTGCGGACCAGGCCCACGTGGGGGTTACCGGTGGGCGAGGGGCAGAAACGGACGCGTACGGGTGCGCTAGCCACGCTTGACAACCTTGTTGGTGAGAGTGCCGATGCCTTCGATGGTGACGGCGACCTCGTCGCCGACGCTGAGGGGGCCGACCCCTGCCGGGGTGCCCGTGAGGATCACGTCGCCGGGGAGCAGCGTCATGGCCTCGGAGATGTTGACGATCAGATCCTCGATGGGGTGGATCATCTCGCTGGTGCGGCCCAGCTGCCGCTGCTCGCCGTTGACGGTGAGCTGGATGGTCAGGTCGGCCGCGGCGCCGAGGTCGAGGTCCGTCTCCACCCAGGGGCCGAGCGGGCAGGAGGTGTCGAAGCCCTTGGCCCTGGCCCACTGCTTCTCGCGCCGCTGCACGTCGCGGGCGGTGACGTCGTTGGCGCAGGTGTAGCCGAAGATCACGTCCTTGACGCGCTCGCGCGGGACCTCGCGGCACATGCGGCCGACGACCACGGCCAGTTCGGCCTCGTGGTGCAGCTCCTGGGAGAAGGAGGGGTACTGGATCGGGTCGCCGGGACCGATCACCGAGGTGGACGGCTTGAAGAAGGCGAACGGCGCGTCGGGCACCTCGTTGCCGAGTTCGCGTGCGTGCTCGGCGTAGTTGCGGCCGAAGGCCACGACCTTGTTGGGGAGCACCGGCGGCAGCAGCCGTACCTTGCTCAGCGGCACCTTCGTGCCGGAGAGCTCGAAGTCCGCGAACGGGATGCCCTTGATGATGTCGAGGACGAGCTCGTCCGGCTTGTCGCCCTCGACCGCGCCGAAGGCGACGTTCCCGTCGATGGAGAACCTGGCGATGCGCACGGGTTGCTTGGCCCCTTGACTGAAGCGGCTGGATCTGACGCTCCAGGCTAACGCGGCCGGGCCCCGGACCTCGCGCCATTACGGCGCACGGGGCATGGAAGAGGGGCGTCCTCGATCGGGACGCCCCTGATCGCCGTCCGCGAGCGGACCGGGCGCTACTTCGCGGCGACGGCCGCGACGGGCGCCACCATGAGGATGGTGCGCCGGGGGTTGGCGGTCTGCGTGGGAAGGGAGACAGGGTGCTCCGGCAGCTCCGGCGTCGGCAGCTCGTCGGCTCCTTCGAGGTGCATCAGCGTCGTGCGCCGGGGGTTGGCTATGTTGCGGAACATCATCGTCGTCTTCACGGTTGTACGAGACCTTGTCGTCTACGGGCACCCGGGAGGTCCGCATGACCCCCGCTCGGGCGCGGGTTGTCGGATATGCCATCCCTGTAAAGCGTCAGGCTAAACATTCAATTCCCGGCCGAAGACGTGAAGAGCCTGTGTTGTCAGTGTGAGTTTCCTCACGAGGGCCTCGACAATCCAGACAAATCCATGGTGCGGTCTTGATCGTCGAATCGGACATTGGGCCACTGAAGCCATCATTCCGCTCCCGATCATGGCGACTGGGACACCTCAAGTGACTCGCGGGTACGCAGCGAAATGTCCCCTATGCGGGAGATCACTTTCCACATCGGGTAATGCGTCACTCACGGGCTGTCACGGTGGTCACGGCCTGGCCCACATGCCTTGTTGGAGATCCGGCACTGTGCTGGAATGCCACGGACCGCTGCAGGATCGAGCCGGCGCAGGGGGCGCAACGCAGCGCCGAGTGGCGGTGAGAAGGGGGAACCAGCGCCGGTCACTCACGACCATCAGGGAAGTGTGTTCAAGACGCTTCCCACAACGCCGACACCGTCCTTCCGCTCGCGCGGAGGGGCGCCTGGTCCAGAGGTTGCGACGCTAGTGCAGGGACGTTTCAAGAGGGATGGCAGCGCTTCGGCGGAGCCGGAGCCGCACGGCGGGACTGGCCCCATGGCCGTCAGCTCCTCGCCCCAGCACGCCCAGAACCCGGCCGCGGCCGGCGACGGCGCCGGACGCTCGGGCACGACCGGCCCGACCGGTGCGTCCGGGTCGTCGGATCCGGCTCCGGGGGCCAAGCAGACCAGCAGCCAGGGTCCGGGGGGCCCCGGCTCGCGCATGGCCCTGCGCAACTGGCGCATCTCCACGCGTCTGGTGTCGCTGCTCGCACTGCCCGTGGTCGCCGCGACCACGCTGGGCGGGCTGCGTATCAACCAGAGCATGGACGACATCCAGCAGCTCGACAACATGAAGCTGCTGACGGAGATGACCAAGCAGGCCACGGAGCTGGCCGCCGCGCTCCAGGAGGAGCGCGACCAGTCCGCCGGCCCGCTGGCGCACCCCTCCAGCGCGAGCGCCATCACCATCAAGGGCTACCGGGACCGGACCGACCGGGCCCGGGACAACTTCGTCTCCGCGTCCGAGGAGATCGACGCCGCCAGCAAGAACGGCAACCTCCTCGGTGTCCGCGACACCCTCGTCGGCCTCGCCAGCGACCTCAACGGCCTCAGCAAGATCCGTAAGGACGCGTACCAGTCCAAGGAGAACTCGGCCCGGACGGTCGAGAGCTACCACCGGCTCATCACCGAGCTGCTCGCCCTCTCCCAGGACATGGCCGAGGCGACCAGCAACCCGCAGATGATCCAGCGCACGCGCGCCCTGGCCGCGTTCTCCTCCGCCAAGGAGTACGCCTCCGTCCAGCGCGCCGTCATCGCCGCCGCCCTGCCGGCCAACAACACCAGCGCGGGCAACCTCTCGGAGAACGACCGCCTCTACGCCCAGCAGGCGTTGGAGAGCCAGACCTCCGACCTCAACGGCTTCCGCAACATCTACGGGGACGGCTCCGAGGAGCTCATCAAGCCCATCGAAGAGGGCAACCCGACGATCCAGTCCGCGGACACCTACGCCAAGCGCGTCCTCGACAACACCGAGGGCCTGAAGCAGGCGAACAAGCGCTCCTACCGCGACTGGGTCGACGACAGCTCGACCAAGATCGAGCAGATGAAGAAGATCGAGCACACGCTGCTCGAGGAGATGGAGCAGAAGGCCCGCGAGCTGCGCAGCGCCACCGAGTACGACGCCATCGTCTCCGGTGTGCTGATCCTGCTCGTGCTCGGCGTGTCGCTGGTCGGCGCCTTCGTCGTGGCCCGCTCCATGATCCGCTCGCTGCACCGGCTCCAGGAGACCGCCACCAAGGTCGCCCAGGACCGTCTGCCCGAGCTGGTCCGCCAGCTGTCGGAGTCCGACCCGCAGGACGTCGACACGTCCGTGGAGTCGGTCGGTGTGCACTCCCGGGACGAGATCGGCCAGGTGGCCGCGGCCTTCGACGACGTGCACCGCGAGGCGGTCCGCCTCGCCGCCGAGCAGGCCCTGCTGCGGGGCAACGTCAACGCGATGTTCACCAACCTCTCGCGCCGCTCCCAGGGTCTGATCCAGCGCCAGCTGTCGCTGATCTCCGAGCTCGAGTCCCGCGAGGCCGACCCGGACCAGCTGTCCTCGCTCTTCAAGCTCGACCACCTCGCGACGCGCATGCGCCGTAACGGTGAGAACCTCCTCGTCCTCGCGGGTGAAGAGCCCGGCCGTCGCTGGACCCGTCCGGTCCCGCTGGTCGACGTGCTCCGCGCCGCCGCGTCCGAGGTGGAGCAGTACGAGCGCATCGAGCTGGCCTCGGTCCCCGGCACCGAGGTCGCCGGCCGGGTCGTCAACGACCTCGTGCACCTGCTCGCCGAGCTGCTGGAGAACGCGACGTCGTTCTCCTCGCCGCAGACCAAGGTCAAGGTCACCGGTCACGCGCTGCCGGACGGCCGGGTGCTGATCGAGATCCACGACACCGGTATCGGCCTGTCCCCGGAGGACCTCGCCGCGATCAACGAGCGGCTCGCCGCGCCGCCCACCGTGGACGTGTCGGTCTCCCGCCGCATGGGCCTCTTCGTGGTCGGTCGTCTGTCCCAGCGCCACGGCATCCGCATCCAGCTGCGCCCCTCCGACTCCGGTGGTACGACGGCTCTGGTCATGCTGCCCGTCGACGTCGCCCAGGGCGGCAAGAAGCCGGGCGCGGGCAAGCCCGGCGGCCCGTCCGCGGGCGGTCCGGCCGCCGCGGCCGCCGCCGCAGGCGCCGCCGCGGCCCGCCGCCAGGGCGGTCAGCAGGGCGGCGGGGCCCTCGGTGCGGGCGGTCAGCAGGGCGGAGCCGGCCGGCTCGGTGCCGGAGCCGCTCCGCGCGGCCAGGTCGGCGGCGGCCAGGGTCCGCGGGCCGCGCTGCCCGGTGCCGGCCGCCAGGGCGGTCCGAACGGACCGCGCGGGCAGCAGGGTCCGGGGCAGCCTCAGCAGGGCCGCCCAGCCGGGTCGGGCATGGCCGGCGGCTTCGGCGGCCAGGCACCCGGCGGGCCGCAGAGTCAGCAGGCCCCCGGTGCGGGCGCGCCCCAGGGCTTCGGCGACGGCCGGCAGCCGGCCGCCCCGCAGGGCTTCGACGACGGACGCCGTCAGGACGTCTTCGGCGGCGCGCGCGGTGGCGTGCCCCCGCAGCGCGGGAACGGCGGGGAGCCGGGCCGGCAGCCGCAGCTGCCGCCGCGCGGTGGCCCGCGGGCCGAGCTGCCGGGCGGCAGCGGTCCGTCCCGCACGCAGGGTTGGGCCGACGAGAACGCTCAGGGCCGGGCCGCACTGGACGCGCCGCGCGGCCACGACGAGCAGGACCCGGCGCAGACCTCCCGGATGCCGCGGATCGACGACCGGCAGGGACCCGGCTCGACGGCGGACACCTCGGCGATCCCCCGCTTCGACGACCGGCAGGCACCGGGCTCCCCGGCGGACACCTCGGCGTTCCCCCGTCCCGACTTCGACGCGCCGCAGCCGGGCGCGGACGGCTCGCAGAACACGGGCCAGTTCACCCGCTCGGACGTCTACAATTCCGGCGCGCAGAACAACCCGGCCGACACGGGCCAGTTCGCGGCTCAGCAGGGCTACGACAGCGGTTCCACGGGCCAGTTCGCCGCTCAGCAGGGCTACGACAACGGCTCCACCGGCCAGTTCGCGGCCCAGCAGGGCTACGACAACGGCTCCACCGGCCAGTTCCCGGCCCAGCAGGGCTACGACAACGGCTCCACCGGCCAGTTCCCGGCCCAGCAGGGCTACGACAACGGCTCCACCAGCCAGTTCCCGGCCCAGCAGGGCTACGACAACGGCTCCACCAGCCAGTTCCCGGCCCAGCAGGGCTACGACAACGGCTCCACCAGCCAGTTCGCCCAGCCCGGACACGACAACGGAGCGCCCGGCCGGAACGCCCACCCGGGCGGCGCCGCCGACTTCGGCGGTCTGCACGGGCCGGCCGCCCAGCGGCCGCAGCAGCGTCCCGCACGCCCGGAACGGGGCAACGCGGGTGCCGCGCAGCAGCGGCCCGACGACGCCTGGGCGCTGCCTCCGGCCCCGGGTCCCGGCGACGGCCGTACGCCGCTGTTCGACACCCTGGAGACCAACTGGTTCCGCGGTGAACGGCAGCAGCAGAGCAGCGAACCGGCTCCGTCCTCGCCGCAGCAGCAGCCGCAACAGCCGCCGCAGACTCCTGCGGCCCCCCAGCGTCCCGCAGCCTCCACCTGGCGCACCTCGCCGAACGACGACCTCGTTCGGCAGGCCGAGCGTGTCAGGCAGCCGGCCGCGGGCGGTGTCACCACCTCCGGCCTGCCGCGCCGGGTGCCCCGGGCGAACCTCGTCCCGGGCACGGCTCAGCAGCAACAGCACCAGAGCGGTCCGCAGGTCTCGCGTTCGCCAGACGAAGTACGCGGCCGGCTGACCAATCTCCGTCGGGGCATCGCACAGGGCCGTCAGGCCGGTACCGGTCAGACGGGCAGTTTCCCGAGCCCCACTCACCAGCAGGAGCGTTAGTTGACCCCGATGAGCCAGGCGGCACAGAACCTGAACTGGTTGATCACCAACTTCGTGGACAACACCCCCGGGGTGTCCCACACCGTCGTGGTGTCCGCGGACGGACTCCTACTGGCGATGTCCGAAGGCTTCCCCCGCGACCGCGCCGACCAGCTCGCGGCCGTCGCCTCCGGTCTGACCTCGCTGACCGCGGGCGCCTCCCGGATCTTCGAGGGCGGCACCGTGTCGCAGACGGTCGTCGAGATGGAGCGCGGCTTCCTCTTCCTGATGTCCGTCTCGGACGGGTCGTCCCTGGCGGTCCTGGCCCACCCCGAGTGCGACATCGGCCTCGTCGGCTACGAGATGGCGCTGCTCGTCGACCGCGCGGGGGCGGTCCTGACACCCGATCTGCGCGCCGAACTGCAGGGCAGTCTGCTGCACTGACCGGCTCCGGCACCAACCAACTCACCACATCACCGTCCGGCCGCCACAATCCCCCCACCGGCCCCGTCAGACGGCTTGACTGACCGACTTGCTGTCCCGCCCGGAGGATTCATGACCCCGCCCCCCGCCTCTCATGATCCGTACGCTGAGCCGTACGGGGATGAGGGCGACCAGCCGCTGGTACGTCCGTATGCGATGACCGGCGGCCGGACCCGGCCGCGCTACCAGCTCGCCATCGAGGCACTGATCAGCACGACGGCCGACCCGGCAGCGCTGATGGGACTGCTCCCGGAGCACCAGCGGATCTGCCACCTGTGCCGCGAGGTGAAATCCGTGGCCGAGGTCTCGGCGCTCCTGGCCATGCCGCTCGGCGTGGCCAGGATCCTCGTCGCGGACCTCGCTGAGGCCGGCCTGGTGGCCATCCACCAGCCGGGCGGGGACGAGAACAACGGTGGCGCTCCGGACGTGACGCTGCTCGAAAGGGTGCTCAGTGGACTTCGCAAGCTCTGACGCGGGCCGGGCGACGACGTCCGCGAAGATCGTGGTGGCGGGCGGCTTCGGCGTGGGCAAGACCACGTTCGTCGGCGCCGTCTCAGAGATCAACCCGCTGCGCACGGAGGCCGTGATGACGTCCGCTTCGGCGGGCATCGACGACCTCACCCACACCGGGGACAAGACCACCACCACGGTGGCCATGGACTTCGGCCGCATCACACTCGACCAGGACCTGATCCTGTACCTGTTCGGCACCCCCGGACAGGACCGCTTCTGGTTCATGTGGGACGACCTCGTCCGCGGCGCCATCGGCGCCATCGTCCTCGTCGACACCCGCAGGCTCGCCGACTGCTTCCCCGCCGTCGACTACTTCGAGAACAGCGGACTGCCCTTCGTCATCGCCCTCAACGGCTTCGACGGCCAGCAGCCCTACACTCCCGACGAGGTCCGCGAAGCACTCCAGATCGGCCCCGACGCCCCCATCATCACCACCGACGCCCGACACCGCGCCGACGCCAAGTCCGCCCTCATCACCCTGGTGGAACACGCCCTCATGGCCCGACTGAGGTAGCCAGGGCAACCGAACTAGCCCTGAAGTCGGCAGCGCCGTACGGCAGTTGTCGTAGATGCACCGGGGCCGGCTGTGTCCTTTGACACGGCCGGCCCCGGTGTTCATAACGTTTCGGCAGAGGAATCCCGTGGTACGGCCACGCGTCGCGCACATGTGATGCCGCTGTGCGCACGATTCCCCGGACTTTTGCCGGGGGTAGTTGTTTATGCCCGTTTTATCTGGGACGTGCGTCACGTGGAAGCATCCGTTTCCACTGTTTGGAAGAGCGCATGTTGACGTGCTGGAATGCCTGAACTACCCCATGGTCAAAGACGTACTCACCGGTAGTGGGCCGTCGATGGCACGGACCGGGTTCTGAGACACTGCGGCACAACGTAGGTGCCGACCGCCGAGAGGTTGTTGGTCGAGTGAGGCGAAGCAAGAACGGCCCCGAGCCGTCGGCCCGGGGTAATTTCACCCCGCCGCCGCGCGGTACGGCGCCCGCGCACGTGCCCGGTTCGAAACCGACGGCCGCGCCCACCGCGAGCGGCGGCCGACTCTCCCCGCGCAACTGGCGGGTGCCGACCCGGCTGAACGCGATCCTGCTCCTTCCCGTACTGGTCGGCCTGGTCATGGGCGGCTTCCAGGTCAACAGCTCCATCAACACCTGGCAGAACGCCCAGGACGCCGAGCACACCGCACGTCTGGTGCGGGCCTCGCTGGCCTACGCCGACGCCCTCTACCACGAGCGCGACGTCAGCGCGGCCCCGCTGCTCCAGGGCAAGGGCCAGAACGACCCGACCGTCACCGAGGCCCGCGAGCTGACCGACCAGGCCGCCGACGCCTTCGACCGGGCCGCGCAGTCCATGCCGCACAAGGCCGGCCTGGAACGCCGACTCAAGCTCTTCCGCGACACCGAGCCCGAACTCCAGCAGCTGCGTGCCGCGGCGTTCAGCTCCAAGCTGCCCGGTGTGCAGACCGAGGAGGGCTACGTCAAGGTCGCCCACCCGCTGATGGAGTTCGCCAACGAACTCGGCCTGGGCACCGGCAACATCACCTCCTACGGCCGTACCGTCTACGCCATCTCGCTGACCAAGGCCGCGCTGTCGCTCGAGCGCTCGATCGGCATGCACCTGCTGATCAAGCCCGGCCCCGGCGCCGAGGACCTGGCCGGCCAGCGGGTCGCCCTGTCCTCCTACGCCTACCTCGAGGGCGTCGCCGTCGAGGAGTACATCGGCGGCGGCACCCAGGAGGACGCGGACAAGCTGGACGCGCTGAAGCGGGAGATCCAGGCCAAGGCCACGACCATGGGCGAGCAGGCCAAGGCCAAGGACCCCGGCTACGTGGCCCCGCCGGACGACCCGACCAAGATGGTCACCGCGCTGGCCACGCTGGGCGGCACGGACCCGGCCGAGCGCGCGGCACTGGCGCAGAAGGGCATCACGCCCGAGAACTGGTGGGCGGTCAACACCCTCAAGTTCGACGCCTACCGCCAGATCGAGTCGGACATGGCCGACACCGCGGTGAACGAGGCGGCCTCGATCGCCGACAACGCCAAGCAGTCGACGTTCATCACCGGCGCGGTCGTCCTGGTCGCCCTGCTCGCCGCGTTCCTCCTGGCCGCCCTGGTGGCCCGCCAGATGAGCCGCTCCATGCGCCGGCTGCGCAACGCCGCCTTCGGCATCGCCGAGCAGCGCCTGCCGATGCTGGTCGACCAGCTCTCGCGCACCGACCCCGGCCGCGTCGACACCCGGGTCGCGCCGATCCCGATCACCTCGACCGACGAGATCGGCGAGGTCGCCCGCGCCTTCGACCAGGTGCACCGCGAGGCCGTCCGACTCGCCTCCGAACAGGCCCTGCTGCGGGGCAACATCAACGCGATCTTCACCAACCTCTCGCGCCGCAACCAGTCGCTGATCGAGGGCCAGCTGACCCTGATCACGGACCTGGAGAACAACGAGGCCGACCCGGACCAGCTGGAGAACCTCTTCCGGCTGGACCACCTGGCGACCCGTATGCGCCGCAACGGCGAGAACCTCCTCGTCCTCGCCGGCGAGGAGCCCGGCCGCCGCTGGGACCAGCCGGTCCCGCTGGTCGACGTGCTGCGCGCCGCCTCCTCCGAGGTGGAGCAGTACGAGCGCATCGAGATGTCCGGCGTGCCCGAGGCCGAGATCCACGGCCGCGCGGTCACCGACCTCGTGCACCTGCTGGCCGAGCTGCTGGAGAACGCCACCACGTTCTCCTCGCCGCAGACCAAGGTCCGGGTCACCGCGACCCGGCTGCCCGACGGCCGGGTCATGATCGAGATCCACGACAAGGGCATCGGCCTGACCGCCGAGGACTTCGCGGACATCAACCACAAGCTGGCCAACCCGCCCACCGTGGACGCGGCGATCTCCCAGCGCATGGGCCTGTTCGTGGTCGGCCGCCTGGCCGACCGGCACGGCATCCGCGTACAGCTGCGCCCCTCCGGCGAGCAGGCCGGCACCACCTCGCTGGTCATGCTGCCGGACGCGATCACCCACGGCGGTGGCGGCGAACAGGCGCTGGACCGCGACGACTTCACCGTGTCGCAGATCATCCCGGAGCAGGAGCTCCAGGGCGAGGACTTCGGCGCTCCCCAGCCCATGCGTACCGCCGCGGAGCTCGGCTTCGACGACAGCCGGTACGCCGACACCCCGGACGGCTCCCGGCAGTTGGACCCCGTCGGCCGCTCCCTCAAGCGCGAGGAGCGCCGCGCCGCCCTGGGGGCCCAGACGCACGACCGGCCGGCGGACCCGGAGACGGCCGAGCCGGCCGGGTTCCCCGACGAGCACACCGGGCAGCAGCCGGTGTACGACACCGGCCGGCCGCCGTTCCCCGAGCAGGGCGGGTACGACCCGCAGACGTCGTACGAGGAACCGCAGCACGCTGCGTACGACCAGCAGCAGACGGCCTACGACGAGCAGGGCGGCCCGTCGTACGACGAGGGGTACTACGCGCCGAACGGCGGTGCGCCGCAGGGCGATGCCTACTCGTCCAACGGCGGCTACCCCCACGCCGGTTATGCGGAGTCCGGGCAGCAGGAGCACGCGTCGGCGCACGCCGCGGCGCCGGAGGCGTACGCCGACTTCCAGGCGCAGCCCTACCAGGACGGCTGGCCGCAGCCGGACGGGTACCAGAACGGTTACCCGGACCAGTACGCTCCGGAAGCGGAATCCCCGCAGGCCGCTGACGCGACCGAGGCGGACCACGTAGGCTTCGAGCGTCCGGGACCGGCTCCCTCCGCCGTCCACGAGCTGACCGACGCCGGGCTGCCCCGCCGCGGATCCGTCGCGAGCGGTTCCAACGGCGCGGGGCCGGTGGACCAGGAGGAACCGACCGATACTTCGGAGGGCGACGTCGACGTCGACGGTTGGCGTTCGGCGAACGACAACCGCTGGCAGCAAGCCTCGCAGCTTCGCAAGCCCAAGGCAGGCGGGGTCACCTCCTCCGGACTGCCGCGGCGCGTGCCCAAGGCCAACCTGGTCGAAGGCACCGCGGAATCAACCCCGCAGGGTGGCCCACAGGTCTCCCGCGCCCCCGAGGACATCCGGGGCAGGCTGAGCAACCTGCGCCGGGGCGTCCAACGAGGACGCAACGCAGGAATTGACAAGAACGGCCAGGCCACAAGGAATGAACACAGTGGTCCTGACAGCACCTACAACCAGGAGCGTTAGTGTGAGCCCGATGAGCCAGGCGGCGCAGAACCTGAACTGGTTGATCACCAACTTCGTGGACAACACCCCCGGGGTGTCCCACACCGTGGTGGTCTCCGCCGACGGACTCCTTCTGGCGATGTCCGAAGGCTTCCCCCGCGACCGCGCCGACCAGCTCGCGGCCGTCGCCTCCGGTCTGACCTCGCTGACCGCCGGTGCCTCGCGCATCTTCGAGGGCGGCAGCGTGAACCAGACCGTTGTGGAGATGGAGCGGGGATTCCTCTTCATCATGTCCATCTCCGACGGTTCGTCGCTCGCGGTTCTCGCACACCCCGAGGCGGACATCGGCCTCATCGGGTACGAGATGGCCCTTCTGGTGGACCGTGCGGGTACGGTCCTGACGCCGGACCTCCGGGCGGAGCTCCAGGGAAGCCTTCTCAACTAACAGACAGCCGGTGCGTTTTGGCGTCCCGGGGCCGTAAGGTTTCGGGACGCGGCTCCACATGTTGGGTGCCCGGCACAGTCGGAGGAGGAGAGAACGTGGCAACACCCCCAGGCGGTTCGCCTTCGGGCAACTGGTCGTACGGCCCCGCACAGGGTGCGGGCAACGGTTCGGCGAACCAGTACGGCTTTCCCTCCACCCCCCACCACCGGCAGCCATACACGCCGCAGGGCCCCGGTCCGTCTCCGTACGACCAGCCGCCCGCGCCGCGCATCCAGCCGGTGCAGCCACAACGACGCATCCCTGAACCGGCGCCCGCGGGGGCGTCGAACAACCCCCTGGTGCGCCCGTACGCCATGACGGGCGGACGCACCAGGCCGCGGTACCAGCTCGCCATAGAGGCACTGGTGCACACCACCGCGCAGCCGCACCAGATGCAGGGCCAGCTGCCCGAACATCAGCGGATCTGCCATCTGTGCCGCGAGATCAAATCGGTGGCCGAGATCTCGGCCCTGCTTTCGATCCCTCTCGGCGTGGCCAGGATCCTCGTCGCCGACTTGGCGGAGGCGGGCCTGGTCGCCATCCATCAGCCCGGCGGCGACGAGAACGCCGGTGGCCAGCCAGACGTGACACTGCTCGAAAGGGTGCTCAGTGGACTTCGCAAGCTCTAGCGGCGGTCCTTCCCGCTCCACCACCTCCGCGAAGATCGTGGTGGCGGGCGGCTTCGGCGTGGGCAAGACCACGTTCGTCGGCGCCGTCTCAGAGATCAACCCGCTGCGCACGGAGGCCGTGATGACGTCCGCTTCGGCGGGCATCGACGACCTCACCCACACCGGGGACAAGACCACCACCACGGTGGCCATGGACTTCGGCCGCATCACACTCGACCAGGACCTGATCCTGTACCTGTTCGGCACCCCCGGACAGGACCGCTTCTGGTTCATGTGGGACGACCTCGTCCGCGGCGCCATCGGCGCCATCGTGCTCGTCGACACCCGCAGGCTCGCCGACTGCTTCCCCGCCGTCGACTACTTCGAGAACAGCGGACTGCCCTTCGTCATCGCCCTCAACGGCTTCGACGGCAACCAGCCGTACAACCCGGAAGAGGTCCGCGAGGCGCTGCAGATCGGCCCCGACGCCCCCATCATCACCACCGACGCCCGACACCGCGCCGACGCCAAGTCCGCCCTCATCACCCTGGTGGAACACGCCCTCATGGCCCGACTGAGGTAACACTCGGGACGAACCAGCAGGCGGCCCTCCCGCAAGGGAAGGGCCGCCTGCTTTTCCCCAGCGGGTGCGCACACGACACAAGAGGGCCCCTCCGACGGGAGGGGCCCTCTTTGTCATGACGGCTGGCCGGGCTGGCCGGCGACCTGCCTAGCCGTGCCAGCTGTGCGGGGCGCGGAAGCCGTTCTCGCGCTCCAGCCGGCGCCAGCCGGCCTTGGCCCGGCCACGGTGGGCCGGGGTCGTGTCGGCGGGGCGGGCCGCGGCGCGGGCCAGGAGGAGGGCCGTGATGGCGGCGACCTCCTCGGGCTCGGCGTGGCCCTTCTCGACGCGGATGTCAACGTTGTCCATGGGTGTCAGTCTCCGTGGCTGAGGGGTCCGCGGGATGACCGCGGGGCGTCCGCTGGGTTACTGCGGGGGGTTGCCGTGCTTGCGGGAGGGCAGGTCGGCGTGCTTCGAGTGCAGCATCGCCAGGGACTTCACCAGGACCTCGCGGGTGTCGGCGGGGTCGATGACGTCGTCGACCAGGCCGCGCTCGGCCGCGTAGTAGGGGTGCATCAGCTCGGCCTTGTACTCCTTGACCATCTTCTGCCGCATGGCCTCGGGGTCCTCGGCCCCGGCGATCTGGCGGCGGAAGATGACGTTGGCCGCGCCCTCGGCGCCCATCACGGCGATCTCGTTCGTCGGCCAGGCGTAGGTGAGGTCGGCCCCGATCGACTGGCTGTCCATGACGATGTAGGCACCTCCGTACGCCTTGCGCAGGATCAGCGAGATCCTCGGCACGGTGGCGTTGCAGTAGGCGTAGAGCAGCTTGGCGCCGTGCCGGATGATTCCACCGTGCTCCTGGTCGACGCCGGGCAGGAAGCCGGGTACGTCCAGAAGAGTGACGATCGGGATGTTGAAGGCGTCGCACATCTGCACGAAGCGGGCGGCCTTCTCGGACGCCTCGATGTCCAGGACACCGGCCAGGACCTGGGGCTGGTTGGCGATGATGCCGACGGCCTGGCCGTCCAGACGGGCCAGCGCGCAGATGATGTTCCGCGCCCAGCGCTCGTGGACCTCCAGGTACTCGCCGTCGTCGACGATCTCCTCGATGACCTTGGCCATGTCGTACGGCCGGTTGCCGTCCGCCGGGACCAGGTCCAGCAGGACGTCGGAGCGGCGGTCGACCGGGTCGGTCGACTCCACCCGCGGCGGGGTCTCCCGGTTGTTCTGCGGCAGCAGCGAGAGGAGGTAGCGCACCTCGGCGATGCACGTCTCCTCGTCGTCGTAGGCGAAGTGGCACACGCCGGAGGTCTCGGCGTGCACGTCGGCGCCGCCCAGGCCGTTCTGGGTGATCTCCTCGCCGGTGACCGCCTTGACCACGTCGGGGCCGGTGATGAACATCTGCGAGGTCTCGCGCACCATGAACACGAAGTCCGTGAGCGCGGGGCTGTAGGCGGCGCCGCCGGCGCACGGGCCGAGCATCACGCTGATCTGCGGGATGACCCCGGACGCCTTGGTGTTGCGCTGGAAGATGCCGCCGTAGCCGGCCAGCGCGGAGACACCCTCCTGGATGCGGGCGCCGGCGCCGTCGTTGAGGGAGACCAGCGGGGCGCCGGCCGCGATGGCCATGTCCATGATCTTGTGGATCTTCGTGGCGTGGGCCTCGCCCAGCGCACCGCCGAAGATCCGGAAGTCGTGGGCGTAGACGAAGACCGTCCGGCCCTCCACCGTGCCCCAGCCGGTGATCACACCGTCCGTGTACGGCTTCTTGGCCTCGAGCCCGAACCCGCTGGCCCGGTGCCGGCGCAGCTGCTCGACCTCCTGGAAGGAACCCGGGTCAAGGAGCAGTTCGATCCGCTCCCGCGCGGTCAGCTTGCCCTTGGCGTGCTGCGCCGCGGTCGCCTTCTCGCTGGGGCCCGCCACCGCCTGCGCACGGATCCCGTGCAGTTCGGCGACCCGGCCGCGCGCGTCCGCCGGCTCACCCGTCGTCTCTTCCAAAACGGTCATGCAGCGACCTTACGAAGGACACCTGTGAAAGCGGGCCGTTGACTCCGTACAGTCTCCGACCCGTTTTCCTGGTGCGACCGAACAGAACCGTGGCGGCTTGCAGCCCTTCCGACTGCTCAGAGGGCTTCCGCATTGTGGGGACGTCACAAAGTCCGGGCATGGGAGCCTGCTCACATTCGGACGCGGCAGATGCCCTCGCTGGAGTGATGTGCAGACCCGGACGGCGGCGGGCTCGCACAGAGCGTAGCCGCCGTCCGGGGTGACGGGCTGCGGGTCAGCAGCCGCCGCAGTTGTAGTACAGGACGTCCCAGTGGTTGCCCTCGTCGGCGTAGATGTTGCCGGAGCCGGACTGCCACTGCGGGTAGCCGTCGCCCCGCAGGCCGATGTAGGCGAAGTAGTTCTTGACGTAGTTGGTCACGCAGGTGTTCTTGCCGAAGTCGAGCTTGTAGCCGTTCCAGTGGGAGTAGGTTCCGGAGGCGTGACCGGTCTCCGTGCCGCCGGTGATGTTGAGGGCGCAGCCACTGGCCCGCTTGAGGGTCTGGGCCCCTTGCGCGGTGGCGAGGTTGAGCTGGTCGAAGGACGTACAGGTCGCGACGTTGCGATTGGAGCAGCCGCCGGAGGACGACCAGGTGATGCCCACGCTGCTGAACATCTGGGTCGCGGTGGCGTGGCTGATCTTCGTGTCGGCGGAGGCCTCGGTGGCGGTGCCGATGACCGCGACTCCGGGGGCGACGACGAGGGCGAGGGCGGTGACCGCCGCGCGGGCCCTGGTGAGCTTGCCGACCTTGGTGGTCTTCATGGGGGGGAACCTTCCTGCTGGAGGCCGTGCGTCCTGTGGGGCGGCTGTGCAGGTGGTGCAGGGAGATAGTGCCCGAGGTCTACGCGCGTCCGCCAGAGGGCGTGGGTGAATAACTGTGCGCGATTCGGCGAACACGCACCGGATGATGTTGAAAGTCGAACGGAATAGGTCTACCGTCGTAGTCGTTCACTTCATTGAATCTTCAACATACTCGGCGCCGAGTCTCCGCGCCGAGCGACCCACCGTCCTCAAAGGAGCACCTCATGGGCATCTTCGGCCGCAAGAACGACGCCGCCGGCACCACCACCGCCACCACCACCGCCGTGAACCCGGACCTGGCCGCGCTCACCGGCGACTACACGATCGACCCGGCCCACTCCACGCTCGGCTTCGTCGCGCGGCACGCCATGGTCACGAACGTCAAGGGCAAGTTCAACGACTTCACCGGCACGCTGCGCCTGGACGGCACCGACCCCGCCGCCTCCACCGCGACCATCGACGTCACGATGGACAGCATCGACACGGGCTCCGCGGACCGCGACGGCCACCTGAAGAGCGCGGACTTCTTCAAGACCGAGGAGTTCCCGCAGATGACCTTCCGCTCCACCAAGGCGGAGGCCCTGGGCGGCGACGACTACCGCATCACCGGCGACCTGACCATCCTCGGCGTCACCAAGCCGCTCGCCATCGACCTGGAGTTCAACGGCGCCGCCAAGGACCCGTTCGGCAACGAGCGCGTCGGCTTCGAGGGCAAGGCCGAGATCCTGCGCTCGGAGTGGGGCCTGACCTGGAACGCGGCCCTGGAGACCGGTGGCGTCCTGGTCTCCGACAAGATCAAGCTGAACTTCGACATCTCGGCCGTCAAGAACGCCTGAGCCGGGCTCAGAACCCGCCCCCGAAGTCACCGCCTCCCCCACCGAAGTCGCCGCCCCCGCCGTCACCGAAGCCGCCGTCGAAGTCACCCGAGTCGAAGTCCGCGCCCGACAGGTCGCCGCCCTGGTAGCCGTTCGCGCCGAAGTCGCCGTAGCCGGTGCCGTAGTCGGCCGCGTACGACGGGGTGGCCATCATGCCGCCGAGCAGCGTGCCGACCAGGAGGCCGGGCAGCAGGCCGCCGCCGAAGTAGCCGCCCGCCCAGGGGCCGTAGGCGGGGCCGGCGTCCCAGTAGGGGCGGCGGCCCCCCTCGGTGTCGACCTCGCGGACGTGCGGGTCGCGGCCGTCGGCCAGGCGGACCTGGTCGGCGGCGCACACCGGGACCTGACGGGCCGCCCCGCCCGGAGGCGTCCAGGTGGCGTCGGCGACCGAGGGGCCGTGACGCGGGTCGAAGAAGCAGGGCGGGCGGCGCTCGGGCAGCGGACGGCCCTCGCGGCGCGCGGCGAGCAGGGTGAGCGAGAACCGCCCGTCCTCCAGGGCCCGGGTCACCGCCCGCACGTCCTCCGGTCTGCGGGCGTCGGCCATGTACTGCTTGGCCTGCTCGTAGGCGTCCAGCGCGCGTTCGTAGTCCGCCCGCATGGCGTCGTCGGCGCCGGCCTCCGCCGGATGGAAGTCGAGGCGGTCCAGCTCCTCGCCGAAGGCGGTGATGTCCTCGTCGACGACGACCCGCAGCTTCTCCAGCGCGGCCCGCTGCTCCGCCTCCCGGCGGCTCCTGCCGCGCCGGGCGAGGGTGTACGCGCCCACACCGCCCGCCACCAGGACCACGGCGACGGTGATCAGCGCCGTGCCGGGCACCGTGCCGCCGCGGCCGGTGTAGCCCCAGGTGGAGGGTGCCGAGCCGCCCATGGTGGTGAGGGCACGGTCGGTGAAGTCGGTGAGCTGGGTCGGGGCGCTCTCCCCCTGGACGCTGGTGACGAGGTTGCTCACGGCGGTGCGCGACAGCACCGAGGAGTCGGCGCGGGCGTCGAAGCGGTCGCCGAGGCGGACGGCGTAGGCGCCGGTGATGCCGGTGGCCGTGCGCAGCTCGGTGAACAGGTTCCGCGTCGGGTAGTTCGCCGGCAGCACGGCGATGAACAGGGGCTTTCCGGCCTCCTTGATCCGCCGGGTGAGGGCGGCGGCCTCGGCGGGCGACAGCTGGGCGGACGCGGCCGGGTCGACGTAGACCGGGCTCCTGCGGAGCGCTGCGGCGATCGTGGAGACACGGGTGACCGTCGCGGCCCGGGGCACACCCTCGGGCGCCGTCACCCGGGGCACTCCGTCCGGCAGGACGTTCCTCACCGGTCCGTCGGGCAGGACGTTCCTGACCGGTACGGCCACAGAACGGGTGGCTCCCGCCGCCGTCGTCCCGGCGCCCTCCGTCCCGGCCGCCGCGACGGAGGCCGGCATCGCGACCAGCACGGCGGCCACGACCGCGGGCGCGAGGGTGAGCAGCGGACGGAGAAGGGCTCGGGCCGGGGCGACGACCTTCATGCTTCGAAGTTACCCGAAGCCGGACATAACCGGCCGCTCGAAGGGGGCGGTGCACGCCGGAGCGGGGGCGCCCCGCGCACCCGCGCGGCACGCCCCCGCTCACTGATCAGTGATCACTGATCAACGGTCATGCGGCCGTGTAGGCCTTGGTGAGCTGTTCCACCGCCGCCCCGTACCGCCCGGTCAGCAGCAGGTGATCCGCGTCGGCGAAGGGTTTCGCCACCGCCGCGCTCATCCGCCCGTCCGCCTTCTGCTGGACGATCAGCCGGGCCTTGGTGACCAGCTCGCGGCCCACGGCGTCGGCGCCCACCCGCTCGGCCGCCCGTGCCGCCAGGCCCAGCGCCTTGAGCGTCGCCGTACCGCCGGCCGGGACACCGGTGAGCGTGGTCAGGCCCCAGCCGTAGGGGAACTGCGGGTCGTACACCGTGTCGCCCACGTTGATCGGGAGCTGCTCCTGCGACTTCGGCCAGGTCACCGGGAGCTGCCCGATGAAGGGCCGGGTGCCGTAGAGCACGTCGGCCACGCCGTCGCCCTCGGTTCCCGGCAGCCAGGAGGCGACCAGGGCGTCGATCTTCCCGAGCCGGTCGCCGATGAGCTGCGGGCGCCCGGAGACGATCAGCACCACGCACTTCATCGCCCCGCACACCGTGTCCACGGCGGCCCGGTCGGCGGCCGACAGCTGGAGGTCGTGGCCGTTGCCGACGTCGCCCACACCCTCGGCGTACGGGGTCTCGCCGACGACGACCACCCCCACGTCGTGACCGGCCGTGGGCGCCGAGGCGTCCTTGGAGTAGGTGACGTTGCCGCCCGCCTTGCGCATGGCCTGGAGGATCGTCGTGCCCTGGGTGTGGGTGCCGGACTCGCCCTGCCAGGTGATGGTCCAGCCGCCGGTCTGGTTGCCGAGGTCGTCGGCGTTGGACCCGGCCACGTAGACCTTGGCCTTCTTCTTCAGCGGCAGCAGGCCGCCCTTGTTCTTCAGCAGCACCTGGGACTCGGCGGCGGCCTGTCGGGCGACGGCACGGTGGTCGGCGGAGCCGATCCGCCGGGCGCCGGAGGTGTCGGCGTAGGGGTGCTCGAAGAGGCCCAGTTCGAACTTCTTGGTGAGGATCCGGGAGACCGCGTCGTCGATCCGCTGCCCGCTGATCCGCCCCGCCTTCACCTCGGCGATCAGGGTCGCCCGGAAGTCCTGGTACGCGTACGGCACCATGATCATGTCCACCCCGGCGTTGACCGACGTGCGGACCTGCGCGGCGGCGTCGCCGGGGAGCTGGTCGATGGCGGCCCAGTCGCTGATGACGAAGCCGTCGAAGCCCATGCGGTCCTTGAGCACGCCGTTGAGCATGTCGCCGCGGGCGTGCATCTTCACCGGGCCCTGCCCGTCGCCGACGACGTCCAGCGAGGAGTACGACGGCATGACCGAGCCGATGCCGCGGTCCACGGCCGTCCGGTACGGCGCCAGGTGGACGTCCTCCAGTTGCTGCCGGGTGACCCTGGTGACGCCCTGGTCGGTGGTGTAGGTGCCGGTGGTGGAGGAGCCGTACAGGGTGCCTCCGTCGCCGACGAAGTGCTTGGCGGTGGCCAGCACCTTGTCGCCACGGCTCAGGTCCCGCCCGTCCGCGCGCCCCTGGAGGCCCTGGATGACGGTCTCCATGGACTCCACGAGCGCCGGGTCCTCGCCGAAGGACTCGTAGGAGCGGCCCCAGCGTTCGTCGCGGGTGACGCACAGGCAGGGCGCGAAGTCCCAGTGGATCCCGGTGGCGCGGACCTCGCTCGCCGTCACCGCGGCGGTCTTCTCGGCCAGCCTGGGGTCACGGGTGGCGCCGATGCCGATGTTGTGCGGCATGACCGTGGCGCCGGCCAGGTTGTTGTGCCCGTGCACCGCGTCCACCCCGTAGACCAGCGGGATCTGGAGGCGGGTGGCCCGGGTGCGCAGCTGGAAGTCGTCGATCATCGTCGCCCAGGCCTGCGGGGTGTTGGGCGTGGGAGTCGAACCGCCGCCGGACAGCAGGGAGCCCAGGGCGTAGGAGGCGATGTCGCCCGGCGCAGTCATCGCCCCGCGTTCGGCCTGGGTCATCTGCCCGGCCTTCTCCTCCAGGGACATCCGGGAGAGCAGGTCCGCGACCCGCTTGCGCACCGGCAGCCTGCTGTCGAGGTACGGCAGCCCGTGCGCGTCGACGACGATCTGCGGGGTCTCCGCGGGGGCCCTGGCGCCGGTGACGGTGAGCTGGAGCGGGATCGTCCCGGCGGCCTGCGCCGCCTTGGCCTTGAACGAGGTGACCTTGACGGTGCGGGAGGTGCCGGAGGCGGTGCCCGCGGGGAAGGTGAGGGTGCCGGAGACCGGGGTGTAGTCCCTGCCGGGCTCGGCGGTGCCGGTGCCGGTGCGGTAGACGACCGTCACGGGCTCGTCGAGCGGGGCGGAGCCGGTGGTGGCGAGGGTGACCTTCACCGCGGCCGTGCCGCCCCCGGTGACCGGGTAGACGGGCGCGTCGGTGGTGACGGAGGCGCGCAGCGACTGGTCGGCCCTGCCGTACAACTGCACGTCGTCCATGGCGAATCGCCCCTTGACGCCGGTGGGCAGGGTGACGGCGTACCCCCACATCGCGGTGAGGCCGAGGACGTGGTCGATGCCGCCGACCGGCTGGTAGTCCGTGCGATAGGCGAAGTCGGTGAAGGGCAGCTCGATCTGCTTCCAGCCCGTGAAGTCGTCGGTGAAGGACGTCGTCCACAGCTCGGAGGCCTCGCCGTGCGCACCGCCGTCCTTGATCTCGAAGGCGACCTTCCGGCCGTTGTCCTGGCCCTCCCACCAGAACCGGATGCCCTGGTGGGCGGACCAGTCGTGGGCCGGCAGGTCGGCCGCGAAGTCGTGGGTGAAGCCGCCGTAACCGCTGATGTCGTACGTACCGGAGAGGACCTTGGCGCCCTCGGGTGCGTCGGAGCGCTCGGCGAGCGCCAGAGTGGGCGGATCGTCGCTGTCGCCGCCCCAGGTGAAGATGCCCTCGGCGGGCTGTGCGGCGAAGGGCACCTCGCCCTCAAAACGGTCGATGGACACGGGTGCGGGGGCTGGGTCGTCGGCGTCGTCGGCGGCGTGCGCCGACGCGAGCGGGATCAGGGCGGCGAGCAGACCGGCGGAGACGAGCAGGGCGGTTCTTCGCATGGGCGGACCTTCCCTCGGCTCTGGGACTTGCCTGGGTTCATGATTCACTCACGACTTAGATCACGCCTTGAGTGAACTAGCGCCCCTCGCTACCGTCAAGAGCGCTCGCACGCCCCCTCCCCCACCTCACGAAGGGCGGCACACCGGGCCGGCGGCTCCCCGCGGACGTATCGTCGGGGATGCCCCCGTGCCCGACATGACCACCCCGACCAGGAGCGCCGGCATGACCACACCCCGGGACCTGTTGATCATCAGCATGGACGTGCCGTCCGAGCGCCCCGTCGAGCAGGGCGACCTGTCGCTCGCGCTGGCGGGTGCCGAACTGGCCGACCTCCTCGCCGCCGGAGCCGCCGGCCTGGACGGCGACCACATCGTCCCGCTCCCCCGGCGGGACACCGGGGACCGGCTCCTGGACCAGGCGGCGGCGTCGCTCAGGGAACGGACGCCGCACGAGTCCGTCGAGGACTGGCTGTGGCGCCGCGGCGAGGGTCTGGCCGCCGCCTACCACGACGCCCTGGACGCACAGGGGCAGCTCACCGGGCGACGGCGCCGCTGGTTGCCCGTCCGCGGGGACCGGGAGGCGCCCGCCGGCGCACCGGCGCGGCGCGAGGCCGCCGAGCGCTGGGCCTCCGGCGACCCCGTCATCGCCGGTCTCGCGGCCGCCGTGGGCATCGAGGCCGAGCCGGGTGCCCCGCTCACCGCCCCGGACGACGACGCCCTGGTCACCGTGCTGGCCACCGTCAACGACGCGGTGACGGAGCTGGAGGCCGTACGGCAGCGGCGGCGCATCGAGAACGCGGCCTTCGACAACATCTGGCGCGCTCCCTGACGGGAGCGCGCCGCTCCACCGGCTACCGCGCGGGTTCCACGCCGGCGCGCAGCAGGCCGTAGGTGTACGCGTCCTCCAGGGCCTGCCAGGAGGCCGCGATCACGTTGTCGGCCACGCCCACCGTGGACCACTCGCCCTGACCGTCCGAGGTGGAGATCAGGACGCGGGTGGTGGAGGAGGTGCCGTGCTTGCCTTCCAGGATGCGGACCTTGTAGTCGACCAGGCCGAGGGAGGCGAGTGAGGGGTAGATCTTCTCCAGGGCCACGCGCAGGGCGCGGTCCAGGGCGTTGACCGGGCCGTTGCCCTCGGCAGTGGCGACGATGCGCTCGCTCTTGGCCCACAGCTTGACCGTGGCCTCGTTGGCGTGGGTGCCGTCGGGGCGGTCCTCGACGATGGCCCGCCAGGACTCGACGTCGAAGTACCTCAGCGGCCTGCCCTCGACCTCGGCGCGCAGCAGCAGTTCGAAGCTCGCGTCCGCCGCCTCGTAGGTGTAGCCCTTGAGCTCGCGCTCCTTGACCCGCTCGACCACGCGGCCGACCAGTTCGCGGTCGTCGCCGAGGTCGATGCCGAGTTCCTTGCCCTTGAGCTCGATGGAGGCCCGGCCGGCCATGTCGGAGACCAGCATGCGCATGGTGTTGCCGACCTGCTCGGGGTCGATGTGCTGGTACAGGTCCGGGTCGACCTTGATGGCGGAGGCGTGCAGCCCGGCCTTGTGGGCGAAGGCGGAAACACCCACATAGGGCTGGTGGGTGGAGGGCGTGAGATTGACGACCTCGGCGATGGCGTGCGAGATGCGGGTCGTCTCCCGCAGCCGGCCCTCGGGCAGCACCCGCTTGCCGTACTTCAGCTCCAGGGCCGCGACCACCGGGAAGAGGTTGGCGTTGCCGACCCGCTCGCCGTAGCCGTTGGCCGTGCACTGCACGTGGGTGGCGCCGGCGTCCACGGCCGCGAGGGTGTTGGCGACCGCGCAGCCGGTGTCGTCCTGGGCGTGGATGCCGAGGCGGGCGCCGGTGTCCGCGAGGACGGTGGAGACAACCGCGTGGACCTGGGCGGGCAGCATGCCGCCGTTGGTGTCGCAGAGGATCACCACGTCCGCGCCGGCCTCCGCGGCGGTGCGGACGACGGCCTTGGCGTACTGGGGGTTGGCGCGGTAGCCGTCGAAGAAGTGCTCGCAGTCGACGAAGACCCGGCGGCCCTCGGCGCGCAGGTGGGAGACGGTGTCACGGACCATCTCCAGGTTCTCCTCCAGCGTGGTGCGCAGCGCCAGCTCCACGTGGCGGTCGTGCGCTTTGGCGACCAGGGTGATCACCTCGGCGCCGGATTCCAGCAGCGCCCTGACCTGGGGGTCGTCCGCGGCCTTGCCGCCGGCCCGCCGGGTCGCGCCGAAGGCCACCAGCTGGGCGTTCCTGAAGTCGATCTCCTGCCGGGCGCGGGCGAAGAACTCGGTGTCCCGCGGGTTGGCGCCGGGCCAGCCGCCCTCGATGAAGCCCACGCCGAAGTCGTCCAGGTGCCGAGCGATGGCCAGCTTGTCGGCGACCGTGAGGTTGATCCCCTCACGCTGGGCGCCGTCGCGCAGGGTGGTGTCGAAGACGTGGAACGAATCGTCGAGCTGGCTGGTTGCGGTCATGGTCTCAAGGCTCCTGTTTTGCAATCTCGGTCTTGCCGTCAATGACCGGCTCCACCGTCCCCCCAATGGTCCCTCGCGCAGCGGTCCCGGCTGTGGGTGGGCCAGGAAAACGAAAGACCCCTCGCGGGTGCGAGAGGTCTGCGCGCGGGTCGAGGACGACGATGGCCGCCCGTACCTGGTCGTACGTGGCGGTCACTGCGGACCGGCGCGCCTGCTGCCCATAATCATGGCGGACGAGAGCACGGGGGCAGTCTGGCACAGTCCCGCCCCGTTCGGACATCGCGTCTCAGGATGCGGGCGTCAGTCTGGACGCCTCGGCGTCCTTCATCCGCGTCAGATCCAGGTCCCTGGTCTCCCGCATGGTGATGTACACCACGAGCGAGACGGCCGCGCAGGCCGCCACGTACCAGAAGAATCCGGACTCCGCGCCGGCATCCTTGAACCACAGGGCGACGTATTCCGCGGTGCCGCCGAACAGGGCGTTGGCGAGGGCGTAGGGCAGGGCGACACCGAGCGCGCGCACGCCCGTGGGGAACAGTTCCGCCTTCACGCACGCGTTGATCGAGGTGTATCCGGTGACCACGACCAGGGCCAGCAGGGACAGCCCGAGCGCCGGCCAGAAGCTGTCCGCGCGCCGCAGCAGGGTCATGATCGGCACGGTCAGGACCGTCGAGCCGACGGCGAAGGTGATCAGCAGCGGCCGGCGGCCGATCCGGTCGGACAGGCGCCCGGCGAGCGGCTGGAGACAGGCGAAGACGATCAGCGCGGTGAAGGAGACGAGGGTCGCGGTCTGCTTGGGCAGGCCCGCGGAGTTCGACAGGTACTTCGTCAGGTACGTGGTGTACGTGTAGTAGGCCACGGTGCCGCCCATGGTCAGGGCCATCACCAGGAACGCCTCCCGCTTGTGCCGCCACAGCGCGCGCAGGGTGCCGCGCTCCTCGCCGCCGGTGGCACCGGCCTCGTACACCTCGGTCTCCAGCATGCTGCGGCGCAGGTAGAACACCACGGCCGCGCCGAGCGCGCCGACCACGAACGGGATGCGCCACCCGTAACTGTGCAGGGCCTCGTCGGACATGGTGCGCTGGAGCAGGATCTGGAGGCCGAGGCCGAGGATCTGGCCGGCGGTCATGGACACGTACTGGAAGCTGGAGGCGAAGCCGCGGTGGCCGGGGGCGGAGGCCTCGGTGAGATAGGTGGCGCTCGCCGCGTACTCGCCGCCCACGGACAGTCCCTGGAGCAGGCGTGCGACGAGCAGCACCAGGGCGCCGCCGTAGCCGGCGACGGCGTAGGTCGGTGCCACGGCGATGAGGACGGCGGACGCCGACATGAGGGTGACGGTCAGGGTCAGCGCGGCCTTGCGGCCCCTTCGGTCGCCGACCCTGCCGAGCAGCCAGCCGCCGACCGGGCGCATGAAGAAGCCGACGGCGAAGATGCCCGCGGTGTTCATGAGCTGGGCGGTCGGGTTCCCGTCGGGGAAGAACGCCCCGGCGAAGTAGGTGGCGAAGCTGGCGTAGACGAACCAGTCGTACCACTCCACCATGTTCCCGGCCGAGCCGATCCAGATCTTCTTCCAGTGCTGTCGTCCCATGAGCCGTCACTGCCCCGGCCGGGCCGTGGGGACGCGTCGGAATCGGCCAATCGGAGGGGAGGGTTCAGGCCTCCGTCGGCGTCGGCCCGCCCAGCGCTTCGTCGATGAACTCCTGTACGTGGCTCATGACTTGGGCCCGGTCGGTGCCGCGCAGCCCGATCGCGACGTGGATGGAGAAGCCGTCGAGCAGGGCGCGCAGCCGGGCGGCGAAGCGGTCGGCGTCGACCGGCCGGAACTCGCCGCGCGAGACGCCCTCGGCGACCAGCGCGGCCAGGTCACGGTGCCAGGCGCCCTCGATGGCGGCCTGCCGGTCGCGGGCGTCCTCGCCGGCGTTCAGCGAGCGGTTCCAGACCTCCAGCCACAGCGTCCAGTGCGGGTCGCGGTGGCCGTCCGGCACATACAGGTCGACGTAGGCGTCGAGGCGTTCGCGGACCGGGGCGGCACGGGTCAGCAGCCGGCCGCGCTCGGCCCCGAGCCGGCTCTCGCTCCACTCCAGCGTCTGGAGCAGCAGTTCGTCCTTGGAGCGGAAGTAGTACAGCAGATGACCGCTGCTCATCCCGACCTCGCGGCCGAGCGCCGCCATGGTGAGCTGTTCCAGACCGCGCTCGGCGATCATCTCCATGGCGGCGGCGAGCACCTCCTCACGCGGCGGCGCGGGAGTACGCCTGCGGGGCGCCGGGGCGGTGCTCATGCCGTGCCCCCGGGGCCGGCGCTCGGCAGGGCGGGCGGCGGCTCGGCGACGGGGCGGGTGCGGGCCGCGCAGACCAGTACGTTCACTCGTACGTTCTACCTGACTGTCCTCTGCCGGACGACCGTCTCCGCTATCTGACGACGGTCTTCGGCTGCTGCTGGGTGATGCAGTGGATGCCTCCGCCGCCGGCGAAGACGGCGCGGGCGTCGACCTGGGCCACCGTGCGGTCGGGGAAGAGCCGCCGGAAGATGCCGGCCGCGTGCTCGTCGCGCGGGTCGTCGAAGCCGCACAGGACGACGCCGCCGTTGCAGAGGTAGTGGTTGATGTAGGAGTAGTCGGCCCAGTGCCCGTCGGCCTCCAGGACGGTGGGGGCGGCGACTTCGACGACCTCCAGGGGGCGGCCCTCCGCGTCGGTGGCCGACTTCAGGACGCCGATGACCTCCTTGGTGACCTCGTGGTCGGGGTGGGCCGGGTCCGGCTGGTGGTGGGCGACGACGACGCCGGGGCGGGCGAAGGCGGCCACGATGTCGACGTGACCGAGGGTGCCGTAGCCGTAGGGCGGGTAGTCGCTGGTCAGGCCGCGCGGCAGCCAGATCGCCTTGCGGGTGCCGAGGTGGGCGTGGATCTCCGCCTCGACCTGCTCCTTCGTCCAGTGCGGGTTGCGCTCGGGGCCGAGCTGCACGGTCTCGGTCAGCAGGACCGTGCCCTCGCCGTCGACATGGATCCCGCCGCCCTCGTTGACGAGCGAGGAGGTGTACGTCTTCGCGCCCGCGAGGTCCGAGACATACGAGGCGATCTTCGTGTCGTGCTCCCAGCGGGCCCAGTCCTGGGCTCCCCAGCCGTTGAACGTCCAGTCCACGGCGGCGAGTTCACCCGCGTCGCCGGTCAGGAAGGTGGGACCGATGTCGCGCATCCAGGCGTCGTCCAGATCGCGTTCGACGGTGTCGACGCCCTCCCCCAGGAGGGTGCGGGCCTCGGCCGACTGGCCGGGGCCGCAGACCACCGTCACCGGCTCGAATTGGCGCACGGCACGGGCCACCGACGCCCAGGCGGCCCGGGAGGCGGCGACGTCGTCGGCGGTGTCGAAGGTCGGGTTGGGGCCCGGCCACGCCATCCAGGTGCGCTCGTGCGGCGCCCACTCGGCGGGCATCCGGAAGCCGTCGGCGGCGGGGGTGTTCATGTCGGGGGTCCTCGCAGAGGTCACGGAGGTCACAGGAAGTACAGGCGGTTGAGGGAGACCGAGTCGGCGGGCTCGGAGCGGACCGGGTCGCCGTCCAGGGTGACCAGGCCGGTGCGCTGGTCGACGTCGACGGATCCGGTACGGGAGTTGAGGCGCAGGTCGGCGGGGCCGATGCCGCGGGTGCCGCGCACGGCGACCCGGCGCCGCCGGGTGGGCATCGTGTCGTGGCCCTGGTCCACGGCGGCCTGGGCGACGAACGCGACCGAGATCTCGGCCGGGGTGGCGCCGTGCGCGCCGAACTGCGGTCCCAGCACCAGGGGTTCGCAGGTGTCCGTGGCCGCGTTGGGGTCACCGACCACGCCGTAGGCGGGGAAGCCCGCCTTGAGGACGAGTTGCGGCTTGGCGCCGAAGAACTCGGGCCGCCACAGCACGATGTCGGCCAGTTTGCCGGTCTCGATCGAGCCGACCTCGTGGGCCAGGCCGTGCGCGATGGCGGGGTTGATCGTCAGCTTGGCGATGTAGCGCAGGACGCGCGCGTTGTCGTCGTCCGGGCCGTCCCCCTCGACCGGGCCCAGCTCCGCCTTCATCTTCCCGGCCATGGCGAAGGTACGGCGCACGGTCTCGCCGGCCCGGCCCATGCCCTGGGCGTCGGAGGAGGTGATGCCGATCGCGCCCACGTCGTGCAGCACGTCCTCGGCGCCCATGGTCCCGGCGCGGATGCGGTCGCGGGCCATGGCGGCGTCACCGGGCAGGTCGGTCTTGAGGTCGTGGACGGAGACGATCATGCCGTAGTGCTCGGCGACCGCGTCCCGGCCGAACGGCAGGGTGGGGTTGGTGGAGGAGCCGATGACGTTCGGGACCCCGGCCATCTTCAGCACGTTGGGGACGTGTCCGCCGCCGCAGCCCTCGATGTGGAAGGCGTGGATCGTGCGGCCCTCCAGGACCCGCAGGGTGTCCTCGACCGACAGGCACTCGTTCAGCCCGTCGCTGTGCAGGGCGACTTGCACGTCGTGCTCCTCGGCGACCCGCAGGGCGGTGTCGAGGGCGCGGGTGTGGGCGCCCATGTCCTCGTGCACCTTGAAGCCCGAGGCGCCGCCCTCGGCCAGCGCCTCGACGAGCGGGGCGGCGTGCGAGGACGAACCACGGCCCAGGAAGCCGATGTTGACCGGCCAGGCGTCGAAGGCGCCGAACGCGTGCCGCAGCGCCCACGGCGAGTTGACGCCCACGCCCCACACCGGCCCGAACTCCTGGCCGATGATGGTGGTCACGCCGGAGGCGAGCGAGGCCTCCATGATGCGCGGCGACAGCAGGTGCACATGGGTGTCGACGGCGCCGGCGGTGGCGATCAGCCCCTCTCCGGAGACGATCGTGGTGCCGGTTCCGACGACAACGTCGACACCGTCGAGGGTGTCGGGGTTCCCGGCCCGACCGATGGACTGGATCCGGCCCTCGCGGATGCCGATGGAGACCTTGCGGATGCCCTGCACGGCGTCGATGACGACGACGTTGCTGATCACGACGTCGCAGGTCTCGCGGACCGCCGCCGCCTTGAGGTGCAGTCCGTCCCGGGCGGTCTTGCCGAAGCCGGCGAGGAACTCGTCGCCGTACCGCTGCGCGTCGGACTCGACCCGGACCACAAGCCCGGAGTCGCCGAGGCGGACGCGGTCGCCGGCCCGCGGGCCGTGGGTGGCCGCGTACGCGTACGGGTCGATGCTCATCGGTCGGCTCCCAGGTATCCGCAGGCGGCGGCCCGGCGCAGGGCCTCTTGCTTCGCCCCCGGCGCGTCCAGGGGCCCGTCGACGAGGCCCGCGAAGCCGATCGCGACCCGCGCGCCGCCGATCGGCACGAGGCCGACCTCGACGCTCTCCCCCGGCCCGAACCGCACGGACGATCCGGCGGGTACCGCGAGCCGCATGCCGTAGGCCCGCTCACGCGGGAAGTCCAGGCGCGGGTTGACCTCGAAGAAGTGGAAGTGCGAGGTGACGGAGACCGGCACGGACGCGGTGTTGGTGACCGTGAGCCGCACGGCCGCCTCCGGCTCGGTGTGCCCCGGTCCCGGCAGCAGCGCGCCCGGGCCCCGGTCGCCCAGCCCGCCCCCGGCGATCGGGTCGGAGACCACCGCGAGGCGTGAGCCGTCGTCGAAGACGGCCTCGACATGGACCTCGGTGACCACGTCCGCCACGCCGGGCAGGACGTCGTCCGGGCCGAGCACCGTACGGGCGCGTTCGATCGCCTCGGCGAGCCGGGCGCCGTCGCGGGCGGCCTCGCACACCGTGTCGGCTATCAGGGCGGTGGCCTCGGGCACATTGAGCCTCAGGCCGCGGGCCTTGCGGGCGCGGGCCAGTTCGGCAGCGCCGAACAGCAGCAGCCGGTCACGCTCGGTGGGGGTCAGTCTCACGCCGCGACGCCTCCTTGCTCCTCACATTAGAGCAACACTCTAAAGGTGGAATCCACGGAAAGGAACCGTTGATGGCGAAGCACTCCGGGGCCATATTGAGCGTCGCTCCAATCGCCGGACAGTCGGAGGTGGCCGGCCGAAGCCGGCGGGACCCCTGAACGGCAGTTCCCCGCCCGCCGGTTCGCGAAGTCGGCGAACCGGCGGACGGGGAACTGGGATCGGAGAACGGGAAGGAAAACGGGCGGCGGCCGGTCCGGCGAAGGGCCGGGCGGGCGGCTACGCCAGCGCGTGCATCCAGCCGTGCTTGTCCTCGGTGACGCCGCGCTGGATGTCCAGCAGGGCCCGGCGCAGCTTCATCGTGACCTCGCCGGGCTCGCCGCCCGACTGCTTCCACTCGGCGCCCGCGCGCTTGACCGTGCCGACCGGGGTGATGACGGCGGCCGTGCCGCAGGCGAAGACCTCCGTCAGCGTGCCGTTCTCGGAGTCGCGCTGCCACTGCTCGATGGAGACGCGAGCCTCCTCGGACTCGTAGCCGAGGTCGCGGGCGACCGCCAGCAGCGAGTCACGGGTGACGCCCTCCAGGATCGAACCGCTCAGGGACGGGGTGACGATCCTGTCGCCGTAGACGAAGTACAGGTTCATGCCGCCGAGTTCCTCGACCCACTTGTGCTCCACCGCGTCGAGGTAGCAGACCTGGTCGCAGCCCTCGGCGGCGGCCTCGGCCTGGGCGAGCAGGGAGGCCGCGTAGTTGCCGCCCGTCTTGGCGTCGCCCATGCCGCCGGGGACCGCGCGGACGCGGTCCTCGGAGGCCCAGATGGAGACGGGCTTCACGCCGCCCGGGAAGTACGCGCCGGCCGGGGAGGCGATCACAAGGAACAGGTACTCGTTGGCGGGCTTGACGCCAAGACCGACCTCGGTGGCGATCATGAACGGGCGCAGGTACAGAGACTCCTCGCCGCCGTGCGCCGGCACCCACGCCTTGTCCTGCCGGACCAGGGCGTCACAGGCCTCGATGAACGTCTCGACGGGCAGCTCGGGCATGGCCAGGCGGCGGGAGGACGCCTGGAAGCGCCTGGCGTTCTTCTCCGGCCGGAAGGTGGCGACCGAGCCGTCGGGCTGGCGGTAGGCCTTCAGGCCCTCGAAGATCTCCTGCGCGTAGTGCAGGACGTGCGTGGCGGGGTCGAGGGAGATCGGCGCGTACGGGACGAGCTGGCCGTCGTGCCAGCCCCGGCCCTCCGTCCACCTGATCGTCACCATGTGGTCGGTGAAGTGGCGGCCGAATCCGGGGTTGGTCAGGATCGCCTCCCGCTCCGCATCGGAGAGCGGGTTGGCCGAAGGCTTGAGCTCGATCGTGGGCGTCGTCATGAGTGAGTGTCCTTCACCGAGTTGTTGTGACAGGCCGCGCTCACGCCCGTACGGCCGGTGGCCTGTGCTAGGACGTCCGAGCATTCCCTCATACCGCGGCTCCGCGTCCGATTATCGCGCGGAGCCGACGGCGGAAGAAAACGGGGTGAATGCGGCCCAGGTACTGATGGTGGCACCCGGCGGCGGACAGGGGGAAGCCGCCGGGCGCGGATGCGACCCGACGGCTTCGAAGATTTCGAGTGCGGCCGGGTCAGCCCGCTACTCGTACGCGGAGCGCGTCGCCGATCTCGGCGGTGGAGCGCGCGGGCAGCGCGCCGCGCTCCGCGAGGTCGGCACAGACGGCGTCCTCGATCCGGGTCGCCTCGGACTCGTAGCCGAGGTGGCGCAGGAGCAGGGCGACGGACAGGACCGTGGCGGTGGGGTCGGCCTTGCCCTGACCTGCGATGTCCGGGGCCGAGCCGTGGACGGGCTCGAACATGGACGGGAACTCGCCGCTCGGGTTGATGTTGCCGGAGGCGGCGACGCCGATGCCGCCGGAGACGGCCGCGGCGAGGTCGGTGATGATGTCACCGAAGAGGTTGTCGGTGACGATGACGTCGAACCGCTCGGGCTGGGTCACCAGGTAGATGGTGGCCGCGTCGACGTGGATGTACTCGGTGGTGACCTCGGGGTACTCCTCGGCCACCTTGTTGAAGATGTTCGTCCACAGGTGGCCCGCGAAGGTCAGCACGTTGTTCTTGTGGACGAGCGTGAGCTTCTTGCGCGGACGGGCCTGGGCACGGACGAAGGCGTCGCGGACCACGCGCTCGACACCGAAGGCCGTGTTGACGGAGACCTCGGTGGCGACCTCGTGCTCGGTGCCCTTGCGGATGGTCCCGCCGTTGCCCGTGTACGGGCCCTCGGTGCCCTCGCGGACGACGACGAAGTCGATCTGCGGGTCGCCCGCGAGCGGGGTGGCGACACCGGGCAGGAGCCTGCTCGGGCGCAGATTGACGTGGTGGTCGAAGGCGAAGCGGAGCTTGAGCAGGAAGCCGCGCTCCAGGACGCCGGAGGGCACCGACGGGTCGCCGATGGCGCCGAGCAGGATGGCGTCGTGCCGCCCCAGCTGCTCCAGGTCGGCGTCGGTCAGGGTCTCGCCGGTGGCGTGGTAGCGCCGGGCGCCGAAGTCGTACTCCTTGGTCTCCAGCTTCACATCCTGCGGGAGGGCGGCGGACAGGACCTTCAGGCCCTCGGCCACGACTTCCTGGCCGATTCCGTCACCGGGGATCACTGCGAGATCGATGCTGCGAGACATGCCCGCACCCTACTCCTCGTCCCATGAGATGACATGGAGTGTCCGCGATCCGGACACCCGGGGACCGCCTCCCCGGCCTCAGTGACCCGTCTGGCCACCGTTGTCACGGCGGTCGAGGGCGCGCTGGAGGGCGGCTGCGGCGTTCTTGCGGTCGGACTCGCCGGCACGGGAGGTGTGACGGACACGGCGGCGCAGAGCGGTTGCGGCCATGGGGAACCAACTCCTTCGGCACACGTGGAGTGCGGATGAGGAAAACGGGTGACGAGATGCCGGAAGGGGCGGGGAGCGGTACCGCAGGGGTGTCCTGCGCGGGGCCCGGCTCACGACCGCCGTTCGCTTGATCAGCGAGAACGTTCGGCTTCTACAAAACTAAGCGAGGAACGGGCGCCTGTCTCCACAATTACTCGGACTTCCTACTATCTGAGACGGCGTGTCGGAGCACCCCCCGCCGACCTGCCCCTTTCCTCCGAACAGGGGTTCACAGCACCGCCGCCACCGCCCGCCGAAAACCCTGAGCCTCCTCGACCCAGGGCAGGTGCCCGGCGTCCGGGAAGGTGGTCCGGCTCACCCGGGGCAGGGCCCGCTCCAGGGAGGCCACCGCCGTGCGCGGGCGGATGTCCCTGCCGCCGTCGACGATCACGACCGGCAGGTCGAGGCGACGGCAGGCGGCGTCGAGCCCTGATGTGCCCCAGGTCCGCCTCCGCTCCTCGTTCAGCCCTGTGTTGCACGCGGAGTTGACGCCGAACCAGGGGTCGGCCATGCGCTCGGCGAGGCCGAGCGCCCGCTCCCGGTCCGCGAACTCGGCCGACCACTGGAGCACCGCCCGTTCCCGGTCCTCCGCCTCCGTCCGCCTGGGGCGGTCCGTCAACTCCCGCCAGCGGGCGAGACGTTCGGGGTCCTCGCCCAGCCGGGCCAGGAAGTTCCGCCGGTATGCGGGATGCCAGTCCGCGTCCGGCCCGATCCCCGTTCCGGCCACGTAGACCAGGGCGCTCACCCGTTCCGGGCGGGCCAGCGCGTAGCTCAGGGCGAGCTGTGCGCCCCAGGAGTGACCGAGCAGGGCCATCCGGTCGAGGCCGAAGTGCCGGCGTACGGAATCGAGGTCGGCGACGAAACGCTCGCTCGTCCACGGCCCGGCGCAGCGCTGCGAGCGGCCGCAGCCGCGCTGGTCCCAGCGGACGACCGGCGCCACGTCCGTCAGCAGGCCGGTCAGGTCCCCGAACATGTCCCAGAGGCCCGGGCCGCCGTGGCACAGCACCAGCGGGGTGCCGTCCGGGCCCGAGCGCTCCGCCCACAGGCGTACTCCGTCGTCCGTCTCCACCCTGTCCCCCACCGCTCGTGTCATGGGGAGAGTCTGGCCCGGCGGGCATGGAAACGGGCCGGGAAGCCTGCTCGGGGGTCAGGCTTCCCGGCCCGTGCCGGGGAGGGCTGGTCAGCCCATGTGGGGGTAGCCGTAGTCGGTCGGCGCGACCAGGGTCTCCTTGATGGCGCGGGTCAGGGTCCAGCGCATCAGGTTCTGCGGGGCGCCGGCCTTGTCGTTGGTGCCGGAGGCACGGCCGCCGCCGAAGGGCTGCTGGCCGACCACGGCGCCGGTCGACTTGTCGTTGATGTAGAAGTTGCCGGCCGCGTAGCGCAGCTTCTCCATGGTGTACGCCGCGGCGGCGCGGTCGCCCGCGACGACCGAGCCGGTCAGGGCGTAGTCCGACACCGACTCCATCTGGGTCAGCATCTCGTCGTAGCCGTCGGCCGCGCTGTCGTCGTACACGTGCACCGCGAGGATCGGGCCGAAGTACTCGGTCGTGAAGACCTCGTTCTCCGGGTCGGTGCACTCGATGACGGTCGGGCGGACGAAGTAGCCGACCGAGTCGTCGTAGGTGCCGCCCGCGACGATCGTGCAGGACGGGTCCTGCTTCGCCCGGTCGATCGCGGCCTTGTTCTTCGCGAAGGAGCGGTCGTCGATGACCGCGCCGATGAAGTGCGACAGGTCGGTGACGTCACCCATGGTCAGGGAGTCGACCTCGGCGGCGAACTCCTCCTTGAAACCGGAGTTCCAGATCGACGCCGGGATGTAGGCGCGGGAGGTGGCGCTGCACTTCTGGCCCTGGTACTCGAAGGCACCGCGGGTCAGCGCGGTCTTCAGCACCGCGCGGTCGGCCGACGGGTGGGCCACCACGAAGTCCTTGCCGCCGGTCTCGCCGACCAGGCGCGGGTAGGCGCGGTACTTCTCGATGTTGTTGCCGACCGTCTTCCACAGGTACTGGAAGGTCTTGGTCGAACCGGTGAAGTGGATGCCGGCCAGGTCGCGGTGGTTCAGCGCGACCTCGGAGACCTCGATGCCGTCACCGGTGAGGAGGTTGATGACGCCCTTGGGCAGGCCCGCCTCCTCCAGCAGCTTCATGAGCAGCACGGCGGCGTGCGTCTGGGTCGGGGACGGCTTCCAGATCACCACGTTGCCCATGAGGGCCGGCGCGGTGGGCAGGTTGGCCGCGATCGCCGAGAAGTTGAACGGCGTGATCGCGTAGACGAAGCCCTCCAGCGGGCGGTGGTCCATGCGGTTCCACACGCCCGGGGAGTTGGCCGGGGGCTGCTCGGCGAGGATCTGGCGGGCGTAGTGGACGTTGAAGCGCCAGAAGTCCACCAGCTCGCAGGGGCTGTCGATCTCGGCCTGCTGCGCGGTCTTGGACTGGCCGAGCATCGTGGAGGCGGCGATCGTCTCGCGCCACGGGCCGGACAGCAGCTCGGCGGCGCGCAGGATGATCGCGGCGCGGTCGTCGAAGGACATCGCGCGCCAGGCCGGGGCCGCGGCGAGCGCGGCGTCGATGGCGTCCTGCGCGTCCGCCTTCGTGGCGTTGCGGGAGGTGCCGAGGACGGCCTTGTGGTTGTGCGGCTGAACGACCTCGAAGGACGCGCCGCCACCCATGCGCCGGACACCGTCGATGGTGCAGGGCAGGTCGACCGGGTTCTCGGCCAGTTCCTTGAGCTTGGCCTCCAGACGGGCCCGCTCGGGCGAACCGGGGGCGTAGCCGTGCACCGGCTCGTTGACGGGGGTGGGGACCTGGGTCACAGCGTCCATCAGTTCCGAACTCCTTGACTTGAGCGGTGTTGCGAGCGGGGTGCGGAGGCTCAGCCCTTGCTGACCATGCTCCGGAGGAAGAAGCGCAGGTTGGCCGGCTTCTCCGCGAGACGGCGCATGAAGTAGCCGTACCAGTCGGTGCCGTAGGCGGTGTAGACGCGCATCCGGTGGCCCTCGGCGGCCAGCCGCAGGTGCTCGTCGCTGCGGATGCCGTACAGCATCTGGAACTCGTACTCGTCGAGCTTGCGGCCGGCGTTGCGGGCCAGCTCCTGCCCGATCGAGATCAGGCGCGGGTCGTGGGAACCGATCATCGGGTATCCGTCGCCCTCCATCAGCACCCGCAGGATCCGGACGTACGCCTTGTCGATCTCGTGCTTGTTCTGGTACGCGACCTCGGCGGGCTCCTTGTAGGCGCCCTTCACCAGGCGGACCCGGCTGCCGCTCGCGGCGAGGCGGCGGGCGTCGGCCTCGGTGCGGAACAGGTAGGCCTGGATGACGCAGCCGGTCTGCGGGAAGTCCTTCCGCAGCTCCTCGTGGATGGCGAACATCGAGTCGAGGGTGGTGTGGTCCTCGGCGTCCAGGGTGACCGTCGTGCCGATGGCGGCGGCGGCCTCGACGACCGGGCGGACGTTCTTCAACGCCAGCTCGTGGCCGTTCTCCAGGGCCTGGCCGAACATGGACAGCTTCACGGACATCTCGACCTTCGGGCCGAGCTCCAGGTCCTTGATCCGGTCGACCAGCTCCAGGTACGCGTCCCGGGCGGCGGCGGCCTGCTCGGGGGTGGTGATGTCCTCGCCGACCACGTCCATGGTCAGCTCCAGGCCCCTGCCGGTGAGCTCCTCGATGATCGGGACGATGTCGCCCACGGTCTCACCGGGGATGAAGCGGTCGACGACCTGTTTCGTCCCGGGGGCCGCCGAGATCAGGCGTCGCATCCGGTCGCTGCGCGACGCGGCGAGAATCACGGGACCCAGCACGGGGAACCTCCACACGAACAAGCAACACAAGGCCGCAGCCCGACGATTCGGGGGCGGCACGGAGAACCACCGTGAAAGTAAAGGTTTCCTCAGATCGTCGGCCATCGACAGCTGTCACGCATCCGCGCACATGATCTCAGACAGATGTATGAAGGCCCAGCGGAAATGGGAGAGAATGCCCGAGTGACAACCGGTGACAAGGGTGACTACCAGGAGCTGGTCGACGAGATCTCGGAGCTGCTCGGCGCCCCGGCGACCCTGGAGAACCGGAACTTCGAGCTGATCGCCTTCGGCGCCTACGACAGCGAGGGCGACCTGGATCCGTCCGCCCTGGACCCGGTGCGCACCCGCTCGATCCTCACCCGCCGCTCCACATCGGCCGTCCGCCACTGGTTCGAGGGCTTCGGCATCACCCGGGCGACCGGTCCGGTGCGAATCCCGCGGACCCCGGAGGCGGGCGTGTACCGGGGACGGATCTGCCTTCCGGTCCGCCATCGGGGTGTCGTCCTCGGGTATGTCTGGCTCCTGGACTACGACCCGGGGCCCAGTGAGCAGCAACTGGCCGCGGCCATGCTGGTGACCGCGCGGATCGGCGCGCTGCTGGCGGACGAGGCCCAGCACGGCGCGGACCTGACCCGGGAGCTGCGGGCGGTGCTGACCGCCGAGCCGGGCTGGCCGCGGGACATGGCGGTGGCGGAGCTGCGGACGGCCCTGGGCGCCCGCGCGGACGGCCCGCACACGGTGGTGTGCGTGGCCCCCTGGCCGTCGGCGGACCCGGACGACGCCCCCTCGGTCCGCACCCTGCCGGGCGCCAGGGCCCTGTGCGCGATCCCCTGGGGTGGGGACACCTCCCACGCCCTCAAGGCAGTGGGGGAGAGTGGCCAGAGCCTCGTCCTGCTGGTCAGCCTGCGCTCCACGGACACCCTGACACCGGCGGTGTCGGCGGCGACCCGCCTGCTGGAGCGGGCGGCCGCGTCGGGGTCCGGCGGCGCGGGCCGCACCGGTGCCGGGACCGGAGGAGCCCCCGCTCAGGACGGAACGACCGGACGGGACGGGCCGGGCCGGACCACGCCGGGTGGCGGCGGGGTGGCCGCCGGGATCGCCGCGGCGCGGACGGGGCTCGCCGAGCTGGGTACCGCGTGGGCGGAGGCCTCGGCGGCGGCGCGGGCCGCGCTGGCGGAGCCGCGGCTGGGGCCGGTCGCGCGGTGGGCGGCCATCGGGCCGTACCGGCTGCTCACCGCGCTGCCGCCTCGGGCCGCGCACGACCCCGCCCTGCACGGGCTGCTCTCCCCCGCCCACCGGGAGCTGGCCCGCACCGCCGAGGTCTACCTGGACTGCGCGGGCCAGGCCGGCCGCACCGCCGCCGCGCTGGGCATCCACCGCCAGACCCTGTACTACCGGCTGTCCCGGGTGGAGCAGCTGACGGGCCTCGACCTGGACGACGGCGAGGACCGCCTGCTGCTGCACATGGCGCTGAAGGCGGCGCGACTCTAGGGCCTGTTGCGCGGCAGGCGGGACTTTCGCAACGGCCCTAGGGCTAGGAGTCGCGTTCGGTTCCTTCGATGACCCGGCGCAGGCCCTCGGTGAGCTGGTCGGCGTCGGTCGCGGAGTCGGAATCGAAGAGCCACTGCACCATCAGGCCCTGCAACAGGGTCTGGTAGAAGCGGCCTTCGCTGTTGACGGCCTCCTCGCTCTGGTCGGCCTCGGGGATGCCGTTGAACAGTGGCAGCAGTCCGGATCGACCCTGCTGTTCCGCCTCCACCAGCATCTTGCGCACCTCGGGGAGCCGGTCGCCCTGGAGGACGATCTCGAAGCCCAGAAGCCAGATCCCCCGTGACTCGGGCATCGAGCGGATGATGTTCGCCCACACCTCACGGAAGCGCTCGAGCGAGCCGGGAGGCGCCTCGGTGGTCCCGCCCGCGCCCCATCCGGGTTCGAACCGGTCGCCCATCCCCTCGATGAGGGAGACGTACGCCTGCACCAGCAGCGCGTCCTTCGAGCCGTAGTGGTAGCCGATCGAGGCGAGGTTGGTCCCCGACTCCTTCACGATGTCGCGCGCGGTCGTGCGCACGAAGCCCTTCTGCAGCAGGCAGCGCTTGGCGCCCTCCAGCAGGTCCTCACGGTGTCCCATGCCGGCCACCCTACCCGCGATCCATACAACTGTCCTAGACAACTGATTTATACGAGCGTTCTAGACAAGCGTTTAATACGCCCGTACATTGCGAGGCATGACGAACTCGACGAGCACCACCACGACCCCGCCGCCCGCGAACCCGCCACGCGCGGGGCGCCGCGAATGGACCGCTCTCGGCGTGCTGATGCTGCCGCTGCTGCTGGTCTCGATGGACGTCTCGGTCCTGTACTTCGCCATCCCGGCGATCAGCGCCGACCTGGAGCCGAGCGGCACCCAGCAGCTGTGGATCTTCGACATCTACGCCTTCGTCCTGGCCGGCCTGCTGATGACGATGGGGTCGCTCGGCGACCGCATCGGCCGCCGCAAACTACTGCTGATCGGCGCCGCCGCCTTCGGAGTCGCCTCGCTGGCGGCGGCGTACGCGGGCAGCGCCGAGACCCTGATCGCCGCCCGCGCGGTCCTCGGCATCGGCGGGGCGACCCTGATGCCGTCCACGATGGCGCTGGTGCGCACGATGTTCGCCGACCCCGCCCAGCGCGCGAAGGCGATCGGTATCTGGTCGGGCGTGATGACCGCGGGGATCGCGCTCGGCTCCGTGCTGAGCGGTGTGCTGGTCCAGTTCTTCTGGTGGGGGTCGGTGTTCCTGGTCAACCTGCCCGCGATGGTGCTGCTGCTGGTGCTGGGCCCGCTCCTGCTGCCGGAGTCGAAGAGCTCCGAGCCGGGCCGCTTCGACCTACTGAGCGTGCCCCTGTCCATGGCGGCGGTGCTGCCCGTGATCTACGGCCTGAAGAAGATCCCGTCCGAGGGCGTCCACCCGCTGTACGTCGTCTCCGTGGCCGTCGGCCTGCTCTTCGCCGCCCTCTTCGTCCACCGCCAGCGCACGGCGGCCTCGCCGATGATCTCGCCGGCCCTGTTCCGCGGCCGGGGCTTCGCGCCCGCGGTGGTCCTCAACCTGGTCTCGTCCTTCGCGATGCTGGGCTCGGCGTTCTTCACCACGCAGTACCTCCAGTCGGTGCTCGGCAAGAGCGCGATGGAGGCGGCCCTGTGGGCGCTGCTGCCGTCCGTGCCGATCGGAATGGCCGCGCCGACGGCCGCCGCGCTGGTCCAGAAGGGCGTCAACCGCGCCTACGTCGTGACGGCGGGCTTCGCGATCGCCGCGGTGGGCTACGGCCTGCTGGCCCTGGCCGGCACGGACTCGCTCTGGCTGGTGCTGGTCGCGGCCGGAGTCCTCGCCTCCGGCATCGTGACGGTGCTGTCCCAGATGACCGACCTGGCGCTGAGCGCGGCCCCGGTGGAGAAGGCGGGCGCGGCCTCCTCGCTGCTGGAGACCGGCGCGGAGTTCGGCGGCGCCCTGGGCATGGCGGTCCTCGGCTCGATCGGCACGGCGATCTACCGTCACGGGATCCCGGACTCCGCCCCGGCGGCGGCCCACGAGACCCTGGGTGGCGCGCTGGCCGTCGCCGGTCACCTGCCGGGGCGCGCGGGAGACGCCCTGGCCACCGCCGCCCGGGAGGCCTTCACCAGCGGAATGCACGGCGCGGCGCTCACCGGCGCGGCGGTCCTGCTCCTCGCGGCGGCCGGTGCGGCGACGACACTGCGGCGCATCCACGTCAGGGAGACGGCGGCGCCGGTCGCGGAGTCCGAGGCGGCTCAGGCCGCAGCCTGAGAACACAAAATCGCCGGACGGGCTCCAGGAGCCCGTCCGGCGATGGACGACGAGGCCGTTCAGGCCGAAGCGGGGTCTGGGGGCGCAGCCCCCGGCGACGGTGACGTCAGACCAGGTTCACCGAACGAGCGGACGTCGCCCCGATCTCCTCGGCGACCTCCGCCAGCACCCCGGCGGGCACCGTGTCGTCGACGGTCAGCACCGCCAGCGCCTCCCCGCCCGCGGCCGCGCGGGCGACCTGCATACCGGCGATGTTGATACCGGCCTCGCCGATGACACGGCCGACGGTGCCGACGACGCCCGGACGGTCCTCGTAGCGCAGGACGACCATGTGGTCGGCGAGCGCGAGGTCGACGTCGTACTCACCGACCGCGACGATCTTCTGGAGGTGCTTGGGGCCGGCCAGCGTGCCGGAGACGGAGACCTCCTCGCCGTCCGCGAGCGTGCCGCGCACGGTGACGACGTTGCGGTGGTCGGCCGACTCCGAGCTGGTGGTCAGGCGCACCTCCACGCCCCGCTCCTGGGCGAACAGCGGCGCGTTGACGTAGGACACCGTCTCGTCGACGACGTCCTCGAAGACGCCCTTGAGCGCGGAGAGCTCCAGCACCTTCACGTCGTGCTGGGTGATCTCGCCGTACACCTCGACGTCGAGGCGGACCGCCACCTCGCCGGCGAGCGCGGTGAAGATGCGGCCGAGGCGCTCGGCGAGCGGCAGGCCCGGCTTGACGTCCTGGGCGATGACGCCGCCCTGGACGTTCACCGCGTCCGGAACCAGTTCCCCGGCGAGGGCGAGGCGGACGGACTTGGCGACGGCGATGCCGGCCTTCTCCTGGGCCTCGTCGGTGGAGGCGCCCAGGTGCGGGGTGGACACGACCTGGTCGAACTCGAACAGCGGCGAGTCCGTGCACGGCTCCTTGGCGTACACGTCCAGACCGGCGCCCGCCACACGGCCCTCCTTGAGAGCCGAGTACAGCGCCTGCTCGTCGACGATCCCGCCGCGCGCGGCGTTGACGATGCGCACGGTCGGCTTGACCTTGTGCAGCGCCTCCGCGCCGATCAGGCCGAGGGTCTCGGGCGTCTTGGGCAGGTGCACGGTGATGAAGTCGGAGACCTCGAGCAGCTCGTCCAGCGTCAGCACCTTGACGCCCATCTGCGCGGCCCGCGCGGGCTGCACGTACGGGTCGTAGGCGACGACCTTCATGCCGAAGGCCGACATGCGCTGGGCGACCAGGGCGCCGATGCGGCCGAGACCGACGACGCCGAGGGTCTTCTCGGCGAGTTCCACGCCGGTGTACTTGCTGCGCTTCCACTCGCCGTTCTTCAGCGCGGCGTTGGCCTGCGGGATGTTGCGGGCGGTGGCCAGGATCAGGCCGCAGGCCAGTTCGGCGGCGGTCACGATGTTGGAGGTCGGGGCGTTGACGACCATCACGCCCGCCTTGGTGGCGGCGGAGACGTCGACGTTGTCCAGGCCGACGCCGGCTCGTGCGACGACCTTGAGCTTGTTCGCCGCGGCGACGGCCTCGGCGTCGACCTTGGTCGCCGAGCGGATCAGGATCGCGTCCACGTCGGCGATGGCGGGGAGCAGTTCGGCCCGGTCGGCGCCGTTGCAGTGCCGGATCTCGAAGTCCGGTCCGAGCGCGTCGACGGTCGCGGGCGACAGCTCTTCAGCAATGAGTACGACGGGTTTCGAGCTCACGTGAGTCCTCACAGATCTGGGGGCACCTCCCATGCCTTGAAGCTAGGGGGGAGCATGCGGACGGCCGTGTCCCAACGGCCGCAGGCGGAGGAGGGGGCTAGCCGCGTGGAAGACGCACGACGCTGTGGGCCTGACGCGTTGTAGTTCAGAAGTGTAATGGCGCCGGGTGCATCGTATTGCGCCACCGCGGAAGGATCACCCGTCCGTGGCTGGACGGTCGGGACAACACCGGAAACCGGCCACGGCCTGCGGTGTCGCCCGGGTCGCCGAAGGGGCCGGAGCGGTACGGCTCCGGCCCCTTCGGCATGAGGCTCACGCCTCCTCGTTCACCCAGCTCATGAGCTTGCGCAGCTCCTTGCCGGTGGTCTCCAGCAGGTGCTCGGAGTCCTGCTTCTTGTACTCGTTGTACTTCTTCAGACCGCCGTGGTACTCGTCCATCCAGGTGCGCGCGAAGGAGCCGTCCTGGATCTCGGCGAGGACCTTCTTCATCTCGGCCTTGGTGGCGTCGGTGATGATGCGCGGGCCGGTGACGTAGTCGCCCCACTCGGCGGTCTCGGAGATCGACCAGCGCATCTTCTCCAGGCCGCCCTCGTACATGAGGTCGACGATCAGCTTCAGCTCGTGCAGGCACTCGAAGTAGGCGATCTCCGGCTGGTAGCCCGCCTCGACCAGGGTCTCGAAGCCGGCCTTCACCAGCGCCGCGGTGCCACCGCACAGGACGGCCTGCTCACCGAACAGGTCGGTCTCGGTCTCCTCGGTGAAGGTCGTCTTGATGACGCCGGCGCGGGTGCCGCCGATGCCCTTGGCGTACGACAGGGCCAGCGCGAAGGCGTTGCCCGAGGCGTCCTGCTCGACGGCGACGATGCAGGGAACGCCGCGGCCCTCCTCGTACTGGCGGCGCACCAGGTGGCCCGGGCCCTTCGGGGCGACCATGCAGACGTCCACGCCGGCCGGGGGCTTGATGAAGCCGAAGCGGATGTTGAGGCCGTGGCCGAAGAACAGCGCGTCGCCGTCCTTCAGGTTCGGGGCGATGGACTCCTCGTAGACCTGGGCCTGGATCGGGTCCGGCACCAGGATCATGATGACGTCGGCCTCCGCGGTGGCCTCGGCCGGGGTGACCACGCGCAGGCCCTGCTCCTCGGCCTTGGCCTTGGAGTGGGAGCCCTCGTGGAGACCGACCCGGACGTCGACACCGGAGTCGCGCAGCGACAGGGCGTGGGCGTGGCCCTGGCTGCCGTAGCCGATGACCGCGACCTTGCGGCCCTGGATGATGGACAGGTCGGCGTCAGCGTCGTAGAACAGCTCGGCCACTTTGGGTTCTCTCCTTGGTGTGCAGTTTGTGCTTCCCACCGTATGCCGGTGAGGGGACGGGAGGTCTGGGAGTCTCGGTATCCGGGCGGCCGGTGTCACCCGACCGCCCGGACCCGGATCACGCGGAGCGGTCCAGGGCGCGCAGCGACCGGTCGGTGATGGAGCGGGCGCCGCGTCCGATCGCGATCGTTCCGGACTGGACCAGCTCCTTGATGCCGAACGGCTCCAGCATCCTGAGCATGGCCGACAGCTTGTCGCTGGACCCGGTGGCCTCGACCGTCACGGCCTCCGGGGAGACGTCGACGGTCTTGGCGCGGAACAGCTGGACGATCTCGACGATCTGGGAGCGCGTCTCGTTGTCGGCACGCACCTTCACCAGGACGAGTTCGCGCTGCACGGCGTGCGACGGCTCCAGCTCGACGATCTTCAGCACGTTGACCAGCTTGTTGAGCTGCTTGGTCACCTGTTCCAGCGGGAAGTCCTCGACGCTGACCACGATGGTGATGCGGGAGATGTCGGGGTGCTCGGTGACGCCGACCGCGAGGGAGTCGATGTTGAAGCCGCGGCGGGAGAACAGGGCGGCGATCCGGGCGAGGATGCCGGGCGTGTTCTCGACGAGGACCGAGAGGGTGTGCTTGGACATGGTTCTCACTCAGCTCTCTGTCAGTCGTCGCTGTCGCCGAAGTCGGGACGGACGTCCCGGGCGGCCATGATCTCGTCGTTGGAGGTGCCGGCCGCGACCATCGGCCAGACCATCGCGTCCTCGTGGACGATGAAGTCGACGACGACCGGGCGGTCGTTGATGGAGTTCGCCTCCTCGATGACCTTGTCGAGGTCCTCCGGGGACTCGCAGCGGATGGCGTAGCAGCCCATGGCCTCCGACAGCTTCACGAAGTCGGGGACCCGGGTGCCCCTGGCGTCCGGGTTGACGTCGTCGGGGCCGGAGTGCAGCACCGTGTTGGAGTACCGCTGGTTGTAGAACAGGGTCTGCCACTGGCGGACCATCCCGAGGGCGCCGTTGTTGATGACGGCGACCTTGATCGGGATGTTGTTGAGCGCGCAGGTGGTGAGTTCCTGGTTGGTCATCTGGAAGCAGCCGTCGCCGTCGATCGCCCAGACGGTCTTCTGCGGCTGTCCGGCCTTGGCGCCCATCGCGGCCGGGACGGCGTAGCCCATGGTTCCGGCGCCGCCGGAGTTCAGCCAGGTGGCGGGCTTGTCGTACTGGATGAAGTGCGCGGCCCACATCTGGTGCTGGCCGACGCCCGCGGCGAAGACCGTGCCCTCGGGGGCGAGCTGCCCGATGCGCTCGATGACCTGCTGCGGGGAGAGCGAGCCGTCCGCGGGCTGCTCGTAGCCGAGCGGGTAGGTCTCGCGCCAGCGGCCGAGGTCGTTCCACCAGGCGGTGTAGTCGCCGCGGTGGCCCTCGCTGTGCTCCTTCTGGACGGCCTGGATCAGGTCGGCCAGGACCTCGCGGGCGTCCCCGACGATCGGCACGTCGGCGGCGCGGTTCTTGCCGATCTCGGCCGGGTCGACGTCGGCGTGGACGATCTTGGCGTACGGGGCGAAGCTGTCCAGCTTGCCGGTGACGCGGTCGTCGAAGCGGGCTCCGAGGGCGACGATCAGGTCGGCCTTCTGCAGCGCGGTGACGGCGGTGACCGCACCGTGCATGCCCGGCATTCCCACGTGCAGCGGGTGGCTGTCGGGGAATGCGCCGAGCGCCATCAGGGTGGTGGTGACGGGCGCTCCGGTGAGTTCCGCGAGGACCTTCAGCTCGGCGGTGGCGCCGGCCTTGAGGACGCCGCCGCCGACGTAGAGCACGGGCCGCCGCGCGGAGGTGATGAGCTTGGCCGCCTCGCGGATCTGCTTGGCGTGCGGCTTGGTGACCGGGCGGTAGCCGGGCAGGTCCATGACCGGCGGCCAGGAGAAGGTCGTCCGCGTCTGCAGGATGTCCTTCGGGATGTCGACGAGGACCGGACCGGGGCGGCCGGTCGAGGCGATGTGGAACGCCTCCGCGATCGTCTTGGGGATGTCCTCGGCCCTGGTGACCAGGAAGCTGTGCTTGGTGATCGGCATCGTGATGCCGACGATGTCCGCCTCCTGGAAGGCGTCCGTGCCGATCGCCTTGGAGACGACCTGGCCGGTGATCGCGACCAGCGGCACCGAGTCCATGTTCGCGTCGGCGATGGGCGTCACCAGGTTGGTGGCACCGGGGCCCGAAGTGGCCATGCAGACACCGACCTTGCCGGTCGCCTGCGCGTAACCGGTGGCCGCGTGGCCCGCGCCCTGTTCGTGGCGGACGAGCACGTGGCGCACCCGGCTGGAGTCCATCATCGGGTCGTAGGCGGGAAGGATCGTGCCGCCGGGAATGCCGAATACGGTGTCGACCCCGACCTCCTCAAGCGAGCGGATGAGGGACTTCGCACCCGTGACGTGCTCGGGCGCGGACGGGTGTCCTCCGGATCGGGGCCGCGGCTGCGGATGAGGGGCCCCGGTGGCCTGCTCGGTCATCGGCATTCTCTTCTCGATGCTGAGGGTTTTTGCGAGGTTTGGGCGGAGTTCGGACGCCGCACGCCAGGTGCTCGTGCAACAAAAAACCCCTCGTGCCGCAAGGCAAGCGAGGGGAAGCGCGCCGGTGTGGTCGCCGGGTTCCGGATCGTTGTCCGGTGGGTCCCAGCTCAGCCGACGCGCTGTCCAAGTACGAGAATTCGGGTGCGCATGGAAATGACCCTCCCTCCGGCACGCACCCGGTGTCAAGTGGGTGGGACGGGAGTCTCATTATGTGAGCGGAGGGCCGTCCCGCCTCCGAGGACGGCGGGCACCGCCGCGGTGAAGGCCCCGGCGCTCCCCCCGGCGAACACCGGTTCGGCCGGGCCGTGCGGCACCGGGTAGCGGCCGGAGGTGAGCGCCCGGCGCAGCCGGTACTCGTCCAGCGGGCCGGAGAACGCCATGCCCTGACCGTGGGTGCAGCCCATCGCGCGCAGGGCCACGACCTGCTCCGGCAGGTCCACGCCGTCGGCCACGGAGCGGAGCCCGAGGTCGGCGGCGATGCGGAGCAGACCACTGGTGATCTTGTGCAGCCGGGCGGACTCGACGACGCCCTCGACCAGGCTGCGGTCGAGCTTCAGCACGTCGACGGGGAGCCTTCTGAGGGCCGTGACCGCCCCGTGGCCGCTGCCGAAGCCGTCCAGCGCGATGCGCACACCGAGCCGCCGGAGGGCGGCCAGACGGCGCTCCAGCTCGTCCAGCGGCACCCGCGGGTCGGGGGCGGACAGCTCGATCACCAGGGCTCCGGACGGCAGCCCGTGCCGGGTCAGCAGGGCCTCCACGGAGCCGGGCGGCAGCGAGCGATCCACCAGACGGCGGGCGCCCATCCGGACCACCACGGACACGTTCGGACCGGTCGAGGCGCGGTCGGCGGCCTGTGCGACGGCCTCCTCCAGCATCCAGCGGCCCAGTTCGGCCGTCCTGTCGCTGTCCTCGGCCACCCGCAGGAACTCGGCGGGGGTGAAGAGCACGCCCTGCGAGGAGCGCCAGCGCGCCTGCGCGGCGACCGAGGTGATCCCGCCGTCCTCCAGGCGGACCACCGGCTGGTGCAGCAGGGTGAACTCGCCCTCGTGCAGGGCGTTTCTGAGCCGGGTGGCCAGCTCCGCCCTGCGGACGACGTCCTGCTGCATCTGCGGCTTGTACAGCTCGACCCGGCCCTTGCCCGCCGCCTTGGCGCGGTACATGGCGAGGTCGGCGTTGCGCAGCAGCTCCCCCGCGCCGAGGCCCGGCTCGGCGAAGGCCACTCCGATGGACGCGGCCACGCGCACGTCGTTGCCGTCGATGAGGTACGGATGCGACAGCGTCACCCTGAGGCGGTCGGCGAGCTCCAGGATGTGCCGTTCGCGGGCCGTGCGGTCGCGGGTGCCGTCCCCGACGATCAGGGCCGCGAACTCGTCGCCCCCGAGCCGGGACGCGGTGTCCCCGTGCCGTACCGCCTCGTGGAGTCTGCGGGCGGCCTGGACGAGCAGCTCGTCCCCGGCCTGGTGACCGATCGTGTCGTTGACGGCCTTGAAGCCGTCGAGGTCGATGAAGAGCACCGCCGTGCCGTGGTCGGTCGAGCGGCGACCGGACAGGGCCTGCTGGACACGTTTGGTGAACAGCGCCCGGTTGGGCAGGTCGGTGAGCGGGTCGTGCTCGGCGTTGTGCTGGAGCTGCGCCTGGAGACGCACCCGCTCGGTCACGTCCCTGCTGTTGAAGATGAGGCCGCCGTGGTGGCGGTTGACGGTCGACTCCACGTTGAGCCAGCCGCCGTTGCCGGAGCGGAAGCGGCACTCGATGCGCGTGGTGGGCTCTTCGAGCGGGCTGGCGACCAGGAAGCGGCGCACCTCGTGCACCACGGAGCCCAGGTCCTCCGGATGGATGATCCCCGCCAGTTCGGTGCCGACCAGTGCCTCCGCCGGCCGCCCGTACACCCCGGCGGCGGCCGGGGAGACGTACCGCAGGACGCCGTTGGGTGCGGCGATCATGATGACGTCGCTCGAACCCTGCACCAGGGAGCGGAAGTGGTTCTCCTTCTGGGCCAGCTCCTGGGTGAGGGCGATGTTGTCGCGCAGCACGATGCCCTGGCGCACGACGAGCACCAGCACGACGGCCCCGGCGGAGATCAGCACCACGCGGTCGACGCTGTGGCCGTTGAGGGCGTTGTACAGGACTCCCAGCGTGCACACCGCCGCCGCGAGGTACGGGGTGAGGGCGGCGAGGGAGCCGGCCAGGGGCCGGCCGGCCGGATACCGGTCGGGATCCTCCTCCGGTGCGGGCGGCCCGCCGTGCGCGGGGCGCGCGACCGCGGAATGCTGCCTTGGCACAGGGACAAGCGGCTCGCGGACGCGGCTCTCGGGGCCGTGCCCGTGGGCGTCGGCCACGCGCGCGTGCCCGTCGGCGGAGCGGACGTCCGGGTCGCACCCGTCCGGCTGGTACCCCTGCGCCTGGCGCGGGCCCGTCCGGTACGGGTGTTCCGGATCGTACGGGTGGTACGCGTCGACGTCGTGCCGTTCCGCGGCCTGCTGTCCGGGGCGGGGCGCCGCCCAGGGGGCGTACGCCAGGAGCAGGGAGCCGGCGAACCAGCCGGCGTCGAGCAGTTGCCCCGAGCGGTAGCTGTTGTGCAGCAGCGGCGAGGTGAACAGCGCGTCGCACAGCACGGTCAGGGCGAGCCCGCCGATCGCCGTGTTCACGGCGGTGCGGTTGATCGGGGAACACCGGAAGTGCAGCGCGAGCACCATGGAGACCAGGGCGATGTCCAGCAGCGGGTAGGCCAGCGAGAGCGCGGTGTGCGCGACGCTCGACCCGTCGAACTTGGCCGCCTGGGCGAGGGCGAGGCTCCAGGACAGGGTGAGCAGCGAGCCGCCGATCAGCCACGAGTCCAGCGCCAGGCACACCCACCCGGCCCTGTTCGCCGGCCGCTTGGCGAGCACGAGCAGGCCGACGATCGCCGGCGGCGCGAAGCACAGGAAGAACAGGTCGGCGCAACTGGGACTGGGCACGGACACGCCGAGGACGACCTCGTACCACCCCCAGACCGCGTTGCCCAGGGCGGCCATCGCCGAGGAGAGGGCGAACAGCAGCCAGGCTGTTCGAAAGCGGACGTGACGGCCGCGGGCGTACAGCGCGCACGAGACCGCGGCGGTGCCGGCCGCGGCGCTCAGCCCGAAGTCGCCCATGAACAGCGCCGCCTTGCTGGAACCCCAGCCGCACGCGGCACCGATGGCGAATCCCGCGCACACCAGGGCCAGCAGGAGCTGCGGCGCCACTCTCGAACGGACGACGGCGGCCGGCGGGGGCAGCAGCGCCCCCGGTTCGGACGGCGGCCGCGGCGCGCCGTCGAACGCGGTCATGGCAGGCGATGGCGGGCTCACCGAGGCCTCCCGGTCCGTGCGGCCGGGTCTCCCGGCTTCCGGTGCGCCGGGTGGGCATGCCTCCGGCGACCGCCGGGCCTGCGGTGGTGATGACTGTGATGGCTGTGGTGGCCGCGTCTGCGCGCGGCCGTGTGCCAGGGCCGCCGCCGACGGCCCCGCCGCGTCGGATCGTTCGTCCATAGGCCGTGCATCGCCCGTCGCCCCCCTCGCAGTGTGGAATGTCCGTCCCCGGCGCCGAACTGTGCGCGGCGCGGCCCCTGTCGGGACGATACACCAGTCTCGTCACTCAGGGACATAGCTCCTCTACGCTCCGTGACGACCAGCGCGAATGCGGGTACGGACCGCGTTCGAGGAGTCGCGGACCGTACCCGAAGCGGATCAGGAGCTTGCCGTGCCCGTCGTGAGGACCACGTTGGCGAGTGGTTCCCGGTTCACGAAACGGCGCAACTGGTCCGTCAGAAGCCGTGTGGCGCGCGGCAGGAAGGCCGACGTGGGACCGCCGACATGGGGGCTGATCAGCACGCCCGGCGCGTGCCACAGGGGGTGGCCCGGGGGCAGCGGCTCGGGGTCGGTGACGTCGAGGGCGGCGGTCAGACGGCCGCTGTCCAGCTCGGCGAGCAGCGCCTCGGTGTCGACCACGGCGCCGCGCGCGACGTTCACCAGCAGCGCGCCGTCCTTCATCCGCGCCAGGAAGTCCGCGTTCACCAGCCCGCGCGTGGCCTTGGTCAAGGGCGTGGACAGGACGACGACATCGGCCTGCGGGAGCAGGGAGGGCAGATCGGTGAGCGGATGCACCGGGCCGCGCTCCGTGGTGCGCGCGGAGCGCGCCACCCGCGCCACCCGCGCGACCTCGAAGGGCACGAGCCGGTCCTCGACGGCGGCCCCGATCGAGCCGTAGCCGACGATGAGGACGTTCTTGTCGGCGAGGGCGGGACGGAAGCCGCCGCCCCACTCGCCCCGGTCCTGGGCCCGGACGAAGCCGGGGACGCCGCGCAGCGAGGCCAGGATCAACGTCAGGGCGAGCTCACTGGTACTCGCCTCGTGCACCCCGCGCGCGTTGCACAGCCGCACGCCCGGCGGCAGGTCGCGCAGACCCGACTCCACCTGGTCCGTGCCGGCGGACAGCGTCTGCACGACCCGCACGGAACTCATCCGGGGCAGCGGGCGCCGACCGACGCCGCCGGGCTTCATGTACGGCACGACGTAGAAGGCGCAGTCGGCGGGGTCCGCGGGGAACTCCTCGGCGCCGTCCCAGAAGCGGTAGGAGAGCCCCTGCGGAAGCCCCTCGATCTCGTCCGGCGGAATGGGCAGCCACACGTCAGCAGTCATGCTCAGGAGGCTATGCCAGGGGCACGTGGAGCCAGAGGTTAGGTTGGTGGGCCCCGAGAGAGGGAGGGTTACGGCCAAGTGGAGCGCAGGACGATCGGCGCGGCGGCACTCGCGGTGGGGGCCGTGGGGCTGGGGTGCATGCCGATGAACTGGGCGTACAGCGCGTCGCGGCAGCGGGGAGCGGATTCCCTCAGGGCCGTGCACCGGGCGCTGGACCTGGGCTCGACTCTTCTGGACACGGCCGACATGTACGGCCCGTTCACCAACGAACTGCTGCTGGGGCGGGTGCTGAGGGAGCGGCGGTCCGACGCCTTCGTCTCGACGAAGGTCGGCCTCCTGGTGGGCGAGCAGCACATCGTGGCCAACGGCCGTCCCGGCTATGTACGGCGGGCCTGCGACGCCTCGCTCAGGCGTCTCCAGACCGACGTGATCGACCTCTACCAGCTGCACCGCGCCGACCCGGAGGTCCCCGTCGAGGAGACCTGGGGGGCGATGGCGGAGCTCGTGCGGGCCGGGAAGGTGCGGGCGCTCGGCCTGTGCGCGGTGGGTGCGCGCGCCCGGCGCCGGTCCGGTGCGCGTCTGCACGACGGGACGATCCGCCAGCTGGAGCGGGTGCAGCAGGTCTTCCCGGTCAGCGCGGTGCAGGCGGAGCTGTCGGTGTGGTCGCCCGAGGCGCTGGAGTCGTTGCTGCCGTGGTGCGCCGAGCGCGGGGTCGGCTTCCTGGCGGCGATGCCGTTGGGCAACGGCTTCCTGACCGGCACCCTCACCCCGGGCCAGGGGTTCGAGCCGGACGACGTGCGGGCCCGGCATCCCCGTTTCACCGCCGAGATGATGGCCGGGAACCAGCCGATCGTGGCCGGGCTGCGGCGGACGGCCGCCCGGCACGGCGAGGACGTCACCCCGGCCCAGGTGGCCCTGGCGTGGGTACTGGCCCAGGGCCGGCACGTGATCCCGGTCCCCGGCACCAAGCAGGAGCGCTGGGTGACGGAGAACGCGGGCGCGGCAGGGCTGCGGCTGACGGCCGAGGACCTGGCCGAACTGGGCCGGCTGCCGGCGGCCCGGGGTTCCTGGGACTGAGCCGGCCCGTGGACGCGGCCGCTCCGGGCCGGTGATCCGGCCGTCAGGGCGGTGCGGGCGTGGGATGCGGGCGATCGGGAACCTGGGAGGCTCGGGCGGTGTAAGACAGGTGGAACCTCCGCGTCGAAGGGACGAAGATCGTGCAACGTCGAGCTGTGACGGGCGTGCTGGCCGCCGCCCTGCTGCTGACGGCCGGCTGCTCCTCCGGGGGCCCGTCGGCCGAGGGGGGCGGCATGGCGCCCGGCCGTGCGACGGCGGTGTCCTCGCCCTCGGCACCGGCACCCACGGAGAGCGCGCCGCCGGCCAAGGGCTCGGTGAAGGTCCTGCGCACGGTCGCGGAGGGCCTGAACAGCCCCTGGGGGCTGGCCCCGCTCCCCGGCGGCGGTCTCCTCGTCTCCTCCCGTGACCAGGCGACGATCACGCGGATCGACGAGAAGACGGGGCAGAAGACCGAACTGGGCAGGGTGTCGGGGGTCGCACCGGAGGGCGAGGGCGGTCTGCTGGGCATCGCGCTGTCCCCGGACTACGCCTCCGACCACATGATCTACGCCTACTTCACCTCGGCCTCGGACAACCGCATCGTCCGGATGCTGTACGACGACAGGAAACCGGCCGGTATGCAACTGGGCGCACCGGACACCATCTTCAAGGGCATCCCCAAGGGGGTCATCCACAACGGCGGCCGGATCGCCTTCGGCCCCGACAGGATGCTGTACGCGGGCACGGGCGAGACCGGTGACCGGGGCCTGGCCCAGGACAAGAAGTCCCTGGGCGGCAAGATCCTGCGACTGACCCCGGACGGTCGGCCCGCCCCGGGCAACCCGTTCCCCGACTCCCCCGTGTACTCGTACGGCCACCGCAATGTGCAGGGCCTGGCCTGGGACGACAAGCAGCGCCTGTTCGCCTCCGAGTTCGGCCAGGACACCTGGGACGAGCTGAACGCGATCAAGCCGGGCGACAACTACGGCTGGCCGGAAGCGGAGGGCAAGTCGAACGACCCGAGGTTCCACAACCCGATCGCCCAGTGGCACACGGACGTGGCCTCCCCCAGCGGCATCGCCTACGCCCAGGGCTCCGTCTGGATGGCGGGTCTGAAGGGCGAGCGCCTGTGGCGCATCCCCCTGCGCGGCACCAAGCTCTCGGCGGCCCCCGAGGCCTTCCTGACCGGCACCTACGGCCGCCTGCGCACGGTGGCCTCGGCGGGCGGCGACAAGCTCTGGCTGGTCACCAGCAACACCGACGGCCGCGGCACTCCGAAGAAGGGCGACGACCGGATCCTCGAACTGGAGGTGAAGTAGGCGCCGGCCCTCACTCCCGGGCGGTTCCGGCCTCCTCCGCGGGAGGCTCGGGTGGCCGTACGACGACCTTCCCGGAGGCGAGGTCGATCGGCCCACGACCGGGGTCGGTGTCGCCGACGTCCTCCCGGGTCAGTTCCAGCCGGTTCTGCTCGTCCCGGGTGTGCTTGCGGCCGGGCGCGAACAGTTCCTCGAAGACGTTGAACACGGCTTCCCTCCCGGTCGGCGCCTCACGGTCGTTCCGCGAACAGCCGGTCTTCGGACCCCGGCGGGAACAGGCCCAGCCGGTGGGCCAGTGCGGCCGCCTCTCCGCGGCCCGACACACCCATTTTGGCCAGGATGTTCGAGACGTGGACGCTGGCTGTCTTCGGCGAGATGAAGAGTTCCTCGGCTATCTGGCGGTTGGTGCGGCCGGCGGAGACCAGGCGCAGGACGTCGCGTTCCCGGCTGGTCAGGCCCAGGGCCTCGACGGGGTCGGTGTCAGCGGAGGGCTGCTGCGGAGTGCCGGTCAGGGCGAGGCGGCCGCGGCGGGCCAGCAGGGCGACGGAGTCGGCGAGCGGGCGGGCGCGCAGGTGCTCGGCGACGGCGTGCGCCAGGCGCAGCAGCTCGGTGGCGCGGCCCCGCTGGTCCTCGTCGGTGCCGAGCAGGGCCTCGGCGAGGCGGAAGCGGACGCGGGCGAGGTCGTAGGGGCGTTCCAGCATCTCGAAGGCGGCGACGATCTCGGCCCACTCCTCCGGGCAGCCGCGGCCCTCGGCGCGCAGCAGTTCGGCGCGCACCCAGCGTTCGTACGCCTGCCAGACGGGCACGTTGGTGGCCAGTGACTTGGCGGCGCCGCGGATGCGTTGCAAGGTCTCGGCGCGTCCGGGTGCGGCGGCGGGCAGCCCTGCGGCGTGGGTCTCCACCGTGGCGGCGGTGAGCAGCAGCTGCCAGCCGTAGCGCTGGGTGCCGGGTGGGAGGCCGTCGTCCAGGACGCGTTCGAGTTCGGCGCGGGCGTCCAGCAGGCGGCCCTCGCCCGCGGCGACCCCGATCGCGATCCGGGCGAGCGGCAGGGCGTGCTGGGGCGCCTGGTCGTGGGTGCCGAAGTTTTCGAGGGCCTCGGCGAGTTGGCCGGAGGCTTCGGCCAGATCACCGCGCTCGAAGGCGAGTTCGGCGCGGACCCTGGCGTGGAAGCCGCGTGGTTTGGCGTACTGGCCGACGCGCCAGGACCGGGAGGCCGCCTCGGCGGCCTCGTCCCAACGCCCCAGGGTGAACAGCGACTCGGCGAGATTGCCCCACACCCAGGCCTCGCTGTCGAGCAGTCCGAAGCGCCGGGTGAAGGCGATCCCCTGTTCCATGAGTGGCACGGCCTCGCGGGAGCGGCCGACGGACTCCAGTTCGTTGGGCAGGTTGACGTAGGAGCGGCCGGCGACGCCGGAGATGCCGTCGTCGACGGTGCGCTGGTTGACCTCGTACATCTCGGCGAGGCCCGCCTCGACGTCGCCGGCCTGGACCATGAGACCGCCCAGGGTGAGCCGCGCGTTCATCTCGATCTCGCAGGCGCCGACCATGCGCGCGTACTCCACGGCCCGTTCGGCGGCCGAGAGGGCGTCGGGACCCGGCACGTGCACCATGGACCACCGGGCGACGTCGGCCAGCACCTCCGCGTGCACCTCGGACGGCGGCAGCCCGCGCACCAGATCCTGCGCGGTGCCCAGTTCCAGCCAGCCGTCGCCGTGGTCCTTCGCCTGGACCAGCCAGGAGCGCTGGACCCAGAACCAGGCGGCCCGCAGCGGATCGTTCTCCTCCTCCAGGAGACGCAGCGCCCGCTTGATGATCTTCATGGAGCGGTCCCGCTCCCCGCAGAAGCGGCCGGCCACGGCGGCCTCGGCGAGCAGGTCGAGGTAGGTCAGCGGGGTGGTCGCCGGGTCGCAGCCGCACAGGGAGTACATCGCGGTGTAGTCGATGAGGCGCAGCCGGGAGCGTACGTCCTGCGGTGCGGCGTCCCACAGTTCCATCGCCCTTTCCAGCAGCCTCAGTTGCTCGCTGTAGGCGTGCCGGGCGCGGGCCGCGACGGAGCCCTCGAGGACGGCGGGCAGGGCCTTGGCCGGGTCGTGGGCGTGATACCAGTAGCTGGCCAGCCGGGTGACCCGCACGTCGGCCGGGACGAGCGTGGGGTCGGCCTCCAGGGCTTCGGCGTAGCGGCGGTTGAGGCGGGAGCGCTCGCCGGGCAGCAGGTCGTCGCCGACGGCCTCGCGCACCAGGGAGTGCCGGAAGCGGTAGCCGTCGCCGGTGGGTGCGGCGATGAGGATGTTGGCGTTCACGGCGCCCCGCAGTGCCTCGATGAGGTCGTCCTCGCCGAGCCGGGACACGGCCGCGAGCAGCCGGTGCTCGACGGTGGACCCGCCCTCGGCGGCGATCCTGACGATCCGCTGGGCGGGCTCGGGCAGCTTCTCGACCCTCACGAGCAGCAGGTCGCGCAGGGAGTCGCTGAGGCTGGTGCGGCAGCCCTCGTGCGCGGCGACGGCGAGTTCCTCGACGAAGAAGGCGTTGCCGTCGGAGCGTGCGAAGATCTCGTCGACCTGGGCCGGATCCGGTTCGGTGGCGAGGATGCCGGCAAGCTGGCGGCCCACTTCCTGCCGGGTCAGGCGGGCGAGTTCGAGGCGGCGGACCGTGCGCAGCCGGTCGAGTTCGGCGAGCAGCGGCCGCAGCGGGTGGCGGCGGTGGATGTCGTCGGAGCGGTAGGTGGCCAGGACGACGAGGCGGCCGGTGCGCAGGGTGCGCAGGAGGTAGGCGAGCAGGTGCCGGGTGGAGGCGTCGGCCCAGTGCAGATCCTCCAGGGCGACGACGACGGTGTGGTCGGCGGTGACGCGCTCCAGCAGGCGGGCGGTGAGTTCGAAGAGGCGGGCCATGCCCTCCTCGTCGTGCCGGCCGATGCCTCGCGCGGGAGCCGGCACGCCGAGTTCGGGCAGCAGCCGGGCGAGTTCCTCCTCCTGTCCGGCGGCCGCGGCGGCGAGTTCGCCGGGCAGTTCGCGGCGCAGGGCGCGCAGGGCGGCGGAGAAGGGCGCGAACGGCAGTCCGTCGGCGCCGATCTCCACGCAGCCGCCGACCACCACGACGGCGCCCGCGCCAACGGCGGCGTCGGCGAACTCCTCGACCAGGCGGGTCTTGCCGACGCCCGCCTCACCGCTGAGCAGCAGGGCCTGCGGCTCACCCCCGGCCGCGCGGGTGAGCGCGTCGTGCAGCGTGCTCAACTCGTCGGCGCGGCCGACGAACACCGGACTGACGGACCTGGTCTCCACAACTCCGAGCATCGCATGCGGGTCCGACAGCGCGGCACCTGTTTTCCGCACGGCGGACGGCTGCAAGAGCGCGAGGCCCCGGTCCACTGCCGTGGAGCCGGGGCCGTCCTGACCGTACGGGCCGTGCTGACCGCCCGCGCGGCCCGGGCGGCCCGAAACGTCCTGACCGCCCGGGTCCCGCCGGCCCGTGTTCACGCCGCGCGGGTGAACCGTTGCCGGCGCGGGTCGTGGGTATGGGACTCCGCCTCGGAGGTTCGCCCGTCGGCCGGGCGGCGGGCGGCACGGCGGGCGCGCTGGGCCTCGCGGGCCAGGCGCTCCTGCTCGGCGGTGCGGCCGAGTTCGGCGGCGCGCAGCCGGTGCAGTTCGTAGTGCAACATGGCGTCTCCCCTGGGTCGTCGCGGTGACCGATGGTTTCGGCGTCGCTTTCCGCGATGCCTCCACTGTCGTCTCCCAGGGGGTCCGGCCACATCGGGAGAGTTCCGCATCTTCCCCGTGCGGGGGTCCTTAGGCGCGCGTGCGGGGCCGCGGCGCGGCCGTAAGGCACGGGTACAGACGGGTAAGGCGGCTAGGGCCTGTTGCGAAAGTCCCGTCGTCCGCCCGGAGGGCGGGCCTCGCCGCGTCAGGTGCGTGCTCTCGGCGTGCCGGGCCCTGGCCCTCGTACTGGATGTACTTGGGTCAGGGCCCGGTGCGGCGAGTGGGGGTCCCCCCTGC